>DAISJM010000010.1:0-77031 GCA_036821485.1 Verrucomicrobiota bacterium | reverse complement strand
GCCAGCGGTTCAAGTTGGAATATCTGGGAACGTGACGTCAGCGGCGTGTTGATGAAGAAGAAGGGATTGTGCGTCGTGGCGCCGACAAGCGTAATGGATCCATCCTCCACATAGGGAAGCAGCACGTCCTGCTGCGCCTTGTTGAAGCGATGAATCTCGTCGATGAAAAGGATGGTCTCTTCGCCCGCGTTGCGGCGCCGATACTGCGCCCCCTCGAGCATGCCGCGCAGGGTCGCCACGTTGGCCAGCACCCCGCTCGTCCGTTCAAAGCGGCGACGCGTCACGCGCGCGATAACTTCCGCCAGGGTGGTCTTGCCGCAGCCGGGTGTTCCGTAAAGGATGATGCTTCCGAGGCGGTCGGCTTCGATGGCCCGGCGAAGGAGCTTTCCCGGCCCGAGGATGTGGTCCTGACCCACGATATCCTCGAGCGTCTTGGGGCGCATGCGGGCGGCCAAAGGCTGCCGCCCCTCATCTACCGCCTTCTCTCCGGTCTGATCGAACAGATCCATGAACGCCCTCGCCCGCGGGGCGAAAAAATACCCCGCCATAAGTCGTTAGGGCACCTATCTCTGAACCTCGTATTATCGAGGTGGGTGCTCTGCCAAGTGGCTTCCGCCACCCAGACACCGAGCTCCCTGACTTGTGTCATGTTGGGTCAGAGATATCAGCCCTGTCGCGAACCAGGCAGGGTATTTTTTCGTCCCCGGGAACCAAGCCCCCGGAGAAATTGCGAACCCCAAATGGGAAAGAACAACATCCGCCTATTGCCATGCGGCGAGCCATGGAATTCGCAAGGGGCCAGCCCCCCGCAGACTCATGACTCCACGTGATTCAACCGGCCGGAAGGATCTTTGCGGCGTGACCTGCGCAACCTCAACAGCACACGCAGCCATCCCCTCCGCGGCCAATAGTCCAAACATGCCGCACATCAACAGCACCAGATTTTCAAACCATGAACAGTTCATGGGGTTCTTTAATATTTCCACTGCCTCGTTCAGGATTCCGGAAGAGCGTCAGCCCTCCCGAACCTCAACACCCAGTTCAACCTTCAATGCGGACTTCACGGCCTCGTGGAAGCGATTGGCCTCCTCATCCGTCAAAGTCCGCGTCAAAGAACGATACGTAAAGGAGTAGGCCATACTCTTTCGTCCAGCGCCTATCCCCTCGGCGGAGAATATATCAAACAAATCGACCTTCTCCAACTCTTTTGGAGCAACTTTTCTCACCACACCGAGCACATCTTCGTGCCGGACAGCTTGCGCGCAAATGAACGCAACATCGCGCGTAACCGCCGGATACGTGGCTACTTGCGAGAACACTTTTGCTTTGAAAACGTTCTTCAGCAGCGGGTCCACACGCACTTCCAGCACGGCGACCGGTTCCGTCATCCGCCATTCACGGCGAATCTCCGGCTTCACCAGCCCCAGCACGCCGATTACCTCGCCGTCAACCAGCACTTCAACGCCGTAGCCCGACTCGAAGTAGGGACGCGCCGCCGCCTGCAACTGCCACGACGCAACATTCTGGATCGCCGCGAGGCTTTCCCAGATGCCCTTGATCCAAAGAAACACTTCCTCGCGCTCTGTCGAACGGCGTCGGTCCAACCCGGCACGACCCACCGGCCCCATCAGCCCGATGGTCAACCGCTCTTCCTCGCTCGTCTTCCCATCTGCGTGCTGGCAGAAGACGCGACCCAACTCGTAGAGCGCCGCCTCGCGCTGCTGATGCGCAAGATTCCGACCCAGCGTGTCCACCATCTGCGGAATCAACGTGTCGCGCAAAATGCTCTGCTCGAGATTCACCGGGTTCGGCAACACCACCCGGCCCGGCGCACCCGCCGGATCGAACAGATCTTCCAGCCGGTCCGCCACAAAGCTGTAGTTCATGGTCTCGCGCAATCCGAGCGCCATGAGATTGGAACGGCACGCCTGGATCGCCCGGGTCCGGCTGTCATCCGCACCCAACACGATCTCCGCCCGCGGCGTCGGCGCCGGAATCTTGTCCAAACCGTAAATGCGGACAAATTCCTCCGCCAAATCCACCTCGCGCGACAAATCCACGCGGCCAGCCGGAATACTCACCGTGCACCCCTGTGCATCAGAGGATTCAATCGCAAGTCCAAGCGCTGCAAATACTTGCGTGATTTGTTCCGGCTTCGCGTCAAGCCCAAGCAACCCGTTGATCCGATCGAACCGGCAAGACACCTTCTTGGCGGTCGGCGGATTCGGGAAAACGTCGACCACGCCCGGCGCGACCGCTGCCCCGGCGTATTCCGCCATCAGCGCCGCGGCCCGCTTACTCGCCCACTCGACCAGGCTGATGTCGATCGCGCGCTCAAACCGGTACGAGGATTCCGTCGAGAGTCCGAGTCGCTTCGAGGTCGCCCGGATGCCCTGCGGTTTGAAGTACGCGCTCTCCAGAAGCACCGTCTGCGTCGAGTCGTGAATCTCGCTGCCCGCGCCACCCATGATGCCCGCGAGCGCCACCGGCCGCTCCGCGTCGGCAATCACCAACGTCGTCGCTGTGAGTGGACGATCGATGCTGTCCAAGGTCGCCATCTTCTCCCCTGCGCGCGCGCAGCGGACCACGATGCGGCCTTCCTTCAAAAGAGTCTGGTCGAACGCGTGCAGCGGCTGCCCGCACTCGAGCATCACGTAGTTGGTGATGTCGACAACGTTGTTGATCGCGCGGACGCCCGCCCACTGAAGCCGCTTCTGCATCCAGTCCGGCGAGGGTCCGATGCGCACGCCGTTCATTACGCGAGCCGTGTATCGCGGACAGCCATCGGCATCTTCCACGTCCACCCGCGTCAGCTCCGTAACCGGCCGCCCGGATTCCGCCAGCTTCACGTCCGGCCACTTCACCTTCGAGCCGTACATCGCCGCGACCTCACGCGCGATGCCGATCATGCTCAGGCAATCCGGACGGTTCGGCGTAATCTCCAAGACCAGCACGGTTTCCGGCGGACCGAGTACCGTCGAGAGCGGAGTGCCCGGCGCCCACTTGCCATCCAAAATCATCAGGCCTGTGTGATCGGTGGAGAGCCCCAGTTCGTCCTCGGCGCACAACATGCCGTGCGATTCGACGCCGCGAATCTTCGCGGCCTTCAGCTTCAAACCGTTCGGCAACGTGACGCCCGCGGGTGCAAATGGCACCTTGATGCCCGGCGTCACATTCGGCGCGCCGCACACCACGGTCAGTTCGCCCGAGCCCGTGTTGACCCGGCAGAGCGTAAGCTTGTCGGCGTTCGGATGGCGGTCCACGGCGAGCACCTCGCCGACCACGACGCCTTCGTACGTCGAGCCGATCGTCTCGATCGCTTCGACCTCGCTGCCGGAAAACGTCAACTTCTCCGCCAGCCCTTTCGGGGTGTCGTCGAAATCCACGTATTCCTTAAGCCAGCTGATCGGTAGACGCATATTTTGAATTCCCGGTTCAGGGTTCAGGGTTCCCGGTTGTCTTGACCTGCAACCGTGAACCGCGAGCCGTGAACCCTAAAACTGTTCCAGAAATCTCACATCATTCTCGTACACCATCCGGATATCCGGGATGCCGAGCAGAATCATCGCGATACGTTCGACGCCCATGCCGAACGCGTACCCCGAAACTTGCGTCGGATCGTAACCCACGATCTCGAAGACCTTCGGATTCACCATCCCGGCGCCCGAAATCTCAATCCAGCCGCTGTGCTTGCACACGCGACAGCCCTTGCCGCCGCACACGTGGCAGGAGAAATCGTATTCGATGCTGGGCTCGGTGAATGGGAAGAAGTGCGGACGGAACCGTACCTTCACATCATGGCCCATGAGCTGCTTCGCGAAGTAGGTCAGATCACCCTTCAGGTCCGCCATCGACACCTTGCGGTCGACGTAAAGCCCCTCGATCTGGTGAAAGTTCGCGCTATGCGTCGCGTCCACCGCGTCGCGCCGGTAACACCGGCCTGGGGCGATGATCCGCACCGGCGGCTTTTGCCTCTCCATCACACGGATCTGCACCGGCGAGGTCTGCGACCGCAGCAGCATCCCATTCTTGAGATAGAACGTGTCCTGCGTATCGCGCGACGGATGATCCGCCGGCGTGTTGAGCGCGTCGAAATTGTGATACTCCGTCTCAATGTCCGGGCCGTCGGCGACGGTGAACCCGAGCGTGCGGAAAATCGCCGTCGTCCGCTCGATGATTTGTGTGACGGGATGCCGCGAACCCAGCCCGCGCCAGCGGCCGGGCAGTGTGACGTCGAACGAGCCCTTCCCCGCTTCGGCGCCGGACTGATCGAGTGCGGCCTTGCGGTTGTTGAGCAAGTCCTGCAGCTCGTTCTTAAGCTCGTTGGCGAGGCGGCCGAAATCGCGCCGCTCGGAAGGGTCGACATTCTTGAGCCCCTGCATGATTTCGGGCAGCAGCCCCTTGCGGCCGAGGTACTTGATGCGGACGGCCTCGAGAGCGGCAGCATCGGCCGCGCCGGCCGCTTCCGCCATCGCCGTTTCCTTCAAAGCTTTGAGCTCACCGAGATTCATAATCGTACTTTTCCAACCTTTGGAAAACCGGGCTTGGAATTTTCCAAGGATTGGAAAAATCGGGGGCTGTTTTTCCAACCCTTGGAAAAAAGGGCTCGCCACTTTCCAAGGGTTGGAAAAATAAGGCGCACGCCCGCGTTTGTCACGCCGGGAATTGAAGTCCGGGCGGATGACTTTTCGAACTAGAGGTCGCTCGGGCTGCGGATTGTAAGCTCCGCGTCCTTGATCAGCTTGGCTACGCCGCCGAACTTGCCGGACACCCTGACCTGCACCGTCCCGACCCGGAACGATTCAAGGGAGGCCGAGCCGGTAAACCAACCGTCTGCACCCCGGGCGAGTTTGATCCACACCGTCTTCTTGACGCCCGGCTGCTGCAGGCGCACGCGTATCTGGTCTTGCGGCGAGGATTCCAACGACACGTCCTTGACCTTCACATAGAAGGTTTCATCCGTGTAGAAGACGTTCACATCCTGATCGCCCTGCGGATCGTAGGAAAAACCTATCTGCGTGATGTAGGGCTGCTCAACCGGACTCGCGCCGCCCAACCCCGGACCGCAGCGGGCATACAGGTTGCTGACTTCGGCAGCGCTCAGGCATCGCTTGTAGATCCGCACCTCGTCAATGTTGCCCTTGAAATACTCGTCGTTCGGGAAACTGTGCTCAGCGCCGATGTAGAGATCGCCTGTCTGTGGGCGGATGGTTCCACGCCAATCGGTTACTGTGGGGCGCGCCAGGACACCGTCCACGTAGAGGTTCCACTCGCCCGGTTTGTAGGTGCCCACGACATGGTGCCACACGCCGGTTTCCAGCGGGCGGTCGCTGTAGTACTCGCGCCACCAACCGGTGTCGGTCGTGCGCAGCGCGAAGGCAACCTTGCCCATCACCCCTTGGTTGTTGTTGGGAAAGTACACAAGGGCGTACTCCCCCGCGTCCGACACACGTGCAGCTGTGCCCTTCAACAGAATAATGCCATTCCAAGTCCCCGGCCCGTCGCATTTGAACCAACTCGCCAACGTGATCTCGTTTGTCGGATTCAGGGAGGGCGCGTTGGCCACTTGAATGTCGTCATCGACGCCGTCGAAGGTAAACCCGCCATCGCACGCGCCCGCCGCCGTACGCGTGGCCCCACTGCGGGCAACCCCGTTGTTACAGTTGCCGCTCTCGTCGGCCACCCATCCGTTGAAATCGGTGTTGAACGAGTAGTACAGCACCAAGCCGTCTTCCGCACTCGCGGGCAAGGCATAGAGTTCCTTGACTTCTGAGGCGCTGAGGACCCGGTTGTACACGCGTGCGTCATCCAGCAATCCATGCCAGTAGGCCGAGGAAACGGACGGGCGCCGGCCGAGGTAGAAGTCAGCTGCCGTCAGGGGATGAATGGAACCAAAGTGGTTGGAGGAGACCAAGGATCCATCGATGTAGAGCAGGGCATCACCGGTCGCCTTTGAAAACGTCACCACCATGTGATGCCAGGCGTTGAGCGATAGATCGGTGACGCAGATAATGTGAGAATCGCCGGCCCAGGTTGTGACCAGGTTTGCGCCGGACCCGTACCACGCTCCGCCATGAACATTGCACCACAAGTGCAGACCATAATCATGACCATATCCGGCAGATGTCAGGCACCACTCCATCAGGGGGCGCTGCACGTTGTAGGAGGCGGCGTTGTACCAGATGCTGCAGGTGAATTGGTCGCCGACATCAAGCGATGCGTTGCCCAACCGCCAGATGTAATCACTCGTGCCGTTGAACGCCCAGGCACCGCCGATGCGACCGGCAGCAAGCGCGGGCGCGCCTACCACGAGACCATCGTTGTGGAAGGAACTTTCGTCCGCAATCACGCCCCCGTTGGGCGCCGCGTCGAACGAATAGTGCAGGACAAGGCCCTCATTCAAGCCGGCCATCGCTTGTCCCGCCAGAAGAGGAAGAAGAAACAACCCCAAGACCCTGATGAAACGATTCATGGCACCCTCCCCGCCTCACACATATACCCGAGGGACCGATTCCACTCAAGGCCTTCTCCAAACCCGCTTTATTCCCTTGTGAAACGCCCTCGCGACGGAGGGCGTTACACGACCTGCCCTCGGTCGCCAATCCTTTCGCACGGAGTAGTGGTGATCCCCGGCAGTCGCACCGGAGTTGCGTTTATGAGCGTTTCGGGGTAACGGTGGTCTAACGCCAGAAGCACAACGGAGAACTTATGAATCGGACCATCGCGCTCGTCCTGCTCTTCGCCCTTGCCATCCTGCCGGTCTTCAGCGAAATGCCGCCGCCGGATATCAGCGGCGCGATTGTGAAGATCTATACCTACCACAGCATGCCCGACTACCAGGCACCGTGGAGCATGCGCGGCACGTTCCCCACCACCGCGTCCGGGTGCGTCATCAAGGGCAAACGCATCCTCACCAATGCGCATGTGGTCAGCGATCAGGCCTTCCTCCAGGTACGGCGCTACGGCGATGCGCGCCGCTACCGCGCGCGCGTCCTGAGCGTCTCCCACGCCGCCGACCTCGCCCTCCTCACCGTCGACGAGCCCGGGTTCTTCGACGATGTGCCCACGCTCGATCTCGGCGAACTGCCGCGCGTGCAGCAGGAAGTGACCGTGTTCGGATTCCCCCTCGGCGGCGATACCATGAGCATCACCAAGGGCGTGATCTCGCGCATCGAGCACCAGACCTATGCGCACAGCTCGTGCAATTTCCTCGCCTGCCAGATCGACGCCGCAATCAACCCCGGCAACAGTGGCGGGCCCGCGCTCGTCAGCAACCGCGTCGTCGGCGTCGCCATGCAGGGTATCAGCCAGGCCGACAACATCGGCTACATCATCCCCGTGCCCGTCATCGAGCACTTCCTCAAGGACATCGAGGACGGACATTACGACGGGTTCCCCAGCCTGGGCGTCGTCATGCAGGGCATGGAAAACAAGGACCTCAAGAGCAAATACGCGATGGAACCGGATCAGACCGGCATGCTCATCTTCAAGGTACTGCGCGATTCACCCGCCGCCGGCACGTTGAAGGAGGGCGATGTGCTCCTCGCCGTCGAGGGACATGCGCTGGCCGACGACGGCACCGTGGCCTTCCGGGACCGCGAACGCACCAGCGTTTCGTATTACATCCAGGCCCACCAGGTCGGCGATCCTCTCTCACTCGACATTTGGCGCGACGGTAAGAAGGAAGCGGTGACCGTCACGCTGAGCCGCCCGATGGAGAAGGACTGGCTCATCCCCAACGAGCAATATGATGTCATGCCCTCCTACTTCGTCTACGGCGGACTCGTGTTCTGCCCGCTGACCAAGAACCTGCTGCGCTCGTGGGGAGGAAACTGGTACGACGCCGCGCCCGAGGAACTGGTCGCCATGCTCGGATTCAATTTCCTGACCGATGAACGGGATGAGGTCGTCCTGCTCCTGCGCGTTCTTGCTGCCGAACCCAACCAGGGTTACCAGGACTTCAGCAACTGGGTCGTCGACGCTGTAAATGGCGAGAAGGTCCTCAGCCTGAAACAGTTTGTTAAGTTGATCGAGAAGAACGCAGACCAACCCTTTATCCAGCTCACCAATAAGCAGGGCCAGCAGATCGCGCTCGATCCGTCACGCGTCGCTGCGCAGCAGGCCTCCATCCTGCAAACCTACAGAATACCCGAGGATCGGTCTCCCGATTTGAAGGCTGCCACAATCACTCCATGACCACCAGAGACCAGCAGCAACGATGAAGCGCACATGGACATGGCTAGTTCGCGGGACACGGGCGCTGTTGATGCTCGCCGGAGCAACCGCGATCGCGCTCGCCCTGCTGTGTTTTACCCCCTACCCATGGCGCGTCTATCACTGGCTTTCGACGGACCCGGAGAATGTTCAGCTGGAGCCGGAGGTGATCGTCGTGCTGGGCGGTGGCGGCATCCCCAGCGCATCAGGCCTGATGCGCACCTACTGCGGCGCGGCAGCGGCACACAAATTCACCAACGCGATTGTTGTCGTGGCGCTGCCCGCCAAGGGCGATATCGAGGATTGCGCGACAGGTCGCATGGAAGCAGAGATGGTGCTGCGCGGCGTCGGACGCGAGCGCCTGCGCGTGGAAGCACATGGTCGCAACACGCGGGAACAGGCCATGAAACTCGCCACGCTGGAGGGTGTTGATCCGGCTCGTCAGAGGGTCCTGCTCGTCACCTCTCCCGAGCACGTGCTTCGCAGCCTGCTGAGTTTCAGGAAGGCGGGGTTCCAACACATCGCCAGCCTGGCCGCCAGCGAGGAATCGGTGGAGTCGGACTTGTTGTTTGATCAGGCCTCGCTACAGGCACGCCGCATACCGATGCCAAATGTCGGCAGGATGCCGACGCTGCGCTACCACATCTGGAACAACCTCAACTACGAAGCCCGCTCGGCGCGCGAACTCGTGGCGTTGGTCTACTACAAACTCGTCGGTTGGATTTGATCGGTCGCGCCCCGGACCATCCTCCCGCTCGGAGGATGGTCCCGAGCACATCGGACCTGCTGTCTAGAACCGCCAGAGCAAACCAAGGTTTCCGCCGGCGCCGTCAAGACCGCCGCTGACGTCTATCGATTCGACTCTCACAAGCACGCCGGGAATGGTCGTGGTCCGCGACTGCTCCATGTCGAACTCGGCTTTCGTGTACTTCACTTCTGCAAATAGCGTGAGCGATTCGTTCAGGTCATAACGGATTCCGCCAAGGAGATAGAACCCAAGAACAGGATCCGGTTCTTCCACATCCCACCCACCAATGGCAGGCGCCACGTCCTGGTAGATGTAATAGCCGCCGCCGATGCCCGCATACAGGAACACCTTCTCGACCGGGATTTGACCCACCAGGCCCAGTTCCAAGGGGATGACGTTGCCGTCCGTTTCTTCTCCCGTCAGATAGCTGACGCGTGCTTCAGCGCCGAAGTTCTGGTCTGCCATCCATTCATATTTCACGCCGCCGCCATACGCCGAACCATTCTCCTGGTCGACATAGGAACCGAACGCACCGACCCGATTCCCAGCCTGCGCCGTAGCCGCCATGCCGAGACACAGCACCACCACAATGGCTATTCTTTTGATCATGATCGCGCTCCTCCTTGAGCATTGAGTGTTCTGCTTCTTCAACGTCCTCAGCCGAACAACAGCTTCAGTTCTCCCGGCACCTCCTTCCGAGTTGCGCACAGAGAATCCGGTATGGACAGTTACCGGTATTCATGCTGCCTGTTTAGTCCGTAGACCTGTAGGGATACGCCGACGGGGCGTTGAGCGTTGAGCCCGCCCAATCCTTGTCAATCGCCCCGCCGCCGAGCCTCCTGAACAGATCGGGAATGGGCGTCTCAAAACGCATCCTCAGGCCGCTGCGCGGGTGACAAAAAGCGATGGACATGGCATGCAAAGCCATCCGCGCGCCGGGGCGTCCTCTCTGCCCATACTTGGAATCCCCCACCACGGGATGCCCCTTCTCGGCAAAGTGAACACGAATCTGGTTCTTGCGGCCCGTCAGCAACTGGACCTTCAGGATGCTCAGCGCCGGGGTCTCCCTGATCACGGAATACGCCGTCTTGGCAAACCGCCCCTTCGCCGACTCGGGGACCGAGCGGACGAACTGGTCATCATCCTCGGCAAGATAACTGGTGATGACCCCGGACTTCGGCGACGGATGACCGTGTACCGCGGCCAGATAGAATTTCTCCGTGTTCTTCCAGTCGTCCTTCAGCCGCCGTTGTGCGAGTGCCGATTTGGCAAAGACCAGCACCCCGGAGGTTTCCCGGTCCAAACGATGAACAACGAAAACGCGCAACCTCGAACGGGATGCGCCCTTCCGAAGATAGTGGGTCAGGTAACGCTCGGCGGTCCGCGACTCGTCGCGCCGGGGGCTCATGGTGAGCAGCCCCTCTTCCTTGTCGATCACCAGTATGTCCCCATCTTCGTAGAGGATATTCAGCCCGCGCGGCCGGTACTTGGGAGAAAAGGCATGACGGCGTTTGCTCATGGAGTTCCGCTCATCGCGATCCCCTCACAGGAATATCCAGCACGGCACAGATCAAGATGAAGATCAGGATCGCGAACCCGATGATGGTGAAAACAACGAAATTCCGCGTGGCGGTGGCGGAAACCTTTCGCGGCGGCGGCATGCACTCCTGCCCCTGCGCCCCCGCGCCGATTGCATGCAGTCCGGAATCCGACGATCCGAGGCCCCGATAACGCGTGTAGTACGAAGTGCGAAGTTCGTTAAGCACCTTATTCAGCGCGCGTATGCCGAGGGAGGCCATGGCGTGGATACTCCGGCATACAGACCGCGCCTGCAAACCGAAACCGCACGCCTCGGGACGCTTTTTCTCCTCGCTGGACGGCTCAGGGCTTGACCGGCGTTGCGCCGTTGAAGCCCCAATTGACCTGATTGGCGATCACGGCGCCCGTGACCTTTCGAATCCACCAATCGCCCGTGCTGGGATTGTAGACGGCAAGATCGGAGATGCCGTCACTGTCGTAATCGCCCGACATCGGGATGACGCCGGGGAAGCCCCAGTAGACATTGATCGCGATCTGCGTTCCGGACAGTGTGCGAATGAACCATCTGCCGGTCCCCGTGTCGAAGACCGCCAAGTCAGACGTCCCGTCGCCGTTGTAGTCGCCGGGCACTGCGATTGTTCCAGGGAAACCCCAGTTCGTACCCATTGCGAGAATCTGCCCCTGCCACGCACGAATGTACCAGTTGCCCGATGCTGCGTGATAAACCGCCAAGTCGCCCTTTCCATCGCCGTCGTAATCGCCTGCGACCGCCGTCGTGCCGGCAAAGCCCCAGTTGGTACCCATGGCTAGAATCCGACCCTGCCACGCGCGAATGTACCAGTTGCCCGACGACGCGTGATAGACTGCCAAGTCGCTCTGTCCGTCACCGTCGTAGTCGCCCGCAACCGCCGTCGTGCCGGCAAAGCCCCAGTTGGTGCCCATCGCAAGTTGAGCTCCCGCCAGTGTCCGGATGTACCAGTTGCCAGCCGCTCCATGAAACACGGCGAAGTCCGCAACGCTGTCCGCATTGTAGTCGCCGGGAACGGTCGTGCACCCGTTGAAGCCCCAGTTCGTACCCATCGCCAGATGTGTCCCCGCGATCGTCCGCACGTACCATTTGCCGGCCGCTGTGTGAAACACCGCCGGGTCGGACTGTCCATCGGCGTTGTAATCATTGGGCGTGATCACAAAACTGTCATCCAGCGTTCCGTCCGGCATCATGCGCCCAACGTAGTTGCGCGGTTGCCCGCAGAGATTCGTGAACCACCCCGAAACGATGATGCGGCCGTTGTTCTGAAGCGCGACGGATTTGATCCAGTTGTCAGCGCCATTTGTGAAGGTGGTATCCAGCGTGTCGTTCGTGTTGAACCGTGCGATGTAGCTCCGGAACTGGCCGTTGACGCTGCTGAACGAACCCGCGATGATGAGTTTTCCATCCGGCTGCTGAACCATATCCATCACACAGCCCGGCGCCTTGTTGGTATAGGTGGCGTCCAGCGACCCGTCGGCATTCAGGCGCGCAAGTCCGTCATGTCCCGCCTGGCCGGCAATGGTCTGGAACCAACCGCCCACCATGATCTTGCCGCTGGCCAGCCTCAGCATCGATTCCACCGAGGAATTGGCGCTGTGAGTGAACGTGGGGTCCCAGACACCGTTCGTGTCCAGACGACCGAAGTACGCGCACGCGTTCTGGCTCAAGTTGGTGAAGAATCCGCCGACGAGAATCTTGCCGTCGTTCTGCTGCGCTATCGCATAAACGTCCCGGTCCGCTCCGTTGGTGGCAAACGTGACATCCACGCTGCCATCGGCATTGAAACGCCCGATGTTCCTGCGGGGCAGCCCACCCTGAAGAGTGAATTTTCCACCGACGAGCACCTTGCCATCCGACTGTGATGCCAGCGCGTAGACCTCGCGCCCCGCACCCTCGACTCCGTTTGTGAAAACGTTGTCCACCGTCCCGTCAGCATTCAGCCGGGCGAAGCGAACCCGGGGGGTTCCGGAAAGCGAGTCGAAGGTTCCACCGAGAAAGACCTTCCCATCCCCCTGCTTGAGCGACGCCGTAAAGTACCCGTCGGCCTGGAGATCGAAGCCCGTGTCCAGACGCCCGTTAGGCTGCAGACGCGCAATTCTGAAGATGCCCTGTCCCCCCACATTCGTGAAATTGCCCGAGATGATGATCTTGCCGTCCGACATCACCACGGTATCCCAAACCTCCGCATTTGGATTTGGATCAAACGCGTAGGACACCGTCACGCAAACCGACAACGCAAGCGCAGCGATCGCGATCCCCATGGAAAAGACCCTCCTTGGGTTTGGACGATCACGATAACCGCACTCAAATTAGGCGTATAGAGACGCACACCCACAACCCACGACGGACAGCTATCCATGCGGGTCAGCCCATGATTATTGTTTCGACGCGAAGCACAAAAAGAAAACGGCGGCGGGGATTTCTCCCCGCCGCCGGTCCTTAATCTGGCCGATCAGCTATTTCGCTTTCGCGAGGGCGACGATATCCGTGAAGCCCTGCGGATCGTGAATGGCGATCTCGGAAAGCATCTTGCGGTTGAGTTCGATCCCCGCCTTCTTGAGGCCCGCGATGAACTTGCTGTAATTCAGCCCGTTCAACTGGCACGCGGCGGAAAGGCGCTGGACCCAGAGGCCGCGGAATTCGCCCTTGCGCATCCGGCGATGCTTGGTGCTCAGCACCATCGCGCGGTCGACCGCCTCGGTGGCTTGGCGGAACAGCTTGCTGCGTTTGCCGCGAAACCCGCTCGCGAGTTCCAAACGACCTTTTCGTCTCCGGCGTGACGCCGGCGCATTAGTTGATCTTGGCATGGCAATCCTCCTCGAAAATCAGTTACTGGGGCAATGAGGACGAAATGTGGCTGATGTTCGCACTCGACAGCATGACGCTCTTGCGAAGATGGCGTTTGCGCTTGCGGCTCTTGCCGCCCAGCAGATGCCCGCGACTGGTGTGGGACCGCTTGATCTTGCCCGTCGCCGTACGCTTGAATCGTTTTGCTACCGCTTGCTTCGTCTTGTGCTTGATCTTCTTCGTCATGACTCCCTGACTCCGTTCCTCGTGGCGGGGCCGTTCCTGAATAGTACGGAACCCCGGCGGTACCTACCCCGCTGAAAGAACCGGCGTTTTGTACGCCAGAACGGCCGTGCCGTCCAGTCTTTTCCGGTGGCGAAAAACTCGACACCCGGCGGGCCGCGTGAAAAACAACCCTTCGACAACCCCTTCGGACTCGTTTCAGGCCTTAGGACTGGGGTGCGGGCGTAGACGCCTGCGGGCGCACCTTCAGGCTCGGCTTCGGGCTGACCAGCATGAACAGATTACGGCCGAGGAACTTCGGCGCCTGCTCGGCGATTCCGATATCCTGGCAGTCCTTGAGCACGCGGTTCAGCACATCAAACCCCAACTCATGATGCGCATTCTCGCGACCTCGGAAGAACAGGCCCACTTTGACGCGGTGCCCTTCTTCAAGGAAATCGCGCAGATGGCGGACCTTGGTCTGGTAGTCGTGATCGCCTACGTTCGGATGGAACTGGATCTCTTTGACCCGGGTCGCCGTCTGGTGCTTACGGGAAGCCTTTTCCTTCTTTTCCTGGTCGTACTTGAACTTGCCGTAATCCGTAATGCGGCACACCGGCGGCTGAGCGTTCGGGACAATTTCCACAAGATCCATGCCGTTGCTTTCGGCCATGGCCAGCGCTTCCCGGGTCGACACGATGCCAACCTGGTTGCCGTCCGGACCGATCAGGCGAACCTGAGGGACGCGGATCCTGTGATTTACTCTGATGAATGTCTGAATGTTTACCCCCTGCGGTTGTGAGGTCTCTCTGCCCTGACCTCTCTTACTTTCCCTCTCCTCCGCCCAGACCTCGGGACGCCACCTCGGCCTTCAACTTTTCGATGAGGGCCTCGAGTTTCATCCCGCCCTGGTCGCCGGCAGAGCGGCTGCGGACCGATACCACACCGGCCTCGGCCTCGCGGGGCCCGAGGATCAGCATGTACGGAATCTTTTGCATCTGGGCATCGCGGATCCTGGCGCCAACCTTCTCGGAGCGGGCGTCGATGGCGACACGGAAATCCGCAGCGCGCAGCGAGGCCTCCACCTGGTTGGCATAATCCGCCTGCTTGTCGGTGAGCGGCAGAACGCGAACCTGCTCCGGCGCAAGCCAGAGCGGGAAAGCCCCCGCGTAGTGCTCGATCAGAATGCCAAAGAAGCGCTCAATGCTGCCCAGCAGCGCGCGGTGCACCATGTACGGCCGGTGCTCCTTGCCATCTGCGCCGATATACGTCATGTCGAATCGCTCGGGCAGGTTGAAATCGAACTGGAACGTGCTGAGCTGCCACTCGCGGCCGATCGCATCGATCGCGCGCATGTCGATCTTTGGCCCATAGAACGCGCCACCACCGGGATCGACCTCATAGGGAAGCCCTTCGGCCTTCAGCGCCGCCTCAAGGGATGCCGTCGCCTGCTGCCAGTCTGCCTCGTTGCCGACGGCCTTCTCCGGCCGGGTCGAGAGATAAGCCGACAGATTCGTCAGCCCGAAGCTGCGAAGCATCGCGATGGAGAACCGCATCACTTCCTTGATCTCGCTCTCGATCTGTTCCGGCGTGCAGATGATGTGCGCATCGTCCTGCGTGAACCCGCGCACGCGGAAGAGCCCGGCGAGCACGCCGGCCTTCTCGTAGCGATACACCGTGCCGAGTTCGGCCCAGCGCAGGGGCAGGTCGCGGTAGGACCGCATCTGCGACTTGTAAATCTGGATGTGGAACGGGCAGTTCATCGGCTTGATGAAATACTCGTTTTCGTCGATCTCCATCGGGGCGTACATGCTTTCCTTGTAGAACCCGAGATGGCCCGACGTCTCCCAAAGCGTGCTGCGTCCGATATGCGGCGTGCCGATGAGCTGGTAGCCGTTGTCCAGATGCCGCTTCCGCCAGAAGTCCTCGATGATCAGGCGGATACGCGCGCCCTTCGGATGCCAAAGGATCAGGCCGGGACCCACCAGGTCCGACGTGCTGAAGAGGTCCAGCTCGCGGCCGAGCTTGCGGTGATCGCGAAGCTTGGCCTCCTCGAGCTGCTTGATGTGCGCGTCGAGCAATTCCTGCGACTCGAATGCGGTGCCGTACAACCGCTGCAACATCGGGTTCGTTTCCAGCCCGTGAAAATAGGAGCCGGCCACGGAGAGCAGCTTGATCGCCTTGATCTCGCCGGTGCGCGCCACATGAGGACCGCGGCAGAGATCCTTGAACTCGCCGCTCTTGAAGAAGGAGATTTCCTCGCCCTCGGGAATTTCCGCAAGGCGTTCGACCTTGTACCGCTGATTCATACCGCCGATCAGCTTCTCCGCTTCGGCGCGCGAAACAACCATGCGCTCGAAGGGATGATCCTCGGCGATGATCTTGCGCATCTCCTCTTCGATCCGGGGAAAGTCCTCGGGCGAGAGACGATGGGTCAGATCGAAGTCGTAGTAGAAACCGTCATCCGTGGAAGGCCCGATGTCGAGTTGGGCATCGGGAAAGAGGCGACAAACGGCGGCAGCCATGACATGCGCCGCACTGTGGCGCATCCGGTCCAGTTCGCTATGCTCGTGTTTCATCCAGATACAGCAACTGCTGTCATTCTCCTCATCGAGTCCAATCTCAATCCCTTCGCCCCGTCCGCCTTCGCCCGCTCACGCTCGCGCAACTCCGCCGTGGCATCCCGAGCGCGCTTCGCGCCTCGGGATGGTGGGCGTAACAGGACTTGAACCTGTGACCCCTTCCATGTCAAGGAAGTGCTCTAGCCAACTGAGCTATACGCCCACAATAAGTATCTTCAAACAACAAACGAGCGAAGTTGGCGTTGCCAACTGCTTGCCCCGCCATAGTACCGACCTTGCAGAAGGTCGGGACGACGGCGGGAGCTATACGCCCACAAAAAGTATCGTCAAATAACACAGGAGCGAAGTTGGCGGGGCGCTTCGCGCCCCCCAAATCTGCCGGGTCAATATAGGGATGGGGCACAGGGCTGTCAAACATGAAGGCCCGCCAGTTCGGCGGAAAACAGGTGAAAATACAGGGCTGTGAGCCCCGGACTCTTCACGCCGCGCTGGCTTTCACTTCCTCCACGTGCAGCAGCTCACTCTCCCGTCTGCATCAGGAGCCTGTAAGTCTTTCTTCCTTGGGACAGGGGCTCGGGGAGAACGATCATGCTTCCGGCTGCATTTGTGCTGGGCACGGCGTCGAGCCATGTGTCCGAAAGCAGGTTGGTGGTGCTCTGTACTGCGTACGTCCTGCCGGTAATGACATGCCAGCGCAATTCGAAAATACCCCCGGTATTCCGCGGTGATGCGGACATTTCCCAGAACTCTGCAGCCCCCATGTCGACGCGCCCCCCCAACTGACGCGGTACAGCATGGACGTCCGTGCCGAACTCTGTCCAGAAATCGTTCTCTCCCAGATCGCGACAGGGCGAATCCGCGGCCAGTAGATAGTCAGTGTCCGGTCGGAAGGACGGGTTATTGGTGATGTTGCCTGTGCCGTTGGTCAGCAGCGGACAGCAGGAGTACGTGGCTGTGGCTCCGGAGATTTGGTTCGAGGAAGGCGTATTGCCGTGGATGATGGTGCTCACGATCGAGCCTCCATACAGGCCGGAGCCAGCCGCCGTGCCGGAGATCATGCTCCCAAACCCGGGCGTTACAGTGTTCAGGGCAACCGAGCAATTCTGGGCGCTGCCTGATATAAGATAGATGCCACCGCCATACGCGGAACCGCCCGGAGTTGGAGGGTAGAAGTCATAGGGCGGCATAGGCGACATCCCGCCCGGGTAGCCATCACCGCCAGTGCAGTGGTTGTGTGCAACGACGCAATTTCGAACAGCTCCCTGCACGACATACACGCCGCCACCAGAAGCATCCCCGCCCGGCTCCATGTATATCATTGCCCAAGACCCGACGGCTGAATTGCTGACCACAATGCAGCGAGACAACTCGCCAGCCTCGATGTATGCGCCGGCACCCGCAGCACCCCCTATTGTATATCCATAGCCGCCAATGAACCCATTGCGGAGAGTGAACCCCTCAACGAGTGAATTGCTCCCCACATAGAGGCAGCGACGACTGCCCGAACCATCAACGATCGTATATTCAGGGCCGTTGACGGATCGCAACGTATAGGTCACGTCCGGATAATCACTGCCGACATAACAGACGGCGCCGTTCGAGCCCTCCCCGGAATAGACACCGTTTGAGACCAGAATGACCTCGTGAAGGTTCAGCGGTTCCGCGATGGCGGCTTGAAGTGACGTTGCGGCATTGGCCCAGCTGTCGTAGGGATAGGTATGTCCGCCGCCGGGGGCCACGTAACGGGTTGCGGCCGCAGGCACCTGAACGGGCGACGGGCGCACCTGGACGCCAGCCACAAGCGCGTTGCTCGCCCCCCATATCGGGTAGACCACCAATTGGCCAGGACCACCCGGGTAAACCGAGACATCCAAGTTCGTGAACAGAAGGTAATCAGCCCCTTCGTCCCCAGGCAGTTGTCCGGTCGGCACAATCAGGTTCGTCTTTGAATTCCAGCCTTGGACCGTAATGCCCAATCCTGTGTTCGCGAGATAGACGGCAAGATCCCACTGCAGCGAGGCCTGCAGATTCGTGACGGCAAAATAGTAATCGACACCTCCCCTGCCCGAAACCTTCGTGATGCCGGTGTCCTGCAGTGTGTTTGTAAATCCCGACCTGAATCCCGGAACCGCGGCCACGGACGTGGCAAAGCCCACCGTGGTGGTGCGTCCATACTCAGTAACCAACCGGGGCAGTTTAGGGTTGGTGCTGACCACAGAATTCCACACGGTTCCTCCCCGGCTGTAGACCCCATTGGCAACAGCATGGACGGCGTCCGCGCGATTTGTATTGAAGTCGATGTTTATGGATTCTGCATGACCCTTCAGCCCCACCGCAAGGAGCAGGCAAGACACCATGGCTGAACGAAATCCTTTTGAACGTACCCATCGCTTCCCCGCGATAACTGCATTCACTGTGTGCCTCCGAACTCTGACGACGGACCCTTGAGACGATGCCGATTCGCGGACAGGGCCTATTCCAGGCCGATCCGATAGAGCCACATACCCGTCTCCGGCGCAGCCTGGTCGGTATAGACGTTCATGGGCGGCATACCGGTAATGCCACCGAGCAGCAGCGACCAGGAGCCGCCCATCAGATTCGATGAGCGGTCCACCCGGTAGGATTTTCCAGTCACGCTATACCACTGGACAATGGGACCCGCCGAGTTGCTCGGCCACACAGCCGCCGAGAAACCCAGGAAAGAATTCGCGTTGGTTGCAGACGTCCCCGCACGCATCTCGTCCACGTTTGACATGCCGTCATGGTCCGAGTCCGGGTCGGTCGGATCCGTGCCGCCCACATAGTGATCCACGTTCACGACCCCGTCCTGGTTGAAGTCGCCATCACCCGTGTTGGTCATGCAGCCGAACCACCCCCACTCCCATCCATCGGGCATGCCGTCGTCATCCGTGTCGGGATTGAACGGATCGGTTCCGGACAAGAACTCCTGGCTCGTGTTCAACCCGTCCTGATCGCTGTCATCCGAAGAGCGGAAGCTCTGCAATCCGCGGTTGGGGATCGTGAACCAACCATGGAGGGTGCTGTCGTCTACGCGTCGCACGGCAACAGTGATCGAGTGATCGAAGTAGTTGTAGGCTGCATACGTGAACGAGGTGCCTTCTCCGAAGACCACCAACGCGGGCAAATCTGAATACAGGATGGTACAGACGCGCCCCAAGCTGTTCATCGTGTGCATCCAGTTGTAGTAGTTGGCCCGCGAATTGTCCTCTGCATCAGAGGCATTATCCAACGGATCGTACTCGGCCAGCACCGTCTCCGGCTCAAAGAAGCCGCGATACATCCCGTGGATGTATTTCCAGTAGCGGTGGATGTTTGTCACACCCCAGCTGTTCTTGAAGAAGGTATAGTCCGTAATCCGGTAGTCCTCGAAATAGCCCTGATACGTCATGTGAGGGCCGGTCAGAATGTAATGGATGCCCCAAGCCAAATCCATGTTTGTGCCGAACCACGTATCGGGATCCAACTTGCCGCCGAACAGACGGCACGCCATGGTCCGGTCGAAGTTGGTGTCGTGATTGCTGCCGTCTACATCATACCAATACTCCCGGAGCGCCAAGGCCTCCAAGCTGTAGCCCACTGCCCCCATGTCGATGAACTCGTCGTTGTTGGCCGCCAGACCCCACGGGAACATCCCCGCCCACGAGTTCATGGCCTCGGACGATGATTCCTCATCCGGACCGTAGTAGTTCGCCATGTTGGTCTCGCCGGGATACATCAGTTCGTCGGGGGCGCCGGAAGAAAGCTCTCCGCCCACACCACTCGCCCAGCTATGACCTTCCCACGGATCGAAATGCCGCAGCCACGGCAGGGGGTGCGCACCACCTGCCCCGCGCGACGGGTTGTTGTAGTCCCGAATCACCATCTCCACCATGTTGCTGTAAGCCATCACGAAACTTCTGTCGTAGAGCCCCAGCACCCCCGCACAATAGGCGAGCATGCCGTACTGGAAGTGGTGGTCGTTCAGATACTGCACCGTGCTGAAGGCTTCGTCATAGCCCACCAGCGAGCACCAGTTGGTGTCGTAGGCAAAGAAGTTGTTGGGCTCGCCCTCCGTATACGTCAGCAAGTTGGTGACCGAGATTCTCATCCAGTCAAGATACTGATCGCGCAACGCCGGCAGCCTGGCGGAATCCAACGGCGGAACCATACGCGCGATCCGGTACAAATCCTTGAACTGGTAATAGGTGTCGGTCTTGGTCGGGTCGGGACCGGGCACCTGCCGCGCCAGCGATTCAAACGCGCCGACGTTCCAGCCGACATCGTCCGGCTGCGGCAGTTGAGGGACAATGCCGTAGAAGGGAGTGGCCGTCTGGAAACTGTTGGCATCGGATATCCGGAGATCGCCAAGAATGCTGTCGTAGATCATTCCCGGAACAAGGTCCGCCGATGAATACTTCCAGTGATGCGGAAGCAGCCCCATCAGCGTCCCCGTCTGGCCGTATTGCATGCTCTGTACCTGGGAGGTGAATGTGGCCTTCACCAAGCCGGACGTGCGCGCGTATTCCAGGGAGACGACCGTGTTCGTAACAAAGGCAAAGGCGTGCGCCTTCAGCACCTCCAACTCGTTGGTGCTGAAGCTGGCGCCACGCGACGAAAGCGCGGCCACAGACATGTAGTTCTGGCCGGCCGGAAGGGTGATCAGGATCGACGTGGGATTGGCCGTATTCCATGCCGTGCCGGCAGGCCCAAACAGGGCATAGTCGTTGTCATAAACGGGCTCGACTGACCGGGCCATGAACACATCATCCGCCTGAAACCGGCCGTCTCCGCTAGTGAAATCGTTACAACGAATGACCAGTCGCGCCTGGGTGGCGTTGCTTGGCACAACGGCCGTGCCCTGGGAGAATATCCACGTGTCCTTGGGACTGTTTGAACTCACCGTCGGCGAGGCCGAGTAGGTGGAGATCAGCGTGCCGCCATTGTAGAACTCAAGCTGGATGATTCCGTACTTGGTCCCTCCGCGCATGGGGTCGCTGGATGGATGGCGGAGGTAGCCGCCAAATACAAGCGGACCACCCCCGCCGAAGCCGGAAGCCACTCCTTGATAGATGCCGCCGTCATTCCAAAAGACCCAGGAATTGCCCGCAGATCGGTATACGCTGCTGTCCGGATCATGACTGGTGTCAAACCAGTTCTGCCACCCGTTGGGCGCTGTGCCTGTTCCAGAAAGAGCTCCGTTGGTCAGCAGATTGTTGCGCTGCACATGGAGCACCAGGCAGGAGAAGGCCGAATTGGTGTAGCGCGGCGCATAGCCGGACACGGGAAAATCGATACGGGGCGAGCAGTTGCTGAAAGTCAGGTAGGTGTACGGAGATCCATGCACCAACGTGGCCATGATGTAACTGTCCGGATCGCCAATCCGTGTGCGAACCGAGAAGTCGCCCCAGCCATCCACGCGCGACTCGCCGTTTGGCTTCACGGAAAAGGTCCCGCCTGTCGCCATGATGCTCATGTCCCGAATGAAGGAGCCTCGAATCACAGACGTCGTCACGGGGCTCGAGCAATACGGGTAGCCGACTTCCAAGGCCCACCCCTTGGCGTAGTAAAGGAGCGGCCGCGCCGCGACCAAGCCGCTGCATCGCACGCGCGCAATCGATGTCCACCAGTCCGCCGTGGGGATGGGAAGCTGCGCGTTGGCCGTCGCGTACACACTCGTCGGGGGACGGACAAACCCATCAGGGATCGGGTCGGCGAACGATCCCTGCTCGGCAATGCTTCCGGCCGGCGTGCGGGCCGT
The DNA here is from genome assembly GCA_036821485.1 of Verrucomicrobiota bacterium. GTDB lineage: Bacteria > Verrucomicrobiota > Kiritimatiellia > CAIQIC01 > JAGNIJ01 > DAISJM01. Next base: position 55,150 of record DAISJM010000010.1, on the reverse strand, counting down.
GGCATTAGTCGAGAGCGCGGATGAATTGTCCGAATCGTCGAACGCCCCGATACGGAAGACGAATTCCGTATCAGGCGAAAGGCCACCCGCCACGTACCGGTTGGTTGCCGTAGTCCCAATCCGAATCCCGTCCTTCAAAACCTGGTAGCGCGCCACGCCCCAGTCATCAGATGGAATGTCCCACGTGACTTGGACTTGATCCGGGCCCAACGCTTCGGCAACCACGTTGGAAGGTTGCGCGGGAACTTCCACGTCGGCGGCTGTAATCACCACCACCCCCGTCGATTCCAGAGAGGTGTTGCGCAGTTCGTCCATGGACGCCACGGTGAAGTAATTCGTGCCCGGCGTTACGCTACAGGTGAAGGTGGTTTCCATAGTGGCGTCCACCAGGTTGCTGTTGCAGAAAACCTTGTAGCCCCGAACGCCCACCCCGGAATCGGTGGATGCCTCCCAGGAGAAGTCGACCCGGAGCGGACTGCGAGCCGTTGCCGCGAGATTCTCGGGTATGCTGGGCGGCGTCACATCATCTATCGATGAAAGCCCGATGCTGTCGAAGTAGAGGCTTCCACCGGCGTCTTCGTTCCGGGTCACGATGCCGAGCAGAACGCGTCCGGATACCGCGTCATCCGGCGGCACGCTCGTGAAGCAGTAATAGACCCACGTATCACAAGGCGAGTCGTTGGTGAAATGGCCCGATTCGGTCTGCTCAACGACCGTACCCATGGCGTCCAGCCACTGGAGTATGATCACGCCATAGCCGACTCCGTTTGAACTGTCGAACCGTTCGGTGCACTTGGAGTAGATATACCCATCCACCCGGTACTGGGCCGACGTCAGCCCGAATTCCTGGGATAGGAACTGATCCGACCCCCCACCATCCCAGACGCAACGCGCCCGGCCGCCGTCGTAAACCGGATCGGTTACGCTGGCACCGTTGGATACCCCGCTGAGAACGGTCCAGCCTGGAATATTGGTCCAGTAGCCAAACCCGTCCTCAAAGTCTGGATTGATCAGGATTCCTGCCACGCCGCTGGTGAACGCCACGCGCTGGGTGACATCGTCAAACCACACCGAGCCTGAATAGCCCGTGGAATCTCCAAACAGACCCAGCAACGTGCGCCCGTACTTCGCTCCCGTGGGGGCCGTGCCCAAAACCTCCAGGTTAGTCCAGGTGTCCGGAGTAGCGTTGGTCATGAACCACGAGCTCTCATAGGCCACAAGCGCGTTGGAATCTGAGTCAAGGAACTGCAATTGAACCACCGCGTGCAGGTTCGTATCCCCGCTGAACCGATCAGCCGAGGGCGTGAAGGCATAGGCGGAGGACGCATAGCGCCAGCCCTGCGTGACAGACCAATCCTGCTGGATGAAGTTATCCGGCCCCGCAAGCTTCAGCGCATTTCTGCCACTACGTTTGTAGGTGTCCAAAACAAAGCCCGCATTTCCGAAGCCGGCCCAGTCATCAAGCTGCCCAATTATCGTCCCCGGCGCAGTGAAATCAAAACCTGGGTTCCAGAGCACGCCCGCTTGCGTGTTGGTGATCATCGGGAGATTGGTTTCCGCGGCATATAGCGCGTCAAAATAGAGCGCCCCGCCGAACCCGGTCGCGGACCCGTTGATCGCACAGACCACCCGGCCCGACACAACACCCGACCACGGCGCGCGGTTGGTCACGCTGAACTTGACCCACGTATTCGACGGCGAGGCGCTCGTGAACCGACCCCCATCGTACGTCGAGACCAGATTGCTGCCCTTGTAGAACTCCAGCGACAGCACCCCGTATGCAGAGCCGGTCAGTTTCTCCGACGCCGGGTTGTAAATGTAGCCCTCGACGAAATAACCCACTCCGCTTGTCGCGACAAAATCCTGGCCGATGGAGTTCGCCGGATAGGTGATCGACAACGATTGCTCACCATTCGTCCTGTACGCCTGGTTCACGAACCCCGCGTTCGTGCCCCCCATCCAATCCCAGCAAGGAAGATCCTTGCTGGTTTCCAGAACCGCCGCATTGCCGCTTGGCCCATCGTCGAACCCCCCGTTGCCGATGAGCCCCGCCGTGGTACCACCTGCGGAAACGAGCCGCTGGGTTGCATCATCGAACCAAGCCGTCGAAGCGCCGAACCCAACGTTGGTGCCGACAATACCGAGCATCGTCCGGCCGTAGACCGTGCCGCTGGGCGCAACGCCCATGGCCTCATATTGAATCCACGTGTTACTTGCGCTCTGTGAATTAAACCGCGGGCTCGCGTATTCAAGAAGGACGCCGTTGGTCGAATCGAGATACTGCAGGATGACCTGTGCCCACGCGCTGGTTGTCGTGAAATTCGTCGAATAGATCCACGCGCTCGTCGCGTACTTGTTGCTCCGCGTCGCAGGCCAACGTTGGCCGCTCAGGCTGTTCACACCCCAGACTTGAAGCGAGAATTCGCCCGAGTGGTGCTTGTTCGTGACCACACCGCCTTCGAGCCCAAAGCCCGACCAAAACGGCATGTTGGTCAGGGGAAGATAGTCACCGTTCCGCACTTCGAAGCTGTAGTTGCCCAGCGCGCCCGCCGTGTGATCCACATTTGTGAACACCCGCACGTCGTCGATATACACGAACCCGGCGGTGGTCTTGTCGGATTCCGGCTGCCAATCGTTGCCGCCCGGGCAGTAGCCGACTATCGCCCTTCCCGTGACAGCGCCGACAGGTGCAAGCACAGGCCCGGTCGTGAACCGCGCCCAGTTGGTCGGCCCATTCGCACGAAACTTGACGATGCTCTCACTCTCGGCCGCGATGCCAATCAGCGTGCCCGCGGAGTTGAAGTATTGGACCTTGACGTAGCAGAACCCATTCGTCGGGCGGAAGTAATTCGCACCGGCAGGCGATTTCATCCACGTCTCGACCTCGTACACAACGCCGGATGTGCAGCGCCAAGGCGAGGACATCAACTTGTTGTAGTCAGCGAACGCGTCGAGTTGGAATGCGTTCGTGCCGGCATGAGCTGCCGTCGTAGCAGAACTGCATAGACGACCCCAGTCCCATACCGGATAGGATTCCGGCGTCCAGCCGCTGATCGCATCCATCATGCGCTGACCGACGTAGCCGGTTTCGAAGCCGGGGTTGGTTAGCAAGTTCGTCGCACTCTGGCCAAGGGCGGGCATCACTGCCATCACCACCAGAACCGTCGCGCACAAAAGCCCTACCTTTGCAGATGGCATGGGCAGCCCTCCCCCCCTTTTTTTGAGCAGAACGTCTTGCGAGCGCATGACGCTCACATAGTGGTGAGGATAGGCACAAAGCCAGAAGCGGAAGCAAGCGCATATTTGCCGGGCTCCACGCGCAGACGGCCGACGCCTACGCCGCGCTGGCTTTCACTTCCTCCACGTGCAGCAGGTAGGTCAGGGCCTTCACGGAAAGCTCGATCAGCGGGAAGGGTTTGGCAATGACTTCTTCGTTTCCAAACACCGATGTCCTGATCACGCTCTCCAAATCCGCCAGACCCGTGATGAAGACAACCGGCGTCTTCTGGTGCGCCGGCATGGACCGCATCTTGGTGCAGAGACTCAACCCCGATATCCCGGGCATTTCTACGTCCAGGAAGACCATGTCGAACCGATTCTCCCCCAGCACGCGCAGTGCTATTTGGGGATCCGTGAGATGAAGACTGCACACCTGCACTTTCTCAAGGGCTGCACAGACCGAGAGACACGAGATCATATCGTCATCCACCACCAGCACGTGGGGCGGCGTCGCACGCAGTGGCGACTCCGAAACTCCGTTGCCGCACATCGCTCGAAGCGTCTGGATCGCCCGGATGAGTGTGCGAACCGTGGAGGCAGTTATGCCGACCGGATGCTCCTTCAGCTCGCCGAAGAAGGCCTCCAACGCCGATGCCATCTGCGCAACTTGAGGAAAGCCGGCAATCGACGCGCTCCCCGTGAGCGTGTGCACCACACGCGACATGTTGTCGAGACTTCCACAAAGCACCTGCTCGTCTCGCGAGCGAAGGAAGCTCTGAAGCTGAACATCCAGCCCCACCAATGCCGCCGCCGCGCGCGCTTTGAACCTCTCCCGCAGGCTGGCCAACACGTCATCACCCTGCACGGGCGCCGACGCCGCCGGAATCGCCGGGCGCTCGGTACGTTTTGGGAAAGACGTCACCGACAGGGGTGGCGGCTTCAGCGCGAGCAGACGACGCACCGCATCAAGAAGTTCGTTGGGCGAACAGCTGCCCTTGTTCAATACCTGCGTGGCCCCGGCCTTCCAGGCCTGATCCACCAAACCTCCCACGAAGGCGTTGGTGAACACGATGACCGGCACGGCGCGGGTCTTCGGTTCCGCGCGCAGGCGCTTCAACACGTCCACCCCACTCAGCCCCGGCATTTGAAGATCAAGCACGACGACATCCGGGATGACTTGTCCGATCGTCGCGAGCGCCTGTTCGGCATCCGGTGCAACATCCACGGCGTAGCCCTCGTTCCTGAACTTGGTCTGGTAAACCGCCGTGATGAAACTATCGTCGTCAACCAGTAGAATGTTTTTCATGGGCCACCTCCTCGCGTCGTTCTTCCGTATCCACTACGTACTGCTCAAAGATCTTCCGCGCGCGCACGAAATGCTCCCGCGCCTGATCGACGGAGTCCTGTGCCCCGTCGAGCGCGCCCGATTTGGCACGGGCCTCCAACTCGCGCAACAGCCTGGCCAAGCCATTCACCCCGCACGCCGCACTGGACCCGGCGCACTTGTGCGCAAGCCTTGCCACTTCATCCGCCGAGGCCGCGGCAACCGCAGCCTGCAGCCCTTCCAGCATCTCCGCCGTCTGGGAAACATAGAGGTCGACCAATTCCTTTACGCGTTCCGGATGCCCGCCGCATACATCGTTGAGCCGCGACAGATCAACGGGTTTCTCCGCAGCCTTCGGCACGGCCATCCTCGGGGCCGATACACCCGGCCGGCCGGCGCCATCCTGCTTCTCTCCCCACCGCTTCAGCGCTGCGTGGAGCGCCTCCAGCATGACCGGCTTGCTGAGGTAGTCGTCCATGCCGGCCTCAAGGCACTTCTCCCGATCGCCCTGCAGGGCATGGGCCGTGACGGCTATGATGTGGAGACGCGCCGGGACCCCCACGTCCTTTTCCGTCTTGCGAATGCGATGCGTAGTTTCGTAGCCATCCAGTTCCGGCATCTGGCAATCCATCAGAATGATGTCGTAACAATGCGTTTCCAGAATGCGAAGAACCTCGGTCCCGCTTGCCGCCGTGTCCGCGCGGCAGCCCAACTTCTCCAACTGATTGAGCGCCAGCTTCTGGTTGATGAGATTGTCCTCGGCGATGAGTATCCGGGCGTTCTGCACAGGTTCGTTCAGCGGTTCGAGTTCCACGCGTTCCTCGTGCTGCTGCACGTCCGATCCCGGACCGGCCAACACGCTCACGAGGCAATCGTATAGCCGCGACTGTTTGACCGGCTTGATGAGGCAATCGGCAAAACCCAGTTCCTCCCTCATCTCGGCATTCAGCGCCTGCCCCATGGACGTCAGCAGAACAAGCCGGGTCGCCTCAATGGCGGGATCCGCCTTGATGGCCCGCGCCAGCGTAACGCCATCCATGCCCGGCATCTGCATGTCGAGAATGGCAATCGGATACGGGTCCTTCTCCGCCGCGGCCTTTCGCAGAAGCTGCAAAGCGTCCGGACCGTTTCCCGCACTGCCGTTTCGCATGCGCCAGGCCACAACTTGGTGGTGAAGAATGTCGCGATTGGTGGCGTTATCATCGACAATCAGGACGCGAACACCCACCAATTCGCGAGGACAACTCGCCACCTCGCTCGGTTCTCCACGCTGCTTCTGGAGCGGGACCACGAACCAGAATGTAGACCCCTTCCCTTTCTCGCTCTCGACGCCAATCTGCCCACCCATCATCTCGACCAACTGACGCGCAATCGCCAGCCCCAGGCCTGTACCGCCGTAACGCCGCGATGTGGAACTGTCTGCCTGTGTGAACGGCTGGAAGAGCCGCTTCAGCGTTTCCTCATCAATGCCCACACCCGTGTCACGCACTTCAAAGCGCATGGTGCTGGCCGCCGCCGTATCGCTCTGGAGGGATACGTCCACCACGACCTCACCCTTTTCGGTGAACTTCACGGCGTTGCCCGCGAGATTGATGAGCACCTGTCGCAGCCGATCAGGATCCCCCCGCAACTGCGTGACCAATCCGGGCTGAATTGACACGGCCAGTTCAACCCCCTTGGCCGCCGCCTGAGCGGCCAGCGGCTGAAGCGTGTTCTCAACCAGCTCTCGCAGATCCAGGTCGGTGGACTCCAACACCAGTTTGCCCGCCTCGATTTTGGAGAAGTCGAGAATGTCGTTGATCACGGTCAGCAACGCTTCCGCGCTGGATCGAATGGCTTCGGCAAATTCGCGCTGCTGACGCGTGAGCTTCGTATCCAGCATCAGGTGCGTCATGCCCAGCACGCCGTTCATCGGCGTGCGGATCTCGTGGCTCATGTTGGCGAGGAAGGCGCTCTTGGTCACCGCGGCCGACTCGGCCGCATTCTTCGCCCGGCGCAACTCCTCTGCGGCCAGTTCGCGCTCCGTGATGTCGCGCGAAACGCTGACCACCATTCTGGCCGCACCCTGCTGGTCGAAAACAGCCGACTGAATGGTGTGAAAGGTCCGCTCGACGCCGTCATGCCTGACCAGGCCTTCCATCGGAATATCCCGGCGCATGCCCGTGCGCAACACCTCGAGTTCCTCCGCGCTGCAGCCTCCGCCATCCGCCCGCCCCGCGGCGCGCGGCGCAAGATCCTTGACGGCGGCCTGTCCGTGGAACTGACGATACGCCGTGTTGGCCCAGATGATCCCCCCCGCATCGCGGCAAGCCACCATGTCCTGAATCGAGTCCAGCATCTGCCAGAACATCTCGCGCGTTTCGCGCAGCATGTTCTCCATCTGCCGCTGAATCGTAATGTCCTCTACCATTTCGATCGCCGCCGTGATGTTGCCATCCTTGTCGCGCAAGGCGGATGACACCACGCGGTAGTTGCGAATTTGCCCACCTACCGGGGTATCGGTCACGCTTTCGTGCACCAGCCCGTCCTGCAACGTCTTGCGCGTCGGGCAGTAGCTGCACAGATCCGAGCGCGGCGGGTTGTTGAAGGCCCGGAAGCAAATCGGCTTCTGCCTCGCGTCCAAATCCGGGAACCACGCCTGCATCTGGCGATTCAGCGAAAGCACTTCCATCTTCGGGCTGATCACCGCCACGCCGGTGGCCACGTTATCCATGACAGCCTTGTAGCGATCTTCCGATGCCCGGAGTGCATCGAGCACATTGTTGACCCCTTCGGCAAGCGTGTGCAACTCGTCCGAACCATCCATCGCAACGCGCTCGGGACGACCAGGTACTGTCGCAATCCACTTCAGCTGACGCTGCAGTGAACTCAGACGGCTCAGGACCAGTCGCTCCAACAACCAAAGAAATACTACGATGGCCAAGACGATGAAGACGATGACGGCGATTAACTGAGCCCACAGGGCAGCATGCGCCTGCTGATGAATCACCCGAGGCATCGTCACGCTCATGACCAGCGCCGGTGTGCCATGCAAGTCCCGGCCCAGCGCATAGCCCGTGGATGTTCCGGCATCACTGGAAAGGAAGAACAAGCCCCGTTCCAACACCTTGCGCCCGGCCTCGCCGAGATTCGGAGGGTACTTTCCGTTCAATATGGGATGAAGTTCAACCGACAAATCGCTGACCTGCTGAATGCGCTTCTGCGCCCCTTCATCCAATGGCCGCATCATGATCAGTACGCCGCGCGAAGGTCCCTCCATCTCGCTCGTCAGGATCGGCCGCGCAGCGATTACCCGTGGACCGTCCGGCAACATCAGTACGCCACACACCCTGTCCTCACCCTCGTTGATTCTGGGAGTTCCGTCCGGCCGAAAGACAACGGGAAAAACAACGCGGTATACGTCCTGTGAGGACAGTGGGTCTGACATCGTGGAGGCATAACGGACCATTTCGCCTGACGGGGAGAAGAAGAGAATCTCACTGAGGAGGATTCCGTTCAACGTCGACTCGGTCAGGTTCGCGGCCTCATACCGCGCATCCCGAGACTCCATGTACACATATGAGTCATCCCAACACGCCCAGTCGCGGACGGTGGTGTCGAGGACCATCGCTTCGCGAGAGAGAGCATTGGTCGCGCGCCCCATGTCCCGCAGCATCATCTCGTCTTCAATCCTCGCAAAACCCCGCTGCAGAAACATGGACGACACGACAAAGAAGACTCCAAGAGTCACCACCACCAGCACGGCAACTGCCAGCCATGTCTTGAACCGTAGACTCATGGTACTGCCCTCCCTCGTGAGCAGCAGGTGGACGGGAACCGCGATGCTCTACTCGGAGCAAGAGAAACCAACAGCCTCTGTACAATCCGCGCCATCTGAAGACCTCATCCCACCGCTGCTCACCCCCTCTCTCGCACATTCCGTTCCAACAGAAGATCAGTTGTGTAACTAATTATCCTGCAAGATGTTATGATATAATGCATCCGGCACGCCCATCCTCAATATGCGACAGATCGTCAAACTGAGAATCGAAAGGCGGGACCGCAACAGTCGGTTTCTACCCCCGTTCTTGTCAGGAACACGCCCGGCAAAGTGGCATGTTACAGCCGAACGGATCGTAAGGTTCGTCGCCCTAGAAAGTCGCTCGATCCCTCACTCCCTCTTGCTGTACCTTCGGGAAGGTCGGGCTTGGTCCGCTTCTGGTTAACCCAACGCGATTCATCTGCGTCGCGTCAGGGGCCAGTCACCCCGGCCATGGAACGCGGAGGGAGATCGGGGTGATGGATCCTGCAAGAAAGAGTCCGGCGATGTTCATGCCATGGCAAGTGGCAGCGCCCTTCTTCTTTTTCGTGCTTCACGCCTGCCTGTTCCGCGCTTGGCTTATTGACGACGCCGGCATCTCGTTTGCCTACGCCCGCAATCTTGCCCATGGGTGCGGACTTGTATCTCAATGCGGCGTCGCCCCGGTCGAGGGATTCTCCAATCCACTCTGGACCTTCCTGCTCGCACCCCTGTTCATCCATGCCCCCATGGATCCGACCCCGTTGATCAAGGGCGTCAGCCTACTCCTGGTCCTGGGAACTTTCCTCCTTGTGAATAGCATTGGCCGGTTGCTGGCCGGCTCTTCCTGGTGGTCCAAGCCCTTCACCTTGGTGGTGCTCACCTTCCTCTCGATCAACACCAGTTTCGTCGCGTGGACCACTTCCGGGCTGGAGAACCCGCTGTATGCTTTCTTCTCCGCGCTCTACGGCTTCTTCACCGTCAAGTACGCCAGCGACGACACCGCACGCCACGGCCGCGTGGCAGTCTGGGCAGGTTGTTCTGCAGCCGCACTGGCGCTGACACGCCCGGACGGGGTGATATTCTTCGCGGCGTTTCCTCTCGCACTGGCTATCCGCATGCTGAACGTCCCCTCACCATGGAGGAGAGAAGCGAGGGGTCTGGCCGCCTTTCTCGCGGCTGCCAGCCTCCCCTTGGCCGTTTATCTTGTTTTCAGAATGTCTTACTTCGGCGATTACTACCCCAACACGTACTACGCCAAGCGTGGGCCGACCGCCAAGGACCTGTTGCAGTTTCTGATGCTGTCCAAGCATTACACCGACAATGCCCTCGAGTTGTTGCACAGCGTCTTCTCGCGTTACACAGGGCCGATTCTTCTGCTCTTCCTGGCGGCGAGTCTTCGCCTCTTGTTGGTGCGCCGCAAAACAGCCCCCGCCGTCTTCCTCCTCCCCGCCCTCGCCTGTTCCTGGGCCATCTACTGTCTGCTGCCCGGCGACTGGATGGCCGAGTACCGGTTTGCTACGCCATTCCTGGTATTCTTTCCCATCGTCCTGCTGGCAATGGTGGCAGACATACTCGACACCCCCCGGCTCTCGCTGCGCAGCCGCAAGATAGGATTCTTCGTCGTGGCAATCGCATTTCTCGCGCAGTCGGCGGTGGAATACATTCCTCGCTCCCTCCGATTCGCCAGGAACCCGACCGTTCCATTTGAACTGGTCACCCGCAAGTACGCCGTGCGGTTCAACAATTACGCACAGGAACTCCACCTGCAAGATGCGTCGCTGCTCTGCCCCGATCTGGGCGGCACGCTGTACTTCTCCCAACTCCGGATCTACGATCTGTCCGGTTTGTGCGATCGAGCCCTCGCCCCCCTGATCAACAGCCGCTCAGCCGCGTTCAGCACCTACGTCCTCACGGACCTCCGCCCAACCTTCATCCACACCCATGACATCTGGTCGGTTCGGTCTGGTCTCTTCCGTGACCCGCGCTTCAAGACACTCTACGCGGTGATCCAGGAGCAGCCGTCCGAACTGGCAGGGAAGCTTGGACACAAGGGCATCTTCTCGGGCGATTACGTGCGGAAGGATGCACTGAACTCCGAAGAAGACCTTGAACGACTGCGCCGGAGACTTCTGGAGGATCCGCTGGAAAGTACGCCCGGCACGAAAGGCCCGCTGCCGTTTCCGCGCGGCTGAAACAGAAAATGGTCCACCCAAAAACTGCCGGACGACCTATTCTCCGATCAAGGTCTCGCCGAGCGCCACCGTCACCGTGTCCGCCATCTCGCGGAAGGAGAATGGCTTCTGCAGGAAGTAGGTCTTCTTCAGGCGCAGGGCTTTCCGGATGTCCGGCTGGTTCGCAGCAAAGCCGCTGACGAGAATGACGGGCACACGGGCCCCTTCGTTGCGCAGCCACTCGCAGAGCTGCAGGCCGTTATATTCCGGCATGCTGAAGTCCATGATGATCAGGTCCGGCTTGGTGCTGCCCTTGCGCCACATGTCCATGAATTCGCGGCCACCCGCAGCTTCCGCCACTTCATGACCGTCGTCTGACAGGACCTGGCGGCACATCTCGCGGAAAATCGCGTCATCGTCGACCACCCAAATACTGCTCGGCGCCAGGCGGCGACGTACGCGCTTCTGTTCCTCTTCCGCCTCGCCGGGTTGCGCCGTCGGAAGCAGAATCTGGACCTTGGTCAGCGAGCCAGGCTCTGACGACACCACAACCGTGCCATCCAACCGCCCCACCATGCCGTACACACTCGACAGCTTGAAGCCCATCCGGTCGCCCGCCGCGCGCAGATCCACCACACCGCCTCCCGATGTGAAGGCCCTGGCCGCCTCCGGCAATCCACCGCCGCTGTCGGCGACCTCGAACCGGAGATATTCCTGTCGCCCCGTTTCCGCAGCCATGTGCGTGTTGGTCGTCATCACCGAAAGCAGCCCGCCCGACGGAATGCTGTCCATCGCGTTGGTAAGCAGGTTGAAGACAATCTGGCGAATCGCGCTCGGTGGCGCGAGCACCACGGGATGCGACGCATCGAGCTTCTTTTCCACGCGCACGCCGGACGTCGTCCGCGACTCCAACAGCGAGAGTACGCTCTCAACAGTCTCGTGCACGTTGCACGGCACTTCTTCCTCCGCATCGCTGCCGAGAAACGCGAGAATCTCTTCCGTGAGACGCCGGCCCTTCTGCGCCGCCTCGGTGATCTTGTGCAGGGCGTCCGCTGCCTCGGCCGAGAGCTGTTCACGATTCAGCACGAACGAGGAGTAACCCAGGATCACCGAAAGCAGGTTGTTGAAATGATGCGCCACGCCGCCCGACAACGTACCGACTGCGTGTGTGCGCTCCGAATCCACCAACTGGCGGGTAAGTTCAGCCGATCGCAGGTGCTGCGCCAGCGCGCGTTCCACGCTGTCACGAAACCGCCCGCAGAACGCCAGCGCGCGTTCCACCTGCCGCTTCGTCAGCACCGGCACCGCGCGGAGGTGCTCCTCCGCTTCCGCCTTCGACATCCCGGAAAGCTTGGCGAACTCCGCCACCTCATCCGCCGAGAAAGCCTTGTCGCGCATCTTGCCCGACCACACCAGGTGCACCACCTGGTCCCGCAAGCGCACGGGCCACACCGTCTCGAGGAAACCGAGCACGGTGCGATGCGACTGCTCCGCACCCGATTCCTTCACCTTGCGCAGAATTCCCACATCGGATTGCAGCGCGGCGCGCTGGCCCGCGTCAGAACGCCGCACGTCGGCCATGACCCGCGCCGACTCCGGGAAAAGTCCCTCGTCCGCCCACGGCAGATCAACCCCGCCGAACAGTTCGCGCGCAAACGCGTCTTCCACCTGCTTCAGCATCGAAGGCGCCTTCGCGGCCGCCTGCAAATCGGCGAAGCGCATCGACTTCAGCAGCTCTTCCCTCGCCGCCTGTAATTCCTGAATGGTTGCTTCTTTTTTCACAGTCGTGCGCATGCCCCTAGTTCATGGTGTCCACATCGTCCCAGTAAATCCGATCCGTCACGGCCTGCCCCCCGGCATTGCCTCCGCCGATCACAATGAACCGAATGGCGGCGGTTCCGGCAGGTGTCGTGCCGTGCATCCGCTCTTTGACCCACTTGCCCTTCGTGTCCGATGAGTGATGATCACCCTCAACCATACCCAGCAACGCGTCGCCGGCGTCATAGAACTCCACCTTCAGAAACGTCATGCAATCCTTCGGAAGGTCGCCGCCGCGGATGAGGTACGAACCCTCCCAGGCAAACGCGGCATTCTCCTTCCACGGTATCTGCTGCCAAACCCCGTTCCACGAGTTGGGCGGGATGTTGATAACCAGAACGCGGCTTCCGCTCTTGGCCCGGGCAATGTGCTGACCACCGGCATTGACCTGGTAGGCTTCGCCCCAGCGGTCGCCAAATTCACCCCAAACGTTCAGCTGGTCGCGCTGACCAAAATCGGTCTCAAACCCGGTGTTAAGCAGTTGTCCCGCCCACGCGGCGCAAGCCGCCAGAAGAATAAACCCCACGGGAAGCACACGAATCCTGTGCATGCCTCAGCCTCCTCCGCCATAAGCCATACCCCAATATACCCGGAGGCCGGACTTTTGTTGAAAAGATTTACAGACGGTCGACGTTCTGCATCCGCTTGCGGACTTGGAACGCGATAAACTGGGCGCGAAACTGCTGATCGCACTGCAGCCGGGAGGCCTGATCAAGTGTCGCCAGCGGCACTTCCATGGCGCTGCCGTCGGAATCCAGCAATACCGACTCCTTCCTGAATTCCTTGATCGTCCCGCGGTGCACCAAACCTGTCACCCGGCGAATGACGACGGTCGAACCCACCCTGTAGAAAGGATAGTACTGATCCGTCTGACGGGTGACGCTTTCGAGGTAGCGCGCTTCCATCAACGCCAATTCCTCCGGCGTCATGTTCGTCGCAGAACCCGTAGCCGATGCCTGACTCTGGGTCACCACCACCGACTGGGTCACCACCAATCCTGCCGCCACCATCGTGGTCGTGGGCGCAGCCGGGGCAGCGACTTCTTCAGGCGCGGCCGCCGGAGCGGCGACCGGCGGCGGCATGGGTTCCGGCAAGGTCGTCTCGCGCGATGAGTACCACTTCAAAGCAAACCATGCACCCGCCACCACCACCAGCACGCCCAGAATCTTGGCCACCAGTTGGAACATCCGCGCACGAGGATTGTCCGTCTCCAGGCGCAGGCCGGTCCGCGTGTCGAACCCACAGTGAATACAGATCACCGCATCGTCCGACATGGTTGCGTCGCACGCAGGACACCGCTTGCCCCCGGTGATGACATGGTCACGCTTGACCTGCAATTTACCCACACCAGCCGCACCGCCCGCAGGCAGCGGAATCCGAACTTCCTGACTGCATTGCGGACACTGGGCAATGAGCCCCGCAGCATCTTCCGAAACGTCAAAGGTCGATCCACAGTTGCCACACTGAATCTGGATATCTGCCATGGCGTTGTTCTCCCAACGACTTCTATTCATAAGATGACCGCCCATCGCACACAAGAACCATTCATCCGCCCCCTGACTCATCGGGAGTTCGCAAACTGTCGCCCAAACAGAGAGACGCTTCGCTCAGCACGACAACGACGAGCTTGGTAAGAACTCCCAGAACGCTGCCCTTCTGATGCCACTCCTGCGGCAGAAGGATCTCATCATTCGAATCTGAGCAGCCCGCCGTCCAGATATATTCCTTGACGCCAGCCTGACGTGTGGACGCCCGGATGGCGCGGAAGAACGCAAAAGGCATCCCCGGCGCATGCCGCGCCGCGGGCCAGCCCGACCGCACCCATCTTGACTTCTGGCCGCCAATCATCAGAATGCGCAGCCATTTGTTGATGGGATGTTGACGCTCTGATGAACACGATTTCCCCGAAGAACGACGCGCAGGAAGCCTCTGCCTCCTCGCACGCCGATTCGTTTCTTCCACAGCGGTCTCTCATGTTCCTCGTCCCGCTCCTCGCCATCACGTTCTGGGCCGGCGTGCTCCTGCTGACGTGGAACCGGCCCCTCACCCTGCTCGTACTGGGCGCCGACAGCCGCATACAGGATGAGCCGTCCCGCTCGGACTCCATCCTCGTCCTCCACATCGACCCGCGGCAGGGCCTCGTACGCGGACTCGCACTTCCGCGCGACCTCTATCTTCCGCTGCGAGGTCTGCCTGTGCGCCGCACGGAACGCATCAACGCCGCACTCTTCTTCGGCGATTACTATGGCGGCAACCTCGGCATGCGCGCGGCACGCGATACAGTCAGCACGGCCATCGGGGTGCCCATCGACGCCACCGTCATCGTCCATTTCAGCCTCCTCAGGGATCTCGTCAACGCACTCGGCGGCATCGATGTGTATTGCGAGAAGGAACTCGTCGACGCGAAGTTCAACCATCTGGACCAACCGTTCAGCTACAAGCTCGTGTTTCCCGCGGGTTGGAATCATCTCAGCGGAGACCGCGCGACCGAATTCGCACGCCTGCGCCGGCCGGATACCGACTTTGGCCGGATGTCGCGAAACCAGAAGCTGATGGCCGCCGTCGTGGCGCGCCTCCGCACACCGGAGGGTCTCCTCCGTCTCCCGCTCGCGCTCCCGCATGTGCCGCGCAACATCGAAACCGACATGAATTGCGCGGGCTTGGGGCGGGCGGCATGGCTGCTGGCGCGCTACTCGGGCAGGGGTATTTCCTGGGACACGATCAAGAGGAACGATGTGCTGCCTTACATCACCGCCAAGGGCTCCCAGGTTCTTATTCCTGAGCCGGGCATACTGAAACAGGCGGGCCGCGTCCTCACGGGTGAGCAGCCGGTCACCATGGCCAGCGCCGGCAATCCCGACACCGCCCAGCCTTGAACCGGCGGGACAGCAGACCGTCAGGCAGAATCAGTTCTCCCCCAACGCTTCGAGATCGGCGACATCCTTCTTGCGCCCCGTCGCCCGTTTGTTCTCCGCGTACTCATCGCGACCAAGATAGCAGACCTCAACATCACCGTACTTGCCGCACACCTTCCCGGCATCTGCCTGCTCCCATGTCACACCGGTAATCGAGGTGATCAGGTCGATTCGGACCGGGGGAACGCCCAATTGAATAACCTGCTCGGGTTTTTGAAAATCATCGCTCTTGAGTCCAAGCGAACCAAACCCGAACGCCTCCAAGGCTTTCAGAATCCGGACGGCATTTTCAGGTGTGGGCCGTACGTACACATCGATGTCGCCCGTAAACCGGGGCGCGCCGTGATAGGCCAACGCGTAGGCGCCCACGATGATGTACTCAACCTCTTGCCCGTTGAACAACGCGAGCAACTCTCTGAAGTCGGGATGAACTTCCATGTGTTTGCCTGCGCAGGATTTCTACGGCGTTGATCCGCTCCGAAGCATCGCGTTTTTGCCAGAACGCCAAGTCGCCCCGTGCGGAAGACTCGTGCAGTCCCTTGATGGTGACGGCCTTCTGAATCATGAGCGTAGTGTAACAGATTCAGGTTGCCTGCGCAGCATCTTCTTGCGCGGCTGGAACGCCGCTAGCCCAGCGATTCGGCCAGCTTCGCCGGCAATTCCGCAATCTTCAGCCGGATCTGCTTCATCGAATCGCGGTCGCGCAGGGTAACGGTGTCGTCGGTCAGCGTGTCAAAATCGATCGTCACGCCGAACGGCGTGCCGATCTCGTCCTGCCGGCGATAGCGGCGGCCGATCGCGCCGGCCACATCGAAAAAGACAGGCCAGCGTTCACGCAACATCTCAAATACCTGGCGCGCCTTGTCCACCAACTCCGGCTTGTTCTTGAGCAGCGGGAAGACGGCGACTTTCACCGGCGCGACCTTCGGCGCAAAACGCATGACAATCCGCGACTCGTAACCGGCGGGCGGCTGCTTGCCCGGTTCGGCCGGAATCACGGCATCGCCTTCCTTCGGGATCCACTCCTCGCGATACGCCTCGCAGAGCACCGCGAGCGCAATGCGGTCAACACCCGCTGACGGTTCGACCACGTGCGGAATAAACTTCTGCTTCGATTCTTCGTCGAAGTACTCCATCGACTTGCCGCTGAACTCCTGGTGGCGGCTCAGATCGAAGTTGCCGCGCGCGGCAATACCCTCGAGTTCCTGCGTGCCGAACGGGAAGTCGTACATCACGTCAACGCATGCGCTCGCGTAGTGCGCAAGTTCTTCCTTCGGATACACGTAGCGGTGCAGGTGCCCCTCGGGCAGACCGATCGACTGGTACCACTTCAGGCGTTCCGCCACCCAGTACTCGTGCCACTCCGCGTCCGTGCCGGGCTTGATGAAGAATTCCAATTCCATCTGCTCGAACTCGCGCGAGCGGAAGGTGTAGTTGCGCGGGTTGATTTCGTTCCGAAACGCTTTGCCGATCTGCGCGATGCCGAAGGGCACCTTCTGCCGCGCCACCGCAAGCACGTTCGGAAACTGCGCGAAAATCCCCTGCGCCGTCTCCGGCCGGAGATAGGCCAGCGTCGATGCATCCTTCACGGGCCCGACGTTGGTCTCGAACATGAGGTTGAAAAGCCGCGCTTCGGTGTAGTCGTGCGGGCCGCCCTGCGGGCATTTCGTGTCCGGCAACTGGTCCGCGCGCCAACGGCCCTTGCACTTGCGGCAATCCACCATCGGATCGGTGAATCCCTGCACATGGCCGGAAGCTTCCCATGTCCGCGGGTGCTGGATGATCGCGGTATCAAGCCCCACCACGTCGTCGCGCATCTGCACGACCGCGCGCCACCAGGCTTCCTTGATGTTCCGTTTCAGCTCGCAGCCCAGCGGGCCATAATCCCAGAACCCGTTGATGCCGCCGTAGATTTCCGAAGCCTGGAAAATGAAGCCGCGTCGCTTGCAAAGGGACGCCAGCGACTCCAGAGATACCGTGGATTTGTTTTCGCTCATGGGAACCGCATCCTGCTAAAGCGCCCCCACCCGGTCAAGCATGAAGGTGCCCACAGAACCCGCCATGGACGCCGTTTCTTCTTGCCGAGGGTTGCGGGGTGGATGAAACTCCACGTCACGGAACCGCAAGGATGATGTACCGTCTCATATTCCTGGCCGGCCCCCTGAAAGGCCGGCGGCTGGCGATCAAGCAGGGCACCGTGGTGCTCGGCCGCGATCCGTCGTGTTCCGTCCCCATCCCCGACGACGAGATATCCCGCCAGCACGCGACCATCGAGCAGCGGCCCGACGGCATTTACCTGCGCGACCTGGGCTCCATGAACGGCCTGTCCGTCAACGGCACGATCGTGCGCGAGGTGCTGCTGAAACACGAGGATGTCATCGAACTCGGTTTGAGCAAAGTCCAGTTCCAGGAGTTCCTCCGCCCGCAGGAAAAATCCGTCCAGCACATTGGCCTTTTCGACACGCTGACCCTCGTGGCCGTTGTCGCCGTTCTCGCTTTCGAAGTTCTCTTTCTTGGCTACCTCCTCACGTGGAAGCGCAACGTGCTCCCCGACTCCCCCTCGGCCTCCGCATCGAGCACAACCGTGTCGAAGGCGGAAAGCGCCACCCTTGCGCAGGCGGAGCAGCAACTCAAGGATGCCGAACAACGCAACGCGACCGCGGCGAAATCCACGACCGAACAGGCGCCCCGAACCGATAGCGATCTCCAGCAGCTTCGCGCCGATGTACAGGATATCCGCGAGCAGGTGCAGGAACTCGCGCAGACCCGCGTCGTGCCGCCCGCCGTCACCGCTGTGCCTCCCGCACGCGTGGAACTGCCGCTCGCCAGAAAAGCCGCGGGCACGCCGTCCGACGCTTTGGTGGACAAAGCGCGAACCATGCTCAACGAGGCGCTCGCCGAAGAGGCAAGACACAACCTCGTCCAGTCCGACCAGATGCTGGAACGCATCCAGATCATGGCCCCCGATTTTCTGCCGTCCTACATCGAGCGCGCGCGGCTCTTCGAGAAGCGCGGATTCATCGACAAGGCCGGCGACCAGTGGGCCGAGGTCATGACCCGCTCCGTCGGCAAACCGCTCTACGAACAGGCCGCGTCGGAACGCGTCCGCCTCGCCCACGCGCAGGCGGTCAAGACCACCGTCGCCGGGCCCGCCACGCCCGCCGAACCGGTCACGTCGTCCCAACGCATGCCGCGCCGTATCCGCATCACCTCCGTCGAGCCTGACCGCTTCCAGGAGAACGAGCAGTTTGAGGAAATGCGCCTCCTCCGCATCACCATCAAGCCCAAGTCGAACGAACGCGAGCTCGACGCTTCCGCGGTTCGCATCGTGGTCACCTTCTTCGACGACAACGCCGAAACCAAGGAAGCCGCGCCGTCGCGCGCGGTCGTGCCGCGCGACGCCATTCGAACCGAGGGCAGTTGGTCGCGCACCGAGGCGCGCTCGGTCACCGCGGCCTACATCGTGCCGCGCGGGTTCCGCGACGAGGAAGAACAGAAGTACGGGGAGAAGTGCCGCTACCTCGGCTACGTGGTGCAGGTGTACTACCGCGATGAATTGCAGGACGAGGAAGTCCGGCCGCGCAGCCTCAACGAAAAGGCCCGCGACATCATCCCGCCGTGGCGGACCCGCAAGCCGGCCGCCGGCTCACCGCCGGCGCCATGACGCACGTCCGATCGGCGTGCGTTCCACGTAGTACAACTCAAAATCCGTTCGTTCCTCTTCTGTCGGAACAAACGGCTCCACGCTTTCGAAACGCACATCGGCGTCCATGATCTCCTTCACGCCGTCGAAATACGGAAGGTGATCCGTCGCGAAATGAACCAGCCCGCCGACCCGCAAGGTGCGATGCAGCGCGTCGACGAAAAGCGGATTGAAGAGCCGGTGCTGATGATGCCGCTTCTTCGGCCACGGATCCGGAAAGAAGATGTAGTAGGTGCTGATCGCATCCGACGGCATGAAATAGGCCGTGGCGTAGTACGCCTCGACGCGCAGCAGCCGGATGTTCAGCAACCCCGCGCGAATCGCCTTCCGATCCACCTTCCGGATGCGGCGCAGCATCCGGTCAACGCCCAGGAAATCCACCTCCGGATGGGCAAGCGCGCGGGCCAGCAGGAACCGACCCTTGCCGGAACCGACATCCACCTCGAGCGGACGGGCCGGATCACTGCCAAAGAGCTCCTTCAGCGGCAGCGGATGCAGCCAGTCAGCCGGTACAATACGCAGGGTCTCGGGTTTTGCTTCCATCGCGGGGATGATCACCCGAAGCCGTGCCGCGAATCAAGCGCAGGCACA
This sequence comes from Verrucomicrobiota bacterium, assembly GCA_036821485.1. Taxonomy (GTDB): domain Bacteria; phylum Verrucomicrobiota; class Kiritimatiellia; order CAIQIC01; family JAGNIJ01; genus DAISJM01. Next base: position 35,628 of record DAISJM010000010.1, on the reverse strand, counting down.
CATGAACAAGAAGTGTCATTCGACGGGGCGGCTTGACGCCCTCATGGGCCGGATGGCAACATCCACCGGTTCGACCCAACGGAGTCCGGCACGTGCTACAGCAAAGACTCGAGAGACTGGAGACCTACCTGCTGACGGTCATGGAAGACCGCCGGCAAGGCCGCTTTCCGTCTTTCCTGCGCTGGCTGCTGAAGCAACTGTCCCGCCTCTACACTGTCATCATCCAGATCCGCGTCTGGCTCTATCTGCACGGCATCTTCCGCCATCACACGCTGGGCTGCCAGGTGGTCAGCGTCGGCAACCTCACCGTCGGCGGCACGGGCAAAACCCCCATCGTGGAAACGTTCGCCCGCGCGCTCCAAAAACAGGGCCGCAAGGTCGCCATCCTCAGCCGCGGCTACAAACGCCACGAGCGCTCACGCTTCGAGCGCATCATGCACCGCCTCCGCTCCGGCGGCCGGCAGGAACCCCCGCTCGTCGTGTCCGACGGTAAACGGCTGCTGCTCGATTCCGATGTCAGCGGTGATGAACCGTACATGCTGGCGTCCAACCTGCCGCACGTCACCGTGCTGGTGGATAAGAACCGCGTGAAGGCCGGCCAGTACGCCATCACCAAGCTCGGCTGCGATATGCTGATTCTCGACGACGGGTTCCAGTACCTGCGCATGAAGCATCGCGTCGACATCGTGCTCGTCGACCGCACCAACCCGTTCGGCAACCGGTCGCTACTCCCGCGCGGCATCCTTCGCGAACCCATCCGCAACATCAAGCGCGCATCGTTCATCTTCATCACCAAATCTTCCGGCGACGGCGCCGAGGACCTGAAGAAACAACTCCGGGAACTCAATCCCGAGGCAGAAATCGCCGAGTGCCGCCACTGCCCCCGCTATATCCAGGACGTCTATACCGGCGAGCGCAAGAGCCTGGATTTCCTCAAGGGTCTCGACGTGGCCGCCGTCTCCGGCATCGCCGTGCCCAAGGGCTTCGAAGAAGGACTCCTGCAACTCGGCGCCAAGGTGCTCTATCACAAGCGCTATGCTGACCACCATCGCTACACGCAGCAGGAAATCATCGACGCGATCAACCGGGGCCTGAACCGCGGCGCCAAGGCCATCATCACCACGGAAAAGGATGCCGTACGCTTTCCCATGATCGAACGCCGCGACCTGCCGATCTACTTCATGCGTGTCGAGATCGAACTGCTCACCGGCGCCGAGGATTTTTATGCACTCATCTCGCGAATCTGCTTCAAGTGAGGCGGCCGCCGGCGGCGACGGGAAAATCCTGATCGTCGGCGTGAACTGGATTGGCGACAGCGTAATGGCCATGCCCGCGCTGCAGGCCTATCGTCGCCTACACCCCACCGCGCACATCACGCTGCTGGTGAAACCACCCCTCGCGGGCCTCTGGAAACTTCACGATGTGCCCAATCAGATTCTTATCCTTCGTGCAGGTTTGCAGGGCTCGCTGCACGCCGCCCAAGCCCTCCGCACGGGCGCTTTCAGCCGGGCCTTTGTGCTGCCCCACTCTTTCCGGTCCGCCGCCATCCCGTGGCTCGCGCGCATTCCCGTCCGCGAGGGCATGCCCGGCCACTGGCGTGATGCCATGCTGACCCGCGTGATCCGCCCGCGCAATCTGCCCGGCCACGAACATCAGGCATGGGAGTATATGGACCTCCTCTGCCCCGAGTCTGCGGACACTCTCGAGGCCCCCTCGCTCACCCTCTCCGCCGATGCCATCGAAACCGCCCGCACCCGGCTGGCCGGCGTGGCCCATCCGCTCATTGGACTAATCCCCGGTGCCGCGCGCGGCCCGTCCAAGGAGTGGCCGGCGGAGCATTACATCGAACTCGGGCGCAAACTGGCCCAGCGACACCACGCCGGCATCGTCGTCATGGGCGGGCAGCAGGAAGTTGCGTTGTGCGATCGCGTAGCCGATGGCATCGGGCGTTCGGCCGTCAACTTTGCCGGGAAGACCTCCCTTCCCGAATGGATCGCCCTCCTGAAGGTCTGCGACGCGGTTGTCGCCAACGACAGCGGCGGCATGCATCTCGCCGCCGCCGTCGGCACGCCCGTCGTCGCGCTCTATGGCATCACCGACCCCTCCAAGACCGGCCCGCTCGGCCGCGCATGCCGCATCCTGCAGCACAGCACACAGCGCTCGCGCGATGTCGCGCGCGATTCCGCCGAGGCGCGCGCAAGCCTCGCCGCGATCACGCCGGAACAGGCCTACGAGGCCGTGACAGAATCCCTGTCGGCGGCGGAAGGCGGTGGCTGAGCCATGCGCGAGAAGATTTCAGCATGCGTCACCGCGGGCAACGAGGAACAGAAGATCCGCCGCTGCCTCCAAAGCCTCACTTGGTGCGACGAGATCATCGTGGTGGACAGCTTCAGCACCGACCGCACCGTGGATATCAGTCGTGAATTCACCGAGCGCGTCTACCAGCACGAATGGCTTGGCTACATCGGCCAGAAGAACCTCATCCGCGGGATGGCCACGCATCCCTGGGTGTTGTTCCTCGATGCCGACGAGGAAGTCTCACCCGAACTGCGCGACGAAATCCTCGAACAGCTCGAAGGCGGCAGACCTTCCTATTTCGGCTACCGATTCCCGCGAACCGTATTCTACCTCGGCAAATGGATCCGCCATGGCGAGTGGTATCCCGACCTCAAGCTCCGGCTGTTCCGCAAGGACCACGGCCGTAGCGCTGGCCAGGAACCCCACGACCATGTGCTCGTCGATGGTCCCGTCAAGACCCTGAAATCAAGCCTGCACCACTACACGTACGACGATATCCGCGATCACCTGGAAACCGTTAACCGCTTCTCCACCATCACGGCCCAGGAGAAACGCCTGCATGGCGATCGCTTCCGCATGGTCGATATCCTTTTCCGCCCGCTGTTTCGTTTTCTCAAGGCCTACTTCCTCAAGCTGGGCTTTCTGGACGGCATGCAGGGCCTGATCATCGCCATGGTCAGCGCCTACGGCGTCTTCATGAAGTATGCGAAACTTTGGGAGTTGGAGTCTCAAGGCGCCGCGGAGACGACGAAAAAAGACGCCCATGGAACATAGAAAGATCATCCGCTCCGCGTTCATGATCGGCGGCTTCACCTCCATCAGCCGCCTCCTCGGACTCGCGCGCGATTTCCTGACCGCGGGGTTCTTCGGCACCTCGCTGGCCATGTCGGCCTTCGTCGTGGCCTTTCGGATTCCCAACCTCTTCCGCGCACTGTTCGGCGAGGGCGCCCTTTCGTCCGCCTTCATCCCCGTCTTCATGGAGTCGCGCCAGCGGGAAGGCGATGCGCAGGCCTGGGTGCTTGCACGCAAGGTCATCTCGCTCATTGCCGTCGTCCTGCTGGCCGTGGTCCTGCTCGGCGTTGTGGCCATCACCTTCGCCATGCATCGGCCCGGCCTCGGCGAGCGCACGGCCATGATCCTGCCGCTCATGCGCATCATGCTGCCCTACATGATGTTCATCTGCCTCGCGGCCCTGTCGATGGCGATCCTGAACTCCTATCACCGTTTTGCACTGCCCGCATCCACGCCGAGCCTGCTCAACCTCACGTGGATATTCTTCGTGCTGCTCGTCTGCCCGCGTCTCGGCAGCACGCCGGAACAGCAGATCTACGGCGTCGCCTGGGGCGTCTTCACCGCGGGCATCATCCAGCTTGCGGTCCAGTTCCCCGCCCTCGCGCGCAGCGGCTACCGCCTTGGATTCCAACTCGACCTGCGCGATCCGCGCGTCCTCCGCGTGTTCACCCTCATGGGCCCCGCCGCCCTCGGCCTCGCCGTCTACCAGGTGAACGCGATGATCGACAGCTTCCTCGCCGTGTGGGTCGGCAAATGGGCGCCCGCCGCACTGTTCTACAGCGAGCGACTCCTCTATTTTCCCCAGGGCATCCTCGCCACCGCGCTCAGCACCGTACTCCTCCCCGTCTTCTCCGGACACGCCGCACGCGCCGATCACGAGCAGATCACGAAGACCATCAACCATTCACTCCGCTCGCTCTTCTTCGTCATGGCCCCCGCATCGATCGGCCTGCTCACCCTCGCGCGCCCGATCATCCAAATGTTGTTTGAGTGGCACCGGTTCAATGCCGAGTCCACGATGCTGACCGCCCGCGCGCTCTGGTTCTACTCACCCGGCCTGCTCGTGTTCTGCCTCGCCAAGGTCTTCGTGCCCGCGTTCTACGCCACGCAGGACACGCGCACTCCCGTCCGCATCGGCCTCATCAGCGTGGCCATCAACCTCACGCTCAACATCACCTTCATCCTCACATGGCCGACCTATTGGAAGCACGCCGGACTCGCGCTGGCCACAGTGCTGTCGGAGGGATTCAACGGCATGATGCTCGGCTGGTTGCTCACCCGCCGCCTCGGCTCGCCCGGCTGGCGAAGCCTGTTCACCAGCGCGGCGCGCTCGCTGCTCGCGGCATTTGTCATGGCCATCGCCGTCTACTTCACCCGCCGCTCGCTGTTCCACGCCGGCGAAGCTCTTCACCTGCTGCCCAAGGTGACCCAGATCGCGTCGGTATTCCTCAGCATCGGCGTCGGCGGCCTTGTCTACCTCGCCGCCGCATCCATCCTGCGCTGCCCCGAAATCGGCGATGTACTCGATGCACTGCGGAAACGGGGAAAAAAGAAAGAACCGCCCGTCAATACGACGTGCGGTTGATCGGTCAAGGTTCCCGGTTTCTGTGTTCTGAATGCTGCGTTCTGAATTCTCTCTTTCCTCTTCCCGCCGGTCACTTCTTGCTTCTCACAATCCAAGATCCGCCCGGCGCGCCTGCGCCTCATACACCTGCCCCGCGGGTGTGGTGAAGCGGACGCGAACCATCGTCGGTGATTCCACCTTGAGCACGCGCAGCGTTGCACCGCCCTGCAGATAACCCACCGCCGCAAACGGCTCGCGAAGTGAATACATCGGAATCGTGCGATCGATCACCAGGTCCTGCTCCCTGATATTGTCCGTCGTGGCGTCCGGAGTCTTGGACACCACCGCAGGCCCCGCCGCCGGTGACGCCGCGGAAGCCGCCGGCAACGCCGGAGCATTGGCCTGCACAAACCGCTGCATCGGCGTCAGCTCGCGCGCCCAGCCGCCTGCCTGCTCCTTCTTCGCCTCGCGCTCCGCCGATTTCAGCCGCCAGATGAAGTTCTGTTCCGTCGGCCCGTCGGGAATGTCCACGTTGACGCCGAAAATGCGAGCCAGCCCGTTGCGAACCAGCTCCTCTGCGAGATACTTGTCGCCCACCTTGATGATCGCATATTCACGCCCACGGTCCGAGCGACCGCGCGCATCGTCGAACTTCGTCATCACGGTGAATCCGTCTTTCAGGAATTCCTTGGAGAACTCAGCCGCCTTGTGGCCCAGCCGGACCGTCGCCTTGTCGTCAATACCCCAGTACTGCGCCTGCTCCGCCACGCGCTCCGGCAATCCGAGATCCGTCTCCGGCGTATCTACAAAGTAGAGACGGAAGATGTAGTGCCGCTTGTTGTACCGGACGTGAAAGCTATCGCCGTCGTTCGACTCGTTCTCGATCAACTTGCAGTTGTCGACAATACGCCACTTCGCCGCGTCCACCGCGGGCGCGCAGCACCACAACATGGTGATCAGTAGAAGCCACCGGCGCATACCATCAGACTCTACCCCCATCCCACGCCTCCGGAAAGGCCGGACCGCCATCGGTTTTTCCAAGGGTTGGAAAAACCGGCCCAGATTTTTCCAACCCTTGGAAAAATGGTCATGCTCCCGGCTGCAACATGCTACAGTTGCCTCGTGAGCCTGTCGGATAAGGTGAAGAGCAAGCTGCAGGAGCTGCCCAGCAAGCCCGGCGTGTATCTCATGCGCGACCGGCAGGGCCGCATCATCTATGTCGGCAAGGCCGCCTCGCTCCGCACCCGCGTCCAGTCCTACTTCCGCAAGGGCACTCTCCGCAGCGCACCACCCAAACTGCGCGGACTCATCCACAGCATCGACAGCTTCGATTTCATTGTCCTGCGCACCGAGGCCGAGGCCACCCTCACCGAGGGGCGGATGATCAAGGACTACCGTCCGCGCTACAACGTCGACTTCCGCGATGACAAACGGTTCCTCCTCCTTCGCGTGAACCCCGCCGAACCCGTTCCGCGTTTCGATCTCTGCCGCATCCAGAAGAACGACGGCTCTCTCTACTTCGGCCCCTACGCCTCGTCGCAGGCCGCGCGCGCAGCACTCGAATTCATGGATAAGCGCTTTGGCCTGCGCCGCTGCAAACCGCGCGAGCCCGGCCCCGCCGATCACAAGCATTGCCTCAACGATATCGTCCGCTACTGCTCCGCCCCGTGCATCGCCCGGATCACGCGCGAGGCTTACCTCCAGCGCGTCGAGGAGGCCTGCGCGTTTCTCCGCGGCGAGCGGCCCGACGTCCTGCAGGAAATCCGCACGGCCATGGAGAAGGAGGCGGAGGGGCACCACTTTGAAAAGGCCGCCGCGCTGCGCGATACGCTGCTCATGCTGCAGCGCCTCATCAAGGAACGCACCCGCGCGCGCAAGACCCTGGAGGTCAAGGAGTCCGAGGCGCTCGCCGGCATCGAGGAACTCCGCCAGGTCCTCCATCTCGACCACCCGCCCAAGGTCATCGAGGCCTACGATATTTCCAACATCTCCGGCACCCATGCCGTGGGCAGCATGGTCTGCGCGGTCGACGGTGTTCCGCACAAGAATCGCTACCGCCTCTTCCGCATCAAAACCATCGCCGGCTCCGATGATCCCGGCATGATGGCCGAGGTCATCCGCCGCCGCTACAGCCGCAATGTCGCGGAGCAATCACCCATGCCCGATCTCGTTCTCGTCGACGGCGGCATCACCCAACTCCGCGCCGCGCGCGCCGAGCTCGACCGCCTCGGCCTCACCGCATTGCCCGCCGCCGGACTGGCCAAGCAGTTCGAGGAGATTCACTGGGAACCCTCTCGCACGCTGCCGTCTTCCGTCATCCGTCTTCCGTTGGAATCGAACGCGCTCAAGGTCCTCCGCCAGATTCGCGACGAGGCACATCGCTTTGCGTTGACCTATCATCGCCGCCTCCGCCTCCGCCGTATCCGCGAGTCGGTACTGGACGAAATCCGCGGCATGGGCGACCGCAAGAAGGAGGCACTCCTCCAGCACTTCGGCTCTGTGGCCCGGCTGCGCAAAGCGTCCGAGGAGGCCATCGCCGCTGTGCCGGGCATCGGCCCCGCGATGGCCCACACCATCCGCACCACGCTCGATTCAGCACCGTCCGTCACGCCGGAAAAATCACAGGGAGAGTCCTCATGAAACTCGGCCAAGTTGCCTGTCAGTTGTACACCGTCCGTGATCACCTGCAGAAGCCCGCCGACATCGCCGCAACGCTGCGCCGCGTCCGCGAAATCGGCTACACCGCCGTTCAACTCAGCGGCCTCGGCCCGGTGAAGAATGAGGACCTCGCACAGATGCTGAAGGACGCGGGACTGACGTGTTGCGCGTCGCACGAACCCGGCGAACAGCTTCTCGGCGAGCCGCAGCGCGTGATTGAAAAACTGCGCCTTCTCAATTGTCGCATCGCCGCCTATCCCTGGCCCGGCACCAATCCGCCGTTCGGCAGCGAAAAGGACGTGCGCGAATTCGCCCGTCAACTTAACGCAACCGGACGCGTGCTTCACGATGCCGGTATTGCGTTCTGCTATCACAACCATCACATGGAATTCCGCCGCGTCGGCAACCGGACCGTACTGGAAATGATCTACGCGGAAACTGATGCGGCGTTCGTGAAGGTCGAACTCGACACCTACTGGGTCCAATTCGGTGGAGGCGATCCCGCCGCGTGGTGCCGCCGGATGAAGGGCCGCCTTGTGAATCTGCACATGAAAGATTACGCCGTAAACGATAGCAACCAGGTCGTCTTTGCGGAAGTCGGCAGCGGCAATCTTGACTGGCCCGGCATCATCGCCGCCGCCGATGCCGCCGGCTGCCAGTGGTTCCTCGTCGAGCAGGACACCTGTCCCGGCAATCCATTCGAATCATTGAAGAAAAGCTACGACTTCGTGCAAGGACATCTCGTGTAGCGCTGCAAACTGACGCCTTGGTAGGGACGGCTCTCCGAATCCTCCTCCTGCGTGCTTTGTTCTGAGTTCTACCTTCTCTGCGCAAGGTTCCCCACCTTCAGCACCTTGGGCGGCTTTGCGCCGCGCCACGGGATGGAGTACGGAACGCCGGGATAGAGATCGAAGAAGTTGTCGGGCAGCGGCTTCTCGCCGTCGAGGTCGATGCAGACACCCCACGCAAACGTCGGGCTCTCAAACACCGCGCGACCTCGCGACAGCCGGACGCGCACCTTTGCGCGCGGCCACTTCATGTCCTTCAGGAAAGGAAGCATCAACCGGTTCCGCGCCAGCAGCCGCCCGCCGCGCTCCAGCATCGCAAACGCCGCCGTCCGATCCGTCTGCTTCCACTGCGACTTTGGAAACGACGCCAGCCGCACCGACGCGTTGGGCGGCAACTCCACGGCCAACTCGCGATCCATTGCCATCCCGCCCGCAAAACGGAAGATGCCGTAGCGCAATTCCGCGCGGATCATTTTGCCCGTCTCGTTGATCCCGAATACGCCGACCGTTTCGCCCTCGTCGGCGACAACCACATACACCGGCGCCATCGCACGGCGCACGGGATGGAAGGACGGCGTCCGCCGCAGGTAATAATCGATGATTGTCCAACTCCGCGTCGCCGGCCAGCAGTCGTTGAACATCCAGAACGCCGCACCACCCGTGTCGAACATGCGCCGCCGGAAGTTGTCGCAGTACTCCCTCAAGGCCTCGCCCTGCAGCAACCCGCCCCAAAACACGAGATCGTCCAGCTTGAACGTCCGGATATCGCGGCCCAGCCACATGGTCATGATCCGGTGCGTGTAGCTCGGCTCGCCCCAGCTATCCACCGAGTTGTCGTGCACCTGCCACGCAAAGGAGCCGACATGTTGCTGCCCCTCCGGCAGGCACGCCTTCACCGTCGGCAGCGACGTCGGCGCAAGGAATCCGCCCTCGTTCGGGAAGCGGCAGATCATCTTTCGATAGTCGCGGAAATCGGCGTTCTGGAACCCGATCGACCACGGATGCTGGTCGCCCACCTCCGGCAGGTTCGGGTTGCGATGGTCGGGCGAAAACGGTGAGCTCGGCTGATAGTAGCGCGTCGGGTCCTCGTCGGCCATCAGCCGCGGGAGGGTCAGGTGGAACATCGCGTAGTCCGGGAACACCACGCCGCGGTCGTAGCCCCAGTCCCAACTGCCCTGCTCCATCTCGTTGTTGCCGCACCAGGCGATCAGGCTCGGATGCGACGCCAGCCGGCGGATGTTGTACACCGCCTCGCGCTTCACATCGTTGTAGAAGTTCTCGTCCGTCACCGGATACTTGCCGCAAGCGAAGATGAATTCCTGCCAGACGAGGATGCCCGCGCGGTCGCACAACTCATAGAAGTCGTCGCCCTCGTAGAGGCCGCCGCCCCACACGCGCAGGAAATTGAAGTTCGCCTCAAGCGCCCGACTGATCAACTTTGTGTACCGCGCGCGGTCGATCCGCGCAAAGATCATGTCCGCCGGAACGAAGTTCGCGCCCTTGAGGAATATCTTCCGGCCATTGATCTCAAAGTTGAAGTAGCTGCCGTTTTCCGGATGCGGATCCTGGTTGATTCGGACGCGACGGAAACCGATTTGCGCTGTCCGCGTGCCCACGGGCCAGCCGCCGACCGTCAGCGTCACCTTGACCGTATAGAGGTTCTGCGGACCATGCCCCACCGGCCACCAGAGCCGCGGGTTCTTGACGTCCAGTGTGACCTCGCACGCGTGCAGCCCCGGCTTGATCTCCACCGCCGCACGCCGCCGCACGCCGGCCGCCTCCACGGTCAGTACTCCGCGCACCGGCTTTTTCCCGAGCCCTTCAACAAACTGCCGCACGCGCACCGTTCCGCGCTGGAAATCAGCCGACACTTCCGCCAGCGGCACGGTCTGATCCATCCGCACCGCGCTGGTCGTCCATTCGAGCCGCACCGGCTTGTGAATACCGACATTGATGAAGCGCGTCGACCAGTCCCAACCGAACTGGCATTGCGGCTTGCGCAGCCAGTGCCGCTTGTGCAACGCAGCGTCCAGCGAAGTTGAGTAGCCCGCCACCGGTTTGTCAGCGACGGAGAAAAGCCCCGACTCCACATGCACGGACAACAGGTTGCGGCCCGCACGCAGTTTTCCGGTGACGTCGATCCGGCATGGATAAAATGAATTGTTGTGACGGCCGACCTCGACACCGTTCAGACACACCGTCGCTGCGAGATCGAGGCCATCGAACACCAGCCACGCGCGACCCTTCAACGCCGCGCGCGGCGCAACGAAGTGGCGGCGATAGCTCCAAACACATTCCTCGATCCAGCGCGAGGCAAGGCAGTTCGTGCCGACATAGGGATCGGGAATCCAGCCCGCTTTCCATGCATCGAGATGAATCTCGCCGGGAACCTGCGCGTCGATGTAACGGTCGGGATCGGTGACTTCCTGGTTCGCGTATTCCGGACGGCCACGGATCCCGTCACTCCAGCGAACTTTCCACGTGCCGCTCAGATCAAGGGTGTGCGTCATGGTGTGGGCATTTGTAGGTCAAGGGGCCGGGAAAAGCAACCCGTCGCGGCCACACAAAAAGGAGGCGGCGGACTTGAGGTCCGCCGCCAGAGAGGCGCCCATTAATCTACTTCGTCTCTGACCGTTCGTCTCTAACCGCAACCGATCTTCGCGACTTCAACCCTCGGCTACGCCTCTCTCTACCACTAGGATACCCCTCCGGCCGGCAATTTCAAGGGCTGGGGAACAATCCCACGGACCTCGAAACACCGTTTCATGCCCGTCATCCGGCCCTCCGGCGCAAATCCACATAATTACACGGAGTTAAGCGTTTTTCTTGGCCGCGCACCGCTCGCCATACCGCCGAATGGGCACGCTCCCAATCCGGGCTATACAATCACGATTCTGCGGGTATACTACTAGGCAGCACAGGGGTGCTGTGGATGGAATAGGTTGTATGCAAAAGCATCTACATAACTCTGAGCGTGGTGATGTCGACGCTTGTTGGCTAAGGAATACTCTGCTCTTCCGTCAATGGGAGACCATGAAGAGCGAGATCCTTCTCCACAAGTGGTATGAGAGCGAGAAAGCGGGTCACGATATCGGCTGGGATCGAGCCGCCGTGGACTGGATGATCCGCTATGGTCGTAAAGACCTGCAAGACCAAGCCGCTGGTTGAGTTTCTTCTGTCTTTCCTGCCGGGTTCGCCGAATCATTGACGTATCGTTTGGACTGTTTTTCCGACAGGCACGCGATTATGCTGTCCGCGTGGTCAAACGCCGCAAGTTTAATCATGGCTCGTGGGAAGTTCAGCGCGAACGGCACCACATCCTCAGCAAGATGCCGCCCAGCGCCGACCCGCCCGCTTCCCCCGTTGGCGATGTTCTTCCCTCCCTGCTCCGTCAACTCGGATTGGAGGAACGTGTCTGGCATCAAGCACTCCTCAACGAATGGCCCGCGCTTGTCGGCGAACAGCTCTCGCGCCAGACCCGGCCGGGCCAACTCGATCACAAGGTGCTCTCCATTTACGTCTCCCACCCGGCGTGGCTGAGCGAACTGAGCCGCTACGGCCAGAAGCAGTTGCTCGAAAATCTTCAGAAGCGATTCGGCGCCGATCGAATCAAATCCATCCGCCTGCAACTCGACCCGGGAAAAGCCTAGGTTGGAGGGGTTCAGGGTTCAGACCCCGTTCTTACTCATGCTTGATCTTCCCTCTTCTCCCCGGGTCTCAACCCTTTTCGCATCCTCCCCATCCGCGGCGACGCGAAACCATGAACCATCAACCATTCCTTCTTCCCTCTATCCAGCAAAAAGGTCTTTCGTCGCAAATTTCGCATCGCTGGTCAGGTTCACGCCCAGCCGCCGCAGCCCCGCCTCATCGCCCGACGTAGGCATGTGCGTAAGATGCAACTCACAGCCCTGCAGGTCCTTGAGTTTTTCCATGGATAGCTGGGCCGCCGGGTTCGTCATCGCGCTGATGCTCAGCGCGATGAGCATCTCCTCTACGTCCAGGTTGGTATCCTTCTTGTTCAGAATGTCCTGCTTCAGCGTGGCAATGGACTGCGTGATCGCCGGCGGCAGCAGGTGAATCTTGTCGGGGATTTCCGCAAGTTGCTTGATGGCGTTCAGGATCAGGCTCGACGCCGCGTGCAGCAGCGGAGAATTCTTGCCGGTGATCATCGTGCCGTCCTTGAGTTCCAGCGATGCGCCGCAGTAAATGCCGTGGCGACCCTTGCCCGTTTCTCTTGCCTCGTCGGCCGCGCGTCTCGCAGGCTCGACTACGCATCGGTCCTCCGGCTTCACGCCCAACTCGTCAAGCAACCGCCCCACGCGCTCAACCGTTTCCTGATCCGCCAATCCCATGGCGTATTCGCACGAGTAGCGGAAGTAGCGGCGGATCACCTCCTGCTTGGCCGCCTCCTGAACCGCCGCGTCGTCCACGATCGCAAACCCCGCCCGGTTCACGCCCATGTCTGTCGGCGAGCGGTAGATGTCCTTGCCCATGAGCCGGCCAAGAATTCGCCGCAGCAGCGGGAAGGCATCAACGTCGCGGTTGTAGTTGATCGCCGTCTTGCCGTAGGCCTCGAGGTGGAACGGGTCGATGATGTTGAAGTCGCGGATATCAGCCGTGGCGGCTTCATAGGCGACATTGACCGGATGTTTGAGCGGCAGATTCCAGATCGGGAACGTCTCGAACTTCGCGTAGCCGGCGTGCAGGCCCCGCTGATGTTCGTGATAAAGCTGACAGAGGCACGTGGCGAGCTTGCCGCTGCCGGGGCCGGGGCCTGTGATGACGACGAGGGGTTTCGTCGTTTCCACGTACGGATTGGCACCGTAGCCTTCACCGCTGCAGATGAGATCGACATCAGAGGGGTAGCCGCGCGTGTGCTTGTGCGTGTAGACGCGAACACCGCGACGTTCGAGCTTGTTGCGAAAACTGATCGCACCCTGCTGGTTCTCCTGGAACCGCGTCAGCACGACGGCACACACGCTGAGCCCCCAGTCGCGGAGATCGTCGATCAGTTTCATGGCGTCGACGTCGTACGTGATGCCGAAATCGGCGCGCATCTTCTTGCGTTCAATGTCGCCCGCATAGATGCAGAGGATAATCTCGGCCTGATCCTTCAACTTCTGGAGCAACTGGACCTTGCCATTCGGCTCGAACCCGGGCAGCACACGCGCCGCGTGGTAATCGAAGATGAGCTTCCCGCCGAACTCTATGTAGAGCTTCTTGAACCGCCCGACGCGTTCGAGGATCGCCGCGCTCTGTTCCTCAAGGTACTTGTTGCTGTCGAAGCCTGGCTTGATCGGCATAAGGTTCTCCCGGGGCGACCCGCCCCGTCCGAGCATACGGCCTCCGCGCAACATGACGAGGCCAATGAAACGGCAAACCTTGCCGTATGCCGCAAGTCCGGCGGGGAAGGATATTCATGGAGAAGGACGGAAGGGCGTTCGACTTCGGACGATCGGTTCAACCGCCGCTCTCTGCAAGGACACGAACAAGAGTTGGTATCCCGGGCGGGAATTGAACCCACGACCTCCGGATTAGGAAGCGGAAAATCCAGCGCTCGCAGCCAGCACAATCATATAGGATCCAAGAGATTGTGCAAGAAACGAACGCGACATAGCTGCACGTAGCAGAGCGTTCCCAATAACCATATGGTCACGGGGAAGAGCACGGGCAGAGTCCAAACACAGGATTCGCCCAAGCCCGCTCATGGACGTAATTGATGTTTTGTCTTCTCGAACCAATCATGCAAGTCCCGACGCAGGCAGAGGTCGGGTCTGCCCTTCCGATGCGGGATATCCGCCTGTCGCAGCATCCATGCAGCGCTTCTTCTGAGGTACTTGGCGGCTTCTTTCATCGTCATGTAATCGACTGGCGGTTCCTCCTTCATGCGGCGCAGAAGACCGACGACGATAGCCATCAGTATCTTCCGTGTGAATCGAATCCCTCGCCAGCTTCCGCTCCGCTTGCTAGGATGGCCCCATGCCGTCCAAGACAATAGATATCTCCGTGTTCTGCGCCGACATAGGCTCCGTTAAGAAGGGCAATTTCGGGTGGGCAGGACAGATGGGAAATGGCGATGTTGCCACAGGCACAGACATCACCGATTTCACCGTCAGAATCGCGGATGAACTTCGGAAGAGAAGGAAAGTCGCCCTTGGTTTTGAGTGCCCGCTCTTTGTTCCATTGCCTGATGACCCAATGAGCCTGACCAAGGCGCGGAGTGGAGAAAAGAAAGCATGGTCAGCCGGAGCTGGTTCAGGAGTTCTCGCCACAGGGCTCACTCAAACGACATGGGTACTGCAAAAAGTGCGCCTGGCGATAGATGCTCCACCGCAGGCATTCTTGGACTGGGCGTCGTTCGCCAACGCAGAAAGCGGGCTGTTCCTGTGGGAAGCCTTCGTTACTGGGCAGGCAAAGGGAAGCAGTCATGTGGAAGATGCCGAGATTGCTGTTCAGACCTTCCACTCAGCCCTGCCTAATCCGAAGAAGGCCAATGTCGTCAGCGAAACGCAGGTGTTCTCCCTGATCGGCGCAGCGCTTCTGAGGGCTGCATGGTCTGACGATTTGAACCTGCTATCTGCCCCCTGCTTGGTGATTCAGGCTCATGAGCGGGGCGTAACTTGACAGGGTCAGAAATGGAACCACCTTATGCGGGTATGCATTCATCGTGGGAGCAAACAAATAGGCGGAAGCTGCGTTGAAGTTGAAAGTGGTGGCCAGCGCTTACTGATTGATATTGGGCTGCCACTGGATGCGGAAGAGAACGACAGCAAGTATCTGCCCAGGGTCGCCGGATTGGATGGCAGCGATCCTTCCCTGTTAGGCATTTTGATCTCCCATCCTCATCTTGACCACTTTGGATTGCTGGCTCACGTCTCACCCAACATCCCCGTGGGCATGGGAACCGCCGCCCGCAGGATACTAGCCGCCGCCGCACCTTTCTTGCCCGACAACCGCCCTGCCATCGCGTCGGGATGGGATTACGAATCAGAACGCACTTTCGACATCGGCTCTTTTCGAATAACGCCCTTTCTTGTCGATCACTCCGCCTATGACGCCTATGCCCTTCTGGTTGAGAGTGGCAGGAAACGTATTTTCTACAGCGGTGATTTCAGAGCGCATGGCCGCAAGGCATCGGTATTCAATCGCCTGGTAATGAGTCCACCCAAGCACGTGGACGCGTTGTTATTGGAGGGCTCGTCGCTCGGACGGCTCAGCGATGACCAAGCATTCCCAACGGAAGCCGACATCGAAAATCAATTGGTGCAGATTTTCTCAGCTACGGCAGGGTTGGCGATGGTTCACACTTCGGGGCAGAACATTGACCGTATTGTATCCATCTTTCGAGCCTCCAAACGGACGGGCAGGAAGCTGGTTATTGACCTTTATACCGCCGCTATTCTTGAGGCATCCGGCAATGAGAATATTCCCCAATCCGACTGGCCGGAGGTTGCCCTATTCATTCCGCAAGCCCAGCGAGTTCAGATTAAGAACAATGCTTGGTTCGATCTGCTCAAACGGCATGCATCGAACCGCATATTCATCGAGCATCTTCAGGAAGCACCAAGGCAATCCACCTTGCTGTTTCGCCCCCTCCATCGGTTCGACTTGGAACGAGGTCACTGTCTGGAAGGGGCTGCCTACATATATTCACAATGGGAGGGCTACTGGGAACAGGGCTCATACGACACTCTCAAGGAATGGATGGCGAAGCACAGCATCGTGAAACAGAGCATCCACACCTCCGGGCATGCTTCTGTGGCGGATCTCAAGGTGCTCGTGTCGGCTTTGGCTCCCCGGAAAGTGATCCCGATTCATAGTTTCATGCCCGAGCGTTACCCAGAGCTCTTCCCCAATGTAGAAGCACATAATGACGGTGAATGGTGGGAGGTAAGCTGACTTGAGCGCCAGATACAAGAGAGCTTTAGATGAGGAAATAGCGGCATTGCTGATGCCTGGGCAGGACTTCCACTGGCTCATTTCTGACATCAATGAACTTGGCGGCGATCGGTACTCCATCGACATCCAGCTCCGTGAGGACAACTCGCTCATGTACTATCACGGGACAACGAGACTGCTTCGTCTTGATCTGAAGAAGACGGGGAGCGGCATTCGAGCCAAAGCAAGTGCAGCCCCCACCTACACGGAGCACGAGGGCTCCAAACGGCAATATGATGCCTTCAAGCAGACACTAACGACGCCCCGGGGCGATCAGGCTAGGCGGTCGTTTAAGGAGTATCTGAAAGCCGCAGCTTCATCAGCGAACGCTCGCTACTACGCGAATCACAAAGAGGGTTGGTGGCAGAACAGGCTCTGCATTGAACATGGGCTAGAATGGACTCCAAGTTCCCCCTGGCTAGTTGTTGACCGGGAGTGCGTCATTGGATTCGATGGAAAAGCGGAGAAGAAAGAGTTCTATGAGCAGGTTCTGGGTAAGTACGAGAAGATCCAGAATGACTTGCAGAGAAGCGACGTAGAGAAGTGGGGAAGAATCGGGAAAGGGCTGGGTGATGAACTCGACATTTTGGCTCTGGACCGCAACGGCAACCTTATCGCCGTGGAACTGAAATACGGAGGCAGTGCAAAGGGCGTTTACTGGGGACCGTTGCAGGTAGGGGCATATCGTGATGCATTTGAACTGGTCATGAAGGATGTGTCCTCCGACATTCTGCGGCTGGCGAGACAGAAGATTCAGCTTCGGTTACTTCCAGAGTCTGCGTTGGAGATCCTGCCTACTAAAGGATTCCAGAAAGTCAGGGCTGTCTTGGCGGTGGGCACTCCGAATACGAAAAGTTCGTGTTGGGACAAGCTAGATGAGGTCACGGGGAAACTGATCTCGTCAGGGGCTATTGTCGATCGCCAGGAAGTGGTTCGGTTGATCCCCTGATCCCCTGACTTCGCCCCTTGAAGCCGGACGGTTTGCGGAGTGACACCTACGCCTATTTCCTGCGATACAACCGATCAAGAATCGGCTCGCCGACTCTCGCGATTTCCAGGAGTTGCTCCGCTACATCCTTAACGAACTCGTTGTCCGTGTGCATGCGCCAAAGCACGTCCGGCTTGCGCCAGTCGGGTGCGGGAGAACGCATGGCTGCCCGCGCCTCCCACCACGCCTGAGATCTGGCAGCGGGGAGGATGCTTTGCACCGCAGTCAACAGCGGCGCGTAGCGCGGTAGTTTCCGGCTGTCGGCAGTGTCCCGTGCTATACCAATGGTCATCCTGTCGCCGTGTTCTCCACACTGGAATCCGATCGAATGATGTTTCCAAGTTGGCTTCGAGACATAGAAGCCAGGATATGCATCCACGAAGAAACTACCTCCATATAACTCAGACCGCCATCCCTTGAGTTTCTTCTTCAACCGGGAATCAAGTCGGTCGAGGAACCCGGCAACCAGTTTCCCTCTCGCCTCAATCCACGCATCAGCAACGGTGCTGGCGATGTTAAGGTTATATTCGTTCTTCAGGATGTAGTGCTGAATGGGGTCAGTCTTCATTGGCATCTCCCTGATCGGCAATTTCGGGCTCTCGTTTAAGCTTGGACTCGATGTAGGTGATGAAATCCGTGAGGAAGCCCTGGATCTTCTGCGCCGCGCATCCTTCTCGGCAGGCTTCCAGCCACTCGCGGAGTTCTACCTGATAGCTCCAGCATCGCAACCTGCCGACTGACTCTGCCTCGTCGAATTCCTCACGACTAAGAGAGTCTGGCGATCGTCCATGGGGGGTCAGGTAAATCAGGATGCTCCTCTTATGGTGGCCTTGTGCGCACCTGCTCAAGTGTTCAAGGTAATCCTTCACCTGATCGGCTTGCTCCGATGAATCCACCTTGTTCTCAATTGCGAGCATCGCACCCGCCTCTACAAGCACGTCCATGCGGCGGCGGTGTTTCAGGATTCCATAGGTGGGAGCTTCGCGCTGAACCGTGGCATGTCTCGTGAGTCTTGGATCTGTGTCTAACCCCAGCCTCTCAAGAAGCAACTGTAGAAATAGACCGCCTTGCCCGTGGTCACCATTTGGATCGAGCAAAGTCGCCAGAATATCCGACAGTTTGTTCTCGTCCGGCTCGATCAGGTCAAAGACGTTGAATCCCGTCGCCAGTCGCTTGTCGATACGACGCTGTTTCTTCTCTTCCGCTCTCACGCGAGACGTTACAGCAGCAAAGAATTGTTCCAGTTCCTTCTGGCCCGTCGTCCGGCCACGTAATCTGAACCCCAGACGCGTCTCCTTCAGTCGCATTTGGGAATCAATGTCGGAGAAGAACCGTTGCAGTTCGGACTGTTTCACAATGTGGCTCTTGGTGGAACTCATACCTTGTTTGCGGAACTAGCATATCACCCAGCCCCTTGCAACCCGACATCATGGACACCAAACATTTGTCCCGACGACCAGATGATGGGACCAGTTCAGCGCGGAGATCCATTCTGTCGGCGTCGCCTGCACCACAGCGAACTCCCACCAAGACACCTTGCCCTTTCGCCAGATCCCCGCCCACAATCCGTCGCCCTGTGTTTCAACTGATTCCTTTGCAGTGCCTCGTCGGCTGCCTCGGCTAGGCTTCCTAGCATCGCTTCTCGCCCATCTCGCCAGTCATCTCTTCAAGCACGGCGCGTTTCTTCACTTTTACACTTGGCCCCGGAACACACGTCGGGCCCAGTGATGATCAGAGGACTGCAGAAACAATGGCACAAGAACCGCCAGCTTGGTTCGGTCGGAAGCCCACTCACGAAAGACGTGCGGTCGCGTACTACCGGCATTCAGCCCAGGATCGGCAGGAGAACAGCGTAGAAATCCAGCAAGACCAAGTCCGCAAGTTCGCAGCCGACCACCACATCGAGATCCTGAAAGAGTTCGAGGATCGCGGCAAATCGGGCCTCTCGGCGGAGGGCCGAGATGGCTTCAACCAGATGATCCACGACTATGTTGAGGGTGGCGCAGAAGACTTCACCTACGTCCTTGTCCTTGATGTCAGTCGCTGGGGACGCTTTCAGGATACGGATTTGTCTGCCTACTACACGGGCTTGTGCAGGCTCTACGGCAAACAGGTTGTTTTCACTTCCATCGGGTTTCCAAAAGATGACGACCTGCTTCACGGTTTGCACCTCAGCATTGAGAGGTATCGCGCCGCCAGCTACAGCAGAGAACTGAGCACAAAGGTCTTCAAGGGGTGCGTCAAGGTCATCCAACAGGGCTTCAGGGCAGGCGGTCCACCTCCCTATGGGTTCCAGAGACTGCTGCTGGATGAGCAGAAAAGGCCAGTCCAGGTGCTCAATCGAGGGCAGAGAAAGAGCATTCAGAACCAGCGGGTCACCCTGACACCTGGCGCACCGGAGGAAGTGGACGTTGTCAGGCGCATCTTCACGGCCTACGCCGTAGATCGCAGAACGCCGGACGAGATAGCTGCCGCTCTGAATCAGGCAGGCATTCTCTCGCCCGGAAAAAGCCAATGGTCGGGCAGTCAGGTCTCCTCAATTCTCAGGAACGAAGCGTACGCGGGGACGCTCGTCTACAACAAGACGACGCAACGCCTCAAATCCCCCACCCGGAGGAACCCCAAAGACGAGTGGATACGAACCGAGGATGCGTTTGACCCGGTCGTTGAAGTCGAGTTGTTCCGACATGCTCAGGAGATTCTGGAAGCCGAAGAGAATGCACGTCGAAGGCGGTACTCTGCCGAGGACATGTTGCAGAGGTTACGGGTGATCTTCGAGCGGTATGGAGCCATCAACAGCCGGGTAGTCTCTGCGCAATCGGACATGGTCTCCCCTTTTACATACAGACAACGCTTCCGTTCTCTGGATGGTGCCTATCAGGCTCTGCATCAGGAGGCCATAGACCTCAGAAGAAAGCAGATCGGCGATCAGCTGCGAAGCCTGTCATCTGACGTTCAGGACTTCGGTGATTTTCTGGTGCTCTGTAATTACATGAGCGTCGCCATCCAGCCCATTGTCCCGGTGCCCTGCGGCTACGAAGTCTACTGGCCATTCCGGCCAGACATGAGGCAAGAAGTTGACCTCACTATAGGAGTTCCGCTGTCGTGCGCCGATGCATTCGAGGTGCTTGGGTACTTACTTTTTCCCAGACTGCTCCTCAATGGTCATCACATCCGCATTGCAAGCAGCGACCAAGACAAGCTGGCGATCTACGCCCATTCTCTAACCGATCTGATTCAGGATCTTCTTCGGAGTG
Organism: Verrucomicrobiota bacterium; assembly: GCA_036821485.1. Taxonomy (GTDB): domain Bacteria; phylum Verrucomicrobiota; class Kiritimatiellia; order CAIQIC01; family JAGNIJ01; genus DAISJM01. The sequence continues at coordinate 15,345 of DAISJM010000010.1, read as the reverse complement.
ACCACCATGAATAGCACCCAGATCATCCCCATGTCCGAACGACGATATGAACTCATCCCTGTTGACCAGATCGAAGTCCTTAACTCCAGAAACAGGGACAAGACCCAATTCGAGGAGAACGTCCGAAGTATCAAGGAGGTCGGGTTGCTCAAGCCCGTGGTCGTGAACGCCAGACGACTTGAGAAGACGGGCAAGTACCAACTCATTTGCGGTGAAGGTCGCTACTTGGCTTGCAGGCAGCTCGGGCGAACAGAGATCCCAAGCGAGGTGATCGATTGTGATGACAAGACCGCCCTTCTGTACTCGCTTGTGGAGAACATCGCCAGAGTCCCTCCGGGCTCGATGTGGTTTGCATATGAATTGAAGCGGATGCACGACGGCGGAATCAGCTTCGCCAAGATCGCGGAGATCACCGGCAAGCAGGCTTCCTATGTCAGCGACTGTATTCAACTGGTCGAACAGGGCGAGGAACGACTGATCAATGGGGTGATGCAGGGGTTGTTCTCAATGACGTTTGCGAGAATGGTGGCGAAGTCCAACGACTCAAGCATCCAGCATGTCCTGATGGATGCCTTCGACAACGGCATTGTCAGCAGCGCCAACATAGCCAAAGTTCGCCGGGTCGTCGAATTGCGATCCAATCGGGGAAAGACCCCATGTCGTCAGAAGAATGGAGCAGCGACGGTACTGGAGAACTACAGCCTCAAGGAACTTAAGCGGGACATCGCCAGAGCCACCAAGGAGAAGGAGGATTTCGTTCGGGAGGCTTCGCTTAGGGAGAACAGGCTCCTCTCGTTGCTTATCGGGCTGGAGTCACTCCGCAGGGACAGCGAGTTCCAGGGGCTTCTGAAGGAAGCGGCACTGGCAGACCAGCCCGCACTGCATGGCGACTACTCCGTGCCCCGCGAGATCGACCCGCCGCAACCGGAGGAGCCAAAGACATGAGGAAGAAGCTGCAGATCGAAGGCAAGGATATCCCGATTGCCGCTCTTCGTCCCCTCAGGCAACGGAACATCAACCTAGAAACCAATAAGGGCTTCCGGAAGATTCTGACCAGCATTCAATCAGTAGGGCTGATCGAACCGCTCAGCGTCTTTGAGGAACAGGATGGCTATACCATCCTGGACGGTTTCCTGAGATTCAAGGCATGCGAGCAGCTGGGCGTCCGCGAGGTGCCCTGCCTCATCTATCGCAACAAGGAAGCCTATACGTTTAACAAGATGGTCAATCGGCTGTCGCCGTATCAGGAAATGAAGATGCTGCGCAAGTCGCTCGAGGCGATTGACGAGTCAACGATCGCGCATGTGTTTGGGCTCCAGTCGATCCGCTATCGCCTTGCGCCCACTCTGTTGCACGACCTGCATCCGGAGATCGTAAGAGCCTTTGAGGATAACGAAATCGGCAGAACGACAGCACGTGAAATAGCCTATGTTCTGCCCAGTCGTCAGTTGGAGATCTTGAAGGAGATGCGGTTCGTCAACGACTTCTCCCCCACCTTTGTCCGCGGGCTGGTTGTCCGGACGCCTTTTGAACTCCGAAATCCCAAGAGAAGACAGCGCAAGACGTGGAGTGAAGACACTGCGAGAAAGAACGAACTGGTCACAAGGCTGGAAGACGCAGAGAAGCAGCACAGTTTCTACGTCAAGCTGTACCGGCAGTACTCGACGGATCTCCTTAAGCTGAGCTTCTACGTCAGGAAGATCGTCACAACGCCGAAGTTGCTCGCCTATCTTGAGGAACACCACCCTGACATCTTGCGTCAGTTCAGATCCATTGTGCTGGAAACGGACAATTCAACTGCGAAGGAAATGGCGTCTGTAGGATGAAGCCGAGACTTCCAACTACAGACCTCTGACGGATTGGCCAACCGGCACTACTGGGTTCTCATGACAGCAGCAAGAACAGGAGGTACAGCGTGACTACGAAGACGAGAAGCGCAGGGGTAAAACATGAGATAGCCAAGAAGAAATCGACCAGGAAGCGGGCCGAGGCCTCTGGGAAGGCAACGGCTGGCAAGCACCCCCGTCACGAGAAGAATCCGTTCCGGCCGGGATCATCGTATGCGACCGCATTCGATATTCTCGCCTCAAGGAAATCTGGCATTCGCAGGGACGAGGCGGTGAAGTTGCTGGCGGAGTTGACGGGCAAGGACGAGAAGCATGCTGGATACGATCTGGCGGTTCTTCTGTCCGCGAAGGAAGGCGGCAGTACCGGGCCGAGGCATAGAAGCTGTCGCGAAGGATTCTCGGTGAAGCGAGAGAACGACCATATCACGCTCGTGATCGAATGAGGTCGCGAGGAATGCCAGAATCCCTAACCCATCGTAGGGAATCCACTTTCCTGCAGGTCACGTTTCGGAGTGATTTGCTTCTGCACCTGCTCGAAGTCGGAGGGGTCGACGCCTGGAATTCATGGTTAGGTTGGATGAAAACGCACCAGTTGATTGACGCTGTCTGGCTGGAGGGCGAGCAACAACCGGTGGTTGGGTTCAACTTGGATTTCTCCAACATTGACCTGTCAGGGCGTCACCTCCCCGGAATCGACCTCAGCATGGCAGACTGTACTGGAGGGTGCTTCCGGCACAGCTGTTTGCAGGAGTGCAGATTCTCCATGGTGGCTGGGGCCTCATTCGAAGGATCTGATTTGATGGGGGCTCAATTGGCCATGGCTGACATAGCAGGATGCGATTTTGTTAGTTGCAACCTGAGTCACGCATCATTCGGCATGGCATCGTATCCAATGAATCGCCCGCCGAAGGGGCTGCCACAAGAAGTGCTGCAAACGTGCTCTCTCCAAGGACCAGACCACGAGCCCAGAATCCATTTGCGCCGCAGATATCCATCCCTCGTTGTCTCCGCGAATCTCATCATCCCGTTTCGGCGAACCATTACCTCTTCTTGAAACGAAAACGGTAGTCCGTGGGCAGCACACCCCTCCTAGCCAGATGGACTGCCTGCACCCGCGCTTGATGGAACCCTTTTCCGTCCTTGCAGCGGATGTGCATTCGCAGTCGCTCGTCCATCAGATCGGACATGCGCTGCTGTCCTTCTGTCGGCAGGAACTCGTCAAACAGGTGCGCGACAAAGCGAATCTGGTCCCGTTGGCAACAGCGCATCAATGCCATCAGGAATACGGACGCGCCACCATCACCCCGCCTGCTGCCTGAAGCAAGATGGGCGCACTCGACGAGAATCTCCCGTGCATGCTGGAGCAGGTTCTCTCTGGCAATCACAGCGGCCAGATCGACCAGCCCCATCAATCTGTTCTTCTGCTTCGAGTCCATGGCGCACACACGTACAGCTGACGTGCATCAGGGTCAATGTGAGGTGCAACACTCCTGGGCTCCCAGAACAGGTTCGCGTTGTTTCCACTCGTCCGATTCGTTGAGATTCGCAGCCATCCAAGAGTCCTCTGCTGGTCGTTTTCCAAGGATCCGCGCAGATCCTCTCTTCCACTGCTCAAGAAAGGCAGTTCAGTGGCGGCGAAGGTTTCGAGGTGCATCCTGGGGAACACCTGTGCATGGGGATTCTTCAGAAAATTCGTCAGGAACTGCTCGCCAAGTACTGCGCTCCGTCTCCAGAGCCGCGCCCACCTCAACGGGATATCGAGCGAGCGGAAATCATCACTGCTTGCGCCATGGCTTTTGTCCTCAAGACCGACAAAGCGCATCTCTTCCAAGGCGTGTTGAGGGAGTTCCTGCCAGCAGACCGCATCCTGCTCCCCAGTCATCGGCAGATACAGCTAAGGGGCGGAGTCAGTGGCATCTACCAGCGCATCCGAGAAGGCGGGTTGGGAATGCGGGACAGATTAGGAGTCTGGAACCCCGATTTCTGGCATGGGCTACGTCTGTCTGGGGCTCTGAGGCGAGGGGCTGGCAGGTCTTGGGATATCTGGGCAAGGACGCATCAGGAGCTAATCAGGGATCTAGAAGAACTGCCTCATCCCAATCGAATGGAACGGAAGACGGGCAGGAATGGAGTCCGCCGATTGCGAAGATGTCCGCTCTCCCATCTCCCATCTGATGACCCCAGCAGCGATTCGGTTCTTGCCGGGTTATTCGCAGGAGGAGTCCTGAAGAGGGTCGCGGGGGAAGACTGGCTTTGGCTTCCTGACCTTCCTGAAATTCGGGGGCTACTAGATGACCGCACGATTGCCTTCGAGGCACGTGGGGCGTTTGGAGGGCGTTCGTGGCTAGCCGTGTCGCCGTTCTTCGCCGCTCTCTATGCTCATCTGATGCCCGAGCATTCCGCCCAGCGCATCTTGAACCTGAAGAGCCCTGCGAGATGTCCTTTCCTACCGACAGCGCTGTGGGATTGGGCGATGAGTTCTCCCATGCTGCGCTGGATGCCTTTCCCTGGAGCCCTTCCATTTGGTTGCACTCGTTGGACGGCTCACAGACGGGGGTGGAAGCGCAGAGACCTACATCGGCGCTGCATTTCCGAGGTCGGAATCACCCATGTGGACAGACAGCTGAGGAACCTGATGGTGAGATGGTTCGAAGAGGAGCGTCAGAAGCGAAGGTCTATTGCGCTCTTGCCTGCTGCTGCCGCTCCCGAAACTCCCGTCCCGTTACAAGCCAGTGGACAGTAACTTCCAGACTTTCGGCAAGGGCAGCGACTTCAGAGTCATAGACGGGGACTTCCCTTCGCTCGATAGCCATGATTCTCACGGTGGAAATGATGACTCCAAGGGCTGCCAATCGTTGAGAGAGCTCTTCATGGCTCAGCATCAACTTCTGCCTGCGGCGTCTTACTTTGCCGCCAACGATGTTCTTCACTCTGTCCATACGTTGACTCGCCCCCAGGCTTTGATGAGGCGGACTTGCTCTTCGCTGCTCTCCACCAGTCTCAAGTTCAATTCATGCCAGCGGAGTTTCACGCCTGACTTCGCCTCCACCGCATGACTGAAGACCTCGCGGATGGCAGTGGATTCCGATTCAACCTTCTCCTGGGAAATGCCCTTTTTGGTTTGAACCAGGCGGCTGATGCACTTGTCCTCTCTGAACGTCTTCAGGACATGATGAATTGAGAAGCCATGTCCGTGCCGGATGATGAAGAAGGTCAGGACGGTCTCCACGCCAGGTTCTGCGTCATACCGGACTGAGTCGGAGACAAGGATCGCGTGGAAGCGGTCGCCGTCGCCCATAACGAAGGCTGGTTCTGGGGTCTGCTCAGTCACAGACCCCAGATAAGGGCTTAGTGCGAAGGAATCAACAACGACGGAAATCAGTGAACACTATCGCCCCCGCCCGGATTCTGGGTAGAGGTCGTCCACGGACACCTTGAGCGCCCTGGCGAGTATCCGGAGTTCCTCATCATTGACGCAGCGGATTTTGGCTTCCAGTTTGGCGACGGTTCCTCGGCTCACATCCCAGCCATAGCGATTGCATCGGGCTGCCAGCATTTCCTGCGACCAGCCGTGAGCATCCCTGATCTTCCTGACCTGTGCGCCGACAACATTCGAGGGCATGGTGCTCCGATATCGGAACTTGACGATAGAGCACACAGGAAGTGTAATTGCTCTGATTTCGGAGCAAGTTAAGGGCGGTAGATTCGGGCAGAGCGTGGTGGACTGAAGCAGTCAGCGAATCGCTGCCCAACACTCCAGAGAGAGGGCTCCCGGTGTCTGGTGAACAGAGATGGAATATCACTCTGGATGTTTCTGGCGATGGTGGCCGTGCTGTCGCTGGTTGTCTGGCATTTCACGGGTGATCATGGGCTATGGTCCTATGCCATGATCTTTGGCATCGTCGCAGGTGTTGTCTTCCTTGCGTGGGTCGTGATCATGAACCTGCGCATTACAGTGGTCCTGCTGGCCGTAGCTGGCGTGGTCTATCTGCTGTGGACGTACCTGCCGAAGCAGAAGGAATCGACAACCGCGTCGCCTTCCTCTCCTGCCTCATCCCTTTCACACACCCGGCCAGTAGATGCTCCCTCCCAACAGGTGATGGAAGAACAGCAGCTGCACGCGCCTTTGCGCTCCCTCGTAAGCAGCCCTGTCGCTTCACCCGCCGCTTCCGCCAGATCCTTGTCATTGAAGGACATCGATCCCGAGCGTCTCTTCCTTGAGTACCAAATCAGGCTCGCTCATATTATCTCCCGTCAGCCGTTCCTACGTGCGGGTTCTGTCGTTACTGTTACAAACGAGATTACCTCACGGGTGTTGCGAGGGAGGCTAACCCGAGTTGACGAGGACTTCTTCTTCCTGAAGCATGGAGAGGGGGAGTTCGGGTTTCCTTGGAATGAATTCGATCCAACCACGCGCTTTCGCCTAGATCCCAGTCTTCGCGGCCAAGTTGGAGTCACCAGCAATCATCGTGGTGCTCAGGCGATGTCGGCACAGGAAGCGTGGGCGCTACCAAGCCAGACCTCGAATGGCTATCTCCACGCTTACGTGGCCGCGCTTTCGAACGATTGGCACTCTGCCCTCCAAGGGGACCGCGAAGCCCTGTACACTATAGGCTCAATGATGCTGGAGGGCGTGTTGCTGCCGCTGAACGAGGAACTGGGATTCACATGCATAGAGAACGCTGCCCGAGCCGGATTCCCGGATGCGCAGTTCGAGTTGGGACTCGCCTATGCGTTGGGAGACTACAGGGCGAGAGACGAACGTGAAGGCCTGAAATGGATCCTGAAGGCCGCAGCCCAAGGACATTCCGACGCGCAATTCAACGCCGGACTGATGTACTGCACAGGAAAGGGCAGTAAGGTAGACAAGACCACCGGGCGGCAGTGGTTCCTCAAGGCGGCCAAGCAGGGGGAGCCAAGAGCTCGTTGCGCCCTTGCCTACATGTACTTGATCGGTGACGACGTGCCCAGAGATCCCAAGCAGGCGCTCTACTGGTACCAGAAAGCAGCAGATCAGGGCTGGCCGTTGGGACAGATGGGGTTGGCAGCGCTGTATTATGACGGTGTGGGCGTCCCACGAAGTTACGAGAGGGCTGCCGAACTCTACCGGCTCGCCGCCGAACAAGGCGAAGACGAGGCCCAGATTACGTTGGGCAAGATGTATGCGGAGGGTCTTGGAGTCGGCAAGAACATCGACGCATCCCTCTACTGGTACCGGAAAGCCGCAGCTCAAAGCAACGAGTTCGCAAGAAATGTCTTGAAGGCCTATCGCGCCGATGCGACGGCCCTGGCTCGGGGGTCGAATATCTCGCCCGCCACAACAACACCACCCCGTTGGCAGGTTACGGAAGGTCGCTCACGCAATGGCATGCGCACGGTAGAAGAAAACCAGTATCTCGCCAAACACTATGGGAGATTCGGCGGGGCATTCGAGACGGTAGAGGAAGCCTCGCAGAAGGCGCACGATCTGAATACGCAGCAACAATACAACGTTGAGGCTTTAAAGGAATTCGCAATCAATAGCGGACCAGGCAACTACTCAGGGAATTTCCAGATGGGAAATTGGACGTACAGATACGATCGAAGTCTCGACAAGTTCGTGGTGTATCAGGAGTAGATCCGACGTCCTGGATAGATAGTGAGGCGTCTGAGTGGAAGACATATACTTCGAGTGTCCTGCATGTAGAAAGAGCCACGTAATCGACGACCGTGGCGCGGGAAGCACCATCAAGTGCGTCAATTGCGGCATCCCAATCACAGTACCGAACAGTACTCCGGTCGTTGCTGATCCCGCGCCTAACGCCTCTAACACGTGCCCGCAGTGTGGCGCTGTCGTCGAAACCAGCGGGGCGCTCTGCCTTTCGTGTCTAGTGGCAAAGACAGCAAAGTTGCAGGAGGTGAGGGAGAAGGAGAGACTGCTCACGATCAAGAAAGCCCAGGCTGCTGCGGAACAACTCTCCACTCCTATCCCCGCCCAGAATTCACCGCCTAGCCGAAAGCAGGTGTCTTTTGCCTGCCCTCATTGCGGCACATCTCTACAGGGGTTCTCCTGCCCAGGCGAAACAGTACAGTGCCTGACCTGCGGCGGCTCAGTGATAGTACCAGAGGGTGCGGATCAGGCTGCCAGACACCTTGGTGAGGGAATCTTGCTGCTACTTCTCTCAAGTCCGCTCTGGTTGTTGATGGTGGTCTGCGCCGTCTTGACGGAAATGTCCGTAATTGGCCGGATCGTAATGGCCACCATCTTTGCCGCGCTGGCAATGCCTCTTACTATTTGGGCTGTCTCGAAGTTCATGGGTCGCCCTCCGCCTCTTCGGTTCGTTCTGTCTATTCTTGGAGGGGCGGCGGTTGTGGTCGTCGCGCTGTCTCTCGCTGCAAAGATGAAGAGCGGAACACAGGTTCTCGGAGGGGGTTCGGCTTCCATATCAGTGGAGTATGCAGAACCGTACATCAGAGATCTGACTGGATGCTTCTCTTTCGGGAACTGGGAGAAGGAACCTTGGGGCTACTCCGGAACCATGACATTCCATGGGTGGAAGACAATGGGTGGGCACCCCACCACCGTTGCCGTTGAGTTCGAGAGTTTGTCTTCATCCGGAGTCGTCCTTGGACGGGGAAAGGCTTCGTTCCCCGACTTGCTTAAGGGGCAGAGCGGCAAAATCGAGTTGGCCGGGCATGGTGCGGACGAGGCAGCCCGCATTCATCTGCTTGTTGGGGGGGCGGACTAGCCAGGTGCAGCCGCCGAAGCTCTGACTCCTACCTTCGCTGAGACGCCCAGCTGCTATGCGGAGTCCGAAGGGCCTTGACGACACCCCTCCGTCCACGGCGCAATGTGATGCAACAGTTCAACTGATTCGTTGCATTCGATTGGAGGCTCCCGATATGAGCAAGCGCCAAGAGACCATCCAATTCCTGACTCACAACGAGCTGAGAGCCCTGCTGGACAAGGCGAAACGGCAGAGTCCACGAGACTACTGCATGATCCTCCTCGCCTATCGCCATGGTTTGAGGGCGCATGAGTTATGCAACATTACGACAGAAAACATCGATCTGGAGGCGGGAAACATCCGCTGTGTCAGGGGTAAAGGGAGCATCTCTAACTGGCAACAACTCGCTCAAGACGAGGTGAAAGCGATCAAAGGCTGGTTGAGACAACGCCCAAAGAACGCCGACCCCCACCTGTTCGTCTCCCGCAAGGGAACGCCCGTCAGCCGCAGTCAGTTCTTCCGCATCTTTCAGGGGCTGACAGAGGAAGCAGGATTGCCTGAGCAGAAGAGGCACCCTCACATCCTCAAGCATAGTCTCGGAACGCATCTGGCGAACAGCGGAGTTCCCATCCAAGTCATCCAGCAGCGCCTGGGGCACAGAAACATCCAGAACACAATGGTCTACCTGACAATCAGCAGTGCGTATGTTGACCGGGCCTTCGAATCGGCGCTCGCGAATGGGGCGGTGGTGTAGAAGGGATACTCCGAAATCCCCTGTCGGCAAGAAAGGCGGACGGGGCTATTCCGCAAACCACGTTCCAGCAGGTATCCCAGAACCCGTTGTTTGTGGAATTCTTTGGGGAGGAGGCGAGAAGCTCTGTCATGACTGACACTATCTCAATTGCCATGGCCATGTTGTTAGGAGCGATGATTGGGGCTTCGCTGCAGTCAACTCGGTGGACTCGCAGGATTCGACAGTTACAAACAGAGCGAGCGGCGCTGACTTGTGACCGGGCGTACTTCAAATCACTCAGCCATCTGCTCAGTGCCAAGGCGACCGCTCAAGAACAGCGGATTCAACAGATAGGAAATCAGAATGAATGACACGACAGACGAAGAGAGAACGGAGAAGGACGCCAGGGCACTGCCCAAGGAAGCCTATGCTCACTGCATTCGAGTTGACGACCTCGCCAAGATGCTCGCGAGAAAGAATGTTATCTCGGAGGACGAGTTCGATTTGCTTGTGATGAGGGGATACATCCTGCCCAAGCTAGAGGTAGCAAACGAAGACAATTGGATGCAGCTCAGAGATGATCTCCTGGCTTTCCTGAGACCCCCTCCCCAGAAGGTTCCATAAGGGATCCCTTATGGAGGTGGGTCCCCTCGGGCTTCGGGAACTAGGCCCTTTCTCCTCTTCAGGTGGTGACAGTTCTCCGACCTGCAACCTGCAGAAGCCGGGCGAGCAGTTCGCAATCCTTGCACCCGTCCTTGCCTCCAGGTGCTTCCGGCAAGTCGAACAGCTCCCTCGCCTTCCTGAGCAATGGCGGGATGGTCTCCAAATCCAAATCGATTGGAACGGCTGTTGCTCGGAATCCCAAATCGAACCCCTTCTTCTTCACTGCTTCGCCAGCATTCTCGTTCTCAACATCAGTCTGCGGCTCGAAATATACCAGCGCCAGCCCCGCGACTTTCCCCATGCCTAGCCTCTCTGCAATCAGGGCGTAGCCGTTTAGTTGAGTGCGATATATTGGGAGTAGTCTATCTTGTCCCTCCGTGTACCTCGCCGTCTTGTAGTCCAGGATATGCAGCCATCCATTGGGCAGCCGTAGCATTTCGTCAGGCATTCCGGTCAGGAGAATGTCCATGCCTTTGTCGTGGTATCGGAACTTTGAGTGATGCGGGACAGGAACGGGAGTGCCGAGATTCGCAAGAGCACCTAACCAAGGCGGAAGGTTGCCGTGCTTTTCAAAGAACCCGTGGACGACTCGTTTCTGGAACGCGTCGAAGGAGGAGAAGACGCCAGGGAAGATCGACCAGGGCGTCCTGAATCCCATCTTGCACTGGAACCAGAAACAACGAGGACAGAATCCAAAGAGCGACAACTGGCCCAGATTCTTGGCGGAGATGCGGAGCGTGGTCATCTCCACCACCTCTCGCACGTGTGCACAGGCGTCAAGTGCGTCGTCTAGCTTCGAATGCTCGCCAGATCTGTTCTTCGCACCTTTCCGGATACTTGAGGATTGTCTTGCCCCAGAAAGTCAGCACAGCCCATCCCTGCGCCTGAAGCGTATTGCGCTTCTCCGCATCTGTCGCGAGGGCTTCTTTACTGCCGTGATAGGCAAAGCCGTCGCAGTATATTGCGATCTTCTCGTCCTCGTACGCGAAGTCGGCAATGGTGAGCAATCCCGACTGAGAATGGAATTCACGCTGCGCGACGGGATCGGGCAGTCTGCCGCGCTGCTGAATTGCACCAAGCAGGCGTCTCTCGATCACAGTGTCTTGCGTGGGAGGCTTTGTGTTTGCATCGACCCATCTGGTACTTTGCCGTATGCCATCGCTCCGCGTGGCGCTGTGAATGGCACCGATCATCTCGGCATTCGAGAGCTGAAACAGCACGTCACCGATTGCGTTTTTATCAAGTTTGTCGTGGAACGGCTGATTCCTATAGCTCTTCAAGCACCGATAACATGCCTTGGCGCAGTCGTGGTCAAAGAGCCGAGACATGGATACTGCCGCCCATTTCGGAAGTGAGGCTGCAAGCCTTCGGAGATAACCCGCGCCGCCTGGCATGGTCTCGTAGAACACAATCTCAACACCCCCTCCAGGGGCGTTGTGATAGAAGAAGGCCACCTCATCGGGCTCGACCTCAAGAAGCTCAACGGCTCCAGCCACCAGCGAGCTACCCAATGTTCGTGCGAAAACCTCGCTTGATTCTTGAGGCACGAGGCGTCCAGGCATGGGGAGCACCAACGCATCCGCAGAAAACTCGTAACCAAGGATGTAGGGCGAAATCTGTCCGCTGCATCGCTTGGCATGGTCTGTGTCCCACGCTGCTCGCCTCTTGTCTGTGAGGGAGCTGGGTCTGTGCTTGCCGCAGCTTGGACAGAGATCGAACCTCTCGCCATCGACGTTGAACGACGGTCGTCGCCCCCAATTCGTGACCAGGATCTTTGCTTTGTTGCACAACTCCAACTGCGAGAACGGATATGGGTATATCTCTACACTTGTGCCCGTCTCTGCGATGAGGTGCTCTTTTCTTTGAAAGTAGGCGCGCTCTCTGCCTTCTTCGGCAGACGTGATTTGTGTGGACTGCTCCGCCTCAAATGACTCTATGAACGCCACATTGAAGCGATCCGAGACCTGCTCCCCGCACACTGGACAGGTGTTGCGAGCATCCTCGGTTGCGAATCCGCATTTGTCGCAGAAGCAGTATCCTCTGACCCGACCCGAAGCCTCAAGGGTTCCCCCGCTTGCGCTGGTTGAGGTTTTGTTCCTGCCCTCGAAGAAAGCCCTGATACTTTTCAGTTTGTGACCGTTCGCGTATACGAGATTCCCCGGCGCGAACTCAAACAAGGCGATCCATGCGGGACGGCGAAGCGTCGGCGTGTCATTCACGCCGGGTTCGAGAGAGAACGTGTCTGTGGGGAACTGGTAGGAGGGAAGCAAGCCCTCATTCGCCAAGTAGTTCAGCATGTAGGCTGTGTTTTGATTTCGCGTCAGTTCCCGATACGCCCGCTCGCGAGCCGCAGCTTTCTGCTTGGCCTGACGATCGGCTGTAATCGTGCGATACTCCTCAAACTCCTTGTGCAACCGCTGGATCAGCTGGAACCAGTTGTTGAGTATCCTTTCGGTTTCGCCAGGCATCCCATCTATCGTGCGCCGGAGAAATTCGTCGCCCAAACCCTGAGCACCATCGAAGACCCCTTGGGCCGCATTGGACAGACGATCTGTCTGCTCACGAACCTCATTAAGCAGCGGCGTCACTTCGCTCAGATCGAGCTGAGTCGGCTGATCCAAGTCCTCGACCAGATCGCCCATCAGTTGGGGCAGTTCCTTGGACAACTGCTCCAGCACGAACGAACGCACATGTCTGGCAAGAATGGGGGCATTGTCCATTCGAATGGAAGGAGGCGAGAATTCCCCGCGAACAAGCCACGGAGGGTTCTCAAAGCAGTGCCTGTCATGAGCCCCCATGCCGCAGAATGTGGAGGCGAATCCTATGCGGAGTCGCCGTCCTGCTCGACCAACACGCTGGATGTAGTTCGCGGGTGTCGGCGGCGCATTTCGCAGCAATACCGTCAGGAGCGGCCCAATGTTTATGCCCAGCTCAAGCGTAGGACTGCAGACCAGTACGTCGAGCCGTCCATTCTTGAAATCCATCTCTCGCTTGGCTCGTTGGTCCTGATCGATTTGAGCTGTATGCTCCTCCACCAGCATCCTCTTAGGTGTCTGAGATGTGTAGAGCTTCACGTAGTACGATTCGGTCTCTGCCCCGCATTCCTTCTGCTCCGAGAACGCGCCTCGACATTTCGGCGAGAAGCAGGCTTGCCCCCGATAGGGACGCCACACTTGGCATCTCTGACACCTGTAGCCCTTCTGCGCTGGCACCATGCGGATAACGGAAGGCGATATCTGGAGAGGTCGCCCTCTACCGATAGCAGTCCTTACTCTGGGCGGAAGGATCGCCGGAGTTTGCAGAATCTCGTATTCCTGTAGCAGTCGGACAGACTCCCTGATCCACGCGTCGGCCTTGCTATCGTTCGTGATCCCCGCAACTCGCATTATCTTGAGGATTGCACCGCCGCTTCGCGGCGTATCCTTGTGGAGTGCTTGAAACGTGAAACCACCTGGCGCGTGTCTTGCAGCTTCGCTGCGCTCCAACATGAAGAAGACGGGGCTTCGCTCGTGTTCGGGGAATGTAACCGCGTACGGATCTTCCACCAACAACACCCAGGGCTCCCGCTCAGGGTCCAGATAGCGCTGGAAGAAGTCGAACCCAACAGCCCGGCTACGACGCATGCGGTCCAGAATGCATCGGAGAACCAAGGCCCCGTCATCAACCTTGATCCCTGCCAGTTTGCAGGCTTCCACGAATGCTGGATCCTTGGCGAGGTCACCGAGGAATTCATACTGGACCTCGACCAACGCCAGATTCTCAACAGATACGCGCTGATGGGTAGAGCGGCAGAACTCGCTAACGGCCTCGATCTCAAGCGCTCTGAGCCACTTCCGTCTGTCGTCCTGTGTGAGCCGCAAGGGAATCAGCCCAATCTCCTGAAATCTCGTCAGGAGTCGCTGGGGCAGATCCTTGAGCCCGATGCCGTCTTGCCCGGACTGTCGAACTACACTCTCGATTGCATGCCGGACTGCGAACTGGCGGTGACGGTCACCCATGTATCCCGCTTGGTGCGCTGCCTCCTGCCGGTTGTCGGCAAACACGATGAGTTTTCGATCTTCGCCGCTCAATAGATCAAGATGATGCGTTGCCAGGAGAGAGTTGGTCGATGCAATGCCAGATCTCAGCAGCGTTAGTATATCGCCTCTGGTATAGGTGCTGTTACAGACGGGGCAGGTATTCCCCCTGCCGCGGAGCACCTTCTGAACGGTCAACGCGGATGTGCTGCCACAATGCCCGCAAGCCTCCGGCTCCTTCTCATGCACCATGCCGCACCTGTGACAAACCCACTCGTCCACAAGCTTGTCATGCGCGGAGCCTTTCCGCTTCTTGGGCTTCTCCTCGCCGCTGTCATCGTCATCCCCGTCATCGCCAGCTTCCAGATGGATCAGAGGGGTGATGAACCCCGTTTTGTCATCGCTCTTGAAGTCGTCGTTTGGCTGAGGAACGGCGCGGGGATCATCGGGAAACCGCACCTTGACGAAGTCCTGGCCGCAGGTTCGACAGAGCACAGCAGGACGCACGACACTGCCGCAGTTGTGGCATTGATCTGAGCCGTCGCGTATGAGAGTCCGACACGCAGGATTCATACACAGCCCCACGTCATAGACGCCGTGGAAGAAGGTGTGCAATTTCGGGCGGAGAATGGGCGGATCGTCATCACTGCCCGTGCTGCCAACCAACAAGTAGGCCTCGATCAGCGCCTGCAGGGATGTGTCATCGATATCCTTGGCGGCAGGAATCGATTCGCGAACCTTCGCGGCAAGCTCCAAGAGGGAATACGGCTGAACACATGCCGCTTCAAGAACCCCAACAACACGGTTGCCGTCCAGCATGGCCGCCACCTTTGACGCAAGCGCACCCTCTTGAGGCGGCTCCTTTCCTGTTATCCGCTGAGCAAGCGCGAGAATCTTGAGGGCATCGTCCACGGGAAAGTCGTTCAATTCGATTGGATCTAGCTTCGGAAGAGGCGGCGTATACGCAGCGCCCTTGTCCACTCGAGCGATGGTCTCCTCGCCAAGAATGCTTGCAACACTGAATTCCTCGCCGAACAGACATCGGACAAACGCCACCAACGCCTCATCTCCGCCAGCTCCCTCAGAAACCGTTGCTGACGTGCCGATGCAGCGCATGTCCCCAGGCTTCAACTGGCATCGCGCCTTCAGCCGCCTGATCAGGCAGGCAATCTCGGTGGCAAGAGCCCCGCGATAGCTATGGATTTCGTCCAGCACAAGAAAGCGGAGGGCTGGGGTGAACAACGGACGGTCTGCAGAGCGTACCAGCATGAACTCCAATTGCTTGTAGTTCGTGAGAATGATGTCAGGCCGCTCCTCTCGGATCCTGGCGCGAGCAGTAAACTCATTGCCCTCAACGGGTGTGCCAATCGACTGCGCCA
>DAISJM010000009.1:33438-89348 GCA_036821485.1 Verrucomicrobiota bacterium | reverse complement strand
GACGACGAATCCCGCAAGGACGTGAGGATTCTGCGAGGGCTCAGGCTGCGGTCTCTCCGATTGGGTCTTGTGGGGCAGGCCGACGTGGTGGAACTGCATCAGCAAGGGGATGCGTGGATTCCGTTTCCCATTGAGTATAAGCGTGGGCGTCCAAAGCCAGACATCTGCGATGAAGTCCAGCTCTGCGCACAAGCCATGTGCCTGGAGGAGATGATGGGGACCTCGATTCCTGAGGGTGCCATCTTTTACGGGCAGCCACGTCGGCGTCATGCCGTTGTGTTGGACAAAGATCTTCGATCGCGGACCGAGGAAACTGTGGCGCGTCTCCGCAAACTGATGGACGCGGGTCTCACACCGCCCGCGCAATACGAGCCGAAATGTGACAACTGCTCGCTCGTCAATCTCTGCATGCCGAAATTGGCGGGACGGCGAAAGTCCGCCGTGCAGTTCCTGAATGAGGCATTTGAACCATGAAAAAACTTCTCAACACGCTGTTCGTCACCACCCAGGGCGCGTATCTCTGCCACGAGGGAGAATCCGTGGTGGTTCGGGTGGAGCAGGAAATCAAACTGCGCGTGCCGATTCATACGCTCGGCGGGATCGTTTGCTTCGGACAGGTCTCCTGCAGTCATCCGCTGATGGGGCTCTGCGGTGAACGGGGAGTTGCCATCAGCTACCTGAGCGAGCGGGGTCAGTTCTTCGCCCGTGTTCATGGCCCCGTGTCGGGAAATGTGTTGTTGAGGCGGGAGCAGTATCGCCGGGCGGATCGTTTGGAAGTATCCGCCTCGATTGCACGCGCCTTTGTGGTTGGCAAGGTTGCCAATGCCCGGACTGTTCTGCAACGGGCGGGTCGCGACCATGCAGACAAGGGCGGTGGTGCTGACATCGAGAAGGCCGTTCTTCGTCTGGGGAGTCTGCTGGAGGAATTGAAGAAGGACATGCCTGTGGATGTGCTTCGAGGCAAAGAGGGGGAGGCAGCGAATACGTACTTTGCTACATTCAACCACTTGATTACGGCCCAGAAGGAGGATTTTGCTTTTACGGTGCGAAGTCGCCGGCCGCCGTTGGACAACATCAATGCTCTGCTTTCGTTTCTGTACACATTGCTGGTGCACGACGCCTCGGCGGCTCTGGAAGGAGTGGGGCTTGATCCTCAAGTAGGGTTTCTTCATGCGTTGCGTCCTGGGCGTCCAGCGCTGGCACTGGACCTGATCGAGGAACTCAGACCCTTTCTGGCTGATCGGCTTGCGTTGTCGCTTGTGAACCTCCGGCAGGTACAGGGTAAGGGGTTTGAGAAAAGCGAATCAGGAGCGG
The DNA here is from genome assembly GCA_036821485.1 of Verrucomicrobiota bacterium. Lineage (GTDB taxonomy): Bacteria > Verrucomicrobiota > Kiritimatiellia > CAIQIC01 > JAGNIJ01 > DAISJM01. Next base: position 88,034 of record DAISJM010000009.1, on the reverse strand, counting down.
TCGTCATGGATGACGAGACGCGCAAGACCCTTCTGGTTGCGTATCAGAAGCGGAAACAGGAAGAGATACGCCATCCGTTCATCGAGGAGGACGTGCCTGTTGGCTTGCTGTTTCACGTGCAGGCTCTCTTGCTGGCGAGACATCTGCGCGGTGACTTGGATGGTTACCCCCCGTTCTTGTGGAGGTAGTGATGCTGGTACTTGTGAGCTATGACGTGAGTACGGTGGACAAGCAGGGCAGGGCGCGTCTGCGACGCGTGGCCAAAGCATGTCTCAACGTCGGCCAGCGAGTTCAGAACTCCGTTTTTGAGTGCAATGTGGATCCAGCCCAATGGACGACCCTGAGGCAGTCTCTTCTCGATCTCTACAAGGATGATGAAGATAGCCTGCGATTCTATTTTCTGGGTTCACACTGGCAGCGAAGGATTGAACATCACGGAGCGAAAAAGGCGGTTGATCTAGAGGGTCCTCTTCTTGTCTAGACTCATCCGCGAACCGGGAGCGGACATGGAATCGCCGGAGGGTTCGCGAACCGTGTAACACTTTGCACGTGAAATGGTTGTGACGACAAAGCCGAACCTCACGGTTCTTTGACATCTGAATACTTCGCCATACGCGGAACACGCGCTTTCCGAGGGCCGCTGTGGAGGTGTAATGTGATTGCTGTCGCCCCTCGCGCGGGGGCGTGGATTGAAACAATGGCCGCAGTACGGCACTTGATCTTGAGCAGGTCGCCCCTCGCGCGGGGGCGTGGATTGAAACCAGGGCGCTCTGAAGCGCGGCGCGCTTGGCTATGTCGCCCCTCGCGCGGGGGCGTGGATTGAAACGTTGTCCAAAGGTAAAGGTGGGCGTTGTCGTCTGCGTCGCCCCTCGCGCGGGGGCGTGGATTGAAACTTACACTTGAACCAATCAATAATTGGGAGCAGAGTCGCCCCTCGCGCGGGGGCGTGGATTGAAACAGGAGGTCGCGTAGTCGCCCGATCTCCTTGCCCTGTCGCCCCTCGCGCGGGGGCGTGGATTGAAACCACGGGGGCTGTCGGCGGCTCTTCTTCTCGTAAGTCGCCCCTCGCGCGGGGGCGTGGATTGAAACCGTCCGTCAGGGCGACCAAATCCCGCTTCTCAAGTCGCCCCTCGCGCGGGGGCGTGGATTGAAACCTGTTGTTGGGCATACAGAGCAACCCCTGCGCCGTCGCCCCTCGCGCGGGGGCGTGGATTGAAACGCTGTGGGCTTGGTGGCACCGAACGGCCCTACGTCGCCCCTCGCGCGGGGGCGTGGATTGAAACAAGTTCGCGGTAGTGTTCGGCGTCGCGCTTGTAGGTCGCCCCTCGCGCGGGGGCGTGGATTGAAACAATACGCCCGAATTGCCAGTAACACGTTGCAACGTCGCCCCTCGCGCGGGGGCGTGGATTGAAACATTGGAAGCGCAGGCATCACGCGCGGATACGAAGTCGCCCCTCGCGCGGGGGCGTGGATTGAAACGCCAGTATCGCTACTGTGCGTTATATCATCCGGTCGCCCCTCGCGCGGGGGCGTGGATTGAAACTCCGCGTCAGAACACGGGTCGCGGGAGGGTGAGTCGCCCCTCGCGCGGGGGCGTGGATTGAAACTCTATCGGTATTGACATACTGTGTCTTACTCGGGTCGCCCCTCGCGCGGGGGCGTGGATTGAAACAGCATCAGGACTCCGCAGGGGTTTCCTTGGTCTGTCGCCCCTCGCGCGGGGGCGTGGATTGAAACGATGTCGGTCTGGGCTTGTGCGATCATGGATTATGTCGCCCCTCGCGCGGGGGCGTGGATTGAAACGCGGCCAAGCGCAGTCTGTTCACGGCGGGCATAGTCGCCCCTCGCGCGGGGGCGTGGATTGAAACAAATCCTGCCGAATGAAGGATTCAATCGCCTCGAGTCGCCCCTCGCGCGGGGGCGTGGATTGAAACATCTCAACGATGAATAGAATAAGGGAGTTGCTCGTCGCCCCTCGCGCGGGGGCGTGGATTGAAACGGCGATGCCTTTCCGCCCTACGATTACAACTCCGTCGCCCCTCGCGCGGGGGCGTGGATTGAAACAAGGCTTTCATGGAGCAGCACGCGCGGGTGCGGTCGCCCCTCGCGCGGGGGCGTGGATTGAAACTATGCGTGGTATGTCCACGAGGCCAGCGACGCCGTCGCCCCTCGCGCGGGGGCGTGGATTGAAACGAATATCGCGATCCTTGAGCTGCATCAGATAGGTCGCCCCTCGCGCGGGGGCGTGGATTGAAACTGCAGCATGCCAGTCACGTTCCCGAGCGTACCGTCGCCCCTCGCGCGGGGGCGTGGATTGAAACAACTCCGACGGGTATGCAATCAACCATCCTGTAGGTCGCCCCTCGCGCGGGGGCGTGGATTGAAACGCAGAGCAAATCGAAGTTGCATTCCGCGCCAAGGTCGCCCCTCGCGCGGGGGCGTGGATTGAAACTCACGAAAGAGCGTGTGAATACAGTTGCCGGGTGTCGCCCCTCGCGCGGGGGCGTGGATTGAAACTTTCGCCTCGACGATAGCATCTCGTAGAGGCTTGTCGCCCCTCGCGCGGGGGCGTGGATTGAAACAAGCCGATGAAACTCCGAACCCTTCGCGCCAGGTCGCCCCTCGCGCGGGGGCGTGGATTGAAACGCGGTCATACCACAGACCAATCCTCTTCTCCCGTCGCCCCTCGCGCGGGGGCGTGGATTGAAACCCATCGAAGAACAGGGCGGGTTGTCCATTCACGTCGCCCCTCGCGCGGGGGCGTGGATTGAAACAACGGCGAGATCGGGTGTCCCTACGACTGGCGCGGTCGCCCCTCGCGCGGGGGCGTGGATTGAAACCCATGCAAAGGGAAAGGGAGACAAGTCAGGCAAGTCGCCCCTCGCGCGGGGGCGTGGATTGAAACAGAATCACCTGGAGCCGTTTCTCGCCTACTTCAAGTCGCCCCTCGCGCGGGGGCGTGGATTGAAACGGGCTCGCCGGCCTCGGCTGGTGGCGCTCCCGGTCGCCCCTCGCGCGGGGGCGTGGATTGAAACAAACATCGCCGTACTACCCCACCAACCATCCTCCGTCGCCCCTCGCGCGGGGGCGTGGATTGAAACTGGGCATCGTGTACCGGAAACGTTGCGGATGACGTCGCCCCTCGCGCGGGGGCGTGGATTGAAACCATGTTAGTGGCAAGCGGTGTGCGCCAGACGGAGTCGCCCCTCGCGCGGGGGCGTGGATTGAAACTCAACACTACGCGCCAACCCGCCAAACCTACCCGTCGCCCCTCGCGCGGGGGCGTGGATTGAAACAGACGCTGGTGCAACTTTTAGCTGAGTCGGCGGTGTCGCCCCTCGCGCGGGGGCGTGGATTGAAACAGATCAATGTTTGCAGGCTCTTGCGCAGGGTTTTGTCGCCCCTCGCGCGGGGGCGTGGATTGAAACGTGGTTGCCGGTTCGTAATGCTGGTTCGTGGTGGTCGCCCCTCGCGCGGGGGCGTGGATTGAAACGATGCCAAGGGGCTTGACGGATTCGAGGCATATTTGTCGCCCCTCGCGCGGGGGCGTGGATTGAAACTTGCAACGGATGTGCCGGGGTTGCAGCGGTGCTAGTCGCCCCTCGCGCGGGGGCGTGGATTGAAACTTTCCTCCTCCTCCTCCTCCTCCCGCAACAAGTCGCCCCTCGCGCGGGGGCGTGGATTGAAACCCAGCCCACGCAAGCGCATCCTTGAATGCCGAGTCGCCCCTCGCGCGGGGGCGTGGATTGAAACGGCACAACGCCAAAAGGGGCAAGGTGTCTTTTGTCGCCGCTCGCTTCGCTCGTGGTCGCGTCCAAGGCTACCCTGCGGTCTGTGCTCGTCACATCCCATGTGGCGAGCGCTGAAACAAGCAGAGCGGTAGTGAGCGGGGGCCCTTGTCCCGCCGTAGTCCTGCGGAGCAAGGACGAAGGTGGATGGGTTGAGAGAGGGGTTCATCCCAAGCCGTCTCGCCCTTCGGTCCTGGTGAAACGTTAGCCCGTTCTCGAGGCCTCCTTCGTTGGGTCCCCTTTCCGGCAGATAGAGGGAGATGCCTCTCTGTGTGCTCTGTGGTTGGAGAGGGGTGGATCCTTCTGTTTGACCCCAGTGGCTGAGTTCAGAGTTCCGCGCCCAACGTGCGCGGCTACAGGAAGAAGACGCCCCAACTCCGGCACATGATCCGAAGAAGTCCCCTTTGCAGCTTCCGATTTGGGCCCGCTCGTCGTAAGCTGCTGCTGGTTTCCCATGAAAACAGACAAAGAACTCTATCGCCAGTTGCGCGTGCTTTCCTGCGACAAGTTGTGGAATGAGGAGGTGGCGCGTTTTGACCAGGCCACGCCGAAGGAGCGGATGCAGCGGGTGGCGGTCATCCGCGCGGTGGGCGTGGTTTTCACAGCATCGGGCACCACAAAACAGCGGGCCGAGGTGAAGGCGTGGCTTACCCGTTTGCTGAAGGATCCTTCCGAAAAGATCCGGCGCTATGCCATGGCCGCGCTGCCCAAGATTGGTGCGGGGCGTGGCGAAGAAGCGGAGCTGCTTTCGTTGCTGAAGACGACGACGGGAGATCGAGAGAAGAAGCATCTCGGCCGGGCGCTCGACAAGATTGGGGGCGCGGCCACGTTGGATGTCGTTGCCGGAACCCCCGGTTTTCTTCCGCAGACCGAACAGAAGGTCAAAGCCAGCGTCGCGCGCAAGCAGAAACCGAGTACCGTTCGGCTGGATCGCGTCATTTCCGATTTCGCCCGCCTGCGGATTCATCTGCGGTGTCGCAAGGGGCTGGAGAAGATCCTTCGCGAGGAAGTGGACGAATACATCGCCAAGCACGGGAAGTTTCGCGTGATCCATGTCGCGAGTCGCCTGATCGAACTCGCTCCCGTGGCGCCATTCTCCTTGGCTGATCTCTACACGTTGCGGTGTTTCGCCACGATGGGTTTTGTGCTCGGCACGGTGCCGGGCCCCGAGTCGGCTGCGTCAACGGAGGCGTTGGCGAAGGTGATCACCTCTCCGCTTGCGCGGAATATCCTGACGACGCTGACAGAAGGTTCGGTGCGTTACAGGATTGATTTTGTGTCGAAGGGGCATCAGCGAGGTGCGGTGCATCTGCTGGCCAATCGGGCGTACGAGCTGTGTCCGGAGATCCTCAACGACGCGCGGCAGGCGCCGTGGTCAATGGATGTCTATCCATCGAGCGGTGGGTTCGGGGTGGAGTTGCGTCCGAGGCTGTATCCCGATCCGCGGCTGTCGTACCGCCAAGATGATGTATCGGCGGCGTCCCATCCGCCGTTGGCTGCCTGCATGGCGAAACTGGCCGGGAAGCAGGAGGGAGAGGTTGTGTGGGATCCCTTCTGCGGATCGGGCCTGGAGTTGGTGGAGCGCGCATTGCTGGGCGGCGTGAAGCGTGTGTACGGAACGGATATCAGCCGGGAGGCCGTAGCGATTGCGGCGGCCAACTTCGCGGCGGCCAAGCTGAGCGATGTGAAGACCAAGTTTGTCTGCTGCGATTTCCGGGATCAGGCCGCGATGCTGGGATTGAGCCCCGGCAGTGTGACGCTCATGATCACCAATCCGCCGATGGGGCGGCGTGTGCGCGTGCCCGGCCTTCATCGTCTGTTCGAGGATCTGTTTGCCGTGGCGGCGATAATGTTGAAGCCCGGCGGCAGGCTTGTCTTTGCGAATCCGCTGAGCGTGGGGCCCAAGGATCCATCGCTCAAACTGCAGTATCAGCAGGTGGTGGACCTGGGCGGTTTCGACTGCCAGCTCGAGATGTACGTCAAGCAAGAGGGGTGAGTCATGAAATCCTACCGCAAGGAATTATGGTTCAACGTGCCATCGCGTCGCGGGTTCGTGAACATTACGCCGCAGGTGGAGGAGTGCCTCCGCGAGAGCGGGATTCGTGAAGGGATGGCGCTGGTCAACGCGATGCACATCACGGCTTCGGTCTTCATTAACGACAACGAAAGCGGATTGCACGCCGATTTCGAGCGTTGGCTGGAGAAGCTGGCCCCGGAGAAGCCGTATAGCCAGTACGCGCACAACGGCGCGGAAGATAATGGCGACGCGCACCTGAAGCGCACGGTCATGGGTCGTGAAGTGGTGGTGGCCGTCACGGGCGGCGAGCTGGACTTTGGCCCTTGGGAACAGATCTTCTACGGCGAATTTGACGGCAAACGCCGCAAACGGGTCCTCGTCAAAATCATTGGCGAATAGGCCCCCGCAGCCCGAAATCCTCAAGTATCGGACCCATCTTGACGGCCGGGTATTAATCATGTAATTTAATCAAGTGATTAACATTCGTGTATGTGTGTGAAGTGGAGAGGGGTTTGTCATGGCGCGAATCGATTCAGAGCAGAGGCAGAGGATACTTGATGCGGCGGTGACCGTCTTCTCCCGGAAGGGTGTGAAGGGGGCCACCACGCGGCTGCTGGGCCGCGAGGCAGGCGTCAACAGCGCGCTGATCTACTACTACTTCGAGAACAAGCACACGATGTTTGTCGAAGCGATCCGCATGGTATTGGGCGGGTTTCTGGATCACTTGGCGGAACGCAGGAAGCCTTTTGCCGATGCACGGGAGCGACTGGCGTTTCTCGTGGACGGCCTGTTCGACTACTACACCGCGCATCCCGATCGGATGAGGCTGATGGGATTGGCGTTCGCAATGCACGGCGATCTGTTGGGCCATGCGCTGGCCGGTTTCGTGCGTTCCCGGGTGCTGGTACCCTTGGAGGTTCTTGCCGAAGGGATCAAGCGCGGAGAACTGCGCAAGGGACACCCGATCCATGCTTGGTGGAGCATCATGGGCCTTTGCTTCTTCAGCCTCAATCTCGTGGAGGTCACGGCTCGTCTGCGGATCGGAATCATCCCTTTGCCAAAACTGAATTTGAAGGCACGGCGCAAAGAGATCCTGGAATTGTTGATGCATGGCCTCGCTACGGATGAGGCCGGAAGGAGCAAATCATGAAACGGTATTACACATGGATCATGCTGGCGGGCGTTCTTGCGGCATCGGGTTGTGGCCTTGTGGAACGGGGTGGGCCCGATGGCTCCGGCACGATTGAATGTACGCAGGTGCTGGTGGCGCCGCAGGTCGGCGGACGCATCGCCAGCCTGCCTCTGCAGGAGGGCGCCGTGGTCAGCAAGGGTGATCTTGTGGCGCAGATCGATTCGCGCGACTACGAGTTGCGGCGCGATGAGGCGGCAGCCGCGGCTCGCGCAGCGGAGGCGGACTTCAAACGCATCAAGCAGGTGTTCGAGCAGAAGAGCGTGACGCAGAAGCAACTGGATGATGCACAGGCCGGGGTCGATCTCGCCCGGGCGCGGCTGGCGTTGGCGGAGAAGGCCGTGGCGGATTGCCGGGTGACGGCGCCTATGGATGGCGTTGTGACAACGAAGAGTCGTGAGGAGGGTGAGGTCATTTCCGTGGGGACGCCGGTGGTACAGCTTTCGCGCCTCGACGAAGTGTGGCTGTCGGTCTACGTGCCGGAATCGCATCTGGCCCGGGTCAAATTGGGGCAGCCCGCGAGGGTGAAGGTGGATGGCGACAAGCGATTCTTCGAGGGGCTGGTGACGTTCATTTCGCCGGAGGCAGAGTTTACTCCCCGCAATGTCCAGACGCCGGATGAGCGCGCCAAGCTGGTGTACCGGGTGAAGATCACGCTCAAGAATCCCAAAGGCATCTTCAAGCCGGGTATGCCCGCGGACGGATATCTCACGGAATGAATGTCGAACATCCAACATCGAACATTGAAAGCCAAAGTGCGGAGAGCGGCGCCGCGATTCGGGCGCACCGTCTTTCCCGGCACTTTGGGGGCAACAAGGCCGTCGATGGGCTGGATCTTGAGGTGCTTCGCGGAGAAATGTTCGGTTTGGTGGGGCCGGACGGAGCCGGCAAGAGCACGGCGATCCGGTTGCTGTGCGGAATCCTGAATCCGACGGGCGGCGAAGGCACCGTGCTTGGGCATGATCTCCGTACGGCCAGCGAGAAGATCAAGGCGCGGATCGGGTACCTGTCGCAGGAGTTCACGTTGTACGGCGATCTCTCGGTTGACGAGAACATCGAGTTCTTTGCCGAGTTGCACGGCGTGGCGGGGTTCGACGCGCGCCGGGAGGAACTGTTGGCCTTCACCCGTCTGGCCCCGTTCCGCAAGCGGTTGGCGCAGGCGCTGTCGGGCGGTATGAAGAAGAAGCTCGCGCTGGCCTGCACGTTGATTCACACGCCGGATTTGATTCTGCTCGACGAGCCGTCGACGGGAGTGGACCCGGTTTCGCGTGGCGAGTTCTGGAACATCCTGAGCGGCATTCTCGAGCAGGGCGTGACGATACTGATGACAACGCCGTATCTCGACGAGGCGGAGCGGTGTCATCGTATCGGGTTGATGCATAAGGGGCGCGTCTTTCAAACGGGGACGCCCGACGAGGTCCGCGCCTCGCTGCCGGGCCAGGTCTATGTCGTGCGCTGTTCGTCTGCGGCGGCGGGTTACACGGCGTTGCGGCGGCAGTGGCCATCCACACAACTCGTGCTGTACGGCGATCATATTCATTTCTGGACGCTACGGGGCGATGAGGATGCCCGTGCTGTGTCCGGTGCGTTGGAGAAGGAAGGGCTGTGTCCGGTGCATATCGAGAAGAGTCAGCCCTCGCTTGAGGATGTTTTTGTGGCGCTGCTGGGTTCCAGCCAGGCGCCGGGAGGTGGATCATGAAACTGAAGTGGTGGCAGATGGCTCTGTGTCTCTCCCTTGCGGTGCCCGCACTGGCGGCCGGGCCGGAGGGGTCGCGCGTGTCGGCCGACGACATGGTGGCCGAGGCGCTGTTGCACAGTCCGTTACTGAAGGCCGCGAAGGAGGAAGTCCGCGTATCGGGAGCGCAGCGCGATCAGGCCGATGCACGGCGTCTGCCGTCGGTCGATGTCGACGCGCGCGCATCGCGGTATGAGGGCCTGCAGGATTCGTCGTTCAGCCCGACCGCGATCATTCCGGCGATCGAGGACCGGTACAGCGCATCGGTGACCCTGACGGAGCCCTTGTACACCGGCGGTCGCATCAGCAGTCAGCGGCGCGCCGCGGAATCACAGGAGCAGGGCGCGCAACTCGATGCGCGGTCGGCCGAAGCCGACCTGATGTTGCGGACGCTGCAAACCTACTGGCGCTGGGCAAAGGCCTACTACTCCGAGGCGTCCTTTGGCGCATCGGTGAAGCGGATGGAGCAGCATGACCGTGACATGGCGAACCTGCGTGAGGCCGGATTGGCGACGGACAATGACGCGTTGGCCACCGAGGTGTTGATGGAGCAGACACGGTTGCGGTTGGCAGCAGCGCGGCGCGCGGAAGAAAGCGCGCGGGCTAATCTGGCCTACCTTGTCGGACGTGAGCTGCCCGCCGATTCGAAGCCGGACGAACCGGCCGTGGAGGCGGCCGCCAAGCTTCCGGGCGAGGAGGCTCTGCTGCAGGCTGCGTATACGAACCGCCCGGAACTGGCCGCCCGGCGAATGCGCGCGGAGGCGGCGAGATCGAGCCTGAAGTCATCCAAGGCTGACTTCTATCCGCACGTATCGCTCATGGCGCGCTATGAACAGGCGAGACCGAACAATCTGAATATTCCGCCGGAAGACAAGTGGGCTGACGATGCGTTTGTAGGTGTTTTGCTGAACTGGAACGTGCTCGATTCGGGCCTGACCCGGGCGAAGGTGCGCGAGTCACGCGCGCGTCTTGCGCAGGCGGAATTGCAGGTCGCGGAGCAGGAGGAGCGCGTCATGCTGGATGTGCGCGAAGCCCGGATTGCGCTGCAGGACGCGTGGGATCGCATGGAGGTGGCTGCGCGCGTGGCCAAGAGCGCGGAGCGTAACTTGCAGGCGGCGACGGATCTCTGGAAGAACGGCCTTGCGCGGCACGCCGACGTACTCGATGCACATGCCCAGGTGACGGATGCAGAATTCCAAGTGGTGTCGGCCAAGGCCGACGCCCTCAGCGCGCGCGCGGCATTGGACAGGGCGGTGGGCCTGCTGCGCTCGGAGGTTGTGGAGGCGACGAAGTGACTGATCCGTTGAACAACGGAGATCGCGTGATCGAGGTCCGGGAACTGACGAAGCGATTCGGCAAGTTCACGGCGGTGGATCGCGTGAGCTTCTCGGTGAGCAAGGGTGAGATCTTTGGATTTCTCGGGCCGAACGGCGCGGGAAAATCCACGACCATCCGGATGCTCTGCGGATTGCTGTCGTCGTCCGCCGGTACAGCCTTGGTGGGCGGATACGATATCAACAAGGAGTCGGAACGGGTACGTGAGCACATCGGCTACATGTCGCAGAAGTTCAGCCTGTATCGCGACATGACCGTGGCTGAGAATATTGCATTCTACGGCGGTGTGTATGGTCTCCGCGGCGGGCGGTTGCGCGAGCGCGAGGAGTACGTGGTGCGCATGGCGGGGCTTGCCGGACTCGAAGATCAGCTTACCGGGCAACTCTCGGGTGCGTTGCAGCAGCGGCTGGCGTTGGGTTGCGCGGTGCTGCATGAGCCGCCCATCCTCTTTCTCGACGAACCGACCAGCGGCGTGGATCCCATCTCGCGGCGGTTATTCTGGGATTTGATTCAAGGCCTGGCGCGTGACGGGGTGACGGTGTTGATCACCACCCATTTCATGGATGAGGCGGAATTCTGTGGGCGGATCGGTTTCATCAGCGGTGGCCGGCTGATCGCGCTCGACACCCCGTCTGTCTTGAAAAAGGACGCGGTGCAGGAAGACCTTTTTGAAGTGGACCTTGCCTCATTCCGGGGCGCGCGGGAGAAGATGGACGGACTGCCGCACGTGCTGGCCACGTCGTATTTCGGCGCCAGGCTGCACGTGTTCTGCGAGCGGGGGCTGATGGCGGCCGGAGATCTTCGTGGTGAATTGCAGAGCAGGGGTTTGGAGCCGCGGTCGGTGGAGGCGGTGAGCGTGACGCTGGAAGATGCTTTTATCCGGCTGGTGCAAAAGGACATGGAGGCGAGGCCGGCATGAGACGGTTCCGTGCCATTTTTAAAAAGGAGTTCCGGCAGATCCGGCGGGACCCGTTATCGCTCGGCCTGTTGGTCTTCGTGCCGGTGTTGTTGCTGATGCTCTATGGCTATGCGCTGTCGTTCGATGTGAAGCATATCCGCATCGCCGTGCTGGATCACGACAACACGCGTCAAAGTCGCGAGTTTCTCGACAGTCTGTTCCAAAATCCGTACTTCGACCGCGTCACGACCCTGGATCGCGAGGACGAGGCCGATCCGTTGCTGATTCGGGGCGGAGTGCGCGCCGTGCTGGTCGTGCCGCGTGGTTTTGCGAGTGATCTGGTGCGCGGGGGAGAGGTACATGTTCAAGCGCTGGTGGACGCGGCGGACGCCAACACAGCGACGACGGCCATTGGTTATCTCGATGCGCTGGGTGACCGTGCCGCGCGCAACGCGCGTGTCGACATGCTGGCGCGTAACGGATTGCCGGCATCGTTGCCGATTGTTGTGCCCGAGCCGCGGATATGGTTCAACCCGGAATTGGTCAGCGCCCGTTTCCTGGTGCCGGGCCTGATCGGCATGCTGCTGATGCTGTCGGCCGTCATCGCTACATCGCTTTCCATCGTACGTGAGAAGGAACGCGGCACGATGGAGCAGATGATGGTCTCGCCGTTGAAGTCGGAGGAGTTGATCCTGGGCAAGACGCTGCCCTACGTGGTGATCTGCCTGGCCACGATGGTGATGATTCTTCTGCTCGGTTACTGGCTGTTCGGCGTGGTGGTGCAGGGATCGTATGTGTTGCTGGCGATCTGCACGCTCGTGTTCCTTTTTGCCGCGTTGGGCATGGGTGTGTTCATTTCATCGATCACGAGTTCGCAGCAGGTAGCGTTCCAGGTGGCCATTATCGCGTCGCTTTTGCCGTCGATTCTTCTCTCGGGGCTGATCTTTCCGATCAAGAACATGCCGTTGCCGATCCAGGGGCTGACGTTGCTTGTGGTTCCGCGCTATTTCATCGCCGCGCTGCGCGGCATCATCATCAAGGATGCGCCGCTCTCGGCGGTGTGGGTGGACATGCTTGCGATGATGCTGTTGGGTGTGCTGTTCAACCTGCTCTCGGCGCGCATGACCCGGAAGGCGGTATGACATGAGCCTCTACCGCATACGTTGCCTGCTCGTGAAAGAGTTCAACCAGCTCCGCCGCGACCGCAAGATCTTCGGCATCCTGCTGATCACGCCGGTGATCCAGCTCATCGTGTTTGGCCTCGCGGCGACGACGGATCTGCGGGAGGTCTCGCTGGCGGTCCGCGACCAGGACCATTCGTATCTCAGCCGTGAATACGTCCGATCGTTGGAATCCTCGGGTTACTTCCAGACAACGATGCTGGGTGGGTCCGACGAGCATGATGGGGACTTGCTCGTGGCAGGCAAGGCCGGGCTCGTGTTGGTGATTCCCGTGGATTTCGGCAAGGCGCTGGTGGCAAGCCGGCCGGCTTCCGTGCAGGTGCTCGTGGACGGGTCGGACAGCAACTTCGGAGTGCAGGGGTTGAACTACCTTCAGAAGGCGACGCGGCTGTTTTCCGAGCGGCTGGTGCGCGTGGAGATCCGGAGACTGCAGCAGGTGCGGGGCGATCTCGAACTGCCGACGGTCACCGTTGAGTCGCGGGCGTGGTACAACCCGGACCTTCGGTCGCGCTTCTACATGTTGCCGGGCATCATGGGCGTGTTGTTGCTGGTGACGACGATGATTGTGACCAGCATGGCACTGGTGAAGGAGCGGGAAGAGGGGACGATGGAGCAGCTCATCGTCACGCCCTTGCGTCCGGGTGAACTGGTGGCAGGCAAGCTGCTGCCCTTCGCGATCATCGGATTGGTGGAGGTGACCCTCTGCCTGCCGGTGATCCTGTGGGTCTTTCAAGTGCCGATGCACGGCAACGTGCTGTGGATCTACGTGTCGTCCGCGCTGTTCCTGCTGACGACGCTCGGATTGGGGCTGCTCATATCCACGATGGCGCAGACCCAGCAGCAGGCGATGCTGGTGGCCGCGTTCTTTGTGATGATGCCCTTTGTGCTGCTGTCGGGTTTCATCTTCCCCGTGGAGAACATGCCGTGGGGCATTCGCTGGGCCACGTATTTCATTCCGCTGAAGTATTACCTGACCATCATCCGGGGCGTCTTTCTGAAGGCCGCCGGGCCGGCAGTTCTCTGGCCGCACGGCCTTGTTCTGCTGGCTTGGGGCGCGGGCATCCTCACGCTGGCCACCCTGAGATTCCATAAACGTCTCGACTGATCCGCATGGGCTTGCATGTTGCGCGGCAGCGTGAAGAATAGAAGTCCCATGCCCCGCATCGCCAGAGTGATTGTTGAAGTGACCCGCGACCGCGAGTTCGACTACCTCGTGCCGGAGCGCATCGATCACGAGATCGAAATAGGAAGCATGGTGGTTGTACCGTTCGGCCGCTCCGAAGCGCGCGGCTACGTCGTCGGCTTCAAAGAATCCTCCGAGTACAAGGGCCTCAAGGAAATTCGCGAGCGGGTGGGGAAGAAGGCGATGGTGGAGGAAAAGACCCTCGACCTCGCGCGATGGATTGCCGACTACTACGTCGCACCGGTGGAACTCGCCGTGCGAACCGTGCTTCCCAGCGCCGTCCGCAAGAAGGGCGCGGGGTTCAAGGAACGGCTGCTCGTGTTTCCGACGGCAGAGGCGTTGAATATCGCGGCGGTCGAACTGCTGCGCAAGCACGCACCCAAACAGGCGGCCGTGTTGGATGTTCTTCTCACCGGCAAACAGATGTTCCTCAACCACCTCGCGCGCGCCGCGAGCACGACCACGGCCGCCGTACGGTCGCTGGAGAAGAAGGGCTTCGTCCAGATCGGGCGCGGCGCGATGCGGCGTGATCCGCTGGCGAACCAACAGATATTGCGGACCGAGCCGCTGAAGCTCATGCCGCAGCAGACGGACGCGTTGGCGCTGGTGATCAAGGCGATTGATACGATGAACCCGTCGGTCGTGCTTATCTATGGCGTGACGGGCAGCGGCAAGACGGAGATTTACCTGCAGGCGATCCAACATGCGACTGATCAGGGCAAGGGGGCGATTGTGCTTGTGCCTGAGATCGCGCTGACCCCGCAGACCATGGAACGGTTCCGCGCGCGCTTTGGCGATTGCGTGGCGATCCTGCACAGCGCGCTTTCCGACGGTGAACGTCACGACGAGTGGCACCGGGTACACGAAGGCAAGGCGAGCATAGCGATCGGGGCGCGATCGGCGCTGTTCGCGCCGGTGAAGAACCTTGGGCTCATCGTGGTGGATGAAGAGCACGAGCCGACCTACAAGCAGGAAGACGCGCCGCGCTACAACGCGCGCGATGTGGCGGTGATGCGGGGCCGGATGGAAAAATGTGCCGTGGTGCTGGGGACGGCAACGCCGGCGCTGGAAACGTACGCCAACGCGAAGAGCGGCAAGTATGGTTTGGCCGTGATGCCGCACCGGGTGGATCACCAGAAGATGCCGGTGGTGAACATTGTGGACATGCGGGTGGAGGCCGAGCGGGAGGGGCACGTCAACGTCTTCTCGCGCGATCTGATCCAGGCGGTGCAGGCGCGCCTGGACAAAGGCGAGCAGACCATGCTGTTCCTGAACCGGCGTGGCTACGCCACGTCGATCGTCTGCCCGCGTTGCGGTTACGTGGCCGAATGTGAGCATTGCAGCGTGGCCATGACCTATCACCGGGCAACGGAAGAACTGATCTGCCATATCTGCGGCGTGACCAGAAAGGTGCCGCAGGTGTGTCCCAATGAGAAATGCCGCGACAAGTCCTTCAAGTTCGCCGGCTTCGGAACCCAGCGTGTGGAGGGTGTTGTCGCCAAGTGCTTCCCGCACGCGCGCGTGTGCCGGATGGATTCGGATACGACGAAGAACAAGGGTTCGCACGGGACGATCCTCGGCGATTTCCGGACCGGCAAGATCGACATTCTCATCGGCACGCAGATGATCGCCAAGGGGCTGCATTTCCCGAACGTGACGCTGGTCGGCGTGCTGTTTGCCGATATGAGCCTGCACATGCCCGACTTCCGCGCAGCGGAGCGTACGTTCCAGCTGATCACACAGGTGGCGGGGCGGGCCGGCCGCGGTGAGATTCCCGGTGAAGTGATTGTACAGACCTTCACCCCGTTTCATCCGGCGATCCAAGCTGCGCGGCGTCTCGACTTCGGGCAGTTCTACGACCAGGAAATCGAATATCGCCGTGAGCTGTCCTATCCGCCCTTCAGCCGCGTGGTGTGCATGACGCTGCGTGGGCCGGTGGAGGAGCTTGTGCAGCTCACCGGGCAACATTTCGTCAAGGCGCTGCAGCCATTGTTGACGAAGCACGTGATCGTGGCGGGACCGGCACCTGCGCCGCTGGCCCGGGCGAAGGGCGAGTATCGCTACCAGATCATCCTTCGCGCGCCGCTGACGAAGCTCATGGCGGAGCCGCTTCGCAAGGTGCTCAAGGACTTCAAGTGGCCGGACAAGGTGGCCTTCTCTGTCGATGTGGACGCGCTGTCGTTGATGTGAGGGCTTGTCGGTTCACGTTCGCCGCACGACCGTCGCGATACCCCAGTCGGGGCCTTCCGTGCAATGCTTGTTCTTCTCGAAGAGCGTCTCATCAATGGCTTCAAACACTGCGACGGGTCCGGGATGTACGTTGGTATCGTGCATCACAACGGTGCCCCGTGGCGCGAGCCTCCCGGTGTATTGCCAGTCCGAGAGGCACTGGCGCACGGAGTGCCAGCCATCGATGAAGAGAAAGTCGATGTGCGTCAGGTGGAGCCGATCCATGAGCGCGAAGACGGAGGCGTGATCGGATGAATCCATCTTCAGAGTGAAGATGCTCTTGTCCGGATCGGCCAGGTGGCTCTTGTCCTCAATATCCACGCCGATATAGGCGCAGCCTTCGGGTTTGTTCCGAAGGAGGATGCCCGTGGATGACTCCGGCAACGGGTTCCTTTGAACGCCAATCTCCACGATGCAGCGGGGATTCGGAACGCGCAGGAGAGCTTGTCGGAGCACTTCCTGGTTGGCGGGTGAGAATTCCCGAGGCACGGGGCGATAGAACTCTGAGTAGAAATCCTGATCATCGCTGTGCTCGGGCTCAATGCTGGGCTTGAACTTCAAGCCGGGGATCTGCTCCGGGAGTTGCTTTATCGAGTACATGTTGCCTGCTCCAGTGCGAGGTTGATCGGTTCCGAGGAAGTGTGGTCCCGAATTGTGAATTCCACGAGGAGCCCGTCCTCGGACGGTGGCGGTGAGCCGGGGCCGGCGAACAGGTCATCGGTTGGACCGCAGCCCGGTTGCAGCACGGTGGTGCTTGCGTCGGCGACTGGTTCAGCCATTTCTCCGGCGGGCAGATGCAGGCGCACGATCCACGTGCGCTTGGCCACTTGGAAGCTATGGAACTCCTTCGAGGGATCGATGTTCATGGTCACCTGGCCGCCGGTGCGCTGCAGACTGATCTTCGTGATCCCGCCGATGCCGTTGGTGTATGACGTGGTGCTGCCATCGTCTTCGTAGAGTTCGCGCACGGTCAAGCTGTCGCACGACGGCACATACGCATCGAGGATGATCTCGTTCCACTTGTTGTGCGTGGTGAACCCCGTCCGCGGTGTGGAGAGCACGATGCCTCCGCGCCGAGCCCACATCGGCATACGCTGGATCGGTGCCTCAACGGAAACGGTGGCGGGTCCGTTGATCGCGCGCCCGGTCCACAGGTCGATCCATTCACCCTCGGGTATCCAGACAGAGCGCCGTGCGATTCCGTTGGTGTCACCGGGTTCGAGGATGGGTGCGATCAACAGGTCGCTGCCGAACAGGTACTGGGAGTTGTCGCTTGCCTCGGGATACTGTGGCCATTCGAGATCGCAACGGCGCAGGATCGGCGTGCCGTCCACGGTGGCCTGGTGCGCGGCAGCGTAGATGGTTGGGAGCAGGCGATAGCGCAGGCGGATGAAATTGCCGACGATGCGCTCGGTCTCCTCGTCATACTGCCACGGGTAGCGGGTGACCTTGGTGGTGCAATGCAGGCGGGTGATGGGGGAGAAGACGCCGAACTGCATGAACCGGGTATAGAATTCGGAGCCCGGCTGACCGTGATGGCCCGTCAGGTCCTCGTTCACGTAGGGCAGCAGCGAATGGATGCCGCTATCCACGCCGTTCTGAACGCCGAGGCGCAGGTAATCCCATTCCGCGACTGTGTCGCCGGTCCACCAGATTGGGAAACGGTGCGCGGCCGGATGTGACGGGTACTCGAATCGCCCGTTGTTGATACCGTCCACGTTGGACATGATCAGTGGCCGGCCCTGTGGATGGCGGGCCTGCGTGGCGTCGTGGTAGAGCCGCATGCCCCAGACCTCCTTGTTCAATCCTTCGACCGGCGATTGGAGATGCGTGTGCCAGTTGCGATCAAACCACCAGATGTCCGCCCCGATATCCAGCAGCGACGCGAGTCCCGTATGGCGGAACTGCAGCTCCTTGGGGTCCATCGCATGCTGGCCGACCGGCTCGGGATGGTCGTTATACATGACGCGCATGCCCTGCACGTGCACCCGTTGGATGAAGCGCTTCATGTCGGGGAACAGGTTCGTGTTGACCTCGTAACCGCAGGACGCGCCGACGCGCCAATCCGTGTCGACGACAAAGACATCGAGCGGAATATCGCTCTTGTGGAAGCGATTGATGACGCCGAGCGAGTCGTCTTCGGAGTAAGGATGGTAGCGGCTGTACCACAGGCCAAAGGCATAGAGCGGTGGAAGGGGAATGGGGCCGGTCAGGTGCAGGAAGTCGGAACGGAACTTCGTGTAACCCGAGGCTGCGGGGAAGAAGACGTAAAGATCGGGCGCATCATTGGAGAGGTCCCACCCGGAATGAGGGAGCGTATTTGTGGCTGGCGGTGGCAGCGCGCCCCACGGCGGGGGGATCACGCGAGGCCGGTCGGCCATGATCCACACCGGTGGCAATGCGGAGGGCGACGGCATGGGCGAGCGCTGCAAATCTTTGGCGACGAGTTTCCTGATGAGCCGACCCTTGGGCGTTTCGATCCGGACCCCTTCGAATGAAGTTGCGTCGTCGGGGACGGATACGCGGAACGTGGAAGTCGCGATGATGGTGCGTCCGTTGGTGCTGGTGACCGTGCGAGCGCATGGTGCGGCCGAAGTTCTGAGGACCGTGAACGTCTCCCGGTCCTCGAACCCGGCGGGACCCTGTTGCTCGATGCGGACAAGATGCGGGCCGAGTACTTGAACGCGGATGCGGCCGACGATGTTGCTGGCGAAACTCGTGGTGGTCATGGTGAGGATTCCTGTCGCGATAAGCTTCAGCATGGATCGATCATGCATGGGTACAGTGTTGCACGGCATCGCAGATTCGTCTTTGCATGCCCGGGGCGGTTAGTTATCATTTTTTGTGATGCAAGAAACCCGGTCACCTTTTGAGGCAAACCCCGGTTGTGGCGGGGTGGTGGTACGTTTTGCGGACAAGCGGTGGTACCTGCGCGAGTGGCATAGCCACGACGCGCTGGAAGTGAATCTCGTGGTGCGGGGCACGGGTAGCGTTCTTCTGGAGGATCGGCGGTATCCGCTCTTGCCGGGGCATCTCATCTGGCTGTGGCCGGGCCAGTGGCATGTGCCGTCCGATTGGTCATCGGACATGTTGATGTGGATCGTGGAATGGAAGCCGGAATTCCTGCACAGGCTGCGGCGGGAACGGAGGCGTGATGTGCCGAAGCCGGGCGACGCGGGAGCCTATTGCTGCCGGCGGCTGGACAGCCAGGCCTTGCAGCGGGTGCAGGGCATTCTCAGCGGAACGGCCGGGATGGAGAGGGCCGACGCGTTCAACGAAGGGCTGCACTTCTCACTTCTTGCGCTGTGGGACGAGTTCGTGAAAGCGAAACCTGTGGCCGGAGAGAAGTTCCTGCATCCCAAGTTGGAGCGGGTGCTGGCGCTGCTGAACGATCCATCCAACGACATGGCGCTCAGCGAGTTGGCGGCGGTGGTTGGGATGTCGCCGTCCTATCTCAGCGTGCTCTTCAAGGAACAGACAGGGCTGATGATCCCTGAGTATCGGAACCGGCTGCGGGTGAGCCAGTTCTTTGCGCTGTATCGCGACAAGCCGGAGATTCGCGTACTGGACCTTGCGCTCGAAGCCGGCTTCGGCAGCTACGCGCAGTTTTACCGCGTGTTCACCGGGATGGTTGGCCAGACGCCGAAGCAGTGGCTCAAAGCCGTTCGGGAGTAGCGGGCTATTTCAGAATCTCCGTTTTGTCCGGCAGGTTGGGGACGAGGCAGAGGAATTCGAAGGGCTCGGTGCTGGTGGCCTGGTACCAGTGCGGGATGCCGGCTGGGATGAAGACCACATCGCCTTGTTTCACTTCGAACACCTTGTCTCCGATGCCGACTCTGGCCGCGCCGCGCAGGATGTACTGCTCGTGCTCGACCGTGTTGGTGTGATTGGGCATGCCGCCGCCCGGCTGCATGATGAATCGGCGCATCGCGAAATGCGGTGCCTCGTCCGGGCCGATCAGCACCTGGCGGGTCGTGGTCTTTCCGGCTTTGACTTCCTCGGCGGGGACGGCGTTGCTGTGTTTGATGTACATGACGTTGGTTCTCCTGGATCAAGCGGCTCATAGAGCCGCTGCTATACTTCGAATGTCACGGCCCGCTCGGAGAGCGGGCCCTACCTCCGAAAGGTTCCCATCAGATGACCTTGTGCGAGGATGTGGCCGCGCATCGCCTCGACGATGTCGGCCTTGGTTGCGGTGGCTGCGAGATCAAGCCGGGTATCCAGTGCGAAGACCTTGAAGAAATAGCGGTGGGATTTGCCCGGCGGCGGGCAGGGGCCGTTGTAGCCGTTGAGATCGTAATCGTTCACACCTTGCACAGCGCCGTTAGGCAGCGACTCGCCGGGCGGTTGGCCTGCGGCAAGTTGCGTGGTCTCCGGCGGCAGATTGAAGAGCACCCAGTGAACCCAGTCGCCGGATGGTGCGTCGGGGTCATCGCAGATGACGGTGATGCTTTTCGTGCCGGGCGGGACCTGGCTCCAAGCCAGCGGCGGCGAGATGGTGGTGCAGCAGTACTTCTGGGGAATTGCCGCGCCCATGGTAAACGCGGCGCTCAGAACGGTCAGTTCCATGATCATGGCAGCCTCCCGGTGGAGTTTTCCAATCCTTGGAAAAATCGTAACACAATTTTCCAAGGATTGGAAAACTATGGCGGCGCACATTCGTTTGATTCCGCGGGGGATGCCTCTATAATGGCGCGACATTGAGAGGGGTTATGGAACGCACGAAATTTTACGTTACGACACCGATTTACTACGTCAACGATCAGCCGCACATCGGGCATGCCTTCACGACGATTTTGGGCGATGTCCTGTCGCGCTTTCATCGCCTGCTGGGCGTGCCGACCTATTTCCTGACCGGCACGGACGAGCATGGGCAGAAGGTTCAGAAGGCGGCCGACGCGGCAGGGATCACGCCGCAGCAGCAGGCGGACCGGACGGTGGTCCGTTTTCAGGACCTGTGGCGCAAACTGAAGATCACGAACGACGATTTCATCCGTACGACGGAGGAGCGCCACAAGAAGGTGGTGCAGAAGATTCTGCAGGACCTCTACGACCGGGGTGAGATTTACAAGTCGGAGTACGATGGCTGGTACTGCGTGCCCGATGAGCGATTCTTCACCGAGAAGGACTTGGACGACGGGAAGTGTCCCGACTGTCACCGGCCGGTGGAGCGGATCAAGGAAGCGAACTACTTCTTCCGGATGAGCAAGTACCAGGATTGGCTGATCCAGTACATCCAGGACAACCCGAAATTCATCCAGCCGGATTACCGGCGCAACGAGACGCTGGGCTTCCTCAAGAAGCCGCTGCAGGATCTGTGCATCTCGCGCCCGAAGACGCGCATGGGGTGGGGCATCGATTTGCCGTTCGACCGCGACTATGTGTGCTACGTCTGGTTCGACGCGCTGGTGAACTACATCAGCGGCGTCGGCTACCTCTCGGACGAGGCGATGTTCAAGAAGTGGTGGCCCGCTTCGTATCACCTGATCGGCAAGGACATCCTTACGACGCACACGGTCTATTGGCCGACGATGCTGAAGGCGATGGGCGTGGAGCAGCCGGAGACGATTTTTGCGCACGGCTGGTGGCTCTCGGGCGACAGCAAGATGAGCAAGTCGCTCGGCAACGTCGTCAACCCGATGGACATGATCGAGAAGTTCGGCATCGACGCTTTCCGCTATTTCGTCGTGGCGGAAATGGTGCTCGGTCAGGACGCGAGTTTTACGGAGGATGCTTTCCTCCGGCGGTTCAACGCCGACCTCGCGAACGATCTTGGCAATCTGCTGAGCCGCCTGCTGAACATGATTACGCGTTATTGCGGCGGGCGGATTCCGGCCGCTGCGGCGGATGCCTTGAGCGGCGCGGAAGAGAAGGAAGTGTGGGGCATCATCGGCGCGGCGGTCACCGGCATGGAGAAGGCAGTCGCCGAGATGAAACTCAACGAGGGCGTGACCGGAACGATTACAGCCGTGCGCGCGATCAACCGTTACCTCGAGTTGAAGCAACCGTGGACGCAGGCGAAGGCGGCCGACAAGACGCCGCTGCATACGACGCTTTACACGGCGGTGGAATCGCTGCGGGTTGCAGCCGGGTTGTTGTATCCGGTCATGCCCGACAAGATGGCGATCCTGCGCCGTGCGCTGGGCATCAAGGATCCGAGACCGAACCTGGCGCAGTTGAAGGTCTGGGGTTTGCTGGTGCCGGGGACGGAGATCAAAGAGATCGGTTCGCTCTTCCCGCGTGCCGAGGCCGGCCAGCAGCTTGAGCTGGTGGCACAGGATGCGAAGAAGCCTGCGGCTTCCGTGCAGGAGAAGAAGCCGGCAGCCGTTGCGGCTGCGTCGGCTCCTGCGGCTGCGCCGGCTCCTGCGGCCGCTCCCGCTGCAGCGGGCGTGCCGGGGCTGATCGAGTTTGGCGATTTCACCAAGGTCCAGTTGCGGACGGCGAAGGTCATGGTGGCCGAGAAGGTGCCCGGGGCCACCAAGCTGTTGCGGCTCGAGGTGTTGATGGGCGAGGAGCGGCGGCAGATTGTTGCCGGCATCGCGATGCATTACGAGCCGGAGAAGCTGGTGGGCCGCACGGTGGTGGTGGTGGCCAACCTGAAGCCGGCGACGATTCGCGGCGTGGAATCACAAGGCATGCTGCTGGCCGCGAGCAAAGGCGAGGCGATGCGGATTGTCACGGTCGACGGGGATCTTTCCAGCGGCGCGACGGTGAAGTAGGGCTGCGGCCAGCGGTTGCGGCTACGGGGCAGGTCTCGGTGCGAAGATGCAGGTGCGGCCGAAGTCCGCGAGCTTGTTCATCCGTGCCTCGCATTCCGCCTTCTTTGCATTGTTCAGCTTGTGGCCTACCACGTAAGCGATCTTCAGTTGCGTGATCGCGCGGAGTGCGCGGTCGTCGGGCCATCCCGCCAATTCGTCGATCATGGCCGCGTGTTGTGGTGGGGTGAATCCGCTGTAGCCATTGAAGAGCGGCTTCCAATGTGTCGTCGAATGGAGCATGCGCGATGCTTCGCTCCACCGATCGATCTCATGGCGCGGGATAGGCCATTCCAGTACGGCGCCGGGTGGCGCATCCTTGAGCCACTCGTACTCCTCGGCCGGCTCGTAGCGGTACTTCAGAGTGTTCGGACGGTTAATGTATTCGATGGCCACGAGTGCGATGAGGGCGCAGCCCGCGCAGGCGCGTACGACAGGGCTGCGGATGGTTGCGAGCAGGCGCCGGGTATTCATCGCCCCGAGCATGGCGATGCCCAGCATCATGATGGCGACAAAGCGTGCGGGTACGCGGAGGTCATCGAAGCCGGGCACGAACCTATAGAGCAGGTCGTAGGGTCCGGGGCCGACGTGGTGATCGAAGAACGTGATGCGCGGTCCGAGCGCAAGAACGGTGCCGAAGAACGTCATTGCTGCAAAGATGACCGTGGGCGAGGTCCAGTCGCGCGGCGTGGGCGAGCGACGGCGCAGGAAGAAGGGGGCAATGGCGAGCAGTGCAGCGATGAGGCCTGGCGAGAGCGCGAGTCCGTTGTCGGTCAGTGTCGCCGTGCGGCCGAACCAGAGGTTGCGGCTGTTCCACGCAAAGAACGACGCCACCCGAGCTGAGTAGAGGATGGCCTCGCGTTCTGTCCGCTCGAAATGCATTTCCTCGCGGAACCGGAGGTAGGGAAACAGTACGGGCATGAGCAGGAGTCCGACGACGATCCAGAACGCGGCAAGCTCGATCAGCGCGCGGCGACGATGCGGGGTGCTGACGAGGCGGATGCCCTGCACGAGCGGAAGCGTTACGCTGACGAACATGAACGCGTACATGTTGGAGAGAAACTGTGCGGCGAGACACACGGCCCCCGCGAGCAGAGCGAAGCACCGGCGCATGGCGCGGTCGGCTTGGTCGAAGTAGATCAGCGTGAACAATACGGCGAGCGGGCACCAGAGCGTGTATTGGGATTGGATTTGAGCGGCCATGGTGATGCGGAAAGGGCAGCACGCGTAGATGATGCCGGCGATGATGCCGGCAAGCGTCGAGTGGGTGAGGTAGCGGGCCAGCGCGAAGGCGCCGAGCGCGGTGAGCACCATGCCGGCCAGCCATGCGATGTTGTAGATCAGCACCGGGTTGTCGGTCAGGAGTCGGACAGGGATCATCAGCGCGCTGGGGAAGAGAAGATTCTCTGAGTACGTCAGCGTGTTCAGATGCGGGTAGAAGATGTTGGCATCCCAGAGCGAGACGCCGGGCGTGAAAAAGGCGTGCAGGTTCCACGAGATGATCCACGCGTTGAGTTGCGGGTCGCCGAAGCGGTCAAGCCGGTGCGCGATGTGGAGTGCGAGGGGCCAGGAGTAGATGATGGCGAGAGCGGTGAAGAGCGTTGCTGCTCCCAACAGGCCAAGGACCTGCCGCACCCGGTTTTTCATGCCCGCGCATGATAGGGTAAAGGCGAAAGTTTTCCAAGCCTGCCCGCAGTGGCGGATTTGAAGAGATTGGGCGGTCAGATTCTGGGAGCGGACGGCTCGGCGAGTTGTCCCTGCCTGCTACCCAACGAATTTGCCGTTCTTCTGGAACAGCTTGCCGTCCACGTAGAGCGCGCCGCCCTTGCGCAGGTCCTTGATCATATCCCAATGCAGGGACGACTGATTCTTCCCGCCGGTTTCCTCGTAGGACTGGCCGAGGGCGAGGTGGATGCTGCCGCCGATCTTCTCATCGAACAGGATATTCTTGATGAATCGCTGGATGCCGTAATTCGTGCCGATGCCGAGTTCGCCGAGGAACCGCGCGCCGGGGTCCATGTCGAGCATCGTGAGCAGGAACTTCTCGTTCTTTTCGGCGGACGCCTCGACCACTTTACCTTTCCGGAAGACGAGACGGACGCCGTCCACTTCGCGGCCTGCGTGGCACACGGGGTAGTCGTAGCGGATGTGGCCCTCGGCGGAATTTTCGACGGGGCCGGTGAAGATTTCGCCGCACGGCATGTTGTGGTGGCCGGACGAGTTGATGAAGGTACGGCCTTTCACCGAGAGCGTGAGGTCGGTCTCGGGTCCGACGATCCGGACCTGTTTCGCGCCGCGCAGTTTTCCAATCAGCTTCTGTTGTCGCGCCGCGAGCTTCTTCCATGCGGCGACGGGATCCTTCTGATCGGCAAACGTGGCATGGTAGACGAAGTCCTCGAAATCGCGGAGGCTCATCTCGGCATCCTGCGCATAGGCCTGCGTGGGGAAGAGCGTGAGGTTCCATTTCTTCTTCATCATTTTTTCGCGCAGCGGCTTCGACGCGCGCGACACACGCGCCTGCTTCTTCGGATCCACGCCCGAGAGCGCGCGAGTGTTGGAACTGGAATCGATGTAGATCGAGCCGTCGAGGTGATCGACGATCGACTTCTGAAGCGGCGTGATGCGGTCGAAATGGTGCGGCTTGCCGTGCTGGAAGAACACCTGTGCTGCGCCGTCGGGTGACATGCGGACGAAGGGGTAGGCGCCTGCGCGGATGAGCTGTTCGTAGACCGCGAGGATGAGGGGCTCGGCGGCTGAGGAGCCATCCACGGCAATGATTTCGCGGGGTTTCGCGTGGATGCTGTAGTGGACGAGAACCTTGGCCAGTTGTTCAACTCTTGGGTCTGTCATGATGTTAGTGCCTCCAGAACGGGGTCACTATACAGCGTCGGCGCGCATTGCTCCAGTCCCGTTGAAAAAGTTTAATTGATCGCGAAGGTGACGGAGACGACGGCCATGACTTTCTTCTCGAGCGACGAGGTGTCGTTCTCGCCGTAGTCGGAGACATCGGTGGAAGTGGGCGGGGTGATCTGGAAGACGCCCATCTTCGCGGAGCGGATGGTGCCGATGCGATTGCCGGTGGAAGAGGCCATGCTTGTCGCGCGTTGTTTTGCGTTCTCGGTGGCGCGGCCGAGCATCTCGACTTTGAGTTCATCGATGCGCGTGTAGAAATATTGGGGCGCGTAGGAAGTGAACTGGATGCCTTCGTTGATGAGTTCGGTGGCCTCGCGTGAGAGGCGTGTGGCGCGCTGAACCTCGGAGGAGCGCACGGTGATGTTTCGGCTGAGGCGATAGCCTTCGATCTCGTTCGTGTCGTAGCCATCGGGGTTCTTCTTGTAGAGCGTGGCGGTGAAAACCTGGGAAACAGCGATCTCGTTCTCCGGCACGCCGTGGTCGCGGAGGTAGGTCTTCACGCGCGTGAGATCCTCCTGGAGTTCGCGGTAAGCGAGTTGGAGGTCGCTCTCGCGGCGGGAGATTTCGGTGTTCCACACGGCGAGGTCGCTGGTGATGGTTTGTTGTGCGGATCCGGTGACGGTGATGACCTCGCGGGTGAAACGCATGATGCGCATGAAGCCGCGAGAGAGGATGAGACTGGATGCGACGGTGGCCAGTGCGATGCAGAGGCCGAGAATGACGATCTGAGAATTACGCAAGAATCTTCCACTTTCCATGACACGGCTCCTGTTGGTTGTGGTGGCGGGCTCGTGGGGAGTGTTTCATCGTGGGGAGGGGTGGTGAAACGCTGGTATCCGCGGGTCTGGTGCCATCCTGTTAACAACTCCTGAACAACTTCCCCCGTATTCCTGCATATTTCTCGCAATTAACGGGCAATCTGCAAAGGGGAAAATGTTCAAAAGCTGTTGACAAAGGGTGGGCCAAAGTGTTTTAAAGTGTGGCAGGAGGTAAGCCCAGTGGAGGACAGAGACATAGGTGTGTCTGGTGAGATGGCCGGACAGGGTGTTTTCGTCAACACGTACACCCATTCTCTCGATTCCAAGAAGCGGGTTACCATTCCATCCGATTGGCGCGAGTTGGCAGGGGTACCCCGGCGGTTGTTTGTCCTTCCCGGAGTTAACGACAAGTGTCTGTGCGTTTACCCCGCCCGCGAGATGACCCGCCGTCTGGAGAAGCTCCGCAATCTTTCCATCGCCGACGAGAAGGGGCGGCAGCTTGCCCGCACGCTCGCCTCGCGTTCGGACCTGGTGCCTTGGGATACGCAGGGTCGCATTCGCATCAAGGATGAGCTCCTCGATTTTGCCGATTTGAAGAATCAAGTGGTCATGGTCGGTACGTTTGATGGTTTTGAATTATGGAATCCGGATCGATGGAAAGAACAGAGCACATCTATGGATCAGCCGAAACTCGGGGATGCGGCCCGCTACGTCGGGTTCTGACGCAGTTTGGGTTGCAGATTCTGGGTTTGTCGGAGCAGCACGGAGCCCATGAGGAGGCGTGTTGGTGGGATGATGCAGAGCGGGCGGCGCGTGCGCGGGCAATGGGGCGGTCGTTGGGGTCGCGCCCGGCGGAGACCCGGGTGATGTCGAACCGGGTGACGCGAGCGAGGCCGGTGCAGGCCCCGGTGTTGGAGCGGGACAGTGACGATACACTTTGCGTGGAGATATTGGACGGCGAACTGCAGTGCGGAGCTGCGGGGAGCGATGTGGATGAATCAACAATTGGTTTCGAGAAAGGGGGCATCATGAGCGCTCTCAAGGTTGGACGTTTTCTCAGAATCAGTGGCTCCATTTATGACGGCAACGACGAAGGCCGGTGGCTTGCGCTTCCGGGCAGTCGTCGGAAGCCGCAGTACCAGTTGACCAAGGACTCGGCCCTGTTTCGCGAAGCGCGGGACGGGGTGTCGGTCCCGAGCAGGACTTTTTCTGGCGTGATTCGCCGTTGGGGGGATTGCCTCGGCCTGTAGGGTGGGGCGCCTGGGGATGTTGATGCACAAGCCCGTTATGCTCAAGGAAGTGGTTGAGCTGATGGGCGTCAAACCGGGGGGGCGGTACATTGACGGCACGCTGGGCGGCGGTGGCCATGCCCAGGCGGTGTTGGAGCGCATCGGGAAGGACGGCCGGCTGTTGGGCATCGACCGAGATGCCGAAGCGCTGGCCCGGACGACGGATCGACTGAAGGCTTGGATCCCAGCCTGTGTGTTCGAGCAGGGAGACTTCGCCGACATGAGTGCGATCGCGAAACGCCATGACATGGAGCGGGTGGACGGGATTCTTCTCGATCTCGGGATGTCCTCAAACCAGGTGGATGACCCTGTCCGCGGATTCAGCTTCAACCACGACGGTCCCCTCGACATGCGCATGGATCTTTCCCAGTCGCTCACCGCGGCGGATATCGTGAACACGGCGGATGAGGAGGAACTGGCGAACGTGCTTTGGCGGCTTGGCGAGGAGTCGGCCTCGCGCCGTATTGCGCGGTTGCTGGTGAACGAGCGGCAGCGCGAGCCGATACGGACAACGGCGAGATTGGCCGAGCTGGTGGCGAGGGCGAAGGGGGGCGTGCGGGGGAGGGTGCATCCGGCGACGCGTTCGTTTCAGGCGCTGCGCATGGTGGTGAATCACGAGTTGGAGAGTCTGACGGCCGGTCTCGAAGCGGCAATTGGATTGCTGGCGAGGGGTGGACGGCTGGCGGTGATTTCGTTTCACAGTCTTGAAGACAGGATGGTGAAACATCAATTGGCAGGGCATGTGGGGCGGTGGGAGTCGCTCGAGCAGGGCGGTCGTGAGTGGAAAGGCGAGAAACCGGTGATGGGCTGGGTGGTGAAGAAGCCGGTCATGGCCTCGGAAGAGGAACTCGCGGACAATCCCCGGGCTCGTTCGGCAAAACTTCGTGTAGCGGAAAGGTTGGATTGAGATCATGGCACGCAGAAAGAACAGGAAACGTACATCGGACGGCTTCATTTTTCCCGCCCCGCTGGCGGCGATTCTCGCGGGCACGACCTTCGTGGCCCTGAGCTATCTCTGGTTTTCCGGGCGGTGCGAGGCGATCGGCGCGCAGATCAAGGAACTCGAAGTGGTGAAGAGCGAGTTGCACAAGCGCGTGGTCAACGAAGAGTTCAAGTGGTCGAACATGAAGTCGCCGCGCAACATCGAGAGCATCATCAAGGAATTCAATCTCGACATGGCGTGGCCGGAAGAGAAGCAGATCGTCCGTGTGCATGGGCAAGCGGCCCTGTCGGTGCCGGAGCGTGCGGGTTCGGCGGAGAACCAGTATGTGCAGCACACCGGAAGCATGGTGAATGACTAATCGTACCTACACGTGGCGGATGCTGTTGGTGGTCGTGGTGCTGGCCCTGGTCTGGGTGGGGTTGGGCACGCGGCTGGCCTATTTGCATCTCGGGCCCAACGAGCGTCTGCGCACGCGCATTGCGGATATCCGCAAAGTCGAGCAGCAGATCCTGGTGGGTCGCGGCCGCGTGCTGGACACGCACGGCAATATCCTGGCGTTGGACCTGGCCGTGAAGAACATCTGCGCTGATCCCAAGGTCATCCTGGAAAATGGGCACCTCCAGTTCATCGGCTCCCGGCTGGCCTATCTTCTGCAGCTCGATCCGGCGGTGGTGATGGCGCGGCTCAACCGGCCCAACCGGCGGTACGAATGCATCAAGAAGCTGGTGCCGGATGACACGGCGCGGCAGATCGCGCGTATGCAGCTTCGCGGTGTTTTTTTTGAAGATGCCTCGGCACGGTATTATCCGCAGGGGTCGCTGTTCGCCCACGTGGTTGGTTTTTCCAACCTGGAAGGCGTGGGGAGCGCGGGCGTGGAGCAGCGGATGGACTCCAATCTGCGTGGGCGGCCGGGCCTGCGGATCAGCGAGCAGGATGGCCGTCGCGTGGAAGTCTACACCCGACGCAGCCTGGAGATTGCGCCGCAGGAAGGTGCGGACGTGTACCTGACGCTGGATCAGAATTTGCAGTATATCGTCGACAAGGCGCTGGATGCGGCCATGGAGCAACACAGCGCAAAGGGCGCATGGGTCATCATTGAACGCGTGAAGACCGGCGAGATTCTCGCGATGGCGTCGCGGCCTGTCTATGACCCGAACGCTTATCGGACAGCGGATGAGTCGCAGATGCTGAACCGGACGATCGGCTATGTGTACGAGCCGGGGTCCACCTTCAAGGTGGGTGTGATTGCGGCCGCGTTGAACGAGGGTCGTGTGCGTCCCGAAGATGTGTTTGATTGCGAGAACGGCATGTGGATTTACCAGGGGCGCGCGCTGAAGGATTTCCATCCCTACGGCCGGCTGAATGTCGCCGACATCCTGAAGAAGTCGAGCAACATCGGTGCCGCGAAGGTGGCGTTGAAACTGGGCGAGCGCGATCTTGAGCGGTATCTGCGTGACTTCGGTATCGGGCGCCCTACCGGTATTGAACTGCCCGGCGAGGAAGGCGGCATCCTGCGCGACCGCTCCAAGTGGTCTTCGCTCAGCATCTCGCGCATTCCGATGGGGCACGAGGTCGGCGTGACATCGCTCCAGATGGTCAACCTGCTCTGCTGCATCGCGAACAACGGATTCCTGATGAAGCCTTCGGTGATCCGGCGCGCGGTGGATGCGCACGGCAGGACGATCATGGAATTCACACCCGAGGTGTTGTCGCATCCGATCCGCGAGGATACAGCGAAGCTCATGCAGAAACTGCTGGCTCGCGTGACGGAAGAGGGGGGTACGGGGACGCGTGCGCGGGTGCCGGGCTATACGGTGGGGGGCAAGACAGGCACGGCGCAGAAGGCGATTCCGGGCGGCTATTCTGATTCCGCCAACATTGCATCTTTCATGGGATTTCTTCCGGCGGAGAATCCGGAAATCGCCATCGTGGTGGTGGTGGATGAACCGCAGCCGCTGCACACGGGCGGCGTGGTTGCGGGTCCCATTTTTGCGGAGATCGCGTCCCAGGCCGTGAGGTATCTGGATATACCGCCTTCGACGCCGGAAGGCGTCGAAGGACAGAAGGTGGCTTCGGTGCAGGGTCATTAAGGAGAGAAGCCGTGATTCTCGGACAGCTTTGTTCGGAGACGATGAGACTCGAATACATAACGAAGATTATTCAGCCCCTGACGATCAAGGGGCCGCAAACCTGCGAAATCGAAGGCATCGCCTACGACTCTCGCCAGGTCAAGCCGGGCTATCTCTTTGTCGCCCTGCATGGCGCGCAGCGGGACGGTGCGGATTACATCAGCGATGCCATCCAGCGTGGCGCGGCGGCGGTCTTGTCGAAGCACTATGATGCGGCGCGGCGCGATGTAACCATCATCCAGGTTGAGGACGCGCGGCGCGCGCTGGCGGAAATAGCCTGTGCTTTTTACAGCCAGCCGTCCCACAGCCTGGAGATGATCGGGATCACCGGTACGAATGGCAAGACGACCTCCGCGTTCATGGCGTGCGACATCTTGAAGGAAGCAGGTCGCATGCCGGGGTTGATCGGCACGGTGCAGTACGAGATCGGCGAGCGGTGTATTCCGGCCTCGCGCACGACACCGGAGGCGCCGGACATCCAGTTCATGCTGGACCAGATGTTGCGCGCGGGGTGTCACAGTGCGGTCATGGAAGTCTCGTCGCACGGGTTGGACCAGAAGCGCGTATGGGGCATCGATTTCGACGTTGGGGTATTCACGAACCTGACGCAGGATCATCTCGATTACCACAAGACGATGGATCAGTACTTTGCGGCGAAGACGCAGCTGTTCCGCGGGCTTGGCCAGATGGAGAAAAAGGCGTCGGCGGTGATCAACATCGATGATCCGTGGGGTATGCAGCTCGCCAACATCAACGGCTTTTCGGCCGACCTGCTGACCTACGGCATGCATCCGAGCGCGATGGTGCGGGCAGACAGCGTGGAGCTTGGTCCGACAGGTTCCGAGTTTGTTTTCCAGAGTCCGTGGGGTGAGGCCGAGGTGAAGCTTCAACTACTGGGGCGGTACAACGTCAGCAACGCTCTTGCGGCGATGGCCTCCTGCGGCGTGCTGGGGGTCCAGCCGGCGCTGATGGCGAAGGTACTTGGCCGGATGACCGTTGTGCCAGGTCGACTTGAGCGGATTGACAACGAACGGGGTTTCCACGTGTTCGTGGATTACGCCCACACACCGGATGCCCTGTCGAACGTGCTGCGCACATTGAGGGAACTGACGCAGCGTCGGCTGTTTGCGGTATTTGGCTGCGGCGGAAATCGTGACCGGGAGAAGCGGCCGATGATGGGTGCGGCGGCGGCAGCGCTTGCGGACTACTCTGTCGTGACGAGCGATAATCCCCGGAGCGAAGATCCTCTGGCGATTATTCACGAGATCACGCCGGGTTTTGGCGGCGCCGGCAATTTTGAAATCGAAGTAGACCGGGAGAAGGCCATTGCACGCGTGCTGGGTCTGGCCCGGGAAGGGGACACGGTGCTCATCGCGGGCAAAGGTCACGAGACCTACCAGGAATATGCCAATACCGTGGTGCCCTTCGATGACCGCGAAGTGGTCCGAAGGCTGTTGTGAGTTGCGACCGGGCACGGGCGAGTTTGGGTAAGGAGTTGCGTATGGATACGATTGAATTCGAGGTGAAGTGCTGCAGGTGTCAGAGGGTGCGCACGGATGAAGGGCGTTGGATCTACGAAGAAAAGGAGGACGAGAACACCAGGATGTATTCGCACAGTTATTGTCCTTCCTGCCTCGCGGAGGTCCATGCGGACCTTGAAGTGTGTGTGATGTCGGCGGGCTGATCCTTCAACAGCCGGACATCGACTGGAGAACTGTTTCCGAATGGCTCGGAGCTATGCCGACTTTGCAGGGAGGAGATTTGGCTTCGTGGTGCGGCGGGACTTGGAAACCGCCGTCGCCCACGGTGTCGGCAAACGGGGTTTCCACGGATACCCGTTCTATTCAGCCTGGCAACCTCTATGTGGCTCTCCGCGGCCCCCGTTGCGACGGCCATGACTTCATCGCCGACGCATTTGCACGGCACGCTGCAGCTGCCGTGGTCGAACGTTCATCTGCTGCAGCGGAAGCTCCACACAGTCCGCTTCTCCTGGTTGACGATACACTTAAAGCTCTGCGTGATCTTGCCGCACATTATCGCCATACGCTGTCCGGCGAGATACTTGCGGTAACGGGCAGCGTTGGGAAGACCACGGTCAAGGAGATGATTGCCGACGTGTTGGCCACCTCCGCATCCACGGCACGCACGCGTGGGAACTGGAACAACGAAATTGGTCTCCCCCTCAGCCTCATAACGATGGAGGCGGGTGACGTCTATGGTGTGTTCGAGCTGGGGATGAATCATCCCGGTGAACTTGCGCCGCTCTGTAAGATTGCGCGACCCGCATGGGGGATCATCACGAACGTCGGGCCGGTACACATAGAGTTCTTTGATTCAGTGCAGTCCATTGCGAAGGAAAAGGCAACGGTGTTTCGCTGTCTGCCCAAAGATGGCACGGCCATACTGAGTCGCGACGAGGCGATGTTCGACCTGCTGGTGGAGGAGGCCCCGTGCCGCGTCGTGACAACCGGAATTCGTCGCGATGCTGATTTCCAAGGCCTACTCGACAAGGAGCGGCCGGGCCATTTTGCCGTGATTGAGCGGGCTACGGGTGAGCGTGCGGAGTTTCAATTGCCGTTGCCGGGTGAACATGTGGTGGCGAATGCGCTGCTGGCGATTGCCGTCGGGCGGCTTCATGGGCTGCCGTGGGACAATTTGAAGGCGGCGTTGGGTCAATACAAGCCGCCGCCGATGCGTTGGAACCGGACAGACCTCGGAGGCGTGGTGGTCATCAATGATGCTTACAACGCCAATCCGATGAGCATGAAGAGCGCGTTGTCGGCCTTTGGGCAAACCCCGGTGAAGGGGCGTCGGTGGCTGGTACTGGGGGGGATGCGTGAGTTGGGTGAAGCCGAACGACGTGAGCATGAGGCACTGGGTGTTGAGATTGCGCGCGGCAAATGGGCCGGGCTGGTGACCATCGGGCCGCTGGCGGTTATGATGGCCGATGCGGCGGCCGCGGCATCGGGCCGCTCGCTGAAGGTATTCCGCTGTGATGACCATGCCGGCGCGGCGGCTGTGCTTGCGCAAGGGGTGAAGGCCGGCGATGCTGTGCTGCTGAAGGGATCGCGCGGCGAGCAGGTGGAGAAGGTTCTGGATATATGGAAGAAGTCGACGGACGCGAAGGCATGATGGGGACAACATGTTCTACTATCTGAGTTATCTAACGGACTGGTTCTCGCCGCTGAGGGTATTTCGCTACATCACCTTTCGCGCGCTCGCCGGGGCAGCCACGGCATTCTTCATCTGTCTGCTGGTGGGTCCGTGGATGATTCTCAAGCTCCGCCAGTTCAAGATTGGCCAGCAGGTGCGGAAGGATGAGGCGCCGCCGCTCTATATTTTCCATGGCAAGAAGGCGGGCACGCCGACGATGGGCGGCTTGCTCATCATTGTCTCTGTGCTGATCTCGGCTCTGCTTTGGGCGATCCCCCTGAATGGTTACGTGCTGCTGACGCTGGCGACGATGTGCTACATGGGCGCGGTGGGTTTTCGCGACGATTATCTCAAGATCACGAAGAAACAGTCGAAGGGTCTTGGCGCGCGCGCGAAGCTGGTGCTTCAGACCGTGTGGGTGGTGATCGTTCTGATCATCCTTCTGGCGTGGCCCGAGACGCGCAAGCATGTTCAGGCGCTGATGTTGCCCTTCATGAAGGATCCCCTGGTGCCGGCCATGGGTGTCTTCTTCACGTTTGTCTTTCTCGCGTTGGTCATGGTGGGCTCAACCAATGCGGTCAACCTGACCGACGGTCTCGACGGGCTGGCGATCGGTTGCAGCAACTCCGTGGCCGTGGCGTACCTGGTCATGGCCTACGTGGCAGGGCACATGAGATTTGCACAGTACCTTCAGGTGCCGTACATCGCCGGCAGCGGCGAGTTGGCGGTGTTCTGCGGCTGCCTGCTGGGTGCTGGGCTGGGCTTCCTCTGGTTCAACTGTCATCCCGCGCGTGTGTTCATGGGGGATACGGGGAGCCTCGCGCTGGGTGGTGCGATTTCCATGGTGGCGATCCTGATCAAGCAGGAACTGACGCTCATGATTGTGGGCGGTGTATTTGTGATGGAAGCCCTTAGTGTTCTTATGCAGGTGGGCTATTTCAAGTTGAGCGGCGGCCGGCGAATCTTCAAGTGCGCGCCGTTGCATCACCATTTTGAAGTGATGGAGAAAGAGCTCGCTGAGAAGGAGCATCGGGATGTGGAAGTCGTGGAGACCATGATCACGACGCGGTTCTGGATTCTGTCCATCATTTGCGCCCTGATCGGCGTGGCGACTTTGAAGATCAGGTAAGGCGGAAAAGAGAAGGGGGAGTGGCTGATCGCTGGCGACAGCCATTGCATCGATCATGGCCCGTGGACTATGAAGACGTATCGACATGCTTTGGTTGTCGGTTTGGGCGGGAGCGGGGCGGCTGCTGCCGAACTGCTGCGCGATGAAGGCGCAGATGTCGTGGTCATTGACGCAGGCGATCATTCCGGGTTGCAGCAGCGCAAGGCAGAACTTGAAGCGCGGGGAATTCGCGTGATGCTCGGCGCGAAGGATGTTCCTGCCGGATCGTTCGATGTTGGAGTGGTGAGTCCGGGCATTCCGGTGACCTCTCCGTGGATTCTCGATCTGCGCCAACGCGGCATCCCGGTCATCTCTGAACTGGAGTTAGGATGGAGTCGCAGGTCCTGCAAAGTGGTGGCCGTCACCGGATCGAATGGGAAAAGTACGGTGGTTAAGTGGATGGTGGAGTCGTTGCAGGCGGCGGGGTTGAAGGCGGCTCCGGCAGGCAACTATGGGCCGGCTGTTTCGGCTGTCGTGAGAGAACGACGTGATTTGGACTGGCTGGTCTTGGAGGTCAGTTCCTTTCAGATGGAGTCGGCTGTGGCTTTTCGACCCGAGGTTGGCATTCTGCTGAACATCAACCCGAACCATCTGGACCGGCATGGCGACATGCAGCTCTACACGCAGTTGAAGTCGAAGATGTTTTCCGCGATGCATGAGAAGGATGTGGGGCTGGTTCCCCTCAGCCTGCTGAAAAGCATCAAGGCCTTCTCCGGCGGGAAAGGTCGATGGAGAACTTTTGGAGCGGGAGCGCGGTCGGATTTCCGTTACGAGGAGGGACAGGTGTGGGCCGATCACCGCGCCGTGGCTGATTTCCGGGGCACGTATTTCGGCAACGAAGTACTGGGTCTGGCTGCGGCGGCTGTCGTGGGTGGGCTGCAGGCCTGCGGGGTAGATCCGACGTGCGCGGTGCGTGCTGCGCACGCCTTCAAGGCCTTGCCACACAGGATGGAACTCATCGCGGAGTCCCGCGGTATCCGCTTCGTCAACGACTCCAAAGCGACGAACTTGTCAGCCATGGCCGCTGCACTTCGGATGATGCCTGGGAATGCGCGGCTTATCGCTGGCGGGCTGGTCAAGGAAAAAGATTTTTCCTTCGTCAAAGAATTGCTGGTAGAAAGGGCAAGCGGGGTTTACCTTATCGGGCAAGCAAGTGAGGAAATGTCCTCGGCTTGGTCTGGCGTCGTGCCCTGCTTTGTCTGCGGGACGCTTGATGCCGCGTTGCGAAAAGCTTGGAATGATGCTTGTGCGGGTGAGACGATTTTGCTTTCGCCGGCCTGTGCGAGTTTTGACCAGTTTCGTAACTACGAGGAGAGGGGAGATGTCTTCCGGAAACTCGTGATGGGCCTGGTTGAGGAGAGTGAAACATGAATCGCCTGACCTGGAGCGACATACTTCAGTCTAAGGATGCAAGAAGGAGAGATGGAATGAGAGCCCCGGTTTTGGTGTCCGTTGTTGTAGCCGTACACGTGATGGCCATTGGTGCAGTGATGTTCATCCAGGGATGTGGGACGAAACGCGCGGGCGTTGTTGAGCCGCCGCCGGCTCCGATCATGCCGCCGCGGGAGGTTACACCTCCGGAGGACGCGGTAGTCCTTGCGCCTTCGCGGCCTGTCTTCCAGCCGCCGTCGCCGATTGAATCCGCGCCGACGATGGCTGTGCCGGCCCCGGGCAAGACGTACGTCGTGCAGAACGGAGATTCACTTTCGAAAATCGCGAGCAAGGTTGGTGTCAGCTCACGCGAGATTGCGGAGTTGAACGGCATCAAGGATGCCAACAAGATTCGCATCGGGCAGAAGCTCGTCCTCCCGGGGTACACCGGAACGACGACCACCACCTCCAAGCCGAAGGCTGCTGCGCCGACAAAGAAGTCCACCCCGAAGTCAGAGCCGGTTGCAGGTGGTAATGCCTACGTGGTGAAGTCGGGCGACAGTCTCTCGAAGATTGCTTCCAAACACGGTGTGAAGCTCAGCGAGCTTCGCGCGGCGAATCCGAAGGTCAAGGGCGACAAGATCATGATTGGCCAGAAGTTGGCGATCCCGGGTGCGTCAGCTGCAGCGCCGAAGGCGGCGGCCGCTCCGGCTCCCGCCGTTGAAGCTGCGCCTGCTCCGGTACCCGCGCCTGCGGTTGAGCCTGTGGCCCCAGTTGCTCCTGAAGCCCCTGCGGCAGAACCTGTTGTCATGCAGCCTGTTGCGCCTGCGCCGGCCATGGAGGCTCCTGCGGCCCCGGCACCCATATCGAACGAGTCCGCATTGGACTACACGGTGCAGGAAGGCGACACATTGGACAGCATCGCGAAGATTTTCATCGTGAGCAAAGAAGACATCATGCGGCTGAACGGCATTGTTGATCCGCAGGGCGTGAAGACGGGTCAGAAGCTGAAGATTCCGCCGACGATGCTGTAAGACCGAATGTCGGATGAACCATTTCGGGCCGCTTCGAACGTTCGGAGCGGCCCGTTATGTTGTAGAGAGTAAACGGCTGCGCTGCGTGCAAAGGTTTTCTGGGCCAGATGTGGAAGACTGCTAGCATCCTGGTGACGATCGTGTTGGTGCTCGTAATGCTGGGCATTATCATGCTGGCGAGCACTAGCAGTGTGCATGGCCGCACGATCTACAAAGACTCGATGTATTTCATCAAGCGGCAGCTTCTGTCGCTCTTCGTCGGATTCATCGCTGCCGCGATTCTGGCCAACGTGGATTACCGGTACTATCGCGGATTCCTTTCGGTCTTTCTTGGTGGGTTGAGTGTCATCCTGCTGGTCATGGTGCTTATTCCGGGTATCGGGATCAACGTGAACGGAAGCTATCGCTGGCTGCGCTTTGGTCCGTTGACGTTCCAGCCTTCGGAGCTGACGAAGTTCACGACAGTCCTGTTCCTCGGCTGGTGGATGGCGCGCATTCAGCGCCATGCGCATGAATTGCGCCTGGGGCTCGTCACACCATTGCTATGCCTGGGGGCCACGCTGGGGCTGATCTTCATTGAGCCTGATTTCGGCACCACGATGCTCATTGCCGTGGTGGGCATGACCATGATGTTTGTCGCGGGCACGCGGGTGAGTTACCTGGCCGTATCGGCGGCCGTGGGACTGGCGGGTTTCTCGCTGGCGATCATGCAGAACGCGGAACGCATGAGGCGCATCACCGCCTTCCTCAATCCGGAGAAGTATGCAAAGGACGAAGCCTTTCAGTTGTTGAACGCCATCTACGCGTTCGTCGTGGGGGGTGGGTCAGGCGTCGGGCTGGGGCAGAGTCTCCAGAAGCGGTTCTACCTGCCCGAAGCGCACACGGACTTCATCTTTGCGATTCTTGGTGAAGAGCTGGGGATGGCAGCCTCCATACTTGTGGTGGTGTTGTTCCTGGGGTTCTTCATCTGCGGCGTGCGAATCAGTTTCCGTGCACCCGATCAGTTTGGTCGGTTGCTGGGGTTGGGCCTGACGCTGATGACCGTGGTGCAGGCTGCAATCAACATTGGGGTGGTCACCGGTAGCCTGCCGACCAAGGGCCTGCCGCTGCCTTTCATCAGTTACGGCGGCACGAGCCTCGTCGTTTCGCTTGCCATGGTGGGAGTGTTGGTGAACATTGCGCGCCAGGTGGGTGACGATGGCGAGCCGGACGAAGCCCGCTATTTCAAGGACGCCGCACACAGCGTGTGAGCGGGTCCCGGTGAAGCCCGTACGCTCTTTCTTGAGTTTTCTGCGAACGTCGATTATGTTGCCCCTCTCGTTCAACAGGAGATGACCATGGCCGTTAAATTCAAAGACTACGTCGTACGTGATATCAAGCTGGCTGATTTCGGTCGCAAGGAGATCGGACTTGCAGAGCACGAGATGCCCGGGCTGATGGCCATTCGTGAGAGGTATCGCAAGGCCCAACCGCTCAAGGGCGCGCGGATTACCGGTTCGCTTCACATGACGATTCAGACGGCGGTGCTGATTGAAACCCTTCAGGCCCTTGGGGCCAAGGTCCGCTGGGCGAGCTGCAACATTTTCTCCACGCAGGATCACGCGGCGGCAGCCATTGC
Source organism: Verrucomicrobiota bacterium (assembly GCA_036821485.1). Lineage (GTDB taxonomy): Bacteria > Verrucomicrobiota > Kiritimatiellia > CAIQIC01 > JAGNIJ01 > DAISJM01. The sequence goes on along the minus strand of DAISJM010000009.1, from coordinate 49,348 downwards.
CGCGGCCGGCACGCCGGTGTTTGCCTTCAAGGGTGAATCGCTGGAACAGTATTGGGAGTACACCGACCGAATCCTCGACTGGGGCAAGGGCACCGGTCCGAACATGATTCTCGACGATGGCGGCGATGCCACACTTTTCGTGCACCTCGGATGCAAGGCCGAGAAGGATCCATCCATCCTCAACCGCAAGCCCGACAGCTACGAAGAGAAGGTTTTGCTCGCGCAACTGAAGAAGGCGCTGAAGCGCGACCCAAAACGGTTCAGCCGGATCGCGAAGCATATCCGCGGCGTCAGCGAGGAGACCACCACGGGCGTGCATCGTCTCTACAAGATGCAGGAGAAGGGCGAACTGCTCTTCCCGGCGTTCAACGTCAACGATTCCGTCACCAAGTCGAAATTCGACAACATCTACGGCTGCCGGCACTCGCTGGTGGACGGCATCATGCGGGCAACGGATGTCATGATTTCCGGCAAGGTGGCTGTCGTCGCCGGGTTCGGCGATGTGGGCAAGGGGAGCGCCCAGTCACTCAAGGGCCAGTGCGCCCGCGTCATTATCACCGAAATCGATCCGATCTGCGCATTGCAGGCGTCGATGGAAGGTTATGAAGTGATGACGATGGATGAGGCCTGCAAGATGGGCGATATCTTCGTCACGACGACCGGCTGCTGTGATGTGATCACCGAGAAGCACATGCTGCAGATGAAGGATCTGGCGATTGTCTGCAACATCGGCCATTTCGACAGCGAGATTCAGGTCGAGAAAGTTCAGAAGTACAAGTGGACCGAGATCAAGCCGCAGGTTCATCAGATCACCTTCCCGAGCAAGCGGCGAATCATCCTGCTGGCTGAAGGCCGGCTGGTGAACCTTGGGTGCGCGACGGGCCATCCGAGCTTTGTCATGTCGAACAGCTTCTCGAATCAGACGCTCGCCCAGATCGAGCTTTACAGCAAGCAGGGCAAATACCCGATCGGCGTCTACACCCTGCCGAAACATCTCGATGAGATGGTGGCGCGCCTGCACCTTGGCAAGCTGGGTGTGAAACTGGAGAAGCTGACGAAGCGCCAGGCCGACTATCTTGGCGTGCCCGTGAACGGGCCGTTCAAGCCGAACCACTACCGTTATTAAACCTACGCCTGCCCCGCGGCGGGACGCTGGAGCTCCATGATCCGCGGCCAGACATGGAAGGTTGATTCGTCTGATGCGGGTTCGCGTCTCGACCTGTTTGTGCTGAAGCGCGTGCCTTCTTCAACGCGTTCCCTTGCGGAGGAAGCCGTAGCGCAGGGCGTGATCCTGTTGAACGGCAGAAGATCCGTCAAAGGCGTGCGACTGCAGGCGGGTGACGAAGTCCGCGTCGAAGAGCTCTTCGAGAAATCGGATCTGGTGGTCATGCCTGATCCTTTTGTCACGCTCTCCATCATCCACGAAGACGACGCGATGGTGGTCTTCGACAAGCCATCGGGCATGCCTGTTCATCCTCTGAAGCCGGGGGAGAAGGGCACGCTCGCCAATGGGATGGTGGCGCGTTATCCGGACCTCGCCCGCATCGGCGACGACCTTCTCTTCCCTGCGCTGATTCATCGGATCGATACCGACACGTCGGGGCTCGTGATCGCCGCCCGTTCGGCCGAGGTTTACGCGTTTCTTCGCGAGGAGTTCAGAGCGCGGCGTGTCCGAAAGGAGTACACGGCACTCGTGTGTGGTGTGGTGAGGGAGGCCGGTCGGCTCGAGCATTTCCTGGCCCATCGCCGTGGTGAGGGGCATCACATGGTTGTGGTCGAGCCGGGCGAGCGCGCCGAGAAACTGAAGACTATGCGCGCGGTGACCGAGTACGCGGTGAAGCAGTCATTCGCCGCGCACACACTGCTCGATGTGTTGATTCACACGGGAGTAACCCACCAGATTCGATGTCAGCTCGCGGCGGCGGGCTGGCCGATTGTGGGCGATGCGCTCTACGGCGCGGGCCATGCGGAGCTTGGGCTGACGAGGCAGTTTCTTCACGCGTCGGGCATGGTTCTGAAGCATCCTGCGGGGCAGGAGACAAGATTCGAGTCGCCCCTGCCGCAGGATCTGCGCGCAGCATTGGCATTACTGGCCTGAAGCACAAGGTCAGGGGGCGGTGCTGCCGTGTCTTGCGGCCACGGTGGCGACCAGTTGATCCAATGCCTGAAACTCGGGCGCGCGCGGCACACCTTTTGCCAGTACCGGTGGCAGCCATTCAACCTGCAGGCCGGGCATGAGCGAAGCCGGATTATCCAGCGCTTTCGATCCCCAGCCATAGGAGCCAAAGACGGCTGCGAACTTTGCCTTGGGATTCAGTGCGTTGATGACATAGGCCGCGTGGGCAGCGAGCGGATGCACGCCGTTGAGTACCGCGGGGGTGCCCAACAGAATCGTGGACGCATCGACGAGAGCCATGGCGATCTCGCCGAGATCCGCCGAGGTCAGATCAAATTGGCGAACGCTGATGCCGCGGGCGATCAGTCCGTCCACGAGCCGTTCCGCCATTTTCCGCGTGCTGTTGTGCATCGACACATAGGCCACGACGGCAAGATTCTGCGGTGCGCCGTTGTTCCATTCTTTCCACGCGTTCATCACGATCTCGGGCTTGTCGTAGATGGGTCCGTGGCTTGGTGCGATCCACTTGATGTCCAGGGCGGAGACCTTCTCGATGTTCTTCGCCACCTGCTTGGCGTAGGGCATCATGATCTGCGCGTAGTAGAGTTTCGCAGCGCGATAAACGCGGACGCCTTCGCGGGCGACAAGTTCGGATGTCGCGAGATGCGAGCCGTAGAAATCGCACGAGAACAGGATTTTGTCCTGTTCGAGATAGGTGCTCATCGTTTCCGGCCAGTGCACCCAGGGCGTCATCAGAAATCGAAGCGTCTTGCCGCCGAGGTCAACGGTCTCGCCTTCCTTGACAGCCACCACGCGGTCCTCGGGCAGGTCGAGCAGATCGAGCAGGAATTTGCGGCCGGGCACAGAGGCAAGAAGTTTCGCCTCCGGGAAGCGCTTCATCAACTCGGGCAGTGCGCCGGAGTGGTCCTGTTCCGCGTGATGGGAAACGATGTAATCGATCCGGGGTATGTCACGAAGAGTCTCGAGCAAGAGCCCGGTCTTGGCATCATCCACGCCATCGAGCAGCGCGGTCTTTTCCGAACCCTGGACAAGATAGGCATTGTAGCTGGTGCCGTCGGGTAGGGGGATCAACGCGTCGAACGAGCGCCGGTCCCAATCCACGACGCCGCACCAATGTACACCTTCGGTAATCTTTCTCATGCTCATGAATCACACTCCTGGCTTCAAATCGTGGGCAACATATAGCATCGCCCGCCCGATTGCAAAGGGGGGGGTGGCGATTATTCCTCGGCGGCAGCAGTCCCCGGCGGGCGCTGTGTGGAGCGACGGACTTTCAGGGGCATATCCAGAACGGTCCGGTGGGGGATTCTTTTGCCGCCGTCCTCGACAAGTCCGTAGAGCATGCGGGTGATCTGCCATCCCATCTCGAGCATAGGCAGGTGGACAGTCGTAAGCCCGGCGAAGTCGGCAAACGGGATGTCGTCCCAACCTGCGACGGAGATTTTCTGGGGGACCGGCACGTTGATGTCCTGCAAGGCCTGAAGCGTGCCGAGGGCTATGGCATCGTTGAAGGCCACGAAGGCGTCCGGCCACGTGGCGTGGGTGTCGAGGTACTGGGTTACGACGGAGCGCGCGAGTTTGGGAATCCATGCGCCTTGAAGCACGGTCCCGGTGATCCCGGGGTGTTGGGCCACGGCATCCTTGAAACAGCGAACACGCTCGTGCGTGTCGAAGATGTCGGGCTGGCCCGCGAGGTGGACGATGCGGCGGCATCCCTTGACGACAAGATGATGGATGAGTTCCCGCATGGGCGTTTCGTTGTCGAGGGTGACGGCGCCGGCTGCAGCCCAAGTCTTGGCGTTCCTGGGTGGTTCGGCCGCGCAGAGCACGACAGGCCGGTCGTACGAGGTGATCTCGTGCGAGAAAATGTCGACCGGGGGAGCGATCAAGATCAGCCCGTCCACTTGGCGCCCGGAGACGAAGCTCCGCCAGAAATCGATGTATTCGTCAATGCCGGGCGCGAAGGTGCAGAGGAGGTGCCCGCCGTGCTTCTTTACCTCGTCATCGATGCCGCGGATTACTTCTGCCGTGAAGCCGCTTTCCATGAAACGGCCGAGCACGCCGATGACGCCGCTGCGGGCGCCCTTGAGACCGCGGCCAAAGAGGCTGGGGCGGTAATGATGCACGCGCATGATGTGCTGGATGCGTGCCCGGATGTCTGCCGCAACGCCGGACTGGTTGTGGAGGACGCGGCTGACGGCGCTCTTGGAACTGCCGGCCAGCTTGGCGATTTCCACGATGTTCAGCGGCTTCTGTGAATCCTGCTTTGTCATACGGACTGCCCCCAGTGAAGCTCGACAATGTTGTTCTAATACACCGGGGCTCCCCATTCGTCATGTAGATTCTGGCGAGGCTTCGGATTGACCCGGGCGTCGCGGCGGCGAATACTGTCCACATGACTTTCATGTTCTGGCTGGCGGTAGTGATGCTTGTGGACGCGGCGATCGGCCTGTGGGGGCTGAATCTGTGGCAGCAGATGGCTCCCAAGCTCAACATCAAGAAACTGGCGTTCTATGAAACGCTGGTGGCGCTGGTCATGTTGATCGTCTATTTTGTGAGGCGCTGACCGGTTCAGGATAGAGGAGGAGGAATCATGGCATCGAAGATTTATGATGAAATGCAGTCCGATGTGAAAGAGGCGATGAAGGCGCGGGCTGCGGACAAGGTGACGGCGATGCGTACGCTGATCGCGCAGATCAAAGATGCGACCATCAACGCCGGCAAGGATGTCACCGATGGTGAAGTGGCGACGGTGGTCTCGAAGGCCATCAAGCAGCGTCAAGATTCCGTCGAGCAGTTCCGTGCGGGTGGCCGCGAAGATTTGGCCACGAAGGAGCAGGCGGAGATCGACCTCTTCAGAAAGTATATGCCGAAGCAGCTCGACGAGGCCGAGATCGAAGCGCTGGCCACGAAGGCCATCGCCGAAAGCGGGGCGACAGGGAAGGCCGATCTCGGCAAGGTGATGAAGGTCTTGATGCCGCAGGTCAAAGGCAAGGCCGACGGCAAACTGGTGAACGCCGTGGTCGGCCGACTGTTGGGCTGACCGTGCTGTGCGTTTCTGTACGCATGCCGCACAAAAACGTGCGGTTGTGTGTGCTGGGGATTCCCGCGCAGGTGTAGAACACCACCACATCTTGTCGTCCATCGATTCAGACCACATCCGGCTGTGTTCAGAAGGAACTGGCACGATGGCTGCTATTAGTCTGTCGGCCATTCGCTCGCTCGTTCCGGTCAGCCGGGCGATGAAGTGCAGTTCGCGAAGAGAGTGGCAGTCGTATCCGGCGCACGCACGAGGCGGGTGTCGGAGAAAAGGGCGGGATGAGCCCGCCGAAGATTGCCTGAGGAGAATCGCTGATGAGCAGGAGCTGCACACTCGCTGAAATGACTGCATCGTTTGGACCCGGCGTGTCCTTCCGTACAGAATCCGCACCGCGTGATGTTCGGGTGTACGCGCCGTTCACGGAGAAGCATCTGCTTTTCCAGAATCTTGCCATACCGTTGGGTGACCGGGTGCGCACGGTGTTGGGCAGCGATTCAGGCTCGTGCGATCTGGTGCTGGTAGGTGGGCGTATCAGTCCGATGCACGCCGAGATCTTCTACAAGGACGGCTGCTACTTCATCCAGGACCTCGGGAGCCTTCACGGCACCTACGTCAACGGACAGAAGGTCGGCGGCGTTGCCGAGTTGCATGCGGGCGACGAGATCATGGTGAAGCCCTATACGCTTGTCTTCTCCAGCTCGTTCGGCTCGGTTGGCACGGCCGACGTGGGCTGACGCAATCGGGCTTTCGGACGCCTCACCTGATCAGGTACAATGCACGCCTGTGCATGAATGATCTTGTTTTCAACCTGCTGACGAACAGGAGGCTGGAGCGGCTGCGCGGGACGATTCCGTATCCGCTCTACGCCGGACTGGTGACCTTGCTGCTGGCTTTCCCGTTGATGCTTCCGCTGGTGTTTTCGGAACGCAGCCCGCTGGGAGGTGGCGGTTTGCCGTTTGCGTTGCGATGGGTGCTCGCGGCACTTCTGCCGGCAGGTGTGATCACCGGAATGTTGAGCCTTCTGGCGACGCTTGGGTTTCTTTCCGGTTACCGGCCGTTCAGATATTGCTGGAGCAGGCAGACACCGGCAGACGCACGGGCGTTGGTGGACCGCCTGCTGGCGGTGGCACGGTGGATGCGCTTTGACATGACGTGGGTGGACCCGAGGAAGGGGTTTGTTGGCGTGCTCAACATGGAGCATGAAGGCGGCGCGCCGCTTCACAGTAGCACGGATGCGCCCGTGCGGATCGTGGGGGGTCTTCGTGGTATGGATTCCATGGAGGCGGAGATTCGTTTGAGGCTGGAGATACGAACGCTCGTGGTGTGGGACTCCGGTGAGCGGAAGCGGCTGGAGGAGATGGGCCAGAGGTTTGTGGCGAATCTGTCACCTCCGCCCGTTACCGCCGCAAGACAGCCGGCGGGGGGTGTGCCGTGAGAGTGACCGGAGGTGTGATTGGCCGGCGTGCCATAGCCGTGCCCAAGGGGGATGTGCGCCCGACGCAGGACAAAGTTCGGGCGGCGCTTTTCAACTCGCTTGGCGAAGGGATTGTTGGCGTACGCGTGCTGGATCTCTTTGCGGGATCGGGCGCGCTGGGTCTTGAGGCGTGGAGCCGGGGCGCGGCTTTGGTGTGTTGGGTAGAGAGCGATCGGCGCGTGTTCCAGACGCTGCAGGAGAATGTCAAAACGCTTTGTTCGAGCGAGGGGGGCGTGACGGAATGCAGGCTGGGCGATGCGGTGAAGTTCATCGAAAAGGGGTGGGCGGGCGAGCCCTTCAACCTCATTGTTGCCGATCCGCCCTATGACCGGGATGGTACGGCCCGCTGGCTGGAGGTTCTCTTGCCCCTCATCGACGCGCGTGGTACGTTGGCTCCCGGCGGACTGGTGGTGTATGAGCAGGGCGCGGGAGAACGTGTGCTGGATGTGCCGGGCTGGGTGGTCGTGCGGGAGCGGCAGTATGGCGGCACGCGCCTGGTGATGTACAAAAGGCGGGCGGACGCTCCATCGGTGTCGTGACGGATCTGAAGAGGGGAAAGACATGAGAACAGCCATCTACGCGGGTACGTTTGACCCGATCACGCTTGGGCATTTGGATTTGATTGCCCGGGCGGCAAAGATTTTCGACAAGCTGATCCTGGCGGTGTCGGACTATTCGAGGAAGCAGACGCTCTTCAGTCTCCAGGAGCGCCTGGCGATGGCGCGGCAGATTGCCCGGAAGTTCAAGAACGTGGAGGTGGATTCATTCAAGGGGCTGCTGGTGGATTATGCCAAGGCGCGGAAGGTGCGCGTGCTGATCCGCGGTATCAGGGCGTTTTCCGATTTTGAATTCGAGTTCCAGATGGCGCTGACCAATCGCAAATTGGCGCCGGATATCGAGACCCTCTTCCTCATGCCCAACGAGGATTACAGCTACCTCAGTTCCAGCACGGTCCGTGAAGTGGCCATGCTCGGCGGGGATACGAGGGACTTCGTGGTGCCCATCGTGGAAAAGGCGCTTGAGGCCAAGTTCCGCAAGAAAAAGGCGCGGGCCCGGAAGTAGCCCCTCTCACCGGGCGTTCCCGCCCGTAGGATTCTGTCATGATTATTGAAGTCACCAAGATTTCCCCTGATGGTTCTGAGTATGACGGAGAGGAGTCTCCGGGCATTCTGGGCATCGAAGGCGACCCCTACATGCGTGTGGAGGGGCCGATTACGTATCATTTTCGGGCCGAAGTGGTCTCCAAGGAGCTGGTGGTGACGGGGCAGATCGGCATGAAAGTGGCTTTGGCCTGCGGCCGCTGTGCGGGTTTTTTCTCGACAACCGTGCAGGATTTGTCTTTCTTACGCGCTTACCCGGTCCCGGAAGGCGTGGAAACGGTGGATTTGACCGAGGACATCCGCGAGGATATCCTCCTGCTCTTGGAACCGTTTGCGGTATGTTCCCCGGCGTGCAAGGGTTTGTGCCCGAAGTGTGGCAAGAACCTGAACGAGGGGGCCTGCTCGTGCAAGCCTGACGAGGAGGGGAAGGCCGGTGATTGGTCCGAGTTGGATCGTTTGCGCCTGTGAGGCGCTGTTGCGAGGGTAGTTTCTTCTAGAAGGAGCTGAACATGGGTGTCCCGAAAAGAAAAACATCGAAAAGCAAGAGTCGTATGCGCAAGGCTTCTCAGAAGAAGAGCCTTGTAGCCACCAAAGCCTGCCCGAAGTGCGGTGCCCCGCATCGGGCCCACCACGTTTGCCCCTCGTGCGGCACGTATCGTGGTCGCCAAGTGCTGGTCATTTCCGCCGACGAGTAATCCATGCGCATCGCCGTTGACGCCATGGGTGGTGATTATGCCCCCCGCGAGATCGTCGCGGGTACGGTGCTTGCCGCCCAGACGTTGCCAGGCCTCACGAAGCTGTACCTCGTGGGCGATGAGAAGGCCATCCGTGCGGAATTGGCGAAGCATGGTGAAGTGCCCGCCATCATCGAGGTGCGGCACGCTTCGGACGTCATCGGCATGGACGAAAGTCCTGCGGTAGCCGTTCGCCGGAAGAAGGATTCGTCGATCAATCGTGCCGTCGACCTCGTCAAGAACGGCGAGGCAGATGCAGTGTTCTCCGCGGGCAGTACGGGCGCGGCGGTGGTGGCCGCGCAACTCAAGCTGCGTACACTCGAAGGCATTGACCGGGCTGCCATTGCCTGCGTCATGCCGACCCCGGTGAAGCCTTTTGTGCTGCTGGATGCGGGTGCGACGCCGGATTGCACCCCGGAGATTCTCATGCAGTTCGGGGTGATGGGCATGATCTATTCCCGCGAAATCGTGGGATGCAAGAATCCCCAGGTGGGGCTGCTCAGCGTGGGGACCGAGGAGTCCAAGGGCAACGAGATCACCAAGGAAACGTTTGGCCTGTTGGAAAAGAGCGGCATCAACTTCTCCGGCAATGTCGAAGGTCATGACCTCTACGAGGGCAACATCGACGTGGTGGTTTGCGATGGGTTTGTGGGCAACGTGGTGCTGAAGACGAGCGAGAGTGCAGCCCACGCCATGGGGAAGTGGCTGAAGGAAGAGTTCACAAAGAATCCGTTGAGAGTTCTCGGGGCGCTGTTGCTGAAGCCTGGCATTGATTCGATCAAGCGCAAGGCGGATCCATCCATGTACGGTGGCGCGCCGTTGCTGGGTGTGAATGGAACGGTGATTATCGGTCATGGCGTTTCCGATGCGCGTGCCACGTGCAACGGTATCCGCGTGGCGGGCGAGTCGGTCAAGAATCACGTGAATCATCTGATTGTGGATGAAGTGAAGAGAGTGCAGGGATTGATTGAAAAAGGAACACCATAGTCCCGCCGGTTTTCGGACCGCTTCCATCGTGGGTACTGGGTCGTATGCACCGGAGAAGGTGCTGACGAATCAGGACCTTGAGAAGATGGTCGATACGACCGACGAATGGATCATCTCGCGAACGGGCATTCGTGAACGCCACATTGCGGCGAGCGATCAGGCTACATCCGACCTGGGTGCCGAGGCCTCCCGGCGTGCCTTGGCCGATGCCGGGGTAGAAGCCAAGGACGTAGACATGATCTTGTGTGCGACGATCACGCCGGACATGGGGTTCCCCAACACGGGCTGTTTTATTCAGAAGAAGATTGGCGCCAAGAAAGCATTCTGCTTTGACCTCGAGGCCGCATGTTCCGGGTTCGTATATGGGCTCGAGATCGGCCGGCAGTTTGTCTCGACCGGCGCGGCCGAAACCGTGCTTGTGGTCGGCGGCGAGAAGATGACATCGATCCTAGACTGGAATGATCGCAATACGTGCGTGCTGTTCGGCGATGCGGCCGGGGCGGTGGTGCTGCAAGCGCGCGGCGCGGAGCGTGGTGTCATGCCCGCGGTGCTGGGCGCGGATGGCTCGTTGGCGGAATTGCTGATGTTGCCTGCGGGTGGCAGCCGCAAGCCGGCGTCTGAGGATACGGTCAAGCAGGGTCTCCACTATCTCAAGATGGCCGGGCGCGAAGTTTTCAAGCATGCGGTCAACAACATGGTGCAAGCGTCGAAGGATGCGCTTGCGCGCAACGGGCTGACCGTCGACGATGTGGATTGGATCATTCCTCACCAGGCGAATCTTCGTATCATCGATGCCATCGGCGAGCGCTTGGGCGCACCGAAAGAGAAGCTTGTCATCAATCTTGATCGATACGGCAACACGTCGGCCGCGACCATCGTTGTTGCGCTGGATGAACTGGCGCGAAGCGGCCGGTTGAAGAAGCACCACCGGATTCTGCTCGTGGCGTTTGGCGGCGGGTTCACGTGGGGTGCATCCGTGATCGAATGGGACAAATGATTTCCGATTTTCGATTTGCGATGGCCGACTGCGGCTGTCGCACACGGAGTTTGTCTGACCCCGCAAGGAGATGACCATGTCGAAACTAGCTATTGTTTTTCCCGGGCAGGGCGCTCAGGCCGTGGGCATGGGCAAGGACCTTGCTGCCGCTGTTCCGGAGTGCAACGAACTGTTCCAGAGGGCCAACGCGGTCCTTGGGTTTGACCTGGCCAAGCTGTGTTTTGAAGGCCCCATTGAAGAGCTGACGAAGTCGTCGGTCACACAGCCTGCGGTTTTTGTGGTCAGCATGGCGTGTTTCAAGGCGTTGGGTATCAAACGACCCGATGTGCAGTTTGCGGCCACGGCGGGTCACAGTCTCGGTGAATGGTCGGCACTCTGTGCGGCCGGCGTCGTGTCGTTTGAAGACGCGCTCAAGGTGCTTGAAGCGCGTGGTCGCTTTATGCAGCAGGCGTGTGAGGAGAATCCGGGCACGATGATGGCGGTCATGGGGCAGGACGCTGAGACCCTCCGCAAGGTCAGTGCCGAGTGCGGTGTCGAAGTGGCAAACTTCAACTCGCCGGAACAGACGGTGCTGACCGGTCGAAAAGAAGGGATCGACAAAGCGGAGCAGGCGCTCAAGGCGATGGGCGTCAGGAAGGCGATTCGGCTGAACGTTGCCGGCGCGTTCCACTCGTCGCTGATGGCTCCTGCGGCCCGTCAGCTCGAACAAGCCATTAAGGACGTCAGTTTCTCAGAGCCGAGAATGCCGGTGCTGTCCAACGTCACCGGGCAGCCTCATACAGATCCTGTGGCGATGAAACAACTTGTTGTTCAACAGGTTACATCGTCGGTTCAATGGGTTTCCTGCGTGAATTGGATGAAGAACAGCGGTATTTCTGGCTATGCGGAGTGTGGCCCCGGAAAAGTGCTGACCGGCCTCATAAAGCGTATTGACAAGGAAGCGGTCCTGCATAACATACAGGACCTCTCAAGTCTGGAGAACGCGGTCAAAAGCCTCATCTGAGGCAGATTCTGAGTAAACTATGGCGCAACTGAATGGAAAAGTGGTGATCGTGACGGGAGCCGCCCGGGGTATTGGGCAGGCGATTGCAGCCAAGATGGCAGCGGCAGGCGCCGATATCGCGCTGTGCGATCTGCAAAAGGAATGGCTGACAGAGACAGAGGCCCTGATCAAGGGCCTTGGCCGCCGCGTCGAAACCTATGCTGTGGACGTCTCCAAGTCCGAGGACGTTCAAGGGGTGGTGGATCAGGTTGAGAAGGATTTTGGGCGGATTGACGTGCTGGTCAACAATGCAGGCATTACCAAGGACACGTTTCTCGTTCGGATGACAGAAGCGGACTGGGATGCCGTTCTTTCCGTCAATTTGAAGGGGGCCTTCCTGTTCACCAAGGCCGTGGCTCGTCCGATGATGAAGCAGCGGGCGGGGAACATTGTGAATATGGCTTCGATCATCGGCTTGATCGGCAACGCTGGACAGTGTAATTATGCAGCCTCGAAAGCGGGCCTGATTGCCTTGACGAAGTCGGTCGCGAAGGAATTGGCGTCAAGGAATATTCGATGCAACGCGGTGGCTCCCGGGTTCATCCAGACGAAGATGACCGAGAAGTTGCCGGAAGATATTCGCAAGAAGATGTTGGAAGCCATACCCCTGGGTCGTTTTGGAGTTCCCGAGGATGTGGCGAACGTAGTACTGTTTCTGGCCAGTGATGATTCGGCATATGTCACCGGTCAGGTTTTGACGGTCTGCGGCGGTATGGTAACATAGCAAGTCAGGTATAAGGAGGAACCTCAATGGCCTTGGAAGATAAAGTCAAAGACATCATCGTTGAGCAGCTCGGCGTCAATCCGGAGCAGGTGACCCCCGAAGCTTCATTCATCGAGGATTTGGGCGCGGATTCCCTCGACACAGTCGAACTCGTAATGGCGTTTGAAGAAGAGTTTGGCGCTGAGATTCCGGACGAAGATGCTGAGAAGCTGACGACGGTTGGCGCAGTGATCAGCTATCTGAAGGAAAAAGGCTTCAACGGCTGATTTCCGTGATGGTTTGGCCGAGGATGGTGTTATACGAATGCCATCCTCGGCCTTTTTTGAACTGTTCCGTTAATTCCTAAACTGTGGGTGGTGGCCCATGGCACGAAGAAGAGTTGTTGTAACTGGCATGGGGGCTGTGTCCCCGCTGGGTTGCGAGCTTGGCACAATCTGGAATCGTCTGATTTCCGGTCAGTCCGGAATCCGGCGCATTACGCATTTTGATGCAAAGGACTACGCGTCGCAGATCGCCGGTGAGCTGGTCGATTTCAACATCGACAACTTCATTTCCAAGAAGGAACAACGGCGCATGGATCCCTTCTGCCACTACGGGATCTCGGCCGCCAAGTTGGCCATGACGGACTCCGGGCTCAATCTCGAGCAGGAGCCGAAGGATCGCATCGGCGCGATCGTGAGCACGGGCATTGGGGGCCTTCAGGTCCTGCAGGACCAGATGAAGGTACTGCTCACCAGGGGCCCTTCCCGTTTCTCGCCTTTCATGATTCCCCAGATGATCGTCAACATCCTGAGTGGTTATGTGGCGATCGAATACGGCATCACGGGACCCAACTTTGGCATTGTCTCGGCCTGTGCCACGGCGACGCATTCGCTGGGCGAGAGCATGCGCATCATCCAGCATGGCGATGCGGACATCATGTTGGCCGGCGGTAGCGAAGCACCGATTTGCGAATTGAGCGTGGGTGGTTTCTGCGCCATGCGCGCGTTGAGCACGCGCAACGATGATCCAACCAAGGCCAGCCGTCCGTTCGACAAGAACCGGGACGGGTTCGTTATGGGTGAGGGCGCTGGCGTCCTTGTGCTCGAAGAGTTGGAGCACGCGAAGAAACGTGGCGCGCGGATTTATTGTGAACTGGCTGGCTACGGCCGTACGTGCGATGCCTATCACATCACGGCTCCCGATGCCGAGGGCAAGGGCGCGACGCGGGGCATGGTGCTGGCATACGAGGATGCGGGTCTGCGCGCAGACCAAATCGACTATATCAATGCTCACGGCACCAGCACGGAGTTGAACGACAAGGGCGAGACCAAGGCGATCAAGCAGGCGCTGGGCCTTGAGAATGCGAAGAAGGTTCTGATCAGTTCGACCAAGTCGATGACCGGCCATCTTCTCGGCGCGGCGGGCGCCATGGAATCCATTGTTTGTGCCTTGGTTATCAAGAACGGCGTGGTTCCGCCGACGATTAACTACGAAACCCCGGACCCGGATTGCGACCTGAACTACGTGCCGAACACGGCGCGCGAGGCGAAGGTCAAGGCGTGTCTCAACAACTCGCTGGGCTTCGGCGGTCACAACGCGACCCTCTGCTTCACCGCGGTGGAATAAGGCGGTTGTCGAAACATCTTGTTTTGCCCGTTCCGCCATGGCGTATAATGCAGGGGTGGGGCAAAGCATGATCAACGACAGCGAACATCTGCAGCTGCTTTCCATCTTTCACTACATTCTGGCCGGGATCACGGCGTTGGTTTCGTGTTTCCCCATCATCCACCTCGTTGTCGGACTGGCTTTCATTTGCGCGGGAACTCAAGGTGGGCAGAATGCGCCACCTCCGTTCATTGGGTGGATTTTCGTATCCATCGCGTCGGTCCTGATTCTTGCCGGCTGGTCGCTGGCGGTCTGCATGTTCATGGCGGGGCGCGCACTTGCCCGTCGGAAGCGGTATCTCTTCTGCACGGTTGTTGCGGGCTTCGAGTGTTTGATGATGCCGCTGGGGACCGTACTCGGCGTGTTCACCATCATCGTGCTGATGCGACCGTCCGTGAAACTGCTTTTCGATGCTGCCCGACCGCCGGATGTCGCCGCCGCGACCCCATGAGAGGAGATAGGTGAAGGAAGGATGAAACTGGCAAGGAAGACTGCGGAGGTTTTCGTGCCGGATGCCAAGCCGGTGAAGCAGGCGATTGCCCGCACGACGCACATGTGTATTGCGGCGCATCACGATGACATCGAGATCATGGCGCCGCATGCCATCCTGGAATGCTTCGGTCGCAAGGATCGCTGGTTCACGGGTGTCGTGGCGACCAATGGAGCAGGGAGTCCGCGCGCGGGAATATACGCACAGTATTCCGATGCGCAGATGCGTGCCGTGCGCCGTGAGGAGCAGAAGCGGGCGGCCGTGATCGGGGAGTTCGGCGCCTTGTTACTTCTGGATCATCCGAGCGCGGCGCTGAAGCGTGCGGGTCGAAGCGATGTTCGGGCCGATCTGAAGACGCTGCTGCTGGCCACGCGTCCGAAGATGCTGGTGATTCACAATCTGACGGACAAACACGACACGCACGTGGCGCTGGCGCTCAGGACCATCGAGGCCCTACGGATGTTGCCGCGTCATGCGCGTCCGGCGAAGCTTTATGGCGGCGAGGTCTGGAGGGATCTCGATTGGATGTTGGACGAGGACAAGGTTCTGTGGGATGTGTCGGCGAAGGAAAACGTGCAGGCGGCGTTGCTCGGAGTCTTCGATTCACAGATCAGCGGTGGCAAGCGTTATGACCTGGCCGCGATGGCCCGGCGACGTGCGCATGCCACGTACCGCCAGTCGCATCATGTGGATTCCGCTGCCGCGCTGAGTGTGGGCGTGGATCTCACGCCGCTGATCAAGAACGACGAACTGGAACCGGTGACCTTTGCAGAGAAGTTGATCGACCGCTTCAGGGAAGACGTTCGCGCGAGAATACGACGATTCTTATGACGGAGGCGGAAGGAACATGGTGGAAGCAACCGTTCAAGAGCAGACGCTGAAACGGCTTGAGGAGTTGAGAGCCGTGCTGCCGGTGAAAGGGCGGGTGTTGATCATTCCCCACGACTATCCCGATCCTGACGCGCTTGCGTCTGCGGCTGCGGCCCATCTTCTGCTCGACAAGTACTTCGGGCTGCACAGTCAAATCGTGTTCACGGGCGTCGTGTCTCGTGCGGAAAATCGGGAGATGCTAAGGCACTTTCACTACAAGTGGCACTTGCTCAGCCAGTTGAGGACCACCCGCCGTCGCATTCCGTGCATCTTCGTCGATACCAAGCCGCGCGCAGGGAATGTGACGATGCCTTCTTTCGGCAAACCTGTGGCCGTGTTCGATCATCATCCCGTGTCGCGCAAGAATCCGCTGGGCGACGTCTTTGCCGATATCAGGGCCGGGGCGGGGGCCTCGGTGACGATTCTTCACGAGTATCTCGTGGCGGCCAACATCGCCGTGCCGAAATGGCTCGCGGCCGTAATGGCGTACGGCATTGCCACGGAGACGTTGGACCTCTCCCGCAACTGCACACCGGAGGACATGCAGGCTTACACCTCTCTGTTGGCGAAGGCCAATATGTCGGTCATGGGAGAGATTCGGCATGCGCCGTTGCCGCCGACCTACTACGCGCAGTTACAGGAAGCGATCGGTAATGCCCAGATCTTTG
>DAISJM010000009.1:0-33428 GCA_036821485.1 Verrucomicrobiota bacterium | reverse complement strand
TTGGGCGTGTGGCTTGGACACATCTGAGGGATGTGGCGCAACCGGAGATTGTGGCTGAAGTGGCCGATCTGCTGGCGCGGATGGAGCGGATGACGTGGTCCTTCTGTACGGCCTACCAGGGTGACAACCTGATTGTATCGCTTCGCAGTAGCCAGAAGGGCGCGCGCTGCGGGCAACTGCTGAAGACGATCATACGGAAACAGGGCTCGGGTGGTGGGCATCACTGGATGGCAGCAGGCTACCTGAATATGGAAGGTGTGCCAGACCCAGAACGTGAGGAACGCAGGGACGCGCTGGTCAAGGCTCTGCTCTCTGGCATTGAGCGGCGTTCTGTTGCTGGCAGTGAACCTGTTGAATTGGTAGCCAGACCCCTGATTGGGAAGTAGCGTCTGGCCGCAGGCGGATGGTGTGGAGCCTGCTTTGGCAGGACAATCCCCGGTTTCAACTCTTGATTTGGCGCAAAGGGTCGGGGTGAGGGGAAGAAGGGCTGGAGGGGAGGGAGAAGATGCCCCGCCGTGCCACGATGCTGCAGGCGACGTGGAGTTGAGCAAACCACCGCGGGAGGCCAGATGAAGCGTATGCAGGTGGTGCAGCGGTTGCGAGAGCAGTTGGAGTGGTTTTCGGGGATAGTTTCACTCCGGTTTTCCAAGCCCCGGAGTCAGTTCATCTCAGAGATGATCTGCGGGATTCAAGTCAGTCGGGACCTAAAGCTCAGTTCGATCGAACGAGCCTTGGGCGAGCAGATCGAACTGAAGAAGACATGAGGAACAGCTCAGCCATCATCTGGCGGACCTGGAGTTGGCGCCGACAATCAACCAGACGATGCCGGACAGGGCGCGGATCGCGTGAGGACGGACACGCTGATCGTCATCGATCCGACGGATGTACGCAGGGGCTATGCACAGAAGATGCAGTGCCTGGCGGTGGTGTGTGAACCGTTGAAGCGACTCGTGATTAAGATGCACCTGCGGTTGTGGTCGGTGCGGTTCCCGACTTAGAGAGCGAGAACGCACAGTTGCTGTGGGTGATCGACGCGATCCAGGGCTCCACACAAGGACGAGGGATCTATGTCATGGACCGGAGCGTGGACCGGATTAAGCTGTTCAACCCGCTGCTAGATCGTAGCTTACGTTTCATCGTTCGCCTGACGGGGGATCGGGATGCGGTCTATCAAGACCGGACGGTTTCGGCTAAGCAAATCGGTCGGAACTGCCTGCTGCGGTTTACCGAAAGCGTGATCAAGGAAGACCTGGGAAACGGAGAAACGATTGAGCTTGGAGTACGCGTCGTGGCCCGTGAGGGTGCCTAGGCGCGAGGAACTGTTGTTGCTGCTGACCAATGTGGCCGTCGGTTCATCACGCAAGAGCCTGCGGTTCATCGTGAGTGGATATCTGATCCGTGGGTGGGTTGAGGAGGCGATCGATCCGGTTCATCAAGCCGTACCATCTGGAAGACCTTCGCCTGCTCCAGTACGACCGCTTGCGCAATCTGGTGCCGTCGGTCCTAGCTGCCGTCCACTTCTCCGCGGCGTGGCTCCGCCAAGCCTTGAAGCTGGTGATCATGGCCACTCGCGTGTCCGAAGTGGCTCAACGCTTTTTCGGTGTGCCAGACTTCCACTGCTACGCGCTGGCTGATGGCATCTCGACGCTCTTCTCCAAGCTTGCCCACTGGGTTCCTCGAATCCCCCATCCCCATGACCCTCCCGGCTTCCTCCAATCCTCCCCTCCCTCTTTGCTCTGAAAAACCGGGGAATGCCCTGCCTAGAAGAACACTTGCATTCCTTCTCCCTTCCCGCCATTCTTTACTGTGGAGTCTGCCGTAATCTCGTTCATGTGCAGTGTCAAGGAGGGCGAGCGTGAGATCGGTAAGATCAGGGATCTCATCTATACGTGTTTTCTCGTTCGCGCTGTATGCTTTCTATCCCCATACAGCCACGATCATATTCCAGCAGAACACGGTTTCCAAGCCCATTGGTTTCTTACGCGTCGCAGATCCGCAAACGGGTGAGTTGTCACGGCTATGTTCGTGTTGTCCCTCGCTTTCCGAATAAGTCAGATGCACCACAGAGCACACAATCACAGAGGAGGAGAGACATGAAGGTGAGCATGTTAGTAGTGCTGGTGTTGATTCTCGGGATCAATCTGCCATCAGAGGGGAACATCCTCTCAAACAGCGGATTCGAAGACGAAGGCTCTGCCTTATACCAAGCTGTGAACTGGGAGTGGATGAATCCTAGTTGGCATGGCTCGACATGGGGGACCGCTACCAGGGAGAGCTGGCGGGCACATGGCGGAACCTGGGAAGCCACGATTCGCGGCAATTGGGCTGGTGACAACAATGGCGGTTGGTGGCAGGAAGTGCCTGCAACGTCTGGTGTTACGTATACATTCTCAGCATGGTTTTGGGCCGACGCGAGTTGGACAAATCAGTCTGAACAAGGCATGAAGATTGAGTTCTGCTCAGGCACGTATAGTGGTGAAACCCTCGTATTACAGGCAGCCACGAACTTCGATGGCATTGGTGAAAGCTGGGTCCAGAAGACCGTGAGCGGAGTCTGCCCGCCGGGAGCAACTTGGGCGCGTGTTGTGGTCTGGGCGAATAGCGTGGGATCGGATGGAGCGCTGCAAATGGATGATTTCTCGTTAGTGGCCGAGCCGGGCACGGTGATTCTGATTTCGGATGATCGCCTGCCCACATTTCCACGATTGATGTTACTGATTCCTCTGGCTGCACTCTACATGCGCAGATGTCGGAAGGAGGCGTGTCAGTTCGAAACAATCTAGCGCATCAAGCCTTACCGGGGGTTCTGCCATGCAAACGCAAAGAGGAATCAAAAGGCGGATGAAGAGAGATGAACGCCTTTTCCAGGGAAGAGGAGCGCGTGCGGCACTCCCCGCGGTTGCCCTAAGCTGCTTCTTGGCCGCCGTCAGCTCCGCTTTCTGTACCGACGATTTCGTCTCGACACCCGCTGGGGTTATCCGACTTGAGGTCTCGTCGAACTCGAGCATGCTTGTCGCGATGCCGTTCGAACCCTTCGACGCCGCCGTTGGGAGTATTTTCAGCAACCAACTCACTGGGGCAACGAGCGAAGGAACGGCTGACCGCGTTGTGAAGTGGAACGCTTCCGCGCAGCAGTATGCTGTTTTCTTCAAGGCAGACGGCACGGGCGACCCCGACAAGGATGGCAAGTGGTTTGAGGCTGGGACGAACTGGATGGTCGCCTCGGAAACGCTGTCCGTCGGCGAAGGCTTCTGGATCGAGAACCGGCACGCCGACCAACGTGTGTTCCTCAGCGGTGATGTCGTTCTTATCGACACGCAGTCCGTCGAGTTTGCCTCAGGTTTGAACCTGTTCGGCGTGCTGTATTCCACCAAGACAATCCTCAACACCACAGATTTGGCCAACGATGGCGCATCCCAAGGCGATCAAGTGCAGGATGCGGCGAGCAACACATGCGTGTTTGCGAATGGCGAGTGGCTGAACGCAACCGGGGGTGTGACTGACCTCGTGCTGAAGATGGGCGCGGGGTACTGGTACAATCGCGTGGCAACGAATAGTCTTCAGTGGACCGAAGGCCGACCGTATGCCGACCTGTTCGATGTAGGTGCTAATGCCCCTCGCATCACAACCATGGTCGTCAACCAGAGTGGCCAGTCCGTCACGCTTTTCGTCTCCTGCTCCGGCGACGTCGGCGAGACTCTGGAAATTCTTTCCAAGGATCTGGCTGACAACGACACGTTCGTCAGCGGCGCCGGTTGGTCAGCAATCGAGGATGGCATCGCTACTACTGGCCGGATGGCGTTGACTTGGGTTGATCCCGGCGCAATCAGCGGTGTTTTCTGCCGCGTGTACTTGGTGGGACGCCAGGACATCGACTCCGATAACGATGGTCTCGACGACGCCCGCGAAGTCTTTGTCCACCAGACCCTGGCCGTCAAGGCAGACACCGACGCCGATGGTCTTAACGACGGCGCGGAGATCAACGTATACGGTACTGATCCTAACAACCCCGACTCTGACGCCGATGGTATGGGCGACGGCTCGGAGGTGTGCTGGGATTCTTCCCCGACCAACGCCGACAACTTTGCCACGCTGCCGTGGTCCGAAGACTTTGAGTCAAGGATGCTTGGTGACCTCGACGGCCAGAACGGCTGGCTGGCGAGCGAGGCGGTTGTGCAAACGGGCAGAGTGCTGCATGTGAGTGCCACTGGCGAAGCCAAGCACTACTACGGGGCTTTAAGCGTTTCCAGTGTTTGGATCGATTGCAGCATGCGACTCTATTCCGGTGCTCTGCCGAATATCGCCGACCATACCAATCGTGCCACAGCCGTTTTTGCCGTGAATCCAGAGGGCGAAATCTGCGGCTACGACGGGTTCTCCAATGATTGGAAAATCTCGTCCAGAAGTCCCCAGCCATTGGGAGACTGGGTCCGCGTGACCATCAAACTCGACTACGGAACGCATAGCTGGAGCCTGAACATCAACAGGGTACTGGAATTGAGCGGTCTTGGCTTCAAGGACGAGACCGTCAACGAATTCAGCCGCGCCGACTGGCGCGGCGAAGCGTACCTGGACGACGTTCAAATCAGAGCGACCGAGCCCGAGGATCTCGACGACGATAACGACGCCCTGCCGAATGTCTGGGAACGCCTGCGTGGTCTCGATCCAAATGATCCCGCAGATGCGAACGCAGACGCGGACGGAGATGGCCTCGATAATCTCCAAGAGTACTTGCTCGGCACTGATCTCTTCAACAAGGATAGTGATAGCGACAATATGGCGGACGGCACGGAATTCTTCTGGGGCTTCAATCCTGTCGTCAGCGATTCTTTTCAATGCCCGCCCTGGGCGGCGGGTTTCGAGACTAATCAGGGATACGTGGCTGGAGCTCTTCAGAGCCAAAACGCATGGCAGACGATCGGAAGTGCCGTGGTGCAATCAGGGATGGTGGCTTCTGGACAACAAGCGGTGAGAATTGGAGGCATGGAGACTTCATCCGTATCCGCGATTACACATTTCTTCGGCGGGCCTACTGGATCGGTTATCTGGACGGATATGAAGGTGAAGATGGTTGCCGGCCGGTTGCCTGAAATGGGTGCCAACGCGGCTAATCTGTCAGCAGTTTGCGCGTTGAACAGCCAGCAGGAACTTGCTGGCTATGATGGCAGCGTTCACGCATGGGTTGTAGCTACGAATGCCCCCGATGTTAATCCATTTGAGTGGTTGCACTTAACGGTTCGCAAAGATTACGCGGCCAAGGTGTGGAGTCTATATCGCGATGGAGCGCTGATTCTGGCGAATCTTGGTTTCGCTGATCCTTCCGTGGATAGGCTGTCGCGTGTGCACGTGGAGGGGGGAAGCAGTTTGGGCGAGTACTTGGACGATCTGGCCATTGGGGCAGCGACGCCCTCCCATGTTGATGATGATAACGACGGAATTGCGAACATTGTGGAAGATGCGAACGGTAACGCGGTTGTGGATGTGGGGGAGACCGACCCGTTCAATCCGGACACGGACGGTGACGGGATGGCGGATGGTACAGAATTAGGGTGGGGTTTCGATCCAGTGGTCTCCAACAGCTTTTCAGGTCTACCTTGGACAGCAGGACTTGAAACTGAAGAAGGCTACGCTGTGGGTGTCCTCAACGGTCAAGCAGGGTGGTTGGCTGTGACTTCGGTCACAGTGCAGTCCTCGGTGCGATATGCAGGGACAAATGCCGTGAGAATGATGACGGCATCGACAGCCGAGGTCCAGGTTGCACACTATTTTGGCGCCTGTGGACAGACGCTCGTGTGGATTGACATGTACACAAGACTGAAGCCCGGCGTGTTGCCCAGCGTTGCATCAATCTCCGGATCCAACAGCGTGCTTGCGGCGGTGAACGAGAGAGGCTTGCTGAGCGCATACGATAGCCAATCTCATCTATGGCGGACCGCGGACTCGGCTTCCGTAGTTGATCCAAGTGCCTGGTACAGACTCACGTTCAGGATGGACTATGCGAGAAAATCCTGGAGCGCCTATCTTGATGGCAAACGTGTCTTCCGAAATATCCCATTCCTGAACCCATCTGTTTGCGGCTTATCCCGGCTCAACATACGCATGCTGGAAGGAAGCGGTCTGCCGCCGGACACCTATCTGGACTCAATGACGGCTGCCGCGGACGAGCCGTTGATGTTGGATGACGATGGAGACGGGATGCCGAATTCCTGGGAGCGGCAATACAGCTTTGATCCGGAAAATGCATCCGACGCGGCGGCAGATCCTGATCGCGACGGGTTGTCCAACTCGGAGGAATACCAAGCTGGTACAAACCCAGGCACATCGGATACGGACGGAGACGGAGTCAGCGATGGCATGGAAGTCCACGATATGGGCACTGATCCGGTGTCAGCAGATATTACGGGCATTTCGACTGTTACTTCCGTCCGTGGTGGTGAAGTCGTTGATCGACTGGGGGCGTGGGCAATAGAAGGAAGAGATATATATGCGCTGGACCGACGCGGTTCACTCGCATATGCGATGGAGGCACCTGTTGCGGACACGTACCGGATTGAGGTCGAGGCAGCGGCTCAGCATCCAATGTTTCCAACAAACGACTTTGACCTGTTGGTGTACGTGGACGACGAATTCCTGGGCCGCAGGATTCTTCACACCTGCGGGGTGTCAAATGCTGTTGTTCAAGTGCTGACACCGTGGTTGCCCCAAGGGACTCACAAGGTGCGGGTGTTTGTCGATAATTCAGCCGAATATCGCTGGTTGCGGGTGAAGGAACTCCGACTTCAAGAACTGCTCGGTCCTGACACCGATAGTGACGGCGTGAAAGACTGGGTCGAGTTCCTGCTGGCTCGACGCTGCGGAGTCGAGATTGCGCCAACTTCCAGTGTTGTGTCTCCAGTCTGCGTCGAAGGCCGGGGGGCGTTCCTCAGCATGATGTCCGTTTCTGGTACGCAGGTTCAGCATGCGCTAGGCGAGCACTGGTATGCCAATGTGCCCCTGTCTCAAACCAACGAAACGACGATCGTATCTTCATTCCAAAACGGAGGCTCGGTTGCGACCAACACCATCTGTTGGACGCCTCTCAATCTGATTGACGCAAGCAACATGACCATCCGGAGCGGGGATTCCATCCTTCTTACAGCGTATCCGGCCGGGGCAACCAATGGTACCGCCACAATTGAGGTGATTGGTGTCACAAACTACGTCACTCCTATTGAATCGCCAGTGGTCTGCACGTTCGAGACGGCCGGCGTGTTCACTGTGGCGGGGACTTGCGACAACGGAGCGATCACGAGTAATAGCATCCAAGTCACTGTTGCAGATGTCGCGTTCGACGGTACCCCTGCATGCTGGTTTGGGAAAGCCGCTCGCGAGTGGGAATGCCCGTCTCTGCCGGCCAATGCAGTAGTTGAGCACGATCCCCGAATGGCATTTGAGGAGACGGATGCTTCCACGAATGGATTCCGCAGGTTCATGATGTCTGTCGATGCAGTGGAACCAAGATATGTTATCGCTCGACTGTCTCCAGTTGGCCCGATAATGGCCAGCACCAGGATCGATGGTTTCCGAGTGCGCTCGACCAGGGAGACCTATGTCAAGGTCGTGGAGCGATATGAGAACGATGACCAACTGGTGGAGACTCTTGTTGTTCTGAGTCCCATCATCCGCGATCTGAGCATCAAACTGCAGATCATTGTCGGTGGGATCACGTTTGACGATGGATTGACTGTTAAGGAACTGACGCCGGCTGATTTCAACGAATTGGGCGAGTGCAGGGTTCGGTTTATCCGCCCTGCATCGGCGAGTTCGTCTGTGTGCCACACCCTGAGGGTCTATCAGAACGGGGTGCTTCTTGGAGAACGTTGAGAATGGACCAAGGCCGATGATGGGAACAATGACGATCAGAAATGGCGCAGATCAGTTCGCCCTGCGCAGGTAGAAAGGGAAGGCACGTGCAACAGAACGCGCTCTGGAGATTCATTAACAGCCCAATCGTCATTCTTTCCCTAACAATACTCGCGCTGGCCGT
This sequence comes from Verrucomicrobiota bacterium, assembly GCA_036821485.1. Classification (GTDB taxonomy): domain Bacteria; phylum Verrucomicrobiota; class Kiritimatiellia; order CAIQIC01; family JAGNIJ01; genus DAISJM01. The sequence goes on along the minus strand of DAISJM010000009.1, from coordinate 25,402 downwards.
TCTGCTCCCGTGGCAACAACAGCGCATGGCGAGACAAAGTATCAGATCCTCTTCGCAGGAACTTCTGATAACAGCGCGGAAATGGAGCAGTGATACCAACACCGCCCCAATCAAGCTCATTGTGGAATCGTTCACCTCGCAAGTGGTGGATGGTTTCAGAAGCGCATTCAACCAATTCGGAGAAGACAAAGCACTGGAGATTCGCGACTTTGAGCGCTGCGTCAGACTCATCTCTGTGGCAAACACACGTACGACCGCAGCTTCCGCTAGCTACAAGGAATCGATAGTCGGAGTCATCCTGAACGGCTCAGACACAGCTATTTGCGACATCAAGATCAACGTGATGTGCTTTGACAACGCAAATCGACTAATTGACACAGAGACCAAATGGCTGGACGACATCAAGGTGTTGTCACCGGGACAGACCGTTGGCTTCAAAATCGACCGAGAACTCGGAGAATTCCAGTCTCCCAAAGAGGCTCTCCAGAGCAACAAAGCCACACGAGTCGAGGCGCAGGTTGTTGACTTCAGCATAGTCAAACCGGACAAGGATGAGAACTGAGTGAACTGGTATCACCGCCAGGGATGAACGAGCGAGCCATTACATGAATACACGCGCGATAGATCTGTTATTCGGATGCTTGTTACTTGTTCTTACTGCGGTGTTCTTGCTCTGGCGCGGATCACGACAGGAAGGCGCTGTTGCGGGTGGAGTTCCTCTATCCAGAGAATCGGTTGCGAACCCGATACCTCCCCCTGATGTTATTCGGAAGGGCTCCCCGCAGTCTCTTGTGGATTCTTCCTCTGGCGGGTTGCAGTACGAGTCCAAAAGAGAACTGTGTATAGTGCCAACCATGGCGATTCAGACGCTGCATTTAGCGCCCGACCGTCGTGATGTGAATGCCGTGTACTCGTTCCTTAAGTCTCACGGGACGCCCGCAAATATGACCGTCGAGGAAGTACAGGAACTCAAGAACGACCTAATGAGCAAACTCGGGAACATTACTGAGCCTCCGATGGATTTGGCTGACACCTTTGTGTCTGTATATCGGGATCGTGAGCAAGACTTTGTAATTCGCGACTACGCCGTTCAACATCTGGTATCCTTATACTCCAAAACAACACATACGAATCTGGTTCAATCCATTCTCTGGGAAGCACTTCAGGAGACAGATACGAGCATTGCGGGGACTGCACTGTTGGGCCTCAGCCGTTTGTCACAGACCTGTGGGGAGTTCGAAGAAGCACGCATTCGAGAAGCGGCGCTTACGATGGTGAGAAGCGAGAGCAGCGGTGACCTTCCGCGAATCACGGCCATACAAGTCTGTGCCGAAATGGATGTCAAGGAGGCCCTGCCCGTCGCGGAGGCTCTAGCCCGTCAGAGTGCAAGCGTACCTTTGAGAATCGCCGCCATCGCCGCCTTGGGAGCGATCGGTGGAGAGGAACAAAGACCTTTCCTGGAGAGTATCGTTGCGGGTGGAGACCAGCGTCTGCAGCCGGCGGCTCGGGCCGCGTTGCAGAAACTACAAGCATTGGCGGAGACATAATATATGAACCACAGCCCAGACAAATGCTCTCTTGCCGTTCGGATAATCGTAGTTCTTCTCGGCTTCTTGGTCCTGTCTTTGTTTACTTCTCGTGCCGACGAAGACGATAACGAGTGTATTTGTGAGGTCTGGAGTGGTTGGGTTACCGATTCGGTCCCGAAGATCGTCGTCACGTGCGCACCCGACAATCCGGAAGCCAGTTGCGAGCGGACGACTGTGAAAGTCTGCGCTGATGTCTGGCTGCGATCGGGGCACAGACACCACATTAACAACTGTGGGGAACGACAGGATGAAGAGATCGTGCTGAAGAAGGCGTCCCATGTAGGATGGTCCGTGAGTTCGAACGTCAAAGCCTTGATTGATTTTGGTACCGGCAAATGTGCTGAATTTCAGGCTCATGCCGCCGGCACCGCAAAGGTGTCTTTTGAGGTCCATGCGGAAGACAGCGATGGGACGACCTACTATGGCTTTGCCGATTGTGAAGTTGAGATCAGGAGCGAAAGCGCCTGGACTGAAGATCCCCCGCCTCAAGTCTCTGTTTCCTGTGCTGAAGAGGAATCGACGGTGGGTTGTATTGGGTCTACATTCAGCATCATTGCCAATACCAATGCCGCTGCTGGACGCAGAATAAGGGATTGCGGATATCCCCTTGAAGAGGATCTCGAACTCGATGGAGTGGAGACTCGATGGACCGTGGGATCAGAGATTGATGCTCTGCCGGCCGCCGGCGAGGGGCAGACCGCAACGTTCGTAGCACGCAAGCCCGGCTCTGCCGAGGTCACTTTCACCATCGAAGGGAAGACGGGTGCCGGGCCGCTGCAGCCAGGAACGTGTAAGTGCTTGGTTCAAGTCAAAGGAGTCAAACTGGAGAAGGAAGAAGATGTCGTGCTCTGGGCTCTCGGAGGAACCTATGAGCCTGAACTGGTTGACGGTTCGGATGAGCACGTTACTTGGTCTATTGCCACTGTGGAAGGCGCACCGCCGGGAGGGTTTGATACGGGCTCGGGGGAAGTGACGTTCGGAGCGGCCCCTGGGAAGTACGAGATAACGGTCACCCCCACGGAGTCCGGATGTGCTGCAAAAACCATGACGCTGGATGTCTCCGACATGCTGGTTGAATTCGAGCCCAACCCCTTGTACATCTGCCAAGGCAACACCGTAGGTTTGACCGTGTATGTTACGCCCGCGGAATTCCAGTCTCAAGTGAGCGTTGCTGTTGAAGACGGCGACATAGCGGAAATCTCTTCGGGAACTTTGCCAAATATCTCAGTCCATGGTATCAGCAGCGGCACGACGAAGATCAAAGTGATGAAGGGCTCTAGAACCTACGCCAGACTCACTACATACGTTGTTCGTCTGTCTGGTATTCAAGGTCCTTGTTGCGTTAAGGAGGGAAGTACTCTGACACAGTCGGACTTCACTCCAGTATTCACGCCCAAGACCCCTCCAAATCCACCAACCGTCACAGTTGAGCCGCTTGAATTCAGTACTGTCTATCAACAAGAATCGCAGCCATTTCATGCGTATACTTACGGGTGTGGAGACGTGTTGGGCTCAATTGAAGTTGTCGATGAAGATCAGACTTCAGAAATCACGATTGACCTAGAGATTCTGAAGTTCGCCGTGGCAATGGATAAGGTCTTGAAGAAGATTGGAAGCTGGAAATCCATTTCCCCATGCGTCCCTGCAGCACCTAGTGGATTCGGGCTCGAAGTGGATGTTGAGCAATCGAGGATGTGTTGCAGTTCGCTCTCGCCTGCATGCATAAGAGACAGGTACAAAGTCAATAGTATCGCGAGTTACTCGGTAGTGTTGGGGTCTCTCGAATGCGATATCCCGCTCGTCGGAATACCAGAGGTTCTGACGGGCAATGCCCATGTTATGATTGCGTCGAGTATCGACTTCAGCTTCACAGGCGAGATGTCGTGCGACCACCCTCAATTCTGTGGAAACGCGATGTCAACTTCCACCGGCGAAGGCGGTGTGAGCATCACGGGTCTTGCGGTGATCAATGTGACACCCGTTACTGCTCGATTGGATATCACAGGGGGTGGGGATGTATGCTACGACTTCTCTTCGAAGAAGTTCTGCGGAAAGAATATCGAGTTTAGAGTGCAGCCGGTCTTGTCCGGAAAGGTGATTGTTGCTGGCCACCGTTTCATAGAATGGAAGTACTGCAATTTGGGGAATGGTTTTACGATTCCGGTTGGAGTAAACACATGCGAGTAATCCGTATGAAGGAAATCCCGATGAAGATATTGAATATGCATTTGATTTTGCTGCTCAGTCTTGGTGTTGCTGGAAATGCCTTTGCCGATACGTTCCCTGACTTTGCACGGAGCGGCCTGCATCTGGTGATAGAGACGAATGAAGTGAATGGATATATGTCGGATTCCAATCATCAGTCGGGGGCGCATATCGTCTACAAGCTGAATGGCCAAGCGTTCACTAATCAGACCGGTGGACACATACAGACTCTCGCCGAAGGCTTCAGCGGGAGCACCGACAAGACAACTCCTTGGAAAGTCTTGACCGAACTGCTGGCAGCCTATCAAGGTGACGACATAGAGAAAATCCGGAGCCTGACCAGTGACCCACTTTTCGAACAGTATGTCGTGTCCAACCCCGAGGGTTTATCGGCCTACAGGGAGTTCATTAGCAGAGTCGTTGGAATGAATGTGGTGCTTGGATTTGACGACATCGAAGGATTTGTGGCGTTCGTAACAGTGCATCTCAGCGACTCCTCAACGGATCTGCTGGGCTTCGGCTTCTCGAAAGTAGGAGCAGAGTACCGCCTCCGCATGTGCGTTCAAGATGAGTTGCACAAGGAGGCTTGGAACATATTCCTTTATCTGCAACACCATGCCGTCAGCTCCATGCTTGCGAATCCCTATGCAGACGACGACGGGGACGGCTATCCGAACATCTTCGAATGGACCCATGGATCGGATTCCGAGTCGTCGAACAGCGTTCCGAGAACACGGTTTTGGGTAGGTAGCCCCGAATACTCGAAGATAGAGTGGGGACTCTATAAGGCAACCAACGGCTACGATGTTGTTCTGATATCGACCGGCACATACAAGGAATGCGACATCCAGTTTAAGGGCCAGAAGTTGCTCCTGATATCCGCCGAAGGCCCTGAGAAGACTGTCATTGACTGCGAGGGAAACGGACGCGGGTTCATATTCAACCGTGGCGAAACACCAGAGACCGTTATTAGCGGTTTCACGATCAAGAATGCATTCGGAGGCGATCTTGGAGGCGCGATCTATTGCAGTAACAGCAGTCCGACGTTCGTCAATTGCATCATCGTGAGCAACAAAGCGAATGACGGCGCCGGCGCTGGCCTGATGTCGAGTGGCGCTCAGTTCAAACGTTGCCGGTTCGTGCAGAACACGGCTTCGCGCGGCGGTGGGGCCTTGTGCCAGGCCTCGTCGAACGTCGTATTCGAGAATTGTGTGTTCATGGGGAACACCGCCGATGGGAAGTACGCAGGGAAAAACGGTGGTGGAGGCCTCTGCGCCATAAGCAACTCGGATGTGTCAGTCCGGAATTGCACGATCATCGACAACACTTCAGACAAAGAGGGAGGGGGGATTGCCTGTTCGCCGAATTCCGTTCTGACAGCGCACAATTCGATTGTCTGGAATAACCATCCTGATCAGTTGTATCTGCCGGGAGAAGGACCTGAGCTTGCTCCCGGAGATTTCTTGTCCGGTCCGGGCTACGAGTATTGCCCGTGGAACACCTGCCCCGGAACATCGTGGCGGCCCTTCTGTTACTACGGGTATGAGTCGATGTGCGTTGAGACTAAGTCGTGGGTCAATGCACCATTCATGGAATCAGGAAAGGTTTATCGGGTTCAGATCGCCGGCGGCATGTATTGTGATTTCAGCACTACAGTGCGTTCAGGTGACCTGCGAGTATCCAAGGATTCTCGATATGAGGATCCCTCCACGTTCTATATAAGGCCGGTTACGAGCACCAAAGGGATACATGTGGGCATTAGTAGGGCGTCCGCGGAGTGTTTGAATACAATAGCTGTATTATACGGAATATCTGTTCATGAGGTCAAAGGCACGAACGCATTGAGCGAGATCGCCTTCTCATGCGTGCAGGACTCCTTCCCGGGGACCGGCAATCTCACGAACGATCCTTTACTCATACAGGGCGACTATCATCTCGCCGGAACGAACTCGCCTTGCTTTGACCGAGGGGATTTCATTGGTGCTCCGTCCGAAGATATAGATGGGCAAGCACGTCCTTGGTGGGACGCCGTTGACATCGGTGCCGACGAGTATACTTGTTGGCCGCCACGTCTTGGCTTGGGCATTGGTGACATGACCAATGTCATCCTGACTGCGGGCACGATTTCGAACTTCGTGGTTTCCATGGTTAATACGGGGTGTTCTCCGTTGACCTTCTCTATTTCCGTGGCATCGTGCAGCCCCCTCTTCCAGAAACACATCATAGACGGCAACGTCTCGCATCCGAACGAGGTGAGAACCGCCGATATGAACGCCGATGGCCGTATGGATGTACTTGGCGTGTCCTATCAAGATTCCCAGATGCTGATATGGAGCAATGCGGGTAATGGTGTGTTCTCCACGAACATCATTGATTCGAACTTCGGCGGGGCTTGGTCCGAGTGTTCTGCGGACATAGATGGTGATGGGCGTTTGGACGTGGTCGGCGCGGGTCGGACGGTGAACGAGGTGGCATGGTGGAAGAACGAAGGGGATGGAAGCTTTACAAAGCACTTGGTGGCTACGAACTTCGCAGGGGCTCAGATGGTCCGAGCCGTGAAGTTCAATGCAGATGATTATATGGACATCCTGGCGGCGGGCGAGGAAGAGAACGAGATCGCTTGGTGGGAGAATAGCGGTGGCAACACGTTTGCGAAGCACGTGATTGCACAAGGCTTCGGCGGTGCTCGGTCATTTTGTGTTGCGGATGTCAACTTGGACGGAGACAACGATGTGATTGGGGCTGCGTATACCGATGATCAGATTGCATGGTGGGAAGGAGATGATCAGAGCAATTTCATCAAGCACGTGATTGATTCATCTGCCAATGGCGCCAAGGATGTTCTTGCAGTCGATTTTGATCAGGACGCTGATACTGATGTGCTCGCCGCGATTCAGACTGGTGGCGAGTTGGTGTGGTATGAAAACGATGGGAATGAGAATTTCACAAAGAACATGATCGACAACAATGTCGACGGGCCGCGAAGGGTTTACGTGGCGGATATCGATACAGATGGTGATTTGGACGTGGTGTCTTGCCTGTACAGGGAGAATTCCATTGCGTGGTGGGAGAATGACGGCACGCAACAGTTCAGGAGACATACCATCAATGACTCCATGTCATTTGTCTATGACTCTTACGTGAGCGACATGGACGGGGACGCCGACCCGGATATTGTGGGATGTGCATATGCCGGGGGAGAAGCGGCTTGGTGGGAGAATGACAAATCCTTTGCCACCAACTGGATCTCTTGTAACGCCGTGACGGCGGTGCTGAAACCCGACTGCATAACCAACGTTTCAGTGCTATTGAGTGCAGTCGATCTTGGTTATGGTTCGGTTGCTGATGGGAGTGTGATGATTACGAGCAACGACCCTCAAGCCCGTACAAATGTCGTACGGATTGTCGTGCGCGTTCGGCAATAAGCGTGGATTGATATTCCCTCCGAAACTGGACAAGTACCAGTATTTGGTCCTTCTGCGACGCGAGGCGCGCCCGAGACCGTCCGGGATTGAAGGTTGAGTTCGTGGTCAATGGCCCGCCATAGGTCAGGGCGGTTTCTCGGCCTCGCAAGGTGCGCCAAGCCGTTACCCTCCCGGTTCCTCAGCTCTCCCCCCTGATGTACTCCGAAAGACTGGATAGTGTCCTGATTGCTTTAACGCTTGACGATTTGAGCGGAGTTGTCGCACAGTACGCCCGATTGCAAAGATGAAACGCCTTCGGGCGGAGGAAATCCTTTCATGTTTGATCGTTTTTTGGGTCTTTTTTCGAACGACATAGGTATCGACTTAGGTACGGCCAACACACTGGTTTACGTGAAGGACCGGGGCATCGTCATACGCGAGCCTTCGGTGGTAGCCATTCAAGCTGGAACAAACCGGGTTTTGGCCGTTGGTGAAGAAGCAAAACGTATGCTGGGGCGCACCCCCGGTAACATCGTGGCCATCCGTCCTTTGAAAGCCGGTGTCATCGCTGACTTCGAGATCACGGAGGCCATGCTGCGTTATTTCATCCGCAAGGTGCATAATCGCCGAATGTGGGTGAGACCGCGTGTTATCGTGTCGGTTCCCAGCGGAATCACGGAGGTAGAGAAACGTGCCGTCAAGGATTCTGCAACCCATGCCGGCGCGCGAGAGGTGTATTTGATTGAGGAGCCGATGGCCGCTGCCATTGGCGTGGGCCTTCCCGTCCAGGAGCCAGCCGGCAACATGATTGTTGATATCGGCGGCGGTACCACCGAGGTGGCGCTGATCTCTCTGGCCGGCATCGTGCTCAGCCGCAGCGTGCGTGTCGGTGGTGACGAGATGGACGAGGCCATCGTCCAGTACATGAAGCGGGTGTATAATTTGATGATCGGCGAAAGGACGGCAGAGGAGATCAAGATAGCCATAGGTTCGGCCTACCCCATGGGCGAGGAAACCAACATGGAGGTCAAAGGTCGCGACTTGGTGGCAGGTCTGCCGAAAACGCTCACGATCACTTCCGAGGAAGTGCGTGAGGCGCTCCAGGAACCGATCTCGGCTATTGTAGAGGCGATTCGAATCACCCTGGAGCGCTGTCCCCCTGAGTTGTCCTCCGACCTGGTGGACCGCGGGCTGGTGCTTGCCGGTGGTGGTGCCTTGCTGCGCGGCGTCGACAAGTTGATTGCCGAACAGACCGGGCTGCCGGTCCACGTGGCCGAGGATCCTCTCAGTGCCGTTGCGGAAGGAACGGGTGTCGTGCTGCACGAACTCAATTTCCTCCGTAAGGTTGCCGCTGCCGGGTCTCGCGTCTGAAGCGACCCCGTGTCCGTCCAAACTCGTCCTGCCGCATCGGCCCTCTCATCGAAGATTGCCGTGGTTTCTTGAGGGCTCTAGAGGGTAGATGAGAGATAGAAGTATCGTGGTTTGGGCGGTATTGGCCGCCTTGCTGTTGGTGGTGTTGAACTTGCCGAAAGGCGCCCACCAGCAGATCAAGTCCGCCTTGCGCGAGGGGGTTGCCCCTCTGCAGGAGACGGTTTCCGGCTTTGTCCTGGATGTACGGGAAGCTTTCCGTTCCGTCCGTGGTCTCAGTGGCGTTCTCAACGAGAATCGCAAGATGGCCGCAGAACTGGTTCTGCTCCGCAACGAGGTGCGCGACCTGCGTTCGCTCGAGAGGGAGAACACCGAGTTGCGGGAGCAACTCCAATTTGCGCGCCGGATCAACCGCCAATTGATTCCCTGTGAAGTGATCGCCCGCGACATCGCCGGCTGGTGGCAGACGATTCGCCTGAATCGTGGTTCAGCCGAGGGCGTGCAGCCGAACATGGCCGTGATAACGCCTGATGGGTTGGCGGGGAGGACGATGGAAGCCTCGCCGCGAACCGCCGATGTAATCCTGATTTCCGATCGCGGCAGCAAGGTTTCGGCGCGCATTGCGCGGACAGGATCTTTCGGCGTTGTCTCGGGCCAGGGATTGACCGCGTCGGGGCAGGTGGTTTGCAGGATGGATTTCATCAACAAGAATACGCCGGTGTTTGTAGGCGATGAGGTGGTGACTTCGGGGTTGGGTGGTGTGTTTCCCAAGGGGCTGCTGATTGGCTATGTAGAGAGTATTCACGCGGATGATTCGGGACTCTTCCAGTGGGCGGATGTGATCCCGAAGGCCGATCTGGGAACGTTGACGTACGTGTTTGTTCTGGCCGAGCAGGAAAACCCGATCGACGAGTATCTTCGCAAGATGGAGTTCAAGCGGGGGGCGCAGCCATGACCACCCTGCTGATGTGGTTCGTCGTCGTATTTGGCGCGGTGTTGCAGGCAGCCTTGCCCGCGCCGACGTGGCTGGGTCAGGCGCAGGGGCCGGTACTGTTGGGCATCGTGCTTTACTATGGGTTGGCGCACACGCGTCCGATGATGCTGCAGGCAGCCGTGCTGGCGGGCCTGCTTCAGGATGCCCTCAGCCTTTCGCCCCTCGGTTACTCATCGTTTGTCTTCTGCGTGGTCGGGTTGATCGTGGAGCGCTTTAGGGATGCGGTTTTTGTGCATGAGTTGTTTACGCGTATGCTATTTGGCGCGCTGGGTGCCGGCGCGGTCACGCTGGGGTTGTACGGTTTGCTGGCCCAGGAGGATCTCGTCGCGGCGCGAGCCTCATGGGTGGTGCTTAAGACGGTGGGTTCCGTCGTGCTGGGCGCCATCATTGTTCCTCTTGAGTGTGAACTCCTTGCGGCGCTGGATCGAATGTTGGGCAATGTGGAGGCTCAGAGAACCTGATGGCGATCCGGCACATACTTGATGAGGAGCACCTCCGGATACGCCTGATGCTTGTCCTCATGCTCCTGGCGTTCGGTGTTCTGATCGCCGCGCTCTGGCGCATGCAAGTATCGCACGGCAAGGCGTATCAGCGCGACCTGACGCGGCAGAGTGTGCGCCGGGTTCGTCTGCCCGGTATGCGTGGACGCATCTTTGATCGCAACAAGGTCTGTGTCGCGGATAACCGGCCCAGCTACTGCGTGGCGATCTACCTCGAGGAACTCCGGCAGCCGGGTCGTTGGGTTCGAACGATCAACAAGGTGGATGAGTTGATCGACGAGATGTCGAAAGTGCTGGGGGTGCCGCGTCAAGTGACGACGGAGGACATCAGGACGCACATCCGCAAGCGGCTTCCGTTGCCGTTGTTGGCATGGCGCGATGTGGATGAGCGCTCCATGGCAAGACTGTCCGAACTGGCGTCCGGCACACCGGGCGTCGACGTTTATATCGAGGCGGTGCGTGAATATCCCGAGGCCTCCTCTGCCTGCCATGTGCTTGGCTATGTGGGTCGGGCGGACCCGCCGGACGACGAGGCGGAGCCATACCATTACTACCTGCCGGAAATGGCGGGGCGTTCGGGCATCGAGAAGGCCTTTGACGGGGTGTTGCGCGGGGAGCCGGGTGGACGCCTGGTTCGGGTGGACGTGTCCGGGTTCCGGCACGATGATCTTGCGTCGCGAGAACCCAAGAATGGCCGTGACGTGGTGTTGACGCTCGACATGAATATCCAGAAGGCCGTCGAGCGGGCCATGGGGGATGTTCGCGGTGCGGCGGTGGTGATCGATCCCTCGAACGGCGACGTGTTGGCGATGGTCAGCCTGCCCGGCTTCGATCCGAATCTATTTGTGCCGGCGATCCCGGCGGATGTGTGGAAAACGCTGATCGAAAACAATGAGAAGCCTTTGCTCAACCGTGCCGTGGCGGGTGCGTATGCGCCGGGGAGCACCTTTAAGGCTGTCGTGGCCATGGCTGCGCTTGAGAATCACAAGGCCACCCCTCAGACGACGTTCAACTGTCCGGGCTACTTCATGCTCGGCAATGCGCGTTTCCAGTGTTGGTACCATCCGGGGCACGGGACGTTGACCATGCAGCAGGCGCTTGAGCATTCGTGCAACGTCTACTTCTTCCGGCTCGGCCTGCAGAGTGGATACGACGCGATCTATCATACCGCTGCGGCGTTGGGGCTCGGGCAGAAGACGGACATTGCGCTGGATTATGAGGCATCGGGCCTTTTGCCGGACGATGCGTGGAAGCGACGTGTATATCGGGATGGATGGCGGGATGGTGACACCTGCAACCTCTCCATCGGGCAGGGCGCACTCACGGTAACGCCGCTCCAGTTGGCGCTGGTGACGGCGACGCTTGCAAACGGCGGACATCTCTACAAGCCCAGGATTGTGCAGGGCATCCGCGACAACGATAAGGATTCATTCCGTCCCATTCCTCCCCAGATTGTCAACGAGATGAACTGGTCGCCGACCTCGGTGCGCACGGTGCGGGAAGGCATGCGCGATGTGGTCATGTCGCCTCGCGGCACGGGGCGGCTGGCGGCGATTCCCGGTGTGGAGTTTGCGGGTAAGACCGGCACAGCAGAATACGGGGTGAAGGGTTCGGGTAAGAAGTACGGGTGGATGATTGCCTTTGCGCCATACGACAACCCGCGCTACGCGGTGGTCTTGTTGGTTGAAGAAGCCGTCACGGGCGGAACCACGGCGGCGCCGAAGATGAAGCAGGTCATGAGCGCCATCTTCCACCCGACGGATGCCGCGGGAGGGCAGGGGTGATGAACCTTGACGCCCTGCAACATGTGCTGAAGCGGATGGATTGGTGGATGGTGTTGTCCATCATAGCGTTGCTGCTGGTGGGCACGGCCTTCATCTTCAGCGCATCGTATCGCAGCGATGGCACGGCGATGGCGGACTTCTACCAGAAGCAAATCGTGTGGGCCGTGATCGGGTTGGGATTGTTCCTTGTCTTTGCCTTCATTGACTACCGCCGTCTTCGTGATGCCGCGTGGTGGTTGTATGCCTTGGGGATCATCCTCCTCGTGCTGGTCTTGTTATTTGGCAAGAAGGTGTACGGTGCCTATCGATGGCTGAACCTGTTTGGCGTGCAGATTCAACCGTCGGAATTCGGCAAGTTGGCTACGTTGGTTTTGCTGGCCCGATTTCTGGGCCGGCCGGGTCGGGATGTGCGCGAACCGAAGTGCGTGGTTCAGACCCTGTTGCTCATGGGAGTGCCGTTCGTATTGATTCTGAAAGAGCCTGACTTGGGGTCGGCGTCAATGTTGTTGCCGCTGGCCTTTATTATGATGTACGCAGCCGGGGTGCCCCTGAAATACCTGGGCATTCTGGTCCTGATCGGCGTGTTGCTTATGCCGGTCGGCTGGTTCGGTCTTGGGGATTACCAGAAGGAAAGAATCCTCGTGTTCTTTGACCCCGGGCGCGACCCGCTGGGATCCGGCTGGAACAAGATCCAGTCCGAGATCGCGGTGGGTTCGGGCGGTTTTTCGGGGAAGGGTTACCTGAAGGGGACGCAGAACGTGCTCGGCTTCCTGCCGCGCACGGTTGCTCCGACGGACTTCATCTACTCGGTGATCGCGGAGGAGGTGGGGTTCGTGGGGTCGGTGATGCTGCTGGCACTGTATGCCATGCTGTTGTCGACGGGAATCCGTGCGGCGCTGGCCGCGCGGGACAAACTTGGCCGCCTGCTGGCGGCCGGGGTCACCGGTCTCGTGTTCTGCCACGTGTTCGTGAATATCGCGATGACGATCGGCCTATTGCCGATCACCGGCCTGCCGCTACCGCTGATCAGTTATGGCGGGTCGTTTATGGTCAGCACGATGATGGGATTGGGCATTGTGCAGAGCGTCTACGTACGCCGTTATCAGCAATGAGGTGCAAAAGCCTATGTGGGAGTATCTGAAAATGTTTGGAATTGGAAAAAAGATTCGCAAGGAAATCATCATCAACGATGAGACCCTCGAAACCCGGGCCGCCGTGATGGAGGACGGGAAACTTGAGGAGTTCTACATCGAGCGCCCGAGCGAAGATCGCATTGTCGGCAGCGTCTTCAAGGGGAAAATCCAGAACCTGGAGGACGGTCTGCAGGCTGCGTTCATCGACATTGGAATGAAGAAGAATGCCTTTGTGCATTACTGGGATATGATTCCAGAGGACGCGGCGCGACTTGAGGCCGAAGAAGGCGTTCAGCGTGCCCGCTCCGGCCGCCAGAAACGTTTCTCGCCCGGCGAGATGGCCAAACGGTTCCCGATTGGTTCGGAGATCGTGGTGCAGGTGACCAAGGCTGCCATAGGAACCAAGGGTCCTCGCGTGACGGCCAACCTGAGCATTCCGGGTCGCTACTTGGTGATGATGCCCGGCACGAATCTCAAGGGTGTATCGCGCAAGATTGAGGATGCCAAGGAAAGGCTTCGCCTGAAGAAGGTCCTGGCGCGATTGCCGGTCCTTGAGGGCATTGGGCTCATCGTGCGCACCGCAGGTGCGGGTGCGCGCAAGGTCAGTTTCGTGCGCGATGTGCGCGCGCTGCTCGAAACCTGGAAAGAGATCGAACTGGGCATTCGCGAAAAGCCGGCGCCGTGCCGCCTCTACGAGGAACCCGATCTGGTTGAACGCGTGGTTCGGGATTCGTTGACGGACGATATTGACCGGATCGTGATCGATTCCCGCGAGGCCTACGAGCGTGTGAAGGCGCTTGTTTCGAAGATCTCGCGGCGCGTGCGAAACAAGATCAAGATGTATGACGGCGAGGCCCCGATCTTCGAGCATTTCGAGGTGGAGCGGCAGTTGGAGAATGCGTTTCGCCGCAAGGTCTGGCTCAAATCCGGCGGGTATATCGTGTTTGACGAAACCGAGGCGCTGGTTGCGATCGACGTCAACACGGGCCGGCACAAGGGCGGGTCATCGCAGGAAGAGTCCATCTACCAGGTCAACCTGGAAGCTGCCGACGAAGTGGCCCGGCAACTGCGGCTCCGCAACGTCGGCGGTCTTGTTGTCATCGACTTCATCGACATGAAGCAGAAGAAGCATCAGAACAACGTCTACAAGACGTTGCGCGATGCCCTCAGGAACGACAAGGCTCGCACCAATGTGCTGTCGATCTCGCAACTCGGTTTGCTGGAAATGACACGGCAGCGCATGGAAGAGAGCATTCGTGCCAGTAATTACATGGATTGCCCTTACTGCCAAGGGCGCGGCAAGGTGAAGTCCACGCTCAGCATGAGCGTGGAGATTCAGCGGCACATTTCCGAAGTCATGCGGCGGCACCGTACAGACAAGCAGCCGTTGCCGGTCAAGATCACCGTGAATCCGGTGGTTATGGAACGCCTGCGTACGGAAGATGAATCCACGTTGATTGAGATGGAGCGGCGGTATGCCACGCGGCTGACGTTTGTTGCGGAGGCCGGCCGCCACATGGAAGAGTTCACCATCACGCATGCCGAAACGGGCGAGGAACTCTACTCCAACGTGGAGAAGTAGGGTCAGAGATTCAGCTGTGGGGCTGCGGCACTGTTATCCGCGGCCCTACACGAGCGTCTTGAGAAAGGCGAGGGTGGATTCCGGGGTCATCGGCACGGGATTGCCCGACATGCTGCTTCCCAGGGAGGCCTCGGCGAGCCGCTGCAGGTCGGATTCGCTGAGGCCCAGATACTTCAAGTCCTGCGGAATCTGTAACCACTGATTGAGGCCTTCCAGCGCTGCAATACCGTCGTCGATGGTGTCGCCTGTCGGTCTGTCCTGATTGAGGAAGGCGGCCAAGGCGGTTGCCAGTTCACCCTCACAGGCCTTGCGGTTATAGCGCAGTGAATGGGGTAGCAGAAGGCCGCAGGCCAAGCCGTGAGGAACATCAAACAGCGCGCCCAGTGCAGCGGCAATGCCATGGGCCATGGCCAACCCCGAGTTAGCCAGGCAGGCACCGCTGATCATGCTGACCATGCACATGTGTTCCCTCGCGGGCACATTGTTCGGATCTTCGTAGCAAAGGGCTAGGGACTGACGCGCGTAGCGCAGGCCGTCCAGGGCCAACAGCGTGGTTTCCTTGCGGCGTCGCGTTGAAATGCAGGGCTCGATCAATTGGGCGATGGCGTCCATGCCGCCCGAGGCGACAATGTGCGGGGGCACGCCCAGTGTGAGGGTGGGATCGATCAATGCAATCGTCGGGATCATGGAGTCGGCCCGCATGCTCTTCTTGTAGCCCTTCTCCGTTGAAGTGATGACGGCGTTCTTTGTCATCTCCGCCCCGGTGCCGGCCACGGTTGGTATGGCGATGTGGGGCAGGGGCCGGTTGGCCACGGGCAGATTCTTGCCCACGCCCTCGAGATAATCCTCCACGAAGCCGTGGTTTACGGCGAGCGCCGCGATGGCCTTGCCGCAGTCGATTACGCTTCCGCCACCCACGCTGATGATAATACGCGGTTTGACTTCGCGAGCCAGTGCGGCGGCACTATCGACGATGGCGCAGGTGGGCTCGCGACCGACCTCCGAGAAGGGCACGCTGCTGATGGTGTAGCGGTTGAGAAGTGTGGTGAGTCGATCCAGTAGGCCGGAGTGACGAGCGGAGCGGACCCCGGTGATCACCAAGGCCTTTTGACCCCAGGCCAAGGGGAAGGCGAGCTCGCCCAAGGAGTCCAACTTGTTCCTGCCAAAGACAATGGTTTCCGGCACCTGCAGTCGGTTGGCATGGAAGGACTCGATGATTTCCTGCGTCTTCTGTTTTATCGAGCGAGCCAGCATGGGCAACCCCCATTAATGAAAAACACTAGCAATCTACCGGCGTGGCGTCGAGCGTGGACTCGTGACGCAAACAAATCCTGATTGGGTTTAGCGTTCTGGATGGTTAAGATGTGGCGCGTTGGCTGGAAGAGGGAAGGATCATCATGCGCATTGCCTTCATGGGTTCGGGCAGGCTGGCGTGTCCGGCGCTGCGCGCGCTGCTGGAACAGAAGCAGGACGAGGTGGTGGGGCTCGTCACGCAACCGGACCGTCCAAGCGGCCGGCGACAACATTTGGCTCCCTGTCCAGTTCGCGCCTTCGTGGGTCAACGTGATATTCCCATCCTGATGCCGGAGAAGGTGAGTGCCCCGGATGTTGTTGAACAGATTGCGTCGTGGAAACCGGATCTTTTCGTAGTCGCGGACTTCGGTCAGTTGCTCAAACCTGCGTTGTTGGCTGTTCCACCCTTGGGGTCCATCAACATTCATCCCTCGCTTTTGCCGAAGTACCGGGGTGCGGCGCCTATAGCCTGGGCCGTGGCCAATGGCGACACGGAGACGGGTCTGACGATCATGTATCTGAATGAGCGGATGGATGCGGGCGACATTATCCTGCAGGAAAAAATTCCGATTCACGACGAGCACACGGCCGCGACGCTGGAACCGTTGATGGCCGAGTTGGGTGCGACGTTGCTGCTTCGCGTGCTGATGGACATTCGTGCCGGGCGGATACGCAGGACGCCGCAGGACGAATCGCGTGTTGTCCTGGCCCCCAAGCTTCGGAAGCAGGACGGTCGGATCATCTGGACCCGGGCGGCCGCGGAGATTCACAACCGGGTTCGCGGTTTTGTCCCTTGGCCGGGCACCTATTGTGAGGTGCCGGAGGGTTCAGGTCATTTTCTTCGGATCATGCGCACGAAAGTCGAGGAAGGCAGGGGGCGGCCGGGTGAAGTGCTGGGGAGCGATGTCATGGGTCCTCTGGTGGCCTGCGGCGAGAAAGCGATACGCCTTCTTGAGGTGCAGCCCGAAGGGAAGAAGCCCATGGCGGGCGGTGCCTACCTGTGCGGCCATCCGATGAAGGCCGGCGAACTACTCGGCTGAACCTGTCTGCTGCCGTATGGATGGCAGTCTGGGTTGGGTCATCGACGCACGGGGTACCCTGACGGGGCGTGTCGTGACGATGCCTTGTGGATTGCCGGGGTAGGGCCTTGCGATCAGGGCGTTGGTGGCCAACGTGGCGCGGGGTAAGGGGACCGCCGATGTCCGCACGACGGGGAGTTCTATGGGCTGCAGCGGCCTGTACAGGATGTTGGTCAGGGGCTGGACCGGCGGTGCAAGCAGTACAGGTTGCCGCACAGTCGCGCGGAGCACGGGCATCTTGGACAGACGGACGGCTATTTCCAGGCCGCGGGGTGGGGCCGTCATTTCAACAAGGCATCGGCGCTCGATCCCCAAGGAGATCTCACGACCGTCGAGTGTGGAGTTTCCCATATCGATTCTCGGCCAACGGATTTCCGTCACCTCGCGCTCCGGGTCGTAGAAAACCGCCTGCAGGTCGTCTTCCAAGGTCTCCGGGACAGTGGCTATTCGACTGAGAACGGTTTCCGTATCCAGTTGCCCATCCATGGTCAGCAGGCCGCGCGGCGTCTGCTGGTTTCTGATGGTCTGAGCGAACTCGTTCCATGACTGACGCCAGCTGAAGGCCGCCTGCCGTGCCACGCCGTTCAGGTCGAACGGAATGACGGTATAGCGGTCGATGTCCCGGAGCAGGACGTCTCCATTGGTTGCGATGGTGTCAACCGTGCCTTCCCACTCCATCCAGACGCGGGCGGGCGAGGCCCGGGTGATGAGGTCCCCGACGGCCCGGCTGTTGGATGTCTCCCGTCCGGGCCGGTTTCGGCAGCTATATAGGAACCCGTGGATCGGGTTGACCACGATCTGGCGCATGCAGACCCCAGCTTCGGGCTCGACATGGACAGGCCCTCGCAGCGTTGCATGCTCGCCGCCCCGGGGTGTCGGATAGCCGCTGAACAGGTCGCTGTCATCGACATACATGGCTTGGTTCGGGCCCTGCGAGATGCTGAGCCGTATTCCCGACGCGAGGTTGATCGAGAAAGGAACGTTGTTGCCCGAGGTCATGGCCATCCGAGTCTGCCCGACTGCCGCGGTGACGGATGCCGCCATCAGGACCGCCATGGCGCACGTGAGGTCGGAGGTCACTCCGTGTCCCCTCCCAAGGCATACAGGTAGCGCTTCACCTTGCCGGTTGAAGTCTTGTCGAACTCCTCCCACCGGACCTGAACCCGCCGGGGACGCTTGTATTCAGAAATGTCGGCGCAGACTCGTTTCGTCTCGCGGCGCAGGAGGTCGGCGACTTCCTTTTCGGAATAGACCCTTTTCTCGCGGGCGGCGAGGTCGTCGATCGCCTCCTGGTTGGGTACGACGATGACGCCGACGTGCTCGCCCACCTTCTCTCCCTCTTCGCGATAGCCGAGTGCCAGCGCCTCGCGGATATAGGGGCTGCGGCAGACATGATGTTCCACTTCTTCGGGGTAGATGTTTTTCCCTTCGCGGTTGACGATGAGGCTTTTCTTGCGGCCGGTGATGGTGACGTAGCCGTCGGCATCAATGAAGCCGAGGTCTCCGGTTACGAACCAGCCATCGCGGAAGACGGCTTCGGTGGCCTCGGGGTTGTTGAAGTATCCCTTCATCACGTTGGGGCCTCGCGCGGCGATCTCGCCGATTCCCTCCGCACCGGCGTCCAGAATCTTGATCTCAACGCCGGGCACGGGTTTGCCCACGCTGCCGGGTTTCGGTGCATGCTGCGGATTGAACGTGAGGACAGGAGCGGTCTCTGTGAGGCCGTAGCCCTCGAGGATCTCGACGCCAAACTTGTTGAATCCCGTCAGTAGATCGGGATCGCACGGGGCTCCGCCCGTCACCATGAGGCGGAGTTTGCCGCCCAGCTTGGCCGCGATGGCTTTGGCGATGGGCTTGCGGACGCCCAATCGGAAAAGGGTGTAACCAACTTTGTTTTCCTTGAGGCCCGTCATGATCCTGTTGAACATCTTCTCCAGCAGCAGAGGGACTCCGATGAGGACCGTGGGTGAGACCTCCCGCGTGTTCTCGCCGACGGTTTTCAGATTCTCGACGAAACTGATCTCGCCTCCGACGAAGATGGGCAGCAATAGGTTGACGGTGAAAGCGAAGGCGTGGTGCATGGGGAGGACGAGCAGGAAATTGTCCGAGGCCTTCACGTCGATGGCCTTTGTGGCCTGTTCAACGTTCGAGGTGAAGTTGCGATGCGTCAGCATGGCGCCTTTCTGCCGTCCGGTTGTGCCGGAGGTATAGATGAATGACGCCACATCGTCTTCGGCCGGCTGGTGCTTGTCGTACGCCCTTCCGGCAGAGTTGGCAGCCTTGGAAACGTCCTGCTTCAAGGCCTCATAATCGAAGTACTTCAGCCGTTTGGACGACGTGGGCAGGACTTCTCGACCGTCGACGAGAATCACCTTCTCCAGTTCGGGCACATGGGGTTCAACATCGCGCAGCAGGGGGTAGCTCTTGGCCCCCGCGAACAGGAGTCGTGCTCCAGAATCGCGCAGGATGTGGGACACCTCCTGTTCCTGGAGTTTGGCGTCGACGGGGACGGCCGTGGCCCCCATGCCCACAATGCCGAAGTAGATCTCGGGCCACTCCAAGGAATTTTCGCGGAACAAGCCCACGCGGTCGTGCGGCTTGATGCCCATGCGGGCCAACATCTCGGCCACGTGGTGCACCCGTACCAACAGCTCGCGGTAAGATACGGTGTGCCAGCGCTCCTGGGCTTTGTATCGAAGGGCAACGGCATCGCCCCGGGTCTAAACGGATCGGGCGAGCATCTCGTTGATCGTCATCATGGACCTCCGTTGGCGCCGCGAAGCAACCCGTGACGCCCCGTCTGCGCGGCCGCGCGTTTCAGCATGGTAACCCGAGAACCTGTCCCGCAGTTTAGTACGTGGCCCGGCCCGAAGAAACACTCTTTTTCGCAGACTGCGCGATCGCGGAGTGGGTGGCTATTTGTTCGGTTTGAAAACGCCGTGATATGCAGTATCTTCCTGCCCATGGCTGGTCGACATGTTGAATCTTGCCGACCCCAAAAGGAGGAGGGCTCATGAAGATCCTGAAGGAATTCCGCGACTTTGCGGTCAAGGGCAACGTGGTGGACATGGCGGTGGGCATCATCATCGGTGGCGCGTTTGGAGGCATCGTCACGTCGCTCGTCAACGATGTCATCATGCCGCCGATCGGCAAGTTGATGAAGGGCGTGGATTTTTCGAACATGTTCATCGTGCTCGGAGATGGAACGTTCGACAGCATTGCCGCGGCCAAAGCCGCAGGCGTGGCAACGTTGAACTATGGTCTGTTCATCAATGCAGCAATCAACTTCATCATTGTCGCCGTGGCCGTATTTCTGCTGGTGAAGGCAGTGAATGCTGCGAAGAAGAAAGAGGCGGCCCATCCCTCTGCACCGCCGGCCCCGTCGGCTGAGGAGAAACTCCTGGGTGAGATCCGCGATATTCTCAAGACGAAGTAACTAACGGAAGAAGGGAGATTATCATGCGACTTGCATATTGGATGTTGGCAGGTGTGTGCGTGGTGTGGGCCGGGAATGCGTTGGCCGCGGGGGAAGCGAAGGATGCGTGGGAGACCAGCGTGGCCGTGGGTGCGAATATCACGCGCGGCAACAGCGAGACCATGCTGCTGAACGGCAGCGCCGTCACAGAGAGGAAGGGCGGCGTGAATGAGTGTCGTTTTTCCGTGGAAGGCAACTACGGCGAGACAACTGTGACTCAGGCTGATGGGACCGAAGACACGCAGGCCAATGTTCAGAATGCCAAGGGTGCGGCAACCTATCGCCGATTGTTCAACGAGCGGCTGTACGGGGCGTTGAACGCCGACCTCAGTCACGACGACATTGCCGATATCGAGTATCGGCTCATCGTGGGTCCTGCGCTGGGTTACTACTTCATCAAGAGCGATCGCAACACGCTCAGCAGTGAGGCGGGCGTCAACTACATCCAGGACAAGGTGGCCGGCGACGAGGATAACCGGTATGCCCTGCGGCTTGCGGAGCGCTCCGAGCACAAGATTGGAGCCACCTCCAAGGTGTGGCAATCGGCGGAGTACCTGCCGACCGTGGATGATTTCAGTCAATACCTCCTCAACGCCGAACTCGGCGCGGAAGCGGCGATGACCACGAAAGTGAGCCTGAGAGTGGTGCTTCAGGACAAGTACAACAGCGAGCCCGGTGCGGGCAAAGATCAGAATGATCTGACGCTGATCGCGGGCGTGTCCTACAAGCTGTAAGGGTTCCGGCGACGCCGGTGAAACGATGCGGGGCGGGCGTTTTTTGCGCTCGCCCCGCTTTCTTTTTTCGCGGTCCTGTCGCTCGCGTACGTCGTTCGGAGCCTTGGGGCCCGGCCAGAAGAACGTTGACAGGCATGGACGGGGTAGCCTATTTCCTCAAAGTCATGCCCAAGAATGTAAAGGTAAGTCTGGGGAATCGCTCGTATTCCATCGAGATAGGGACGGGTCTGCTTGGCGGTTTGGGCGCCCGCTGTCGGAAGCTCAAACTGGGCACGTCCTGCCTGCTGGTGTCGGATGCCACGGTCTTCTCCCTGTATGGACGCGCTGCGTGCAAGTCGTTGGAGAAGAGTGGATTTAGTGTTTCGACGGCAGTGGTGCCGGCCGGCGAGAGGTCCAAATCGTCGGAGATGCTCCTCTCGCTCTACACGGCGGCCTTGATGGCCGGCTTGGACCGCAAGTCGTTTGTCGTGGCGCTGGGTGGCGGCGTGGTGGGTGATCTGGCCGGGTACTTGGCGGCGACTTTCCTTCGTGGCATTCCCTATGTGCAGGTGCCGACGACGCTGTTGGCGATGGTGGACAGCTCGGTCGGTGGGAAGACGGGGATCAACCTGCCGCAGGGCAAGAATCTTGTGGGTGCGTTTCACCAGCCGGCTCACGTGTTGGCCGACCTGTCCACGCTGGCTACACTCCCGGTTCGCGAACTGCGGGCGGGTCTTGCCGAAGTCGTGAAATATGGCGTGATTCGGGACGCGGTTCTGTTTCGTCGTCTGGAAGCGCGCGCGGAAGATCTTGCGAATGGCGATGTGTCTGTGTTGGGGCCGATCATCGCGCGTTGTTGCGAGATCAAGGCCGACGTGGTGGCGCGGGATGAGCGTGAAGGCGGGCTGCGGGCCATTTTGAATTTTGGCCACACGCTTGGTCACGCGGTGGAGCAGGCGACGGGCTACCGGCGTTATCTTCACGGCGAAGCGGTGGCGCTTGGCATGGTTTTCGCCGCGCGAGTTTCGGTCGCAACGGCGGGTATGAAAGCCGCCGATGCCGCCCGGGTGGAGGCGCTGCTGTCGAGATTGGGGTTGCCGGTGCGGTATCCTCGACTGGCCTGGCAGAAATTGCGGGGCGCCATGACGGTGGACAAGAAGAGCGCCGGGGGTATGCCCCGGTTTGTCCTGGCGCGGAGCATGGGGAAGGTGGGTTGGAATTGTGACGTGCCTGAGACGGTGCTCAGGAGGATATGGAAACGCGGGTGAACCCTCGATGAAAGGGGGATGCGATGTCGGCGGTTAATGAAGCCATTGTGCGGGAATATTTCGAGTCGCTGGGATTCCTTGTGCGCCAGCCCCGGAAGTACCAGGTGTCGGCCCGGCCGAAGCACATTGAGGAAGAGGTCGATCTGCTGGTGGTGAATCCGGCGGCGGAGGAGCAGCCCTTTCCTCAGGATGTGTTGTGGGGCGCGCGCGAATTGCAGAAGGTATCGCGCGCCATCGTGGGCGTGCGCGGCTGGCATACGGAACGATTCAGCCCGGCCGTAATCGCGCTGTCGCCGGAGATTTTCCGGTTTGCGGATGGGGGCGCGTTCAAGAACGCGGTGCGTGATCTGGGGCCGGGGCCGGTGGCCAAGGTACTGTGCATTCCGGACATTCCGACTTCCGGTCCGCTGCGCGAGAAGGCGCAGGATCTTTTCCGCAGCAAGGGAATCGACGGCGTGATCCTATTCAGGACGATGCTGCGCGAATTGGCGGATTATGTCGATTCCAACAAGAACTATGAGAAGTCCGATCTTCTGCAAACAATCCGCATCTTGAAGAACTACGACCTTCTCAAAGACGCGCAGATGGAACTCTTCCGCCGGAAGAAGAAGACTCGGAAGACGGATTAGGCCCGGAACTCGCAGCCAGGGGAGACGGGTGGGGGGGTGGGTGTGCGTGCCTTTTCGGCATGCGAGAGGGAATGGATTTTCCATGACGGAACGCGAAGCCTACATCGCATTGAATATGATCGACGGCCTTGGCCCGGTGAAGGTCCGTTCTTTGGTGACGGCCTTGGGGTCAGCGCAGGCCGTATTCACGGCGACGGCGGACGATCTCCTCACGGCGGCGGGCGTGGGGAAGGAACTGGCGCGTAAGATAGTCGAGCAGAGGTCGGATGCAGATCCGGTTGCGGAAGTGGATCGCGCTGCGCGGGTGGGGGCCAGGATTATGGCCTGTTGCGACGCAGAATATCCGGAGCCCCTGCGAGCCATTCACGATCCGCCGCTGGCGCTGTATGTTCGCGGTACGATGGAGTTACGTGATCGTCACGCCTTGGGCATTGTGGGAACGCGTCATGCCACGCACTACGGGCTGACGGTGGCGGACCGGCTTTCGTACCAGATGGCCAAGGTGGGGTTCTGTGTTGTGAGTGGGCTGGCGAGGGGCATTGATACGGCGGCGCACAAGGGTGCGCTGAAAGGTGGCGGCAGGACAATCGCGGTGATTGGCAGCGCGTTGGACACTTTGTATCCGCCGGAGAACGCGGCCCTGGCCGACGAGATCGCCGAGCACGGCGCGGTGATCAGCGAGTACACGATGGGTCGCGAGCCGGACCGGACGACATTTCCCTACAGGAATCGCGTGATCAGCGGACTTTCTATGGGTGTGGTGGTGGTCGAGGCGGGGAGGACCAGTGGCGCTTTGCAGACGGCGGATCAGGCCTTGGAGCAGGGACGCAGCGTATTTGCCGTGCCGGGGCGTGTGGATTCACCGGGTTCGAAGGGAACGCATCGATTGCTGAAGACGGGTGCACGCCTTGTGGAGGATGTGGACGACATTCTGCAGGAGTTTGAGTTCCTCATTGAACCGGAGAAAAAGCAGCGGGCGAAGGAATTGGATCCGATGCCGACGGTCCAGCTATCGGGTGATGAGCAGTCTATTGTTCGGGCCCTGTGGGAGGGCGCTCTGGACGTGGATGCGCTTATTCGGCGTGCCGAACTGAAAACGGCCACCGTGAATTCGCTGTTAATTGGGCTGGAAATGAAACGAGTGGTGCGTATGCTACCCGGCCGCATGGTGGAGTTGGCGGCTGGCCTGAGGCCCGAAACGTGATGACGCGCGAAGGCGCGGCCCTATAAGCACATGGGAAAAAGCCTTGTCATAGTGGAATCGCCCGCGAAGGCGAAGACGATCAACAAGATCCTGGGCAAGGATTTTGTGGTGATGGCTTCCATGGGCCACGTCCGTGATCTGCCCGAGAAGGAACTGGGCATTGACGTGGAGAACGGCTTCAAGCCGAAGTACGTCAACATCAAGACTCGCGAGAAGGTGCTTAAGGAATTGCGGCACGAGGCCACTTCCGCCGAGAAGATTTACCTGGCGCCCGATCCTGACCGTGAGGGAGAGGCTATTGCCTGGCACCTGATGGCGGCCCTGAAGAAGGGCATTCCCGAAGAGCGTTTCTTCCGAGTGTCGTACAACGAAATCACCGCTCCGGCGATTCGGAAGGCTTTCGGGGAACCGCACCGGATCGATCTCAATCGTGTGGATTCCCAGCAGGCGCGCCGCGTGCTTGATCGTCTTGTTGGTTACAAGGTGAGTCCGCTGCTCTGGCGGAGAATCCGCGGCGCATCGAGCGCAGGCCGGGTACAATCCGTCGCTCTCAGGCTTGTGTGCGAGCGCGAGCGCGAGATCACGAATTTCCAGCCGCAGGAATACTGGCTCCTTGGAGCGAAAGTCCGCAAGCAGGTTGAGCCGGTGGATCCGTTCGAGATCCGGTTGGCGCGTATCAACGGGGAGAAGGCCGAGGTCAAGGGCGCTGAGCAGTCGCACCAGATCCGGCAGGATTTGGATGGCCGCCCGTTACGCGTGTCGAACATCATTACCCGCGACATATCCCGGAAGCCATACCCTCCCTACATCACCAGCAGTCTGCAGCAGGCAGGTTCCACGGTGTACGGGTTTGCACCCGCCTACACCATGAAGCTGGCCCAGAAACTTTATGAAGGTGTGGATTTTGGCGAGGGGCCAGTGGGTGTCATCACCTACATGCGAACGGATTCATTCTCGATTTCCCGCGAGGCACAGGAAGTCTGCCGCGAGTTGATCCGGACGCAGTTTGGGCCGGAATATGTTCCGGAGAAGCCGAATTTCTACCGCAGTCGCAACACGGCCCAGGAAGCTCACGAGGCCATCCGTCCGACGGATGCGCGGCGCCTGCCGGACGAAATGCGGACGTTCCTGTCCGAAGACGAATTGAAGCTCTACCGCCTGATCTGGCAGCGGTTTGTGGCC
>DAISJM010000008.1:0-96204 GCA_036821485.1 Verrucomicrobiota bacterium | reverse complement strand
GTTTTCCGAACCTTGGAAGATTTGGGCCGAAATGCCACGAAATAAAAAATGGTCGGGGCGACGAGATTTGAACTCGTGACCTTTTGCACCCCAAGCAAACGCGCTACCAGGCTGCGCTACGCCCCGACCTATAGAACGAAAATCCCACTTCTTCCTTGGCGTAGCTTCGTCCCGATCGCTTCGCATCGGGACTTCCGCCTTCGCCCTTCGGGCTACGGCGGGACAAGGCGCTACGCCCCGACCCAAAAAATGCGCCGTCACACTAGCAGGGGGATCGATGCAGGTCAACGGCAAGACCTACGGGGTCTTCGGGGCCTTGAAACCCTTGAGAAGGCCTTTGAAGTTCTTCTCAAGCTCCTTGCCTGTCTTCTTCAGGTCGCCCTGATTCTGCTCCATGATCTTGCCCATATCCTGGATCAGCTTGCCACCGACGTTGTTCAGGATCTCCGCCGCAATGACCGTGCTGATGACGTTCAGGTCCGTGACATTCTCAAATGTGCGGTCCACGTTCAGGTCGTAGGTGAACACTTCCGGCTTCTCGCCGCCGCGCGAATAGTCGCGCACTTCCACCGTCCCCAGCTTCAATGTGAGCAGGTCAATCCTCACCTGCGGGGCCGGCTTCTCCTCGCCGGGAGCGGGCTTGGCCTCGGGCTTCTTTTCGCCCTTCTTCCCCTCCGCCTTCCCCTCTCCCCCGCCCGCCTGCTTGCTCGCCTTTTCCAGCCGCTCAAGATTCGTTTCGCCGTCCGCCTTCTTCACCACCACGGCCTTCGGAATATCGATCACGATCTTGTAGAGATGAGGGTTGTTGCCGAAGAATGACATCAGGTCGTACTTCACGTAGACCTGTTTGACGTCAAACGCTTCCGCATCGGGGAAGTCCGGAGGATTGTTCAGCTTGAGATCCCGAATCTCGAACTCCGGAGAGACAATGCCCACGCTGATGCCGCCCACCTTCAGGTCGAAGCCCGTCATCTTGCTGATGGCCTTCTGCGCCGCATTCTTGATGAGCACGCTTCGCGCCGCGACCACGGCAACGATCAACGCCACGACGATGATCCCGACCCACTTCAGCATCTTCTTCATGATGTATTCCTCCCGGGCCCTTGCCACACGGGCCTATCTCCACCAAAAAGGCAGGCCAGACGATACAAGGATTCGCCCCTGCTTGCAATACCGGCAGGCCAAGCGGTTCTTGATTGCGTACGGCCGCTGCGGTACCTTGACAGCCAGTTTCCACGGGAGACACGTCCATGATGAAAAAGCCGTTAATTTCGTGCTCGGGTACGGACGCGGAGTATTGCATCTGCAAGGCCGCGACCAGTCTCATACCGCTCTATTCCGAGTCGAAGGAAGACCGGCCGGACAGCCTGCTGGAGTCCTATCCCAACACGACCAAAGTGGTGGAAGGTCTCAAGCTGCTGGTGGACGTCATGTTCCCGGGCCGCATGTCGCAGTCCAGTATCGGACCGGACGAACTGGGCACTTTCCTCGTTCAACGCCTGAGCGAAATCTGGAGTCTGCTGCGCCCGGAGATCGAGCGCGCGATCCCGTTCCGCTGGACAGGCGAAGCCGCCCGCATGGAAGGTGCACCGAAACCGGTCGACCCGCGCGAGGAGTCCTTCAAAATCCTGCGCTCCTTCGCGGACCGTCTGCCCGAGGTGCGCAAGCTGCTGGTCGAGGACGTGAAGGCGGCCTACGAGGGTGACCCCGCAGCGTTGACGTACGCCGAGGTACAACTCGCCTACCCCGGCCTGCTCGCCATCACCTCGCATCGCCTCGCGCATGAACTCTATAAGTTGAAGGTGCCGGTCGTGCCCCGCGTGATGAGCGAGTGGATCCACTCCCAGACGGGTGTGGATATTCATCCCGGCGCGGAGATCGGCCACGGGTTCTTCATCGACCACGCCACCGGCGTGGTGATCGGCGAGACGACCACCATCGGCAATCACGTGAAGCTGTACCAAGGCGTGACCCTCGGTGCGCGCAGCTTCTCGCTCGACGAACACGGCCAGCCGATCAAGCACATCAAGCGTCATCCGACCGTCGAGGACGACGTGGTCATCTACGCCCACGCCACGATCCTGGGCGGCGACACCGTGATCGGCAAAGGCTCGACGATCGGCGCGAACGTGTTCCTCATGGAAAGCGTGGCCCCCAGCAGCTTCATCACCAGCAAGCACCCGGAACTGCACAAGGGGAGTAAGAAGTAGGAGAAGTTATTGGTGATTCGTTATTGGGTATTGGGAAAGCAAGAAATGTCCGATGACCAAATCTCAATGACCAACTCGGAACCGATGACTCCAAACCGATTCCTAATCTCCAATCTCTAATAACCAATCTCCTTTTCCCCATGCGCATCCTGCTCATCCTTCTCGGCACCCAGGTGGTCTACTCAATCTCGGACTTCATGGGCCGCTTCTACATGGTGAAGTACGGGTTCCGATTGGCATCATTTTTCTCGGCGTGGTTTGCAGTCTATTTCGTCGTGCGGATGGTGGCGACGTTCGGCCAGCTCTACGTCTTCGCGCACATCCCGCTGGGCAAGACCATGGCCCTGCTCGCGGCCGCGTCGATCATCATCAGCAACATACTCGGCTTCCTGTTCCTTAAGGAAGTGCTGACCGGACCGGCCTACATAGGCGTCTTTCTTGCGGTCACGGCGATGCTGGTGATGGCCTTCCGCTAAAACGACAACCGCCCCCGCCGGCCTTGCGGCCAACGAGGGCGGTGTCTTTACCCGTTAATCCTTAGTAGTTGCCGCCGAACACGCCCATGTCATTCCGGCTTCCGTCCGCGTCGTTGTAGAACGCGGCCGGGTTTCCGGCATTGATGCAGGGCGAACCCACCTGCAGGTGATAATCGCCCGAGCCCACGAACGACGGGGCGTTCGTGATATTCCCGGCGCCAACCGCGCAGTTGTAGATTCCGCTGACGTACTGGTAGATGTCGTTATACTCCACCACCACGTCATTGCTGGAACCCGCGTTGTAGGCGGCATACGAGCCCGCCCAGTTCGGGCCCACCATGACGTTGTTCGCCATGTAGACCTTGCCCGTTGTGACGTAGACGCCGATCTCCGGCGCGCTGGACGCGGTGAAGACCCCGTCAAACACGTTGTTCACGATGCGCAGGTCGCTGGTCCCGCCGCCACCGTTGTACAGGTACTGCACCTTGATCGCGCCAGCCCAGCTGTAGTCGGCCCCGCAGCTCACGAACACATTGTGATCGATCCACGTATTGTTGAGATACTCGCCATACAGGTCGATCGCGCCGCTGTAGTCGGCCGTGTTCTGGTAGAAGTAGTTGTTCTTGATGCGGTTCACGCGACCCGTCCACTGGCACGCGATCCAGAGACCGCCCGCCGAGTTCCACGCCGTGCAGTTGATGAAGTCATTGTTCATCACGGTCATGCCGACATCGTAGAAGTAGCCGATGCCGCCACGCTGGCCGCCGTAGCAGTTCGTGATGACGTTGTCTTCAATCCGCAGCGTCGAATAGCCCACCGAGAACGCTCCGCCCGAGTTGTAGGCATACTGCTGGATGTTCACGATCGTATTCGTGCAGATCAGAATCTCGTCGCAGTTGTTCAGACTGATGCCGTTCTGGCCGCCGGAGAGTGTGAAGCCCTTCAGCGTGACGAGGCGGCATCGGCTCAGGCCGAATTTGTAGGACAACGCGTTGGTGAGGATCGCGTTCTCGTTCTCACCCACAAGTGTCACATTCGTCCTGCCCGTCAATGCAACAGCGTCGTCGTAGTAGCCCGCGGCGACGTAGACGATACTGTGGTTTCCGGCCACGCCGACACCTTCCACGATCGTGTTATACGGATACGCTTGCGACCCATCCTCAGTCCCGCTCGTGTTGGAGTCGTCCACGTACACCACCTTTGCCGTGACCACGAGCGACACGGTGCCGATCGTGCCGTTGGTCAGTCCGTCGTTTGCGCGGAAGGTGAAGCTGTCGTTCCCGTAGTACTCGCCGAACGGCGTGTACGTCACGCTGGGCGCCGACCCGCTCAACACGCCGTGTGACGGACTGGACACAATGCTGTAGGTCAGCGCATTGGTCTCCGGATCCGTGGCGGTCAACGTGATGGCCTTGGCCATGTTGATGGCCGTGTAGACCGTCTGATTGTCGGCCACCGGCGCATCGTTCACCGCCGTAACCGTGATAGACACCGTGGCAGGAGCGCTGGTCAACGACCCGTCATTCACCCTGAAGGTGAAGCTGTCGGAGCCGTTGAAGTTCAGGGACGGCCCATAGGTCAGGTTCGGCAGCGTGCCCCACAGCGAACCGTTGGCCGGATACGTCACGATCTCGTAGCTCAACGCGTTGGTCTCCGGATCGGAACCGGTCAGCGTGATCGCCCTGGTCGTATCCTCCGGCGTCGAGACGGATTGGCCGTTCGCCGTCGGCGCATCGTTCACCGGCGTGACGGTGATCGAGACCGTCGCCGTGTTGCTGTTCGTCTTCCCGTCGTTCGCCCGGAACGTAAAGCTGTCCGCACCGTAATAGTTGGAATACGGCGTGTAGGTCACGTTCGGCGCCGTGCCACTGAGGGCGCCATGCGACGGATTCGACACGATCGCGTAGGTCAGCGGATTGCCGTCGGGGTCGGTCGCCGTAAGCGTGATCGCCTTGGCTACCTCCTCTGGCGTCGAGACGCTCTGGTCATTCGCAACCGGTGGCCGGTTGAGCGAAACCGTGACCGCGATCGGCACGCAGAACATGCCGTAGTGACCGTTGGTGCTGGTGGCGACCTTGTAGTAGTACACCCCGCCCACGGTCTGGGTCATAACCCGCGATGTCGCGTTCAGGTAGTAGCTGTTCGGCGTGCCGAAGTACGAGTCCTCGTCCTCCTGCAACTGGTAGCCGGTGGCACCCGTCACCGGGCTCCAGCTCACCGTGTAGATCGCCTTGCCCGCGTTGGTCGTAACCACGCTGGACTTCAGCCCCGTCGGCGGACGCGGCAGCGGCGACACCTCATCGCCCACCGCGTAGCAACCCGCCATGTCGTTGTCATAGACGTTGTCGCCGCTTGCACGCCGGGCGACCACATGAACCTGGGCACGGGCCTTGATGTTGCGGTAGGCATACCACGGCGGCTCGTTGGTATTGATCGTCACCAGGTTGCCCACCGGCACCTTGTAGACGCCCGTCAACACGAGACGGCCGCTGGCCGGCACGGTCTGCGCGGTCCAGTTCTGCTCAAAGCCGTTGCAGAGGCGATCACCCTTGCGAGTCTTCTCGCTGTTCTTGAAGAACAGCTCTGTCGGCTTCGGCGAGGAATCATCCCACCAGTACAACGTCTCGCCGTATTCCTGGTCCACCTGCACCGCGAGGCCCGTCTGGGCCACGGCGTACATGTTGCTGATCGTGATCGTGTTGGTCACGGTCTGGCCGGGGTAGTAGTACGGCACGCCCTGCTCGTCGATTTGCGGCGGCGTCCGCGCAACGGAACTGACAAGGAATGGCACGGTGATCGAGCGCATCGACGTCACCACCGCGTCGTTCGAGGCGCTCGAGGTGAAGCTGATGTTGCTGATCGCCGCCTTGTTGATCGTCGTGAAGTTCCGCCACGGGATATCCACACGCTGCGCCGTGGACACAACCCGGCCGATGTAGTTCGACATGAACACGCGGTTGCTCACCCCCGCGGCGTCCTTGACCCAGACGGCCAGGTCCTCGACGCCCTGCGAGCCGCCCACCATGAAGCTCAGCACGTTGTGCGTGCTGACGTCCACCGCACTGTCGCCCAGCCAGTAGCCGTAATTGACGAAGTTGGTGATCACCGGATGCACGTTCGTGCTGGTGATTGAAATTGCGTCAAAGTAAACGTCCACGTTCGTGGCGTCATACCCCGCAACCCACAGCCGCAGGTTCTCTCTGGCCTGCACGGGGTAGTGATCGAATTCCACGTTCTGCCAGACGCCGGTGGCCGACGTCACGCTGAACTCGACACCCGTGCCGATGCCGTTGGTCGTTTCAATCCGGATACCGCAGGACAGCCAGTTCGTCCCCAGCTTCTGCATGCTGGCGATGAAGACCTTGCCCGAGACGTGCAGCTTCTCACCCGGCTGCGCGTCGATGCTCTGCCACACATCGTTCCAGCTCCAACCGATCCAATTCGTGGCCGTCTGGCGGCAGGAGTAACGGCCCTGGTACACGGTCCCGGTGGACACGGTGGCCAGCGCTCCGTCCGATGTCCAAGCCCAGCCAAACCAGCCGCCGGTCTCAAAGTCGGTATTCTGCCCGAGGTAGCCAAAGGCATTGGTGACCACGCTCCAGATGCGCGTACCGTTGTTCGGGAACCCGCGGGTTGCACCGATCTGCAGGCGCGAGTTGGAAACATCGAAACCGATCTTGCCACCACCCACGCGCTGCGCGGTGACCTTCACGTAGTAGGCGCCCGTGGCCACGCCGCTCACATTCCAGTCGCAGATGGCGGTGGGATTCGTCGCCGCCACGGCGATGTTCGTGCCGATCTGGCGCCAGTCGTTGTCCTTGCCGTTGCCGTAGTAGACGTTGGCCAGCAGGTCATAGCCGTGGCCGTCCACCGCGTTGAAGGTTATCCGGTACGAGTTGTCGTTCCAGCCCTCACCGCCATCAGGCGTATTCGGACTCTGGATGATGACGCCCGGGGCATACACAGTGCGGTAGCGATACTTGTACGCGAGCTTCTGGCCGCGCGTCAGGTTCGTCGCCACGTTGCATGCAATGTCGACGTTATCCATGATCTCGGACCGCGTGTTCTGCTCGTAGATGTCCAGGTTCAACGGCACCGTGCCCGGCGCGCTGAGCAGGGTGATCTCGAACGCGGAGGCGCGGTTGTACGGCATCTCCGTGTGCAGCATCTCGTAGGTCTTCGGACCGCGATCCTGCTGCATCAGGTACACCGTCTCGTTGCTGCCGAAACGGCTGAGCGTCCGGTGATAGATGTTCGTCGGCGGATTGAGCAACTGGTGCGTGATCCACTCGCCGTTGGTCCGCTTGACCATCACCACGTCCACGTCATGGCCTTCCTGTCCACCGTTCACACTCGCATCGCCGCGCCAATACATCGACACCTGGGCGAAGCAGGAAAGCGGACCATCGTTCGTCAGCACGACCGCCTTGTGCGCCCACGTCTCCTGCGAGAGGTCGAAATAGCAGCCGTTGGAAGCCGCCTCGCTCGGCGAGAAGTGCAGATCGGCGCCAAACACGCCGATGTACGTGTTGTTGGTCTTGGACCGGATGTTCGCGAAGATTTGCGCGTAGCTGTCGTCCAATCCATTGGTCGGCGTGGTGCGCGGCACCACGCGGGTGTAGGCCTTCGGAATCAGGACGGGGTCTTCCCCCTTGGTCAGGCTGAAGATGTCCTGCGCCATCGGACGGAAGCTGCCGGCCATGACGCCTTCGTAGTCGGCCATGCGGAAGTAACCGCAGCCGCGAATCGTCAGGACTTCGGGATACGCCACCTCATCCGCCGGCGTCGGCTGATACGCATGCCCGATTTTCACACCAACGTGATACGACGCCGGACCCGAAAGACGAACCTGGTTGTCGTCGTCGAACATCGAGGCCACGCCTGCGCCGGCGTGTGACCAGGTGAAGACGTTCTGGTCGTAGATGCGCTGAATCCAAGTGCCCTTGTCGAGCGCGTAGAGTTCGAGAGGCTCGATCGTGGCGCTGCCGCGCGGCGACTGCTGCATGTACCAGCCCGTGCCGTCGTCGACGTGATTGTAGATCCACGGCGCACGAATCGTGACTTCATTGTGAGCCTGGTACGTCACATTGGAGTAGTCCACCAGCCCGTAGCAACTCGTCACCGCCGCCCAGCCGAAATGCAGTTCATGCGTCTGGACATCCACATCGTTCGAGGCGCCGGTCTTGCTCGCCTGCAGGAAGATACGCGCGGCCTTCGCGTTGACCGCCGCGCCGTTCGTGACGACAGAGGCCACGACGAAATGCTTGTTCCAGAGACCATTGCTGAACTGGGAGAAGTTCTCCTGGAACACGATGTGCAGCGTCGACGGCCACTGACCGCTGCCCCACGTGCTGATCCGTTTGGGGAAGTTCGAGAGCGGTGAGCCCACCACGTACGTGTATTCCTCGGGGAACGGACCGCTGCCGAACTCGCTGCTCTTGCCATCCTTCGTGCCGATGGCGAAGTACGGGCCATTGGTCACGATTTCCAGCGGCTGGCCGCGCTCCTTGTGCGGATTCTTCGCGCAGTAGACGTACTGGTCCATTTCCACGTAGCCCGCGCCGTATTCAGGAATGCCCCAGACCTTGATCGTGTTCGTGCACGTGATCGTGACATTGTTCGTCATGTACTTGAAGCGCCAGCCGGGAATCGCGGCTTCCACGTACGACGGATACACGCCTTCGCCCGGCAGACCGAACGTGTTGATCGCCGGATAGACGACCGTCGGGATCACTGCACTGGTGCTCGTGCCGATCGCGGAGGCTTCGGTCCGAAGCGACGTCATGATGTTCGTCGGATTCACCAGGTTCGCCAGCGAGCCCTTCACGGTCACGGCGTCCATGTAGACTTCCGCGGAACTGGTGTAGGCCGCCCCACCCGAGTGGGCGTAGTAGTCCAGGCTGAGCGTCACGTTGTACGTGGTCGCCGTGCCACCCGACTGCTTCCAGAGCTGGATGTCGTCGAAGTAGACCGTGCCCGTCGAGGACCCGCCTTCGCCGCCGCACACCATCACGCGCATGATGTAGTCGCCGCTGCTCGGCGCTGTGGCCGTGAACGCAAGGTTCGACCAGACGCCTTCCGGTGAAGCCGCGTTGACCGTGCTCTCCGCGCCCCAGCCACCGCTCACGCGCTCGAGCTTGATGCCGGCCACCACCCACGGCGCGGTTGTTTCAAGATCCTGAAGATACACCTTGCCGCGCGCCTCAAGCACGTCACCTGAATTACAGGTGACAATCTGCTGCGCCTCATTCCAGCCCCATCCGGTCCAACCACCAGACATGCGCAGTGCCTTCGTGCCGCTGTACTTCACATTCGTCACAATCGAAGCCTGCAGATTGTCGCAGCCCAACCCCCACCCCACGAGATCCTGTTCAAACCCGCCGTTCGCGACACCAAAGAGGAAGCCGCGAAGATTGAAGTAGGTCCACGCGTTGTTCGTGATGCCGAACGTGACGCTGTTGCTTGCGAGCGAGACAAACGGCGAGGAAAGCGAAACTTTGACATAGCCGGTTCCGGCTGCCGCGGCTTCCGCGTAGCGTTTGAAAAAAACGAAGCCGTCGGCAACAACGGTGTCACCCGCGCTGGCTGTCGTCGTCTGATAGATCGAATTGGTGATCCACGTCGCCGATGCATACTTGCCGGTGATGCACGCGGAATAATTCCTGTTGTAGGAATCATTCGTGCAGGCCGACACCTTCATCTGATTCACCCGTGTCGTCCAGTTGCTGAGATTGCCGGTTTCGAAGTCCGTGTTGGACAACGTTGCGGCATGAACGGAACAACAGAACGAACAGGTGAGCACCATCAGGACAAGAAACGACACGCGACGGACAAACCACTCGATACTGCTGATCATCTTAACTCCCTCCCCCGTTGAGAGCGCTCTCATTGAGAACTAAAAAAAAGAAACAGCACGACCCTTTTTCCCCGTTGGCGCATTCTTATAATGAGAAAAGGACGCGAAAGTCAAGATTCCAGCGGCACCAAACAAGGAATGAAGGCCTGAAATGGCCCTTTTCTGATCAAAATAGTTCCGTCAGAAAGTGGCACTTCGACAGAGTCCGGCCGCGCCATGAATACCTCACGTCCTCACATGACACGGAGAAAAAGAGCACGCACCGACAGAACTGTCATTTCGAGGAGCGCGACCCAGCAGCGCATCGCGACGAGAAATCTCCGACCCACCCTTACGCCCATAATACAGCTACCGCCCCAGCATGCGCAGGAACCGTTTTAGAATGTTCTCGCGACGGATCGTCTCCGCCACATTCGTTCCGGCCATCTCTTTCAACTTCTCATACGCCGCGGCGTTCTGCTCCGAACGTTGCGCGACGAGCCGCGACAGAATCTCCGGAATGTCCTGACGCAGCGACAGAATCTTGCGGAAGGTCCCCTCGGAGACTTCAAGCAACTCCACTTCCTCGCGAGCCGTGATCGTCGCCGTACGCGGCAACCCGGTTACGAGACTCATCTCGCCGAACAACGCACCGGGATTCAGCTCGAACTCATTCATGCGGCCCGCGTCCTTGTACTCCACGTGACCGTGCACTCTCCCCCACACCACGACGTAACATGTCGTGCCGGGCTGTCCCTGGCAGAAGACTGTTTCGCCCTTCGTGAAGCGAACGCGCTTCACCGACTTCGCCACGCCGCGCAGATCCTCTTCCTTCAGCAGCGGCACGCCCTTCTCGTCGACCAGCCACTTCGACACCACATCGCTCCGCAACAGATCGGCCAGCGTGCGTTCAATATCGATCTCCTCCGGCGGCATCGTGCGCTGCCGGTACACCACCGCCATGAAATCGTTGAGCAACTTGTCGCTCATCGGGAACGGAATCTCGATCCCGCGCCGCTTGAACTTGTACCAGATCATCCGCATCACATTTCCTTCCACCACCGCACGATCGTGATACGTGTTCGTCCAGAACCGGAGACGGTAATTGATGCCGAAGTCCTTATACTCGGTGACCACCGCGGAGGGGGCGGGATCGCGCAGGACGTCCCGCACTTCGAGAGCCGATTCCACCAACGCATCGATCACGTCGCCCGGCGCGTCGGAGTAGCTCGCGCCCACGTCGACCCGATGCCGCCGCAGCGGGGTGGGCCGCGTCATATTGTGGATGGTCGACGAGGCCACGACGCTGTTCGGCACGATCATCATATGCCCGCCCACGGTGCGGAGCCGCGTCTCGCGCCAGTTGGTCTGAATCACCTCGCCCTCCACGTCACCGATCTGGACCCAGTCCGAGGGGACGACCGAACGCACAACGTGCATCGACATGCCGGCAAGTAGATTGCCGAGTACGCCCTGCAACGCGAAGCCGACGACCGCCGTCACCAACGCGGTGGATGCCAATAGCGGCGAAATCTCGATGTGCAACTGATACTTCAGGATGCCGAACACGGCCGCCACCAGCAGGAGTCCGCGCAGAATGTTCCGCATCAGGTCCGGCACGGGAAACAGGCGGTTCATGAGGCCGTATATCTCGATCGCGCCTTTTTCCACCAGCGTCAGCACCAACACGAAACCCCAGAACGTGAGCCACGCTCCCATGTGGGGCTCACCGCGTGCGAGCAGACTCTCATCCAGACGTCCATACAACAGCAACCACCACACCAACTGCGAAACCACGAGCACGGCCGCCGGCAGCGAGAGGCCCAGCAGTACGCGTTTCAGAGAAACGCCCACGCCGCGGACATTGGTGTCCGTCTGGCGCAGCCTGCGCCGGAGCGGCCACGCCACGATCAGCGCCGCCACGTAGAAGCCGAAGAAGATCAGGATTTCCACCACGACCGGCAGAATATTCTTCACAGCACGACCTCCATGCCGCCACGTGCAAGACCCGCGCCCGCCATGGCAGCCGTTACCGACTGTTCAAGTTTGTTGAGACACGCATCGTCGCTTTGCGGAGCATGATGGGTCACCAGCAACCGTCGCGCCTTCACCTCGCGCGCCACGTCCTCGGCATCTTCCCACGTGCTGTGCCCCCACCCCTTGAATCGCTCGTAGTCGACGCGGCCGAACTGTCCGTCGAATACCAGCAGGTCCGGGCCCCCGGGCTCCATGCAAAGGCTTCGGAAGGCGGCCTTCTCCTGCGGCGATGACTGCTGCCACTCCACGTCTGTCGCAAACACGAAAGATTTTCCCGTCGACGGTTCATCGATGCGGTAGGCCGTGCAACCACCCGGATGATGCACCGGACACCAGCGGACCTCGAGTCCGCCGAAGACGTACGGGGCGGCTGACGATGCATCCTGCCAATCCACAAATTGGATACTGGCCATCACGTCATCCATCTGCACCGGCCAGTACGGCTGCGCCATGACCTGCGGCAAGACCTGCTCGGCCGAACGGCCCTCGCGCCGCGGCGTCGCTACGTGCACAATGCTGCCCTTCCGGTACAACAGCGAGAACGACGGCAGGCCTATGATGTGATCGAGATGATAGTGCGTGATCAACATCAGCACGGGAGGGAGCGGTGTCTCTTTCTCGATCCTCTGCGCCAGCCGGCCGATGCCTGTTCCGGCGTCGATGATGATGCGCGCGCCCGCATTTCCCTCGACGAGCACCGACGTGGTCTCGCCGCCGTAACCCATGAACTCCGGCTGCGCCACCGTGCTGGTCCCTCGAACACCACCCAGGATTATCTTCATTCGGCTCTCACTTTTCGGTCAGATTCCAGATGCCATCCCACGTTCCCTCAGGATCCTTCACCAATGCGCGGCAACGTCCCGCGTACGTCCGCGATGCGGCATCGTCCGGCAGCGTCTCGAAAACAGCCAATGCCTCGGCCCATTTGCCCGCGTAGCACAGGGCCAACCCGCGCTCGAACGGCTCGACAACCGCAGGCAGGGGTTCACCGCGCAACCCCATGACCTGGTACACGCGCACCGCGCTCTTGCGGCCGACCACGCGCAACTGTCCAAGCTCGCGACCTATGACCTCGCCCGCCGCCTGCTTCCACGTCGATTCCGAAATCATGAGATAGGTGCCGAAGGCCTTGTTCGCACCTTCCAATCGCGAGGCCAGGTTGGCGGCGTCGCCCAGCACGGTGTAATTGAACCGGTCGCGCGAGCCCATGTTGCCCACGGTCACCTCGCCCGTGTTCAAACCGATGCGCGTCTTCACCACTGCACCCGTGCGCGCCTCGAACTCGGGCCTCTTCTCATCCAGCCGCCGCTGGCATCGAATCGCCGCGCGGCACGCCCGGGCCGCATGGTCTGCCTGCGGCAACGGCGCATTCCAGAACGCGACGATCGCATCGCCAATGTACTTGTCTAGATACCCGCCCTCCTGCTTGATGACATCACCCATCTCGGAAAGGTAGTCGTTCAGCAGGCCTGTCAGCGTCTCCGGGTCGAGTCGCTCGGAAAACGACGAGAACTTTTCGATGTCGGAGAAGAACAGCGTCAGTTCCCTCTTTTCGCCGCCAAGTTTCAGGCGCGATGGATCGGAAATCATCTGTTCGATCACTTCCGGACCGACGTAAAACTTGAACGCATTCTTGATGAACGCTTTCTGGCGCCCCTCCGTGGCGTAGTTCACCACCACCGCCCCCACCAGCGCCACCGCCACGGCGAGTTCGTCCACCACGACCGGCCACCAGTAGCCGCGGCCATACAGGAAGAACCCGAGCGCCGCCGGCACGGGCAGAAACACGGCGAACCAGACCACACTCTGCCACGCCTTGCGCGACAACGTCACCGCGATGCCGCCCAGCATCGACAGCAACAGCGTCGCTAGAATCACCACCACCACCGGTGTATCGCGCAGGAACAGACGTGTCAGCAGGTTGTCCAGCATCGTCGCGTGAATCTCGACCCCGGGATACACCTTGCTTACCGGCGTCGGCCGGAGATCCATCAACCCCGGCGCGCTGAATCCGAATAGCACGTACGCATCCTTGAACACCTTCGGATCCACCGTCGGCGCCTCGCCACTCTGGAGCTGAAGTTCCGACTGAATCACCGACGCCGCCGTGAACGTCTCGTGCGTGCCGGATTTGCCCACGAAGTGAAGAATCGCGCGACCCGCGTCATCGATCGGCACCTTCGTATCACCGATCCACAACCAGCCCTTCTCGATCCGAACCTTCGCCGCTTCCCCATCTGCCGCAGCAAACCACGCCGCCAAACCGAGTGACGGAACGGCCGTCCCATCGAAAACACGGAACATGGCCGCGCGGCGAAATACGCCGTCCTCATCCGGCTGATCGCTCACATTGCCAAGCAGCGTAACGTTGGTGGCGACTTCAGGAATCGGGAATGCGGCCAGCGGCGCGACAACATCCTTCGTGCGCGCCGAG
This sequence comes from Verrucomicrobiota bacterium, assembly GCA_036821485.1. GTDB lineage: Bacteria > Verrucomicrobiota > Kiritimatiellia > CAIQIC01 > JAGNIJ01 > DAISJM01. The sequence continues at coordinate 82,212 of DAISJM010000008.1, read as the reverse complement.
GCCAGCCAGTTTTCCAAACCTTGGAAAACCGGGGCCTTGCTCGGCAACCCTTCCGGCCACGTTTCTGCATCGCCCGATTTCGAACCCAGGAACACCGCCCCCACAAACGGAGGCCCGCGGCCAATGCCCGCGCCGAGCGCCTCATCATCGGATGCGAGGTAGACAGAAGGTTCCGTGTAGAGCACATCAAAGGCGACCGAACGGGCACCGCCCCGCTTCAGAAAATCGAGCACTGCCCCGTACACCTCGCGCGGCCACGGCCAGGACCAACTGCTCTCGCTCTTGCCCCAGTCGAGGCTGTACTGGTCGAGCAGGATTACCTTGATCTGCGGTGTCGCGATCGTGGGCCGGGCAAACGCGCGCACGCGAAGCGACCATGTCCCATACTCCAGCGTGTCCAGCCTGCCGGCCAACCACAGACCGAGCAGAATGCCCGCCGCAGCCAACCCCACGCACATGCCCTTAAGCAGTTTCTTGATCATGGTCCAAAACACCAGACGCCGAATGCCGAACTTCGTTCTTCGAAATTCCGCAGCTTCGGCGCCCGGTGCTAATCACGTTAGAACAGGCTTCTGCCCGCTCAGAGGCTTCCAGCCGCCGACGCAAAGCGCTTCTGGCGCTCCGCCGGCTTCGCCACGGGCGCGGCATTGGTGATCATCTTCTTGATGTCGGCAATGCGCGACTCGGGCGTGGGATGCGTCTTGGCAAAACCGGGACCGTCAGGCTTCCAGTTCTTCTGCATCTCCTCCAGCATCTCGACAAGCGCTTCCGGGTTGTAGCCGACGCGCTTCATGATGGTGACCGCCGCGGCATCGGCATCCCGCTCGAGATTGCGCGCATAGCCGCTGTTCATCATCGTGCCGGTGATGTCGGAAATGCTGCCCTCAAACGCCTTGGTGACCTCGGCGAGATCGTTGCCCGCCAGATTCTTGGCGCTCTCCATCGCGAGCACGGTCAACGCACTCGTCAACCGGCCCTTCTTGATCGCGCGCAAACCGTGTTCGTTCTGCACGTGGCCGATTTCATGCGCCAGCACCGCAGCGAGCGCATCTTCGCTCTTGCAGCAGCGAATCATGCCGCGCGACACCAGGATCAACCCGCCGGGTGCGGCAAATGCATTGATCTCATCCGTGTCCAGCACGAGGAAGTGATAGCCGCCAAACGTCTCGGGCTTATCCGACGCCATGGCCAGCGTCTGGCCCAACTCGTTCAGGTAGGCGTTTGCCGTATCCTTGTCGAACGGCTTGTAGGCGCCCAGCACCGTGGCCGCCACGGCGCGCCCGATGTAATACTCCTGCTCGGGCGTGATATCCTGAAAGGTCTTCTCCACGGCGGCGGCGCTCTTGTTGATCGACTCCGCCTGCTCCGGCGTCATCTTTCCCGTCGCCACCCCGATGCTCGTTCCGAGCTGCGTAACCGTGGAACAGCCAACGGCCAGCGCCATCAGCAACACCGCTCCCACCAACTTGAAACTTGTCACGTGAAACTCGTCACTCCTCATGGCGCACCCCCTTCCACGGGTTTGACGCCACCATCTTTGAGGAAGGCCACGACCTCCTCGGGACTCACCTTGATCTTCTCCATCTTGTCGACCCAAGTGTAGTCCACGTTCTTGTTCCCATTCTTGAACTGGGACTCGATGTCCGAGTTGAATCCCTTGCCTGCGAGCGCGAGCTCATCGCTCGACGCGCCCGTCTGGGCGGTCTGCTGCCCCGCGTTCATGACGATCTTCTTGCGGGAAAGCGCGGAGTTGTGAATCCAGCCCGTCGCTCCGGCACCCGACACCTTGTTCCACTCGCCTTGGGTCTCGAGGACCTGGACCTGCGCACCATAGACCACGGGCGCAACGATCTTTCCCAGGAACGAGGGCGTCGCCCTCAACTGACCGTTCTTGACCTGCACGCTCATCGTGGTCGGCGCCGCTGCGAAGGCCAGGGCCGCGACCATCATCAGCGCGAAGGCTGCCAGACATCGTCTGCTCAACATCTGCGTATCCTCCTTGTTCTATCAACCAAAACCGCACTTCATCGTACCGAAGCAGGGGGCCAAAATCAAATCTGCCCACCGTGATGGACGTCCACCGCCCCCGTCCTATTCACCATCCACCGGCAACTCAGGGCTTTGCCTCCCCAGAACCGGCAGGCTTGCTTGCCTCCATCTGCTTCTTGATCTCCTCGAAAAGCGAAGTCGTGCGCAGGAGTGCGGCCTTGTCGCCCGCCTTTTCCGCCGATTTGAGGGCGGACTCAATCATCTTCAGCGAGGCCAATTCATCTCCCTGGGCAAAGAAGCTGCGCGCGGCACGATGGAAACGGTCGGCCGCTGCCGCCGCGTTGTCCGCATCGGCATACGCCTGCCCCGCCCGGCCGAGCGCCATCGCCATGTCCCGATACTTGCCCGCGTCGCGGCAGAGGTCCGCTTCGCTGTCAAACTCGGCGGCCGCCTTGGCCGGTTCCTTTTCAATCAACGCGATACGCCCATTCACCCCAAAGATCGCCGCGGCGAGGTACGGATTCTTCAGCTTCTTCATTTCCTTCTGCGCGGCCGACAACTCCGCGCGTGCGGCATCCGCATCACGTCGGTCGCACGCAATCTGCGCGCGGACAATCATCGCCTGCGCGCGGTAGGCGGGATTCTTGCCGGGCTTGAGTTCGCCCAGCACCTGGTTGGCGATCTGCTGTGCCTCGTCCTGCTTGCCCTCCAGCCGCGCGGCCTTCGCATCAAGCAATTCTGCCGCGCTGACCTCCGTGCCGATCCGCTCGAACTCGCGACGCGCTTCGCGCAACGGTTCGCGCGCCTCGCTATATCGCTCGAGCGCGATCAGGCACGCAGCCATGTTGTACGCGTTGTTCCCGATCTCGAGGGCGTCGTCAGCTGCGCGCGCCTTGGCCAGCGCGCGCGCGTAGAGCCGTGCAGACTGCTCAAACGCGCTCCTGTCGTACGCATCACGGGCGAGATCTGCAAACGCCGCGATCTCCGGATTCACCACGCGTGCGGGCTTCGTGGTGGAACAACCCGCCGCCAGCAGTACGCAACAGGCGATCAACCACTTGCCACTTGTCACTTGCCACTTGTCACTTCTCATGGCCCACCTCCCCCGACCGCGACCGAGGACGGCGGAATGCGCCGCGTCTGGTCCGGCTGCTCGACGTATTTTCTGAACAGCCAGTGTTTCTCCAAGGCCTGCATCAGGACCGTGGTTTCACGCAGCGTCTGCTGGGCCTGCGCCACGATGCCCGGCAGGTCCTCGACCTCGCTCTTGACGATATCCGACGTATCCTGCATGTCGGCAATGATCTTGCTGGTATCGTCGATCGTGCGGTTCAACTTCGCCACCATATCCTCCACCTGCGCGGCCATCTTCTCGTCACGCAGGAACATGCCCGCGGTGCCCTGTCCCTTTTCGAGCCCCTCAACAATCGAGTTGATGTTCTTGAGCAGCTTCTGCACTTCGCCGTTGGGATCGCGCATATCCTCGGCCAGCTTCGTGTACTCCTCCATGGCGCGCTGCCCCTGCTGGATCGCCGGCATGGTGTTCGTCCGGACCTCGTCGACCGCCTGCTGAATCATCTCGGTAATCTCGGTGTCCTTCGTGCAGACCAGCGAAGCGTCCTCCGGCAGTTCAGCGCCGGTGCCCTTGGTGATTTCAACGAAGGCATCGCCGGCCAATCCCAGCTTCTTCTTCACCACGGCGCGCGAGTCCGTGCGCACGAACCGGATAAACTTGCCGCGGATCGTGATGCGGGCCGACATGCTGCCGTCGTCATTCACCGCGATACGCTCGACCCCGCCCACCACGGTGCCGAGAATAACCACGTCCGCGCCGTTCTGAAGATCGAAGGATCCTTCGGGTGGAAAGGTCAGCTTCAGCGAGGTCACCGGCTCAAACCAACCCTGGGCCTTGCCGGCGACCACGATGCTGACGAGCAGGATCGCGAGAACCACCAGCACGAGGCCGCCCGCGATCTGGTTGACGTATCTGAACTTGAATGGTTTGGCCATGGCTACTCTCCCTGCAGGGGAACCAGCTTCAGTTCCCTGAATTCATAACGCTCCACACCGGCCTCGTCCGCCACCGCGCGGCACGCCCGGTCACCCGTAATCCACATCACCGCCGCGCCGCGCGCGCGCGCCGCACGGACGGCTGCCACCAGTTTCGGGATGGCTTCCGCAAAAACATCGCGCGTCGGATGCTCGAGCACCACCAGCGACGGTGTGCCGATCAGCGCCCGCACCCACTCGCAGCGCCGAAGGTCGGCCCGGCGCAGCAACGCCGGCCGCCTGCGGGGAAGCTCCGGAAGCCCGAATGACTGCGCCAGCGCAAGGGCTTCCTGCTCGATTTCCGGCAGCGGCCGCAGCGTGTGATGGCGCGAGGCCAGCGTGATGTTTTCATCCACATCGAGATTGCTGATCCAGCCGCGCTGGTCAAAAACGCGGCCGATGGTGCCGCGCTGCGCCGCGGCCCGAGCGGGGTCCATCGCATGCCAGTCTTCGCCACGATACCGCACCACGCCCGCGTCAGGCTCGACCAACCCCTGCACCATGTCCGCCAGCGGCGTGTAGGCAAAACCCTCGGGGATGTACACCATCGCCAGCGCACCGGCCCGCAGCACCAGCGACGCCCCGGCAAGACCCGTTTCGTACGGGGGCCGCGTCTCGACCGTCACATCTTCCATCGCAACTATGATGTCATCCGCCACGGGCATGTTCCTTCATCATTACAAATAGGTGATCAGCGAAACGAGGGCCGACACAACGAAGAGCGCCGCGCCGGACCGCACGAGCGCCCGCGTCGTCGCCTGCGGCACCTCGGTCACCGCCGTGCTGCAAGCAAGTCCCTCGGTGCAGCAGATCGCACCGGTCATCGCGCCGGGCACCACCGTCTTCAGCACCAGGTTCGCCACGTCGGCCGGTTGCAGGGCGCCGAAAACGCTCTTCACAAAAAGATAGGGACTGCCCGGATTCGCGCCCACCAGCAGGCTGCTCAAGTATCCGCTGACAAACGACGCGAGGCAGAAGATCACCGTCAGGCAGAAGATCGAGATCGCCATGCCGAGCACGCGCGGCACGACAAGGTAGATGAACGGATCGAGACCCTGCGCGTCCAGCACGCGGACCTCGCCGGAGATGTTCATGTAGCCGAGTTCCGTCGCCACCGCCGTACCGCTGCGGCCGATGACGACAAAGTTCACCAGCAGCGGGCCCACCTCACGGATGATCACCATCACGAGCACCGGCCCAAGAAGCTGGGATTGGCCAACCTGCTTGAGCCAGAATTGGGTCTGGACGACCACCGACAGGCCCGTCACAAAAGCCAGGAGGGAGACAAAGCGGATCGCTTCGAAACCGGTGAAGAGAATCTGCCGCGCGAATACATCGCGCACGGTGCGCGGCCAAGTGGAACGCCGGAAAGCCGCCAGCAGAACCGCCCATACCACGGCGACCATGCGGACCACGTTGAGGAATCGCTCGACGGCTGTCCCGCCGATCCTCGCGACCCTACCCTCGGATGCCTCTGGGAGTTGCGACATGTGGCGTGGCCCTTTTGTAACCGAAACCCTGCGCCAAGGTCAACGCAGAGGGGGCCATCCCGACGGAAAAGCCCGGATCAGTAGATGTGGAACCACGTGGGCAGCAGACCCGCTTCGTGCAGACATTCAATGAATTCGACAATACCCAGCATCCACACGAACTACAGGGCGCTCATGATGTGCCGGCGAAAGACAATCGGCTTCACCACGTAGTCCTCAGGCTCGGTGAACAGAGACCAGCGGGGAAAGAAGCGCGGAACCCGGGCAAAGTACTCCTCGAAAGCTCCCTGGTGAAACTCACGCAGTCTCGACTCCTCCCGGCGGATGACGGCCGGGTAATAGAGCGCAAACGCGACGATGATGATCAGGGGAATTGACAGCGTTTCCGTCGCCAACGCCACGCCGACACTGCCGAGCATGCTGAAGAAGTAGAGCGGATTGCGGGTCACGGAATAGGGCCCCACGGTGATCAGGTGTTCGCGTTTGTAGCCGGCGATGTACAGGGTGCACCAGGTGCGGCCAATCGCGGCAATACCCGCCAACACAGCACCCGCCAGGAACAGGGACGAGGACAACAGCGGCGACCTGTCTTCCCACCCGTTGGCGCCCACCAGGAAAGCGGTGAACAGGGCAAGGGCAAAGAACTTCGAGAATAATGTCCGTAATCTGGTGATCATACCACTCATTTCTCTCCCCCCTCTGCAGGCGGCGCGGAAGGGGATATACCGGACACGACGGGTGAACTCCAGCCTTTTTGTCCACCGATCTTGAACAAAAGAGCCCGGCGCGTTTTCCAAACCTTGGAAATCGGGTTACGTTAAGGCTGACCTTCATGCGTATTTGGAATGTCATGGCAGCCCTGGTGCTTCTCGGCGCGGGTGCAGTTCACGCTTGGGACTCCTATCAGTTTGACCTCCCCTCGCAGGCGCCCGAAGCCCTCTGGCGCGATGCGCTGGCCGCTGAGTTGAAGGCGCAGCATGAGGTTCCCGTCGAGGGCGGACGCATCGATGTGATGACGGACACCGAAGCCATCGAACTCGACTGGCCCCACAAGTGGCACGAGGGCCTCGGCCAAGCTCTGCACTATGCCGACGCCACAGGCAAGAAAGCGGTGCTCGCGCTGATTTCCTACAGCCAGGGACCGGACAAGCTTCAGACGAAATCCCGCGAGCGCTTTGATCTCGTGGAGAAGAACTGCAACAAGCACGGCGTGAGATTGGTCATCCTCTTCCCCAAGTATCCGCGCGCGCTTGAAACCGAGTCCGCCATCAACACGGAAACCCAGACGCCGGGCACGAACTACTGGCTCAATATCGGAACCGGCCGGCGGCACAGGGAGGGCTGTCGTTACTACCGTAACGGCCTCGAAGGCCGCCCGTGTGGAGCCAACGAAGGCAAGCCCTGCAAAGTGTGCGGGAGTTGACGAGCGCCGAAGCGGCGCTCTGAAGTAACCAGTGTTCAGTAATCGGTAATCAGTACTGAATACTGAACACCGGACACTGATTACTTCTCCACAGAAAGCCATCCCCGCCGGTCGAGTTCCTTCTCCAGACATTCGGCCAGCACGCGATGCCCTTCGGGCTTCGGATGCATGCGATGCACGTCATAATCACCGGGGCATGAACCCTTCGGCAACGCCTCCCACGTGTCGCAGTAATCCAAACCGACCTCCGTGCAGAGGCGTCGGATCGAGCTGTGCATGGGCCCGAACATCAACGGCTTGAATCCCTGCTCACGACCCAACTGAACCAGCTCGGCGAGCGATCGACCCACACCGTCTTTGCCGATATGCGCAAGGATTTCAGGATCCACCATCGACCGGTCCACGTCGTCATGTTTGATGACCCGCGGACGAAACAGGTACTTGCGATGAAAGACCAGTTGAAGAAAATAGGAAGTGTCACGCTGGTCGTAGGTGTCGTGCGCGAGAAGAAAGAACGGGATGCCGAAGTCGTTTTCGCACCAACCGATGATTACGATGTCAGGCTGCCACGCCAGCGCCTTCGTCTTCAGCGTCTCAACCTCCTGGAACGTGTCGTACCCCGGCACGGCGAAGTTGATAACTTCGTAACGCGCCGCGCGCCGCTTCGCCAGGTTCTCCTCCAGCACGGCCAGGTAGGTGTCCCCCTGCTCGACATCCCAGCCAAACATCCCCGAATCGCCGATGCCTATAATTCTGACGCAACCCGCCGGCTTCACCACGTCGTGGTCGCGATCTTCCCGCTGTCCATCGCGATTCGTACGCAGCACGGCTGCGCCGAACGGAACAGGCCCCTGCCCCGGCTTCAGCTCGTACACAAGCAGCTTGTTCGTGGAGACGCGTACAATCTCCGCCAGCGCGTGGCGGCCGCCCTCTATCTTGACCGGCAGGCCCTGCGATTTTGCTGCAAGATCCGTCAGTGAATTGCGCGCGGCATGCGCCCGCAGAAACAACCGCGCCATCTTCTCGGCAACCAGCAGGGAGATCACGAGGCTGAATCCGACGAGCACAAGTCGCCCGACCTGCGCCTTCCAACGATCCCGCCTCAGGCCAAGAGCAAACCAGCCGCCAAATGCGAACAGAGCGGCCATCAGCAAATGTGCCGGGTGACTCAGGATCATGCACTCAGGCCAGTCTTCGCCACGCCAGGCGATGAGAGCGAGGGCCAACGCGCATGCGCCAAGCGTCAGTCCCAGCGCGCAACGCAGAATGAAACGAATACGATCCGTCATGAGGGCCCGTCCCTGAAGATCCCCCGTGTCCGACCGACACCATCAGTCGACGAAGTTGTAGGTCACCGTCACGCTGCCGTTGATGTCGATCTTGTCCGGACTGATGCTGATGTATTTTGTGGGGAAGTCGGCCTTGCGCCCACTGAAATACATTTGCTGCGAGAAGCCCTGCACGCTCTGGCAATTGACACTGTTGACAGCGCCCAGTTTGCGGCCGGCCAGCGCCGCGGAACTCTCGGCGTTTTTCTTCGCATCCTCAAAGGCCAGCGTCTTCGCTTCCTCCTCCACGTCCTTCGCGTTCTGAAGGCCGTACACCACCACGCTGTTGATCTCGCCCGAGTAGTGCGTGCTCGACGGAATGGTCATCACCGCACCGGCGCGAAGCGCCGCATCAATAATCTCATAGGCCAACGAGGGGACCGGCGGTATCGACACCATCAGGCGCTGAACCACCTGCGGCCGGGGCGATTCGTCCTTGTCCGAGCTGCTGTAGTACTGGTTGCGCTTTTCACCAAGCTCTGCGGTCGTGTTCTTCACGTCCATGACCTGCGGCCGGTCCTGCCGGATTGCCTTGGTGACCTCTTCCGCCTTCTGTTCCGCATTCTTCACCGCGTCGGTCATCAGGATGCCGTCACCTTTGACATAGAGGACGATGTAGGCAATGTCCGGCGCCTTCTCCAACTGCGATGAACCGGACACCGACACCGTGTTTTCACACGCCGCCTGCGCGGAACCAGCCACCATCAGGCCGAGGGCCAACAACACGGGCAACACCTTCATGGAACTTCCTCCTGGTTGATGCGGGCCGGACTCTCTTCCGTCACCCCGTCCCGCACCGGGGCAACTTCATCACAAAGCGCGATGAGTTGAAAGTACAGATCGGCGAATGCCGCATCCCGCGCCGCCTCAAGCTCCCGCGCGCGGATGAGCACGGTCAACTGGCTGACATATTTCGGAACGGCCGCCTCCGGCGTCAGTTCGCCCGACCCCAACTGCCGGTCCAGCGCCCCGATTTCCACAGCATACCGCGTGGAAGCATCCGGCCCCTCGCCCACACGCTCATCGGGATTGAACGGCAGCCTGCGGCACGCTTCGGCATATTGCGCCAGAATCCGGCCGTACGCCGCGGCGTCGATGCTTTTCTTCGCGCGAAGTTCATCCGCCTTCTGCTGTGCGGCGGCGTCATCCCGGTATGCGCTCTCGCAGTTCAACGCCTCGTTCTTCAAATCCTCACAGCGTCGCCGCTCGGACGACAATTCCAGTTCCCATTCGCGTCGCGCCGCGTCGTAAATCTCAGCGCACCGGACGGCATCCGGCGTGAACGCGTCGGCCGCCGCGAGCAACGCGGCGCCCGTCGGGCATAGCGAACCGGCATCCTCCACCCAATCCCTGAAAACCGCCGGGGGTCGCCGACATGAATCGCACGAGTCACGATGCGTCTCGAACGCATGCCCCGCCACCCGTTCACGGGCGTGCATGACCGCGTACGGCTGATAGGCCGAGAGACACGCGAGCCCCAGTGGACTGATGCGGCCGTCAAAGGCCATCGCCCAAACAAACCCGTCGTCCCCCGTTCTCTCCTCCGCACAAGCAGATGCCAGGAAGACAGCGGGTACGAGCACAGCCACAAGCAACAGCACCTTCCGCACCATATTCAAAGGCAGGGCTCCGATTTTTCCACGCGGGCAGCCTTCCTCCCGCCGCATGGGAACAACATATAAACCTCCGGCCCCTTTTGGGATATCTATTAATGAGGGAGATGGAGCAAAGCCGATGGCAAAGATCCTTATCGTAGACGATCAGCCGATGGTGTTGAAGTGCCTCAAGTCGGCGCTGATGACCGACGGGCACGACATCGCCACGGTTGCCGCAGGCGATCTCGCCCTCAAGCTCGTCGGCTTCACTTCGTTCGACATCATCATCACGGACTATTCCATGCCCCGCATGGACGGCATCACGTTCCTCGAAGTCGCGCTCCGGCAGTCGCCCGGCGTTCCCATCATCATGATCACCGGCTACGGCACGGCAGACACGGCGATGCAGGCCATGACCAAGGGCGCGTTCGATTACCTGACCAAGCCGTTCTCGCTCGACACGCTGCGCTCCACCGTCAACGCCGCCGAGGCGTACGTGAAGGCACAACTCGACAGCGAGAACCTGATCAACCCCGACGCGTCGGTTTTCGCCTACCCCAACGTCGTCGCGGCAAGCCCGCAGATGCTGGAAGTTTGCGGAAAGATCGAGGAGGCCGTGTCACACTCCGCGCCGGTCCTGCTGCGCGGCGAACACGGAACCGGCAAGGAACTTCTCGCGCGCACCATCCACGCGTGCGGCGCAAATCGCTCGCATATTTTTGAAAAGATCGATTGTCCCAACCTGCCGCCGGACGCCAGCGTAAGCGGCCTGCTGGCGATGATCGAAAGCGGCAGTGTGTTCTTCCGCGAGGTCGGCTCCATGCCGCCGCCGATGCAGCAGGAGTTGCTGCAGATGCTGCACGCGGAAGCGACTCACACGGGCAACGAGAACACCGTCGCCCCTCTCCCGCTGCGCGTGCTGGCCTCCACGTCGGTCGCGCTCGATCAACTTGTGCTGAATCACCAGTTCAACGGCCACCTTATGGCCGCCCTGCAGACCACGACCATCGAGGTCCCGCCCCTGCGCGACCGGCCGGAAGATATCCGCGTTCACCTCGGCCTGACCTTGCGCCAATTGGAGGATGATGCAGACAAGATCGCGGGCATCCAGCCAGACGCGCTGATCATTCTCGAACGCTATCCGTGGCCGGGCAATGTTCCTGAACTCGAAGAGACTATCAAGAATGCCTTCACCATGGCCAAGGGCGGTTCGATCGCGATCAACCATCTTCCAAGGGAGGTTGTGTCCAAGGCCAAGCCGGCGGGCTCAACCACCCACTCGCTCGACGTCGAGCAGTTCCGCGGCCGCGTGGTGAAGAGTTTTCTACGCGAGGCCGGCATCGACTGGAAACCTGCCCCCCTGTCGCCGAGCCAGTGAGCGGAGAGCATCGAGCACACAGAACGCCGCACTCAGCCGTCCGCCTTCTGCATTCTCCGTTCTGACTCCTGCATTCTTCTATCTGACCGGCACCGCTGCATTCCAGCCGAAGAGCAGAACAACACCGAGACGATCGCGACTCTGGCGGACAAACCAGCGACCCGTGGACTGATGGTACACCGTCAGGTCCGCCCGGCCGTCACCATCAAAATCGCCCGGCGCCGCGTCGGTTTCCGACCAGCCCCAGTTGAAACGGCGCTGCACGCCGTTGCCGTAGAGGATGTACCAATCACCCGCGGCCTTGTGATATACCGCGAGGTCGGTCCTGCCATCGCCGTCGTAGTCCGCGGGCACAGGCGTCGTATCGCGCCAACCCCAGTTGATCGTCTGCGTCTGCCCATCGCTGCTGCACTTGATGAACCAGTTGCCGAGTGCCTTGTGGAACACCGCCAGATCCATCCGGCCATCGCCGTCATAGTCCGCCGGCACCGGATCGGCATCTGACCAGCCCCAGTTCTCGCTACGTGCGACGCCGTTGCTGCTCTGGAGAATATGCCACGTGCCCGAAGGCTTGTGATACACCGCCAAATCCGTCACCCCGTCACCGTCGTAATCGCCCGGCACCGCCGTGGTCCCGTTCCAGCCCCAGTTCTGCACGCGCGTCGCTTCATTGCTGCTTTGGATGATGTACCACATCGCCCCGGCAGGCCAGAACACCGCGATATCGCCCCGCCCATCGCCATCGTAATCGCCCGGCATCGGCAGCGCATCCTTCCAGCCCCACTGGGTTTGCCGCGTCTGCCAATCGGAAGTCCGCAGCGAGTACCACGTGCCACCCGCCGGCCAGTACACCGTCAAGTCGCGCCGCGCATCTTTGTCGAAATCACAGCGGATGTTGTGATGCTTCGTCAGCGCCAAGAGTTCCCAGCCACCCTCGGGCACGGCGTCGTTCGTGTCCGTCAGCAGGTTCATCGGGTTGGCCATGCCCAGGTACAACGCGCCCGGCGTGCTGACCATCGTGCGAATGCCGTACGTGGAGTAGTTGCCCACGCCCCGGGTATCCACCGGCACAGCCGCCTCGCGCGACGACGGGAAGCGGTAAAGATCCGCGCCATACACATTCGTCGAAAGGCCGAGCAACGCGGGATAGAGCGGATTCATGTCCGCCAGGATCTCGGCTGCAATGTAGCCGCAGTCCATCGTGCCGACGTAGAGCTCCCCGCCGTACACATCCATCGTCCACGTGTAGTTGTTAAACATGTTGCCGAACCCCGCGGCACCGTAGAGCGGCGTGGCGTTCATCTTGTTGGCGCGCGCTTCCCACGCCGCGGTATTCGTGTTCCACACCTGCATGGAAGCGCTGCCGTAGACCACATCGAACCGGTTCGTGCCCGGCGGCTCGACAAAATCGCGGCCGCGGAAAATCGAAATGGCGCGGTGCGTATTCTGCATCGCATCGATTTGCGCGGTCTGACCCGCGGGCTCTCCGTACGCATTCACGTACGCTTGATACGCGAGCAGCGGCACATGCATTGTGCCCCAGTAAAGGTAACCGTCGAACGATGCCAGCGCACCACCGCCGTACGTCGCCTCGGTCACCGGGTCCGGCTCGTAATCGCCCACCGCCCACACCTTGAACCACGCACCCGTGTGCAGCACGCTCAACCCTGCGGGCGGCACCACAGGACTCATCCAGAGACCCGAGCGATTCGTCGAGGCGCCCGGCCACGTGGAAACAAAGAGCCGCCCCTCATGAAGTTCGATCTCCGCGCCCGCGCCATCAAGATGGCCCACGGTCTCAAACGAGAACGGATAGGCTGCCAGCGCCGGATCGTTCCGCCACCGCAGCACGCGACCACCACCGGTCGGCAGGCCAATCGCTGTATAGACGTTTGTGCCGACGGTGATCCACTTGCGGATGTTGTTGTAGACGGGAAAGTTGGTTGTCCCGATCGCAGCACCCGTGCTTGCATCGAACGCGAAGAAGTACAGACCACCCACCGCACCCGTCGCCACGCTCGGCCCGGCCAACAGCACCACCCCATCCGGATGCGTCGCGTTGCCCGGCGTGGTCGCGGCCGACCGCAACCCCAAACAGCGGGTCAGGCGCGTGCTGTGAACCAGCCCCAACCCCATCACGGCATCATCCTTCAACGTCAACTGCTTCGCCGTCGTGTCATAGGTGTAAATGTGCGGCGGCCGCCAATCGCCGATCTTCGCCGGCACCCCCAGCGCCTGACACAGATAGCTGTTGCGAAACTCGCCAACGTAGGACTCCGTCTGCACCGGGTTGGTTTGACCAAGATACGCACCGAGCACCAGGCAGTGCACATTCGCCGCCGTGCCGAACCAGAGATTCGACCCCGCCAGCGTGAGCCCCCATACGTAAGCCTGGTTCACCTTCGGCTGCCCTTCCGAACAGGGCGGCACAACGGGAGGCGTCAGATCTCCGAGCGCGCGAATGCCGTTGAAACACTCATCGGGCTCCGCCTTGGCAAGAAGATCGCGCTGGTAGCCGGGAATAAATTGCCCCGCCGCGGCGCTCGCCCAGATCAAGACACACGACACGATCAACCGGCATAAGATTCTGGCCATGGCGGACTTCTCCTCGGGATCAACTGCAACTCGATATTACTGGCCCGCAGCAGCCGGTGCGACGGGCGCCGGGGCGGTGGTGGCCTGCTGCGCTTCGCGGACGGCTTCCTGCACCTTCGGCATCAGGTCCGTCATCTGCTTCTGCGTAATCATCATCGACCGGCGCATGAGCTCCGGCGTTTTCTCGATCAACTTGCGGCCAACCGGCGACTGGTAGAACTCAACCATCCCACGCAGCTCCTCTTCGGTGAAGGTCTCGGCGTAGATGGCCACATAGTCGCCGCGCAGCTTCTCCCAGCTCATCTCCTTCGTCATCACGTCCATGATCTTCGCCTGCATCGCCTGGGCCTTGGCGGCATCCTGACCCGGAGGGGTCATCTTCTTGATCTGCTCCACCTGCATCGTCTTGACCATGTCAAACGACTGCTTGAGGTTCTTCTCCACATCCATCAGCCCGAGCAACTGGCCGGCAAGCTGCGACCGCACATCCTCCTCCGCACGCGCCACCACGGTGAACAGGCACGCCACAATCACGGCCGACAGAATCAGTCTCTTCATGACAACCTCCGTTGGTGATGAACTCCGCATTCCGATCCATTGTCCACACGAGGACCATGGTCGCAAGAGCAAAGCTGGGAAACCCATGTCAGAGAAGCCAGTCAACCCCTCCGCATCAGCGCATCCATGCATGCGAATCGTTCAGCAACACGCAGACTCCTGTAGGGATAAACGGACAGGACAACTCTCCATCTTTTCTGGTAAGGGTAACAGCAAGGAGGTTGGGGAGATGCAGTTGAAGGGAATAGGTCTTCTTATTCTGGCGATAGCTACGGCGTTTGTCTTCATGGCTCAGACGAGGTTGAAGAACAACGCAAAGGCCGAGTGCCGTCCGGTGACTCATAGCTTCGCACCGCTTGGAGCCTCACAGACTAGCTCGGCAGCCAGCGTCTACGCTTTCGAACGCGAGCTCAACGATGCGCAACTGCGGCAATGGTACGCGCGCGTCGAGGGCCGCTACAGCTTCCGACAGGGCATGGTTTTCGCCTCGGGAACGGCGGATGGTGAGCCCCTTACCTTCGAGCGCTTCGTGCAGGCGCTCAAGATGGGGTTCCGGTTCCCCGAATTGGGCGCTTCAGCCCCACAGGCTAACTAGCGGCCCTCCAAAAGGTTGCCGCCAGCCATAAACACTGAGCTTGCCGCTTCCATGTGTGTTGTGCGAGGATGAGAGCGCTTTCATGTCCCGTCGTCCTTAAACTTTTCATGAAGGGAGGCGTACGTTCCATGAAATCCGCCAACAACTGCATCACGATTCTTGCAGGCATGGTAGCCTGCTTATTGGGGATGACTGCCACCATGACGACAGCCGAAACCACCGAAGTAGCGCCCTATCAGAATCCCAAGCTCCCGATCTCCCAACGTGTCGAGGACCTCCTCGGTCGCATGACGCTGGAGGAGAAGATCAGCATCGTCTCCGGCAAAGCTGGCGACGCCACCCGCGATATCGAGCGCCTCGGCATTCCATCGCTTCGCGTAACCGACGGCCCGCACGGCGTCGGCTGGGGCGTGAAATCCACCGCCTTCCCCACCGCTGTTTCCATGGCTTCGTCGTGGAACCCCGACCTCGTCGAGGCCGTCGGCGTCGCGCTCGGTGACGAAACACGCGCGTTCGGCCGACACGTCCTGCTCGGGCCCTGCATCAATATCCACCGCACGCCGCTCGGCGGCCGCAACTTCGAGAGCTTCTCCGAAGACCCCTACCTCGCCGCACGTATGGCCGTCGCCTACGTGAAGGGCGTGCAGAGCCGGAACATCGGCACCTCCGTCAAGCACTACGCCCTGAACAACCAGGAATGGGAACGCCTCACCATCAGCGTCGAAATCGATGAACGCGCGCTGCGCGAAATATACCTTCCCGCTTTCCATGCCGCCGTCACCGAGGCCGATCCGTGGACCGTCATGGGCGCCTACAACAAGGTCCGCGGCAAGTGGTGCTGCGAAAACACCTACCTGCTGGACGACATTCTGAAAGGCGAATGGGGCTTCAAAGGTCTCGTGGTTTCCGACTGGGGCGCTGTCCACAGCACCGTCAGTTTCGCGCAGGCGGGACTCGATCTTGAAATGCCCGGCCCGGGTGCTTACTTCGGGGATAAACTCCTGCAGGCGGTGAAAGACGGCGAGGTGTCCGAACGCATCATCGACGAAAAAGTCCGCCGCATCCTCGGCATCCTATTCCGCGCCGGGCTCTTCGAGCAGCCCGACAACCGCTTCACCGGCGCCGTCAATACGCCCGAACACAAGAACCTCGCGCGCAGGCTCGCCGAGGAGGCCATCGTCCTGCTGAAGAACGAGAACAACGTGCTCCCTCTCGACGCAGCGGCCATCAAGACACTGGCCGTGATCGGCCCCAACGCCGAACCGGCGCGGGTCGGCGGCGGCGGCAGTTCCACGGTTGCACCCGCCAATCCCGTCGGCGTGCTGCAGGGCCTCCGCACGCGCGCCGGCAGCAACATCGAAATCCGCTACATCGAGGGCTGCTCGATGAGCGTCTCCGCCGTCCCGGCCGATGCGCTCTTCTGCGAGTTTCAGGGCAAGACGGTCCCTGGCCTTGTCGGCGAGTACTTCACCAACAAGGACCTCGAAGGTACGCCCACCCTCGTCCGCGTCGACTCTCAGGTCAATTTCGAATGGGGCGATGGCTCCCCCGCCGCCGAGATCCCGTGTGACAACTTCTCCGCCCGTTGGACCGGAAAGCTGCGCGCACCCAGGACCGGCTCATACAATATCGGTGTTGTGTGCGATGACGGTGTCCGCCTCTACATCAATGATCAGCTCGTCATTGACCAGTGGGTCAATCAAGCCGGCATCACACACACCGTACCGATGGAGATGAAGGAAGGGGATGTCTACAACATCCGCATGGAATACTTCGAGTATCTTGGCGCCGCCAGCGCCCAGCTCGGCTGGAGTCTTCCTGACTCCACTCACGATGAGGCGGCCGCCCTCGCTGCGGGTTGCGATGCAGCTATCGTTGTTGTCGGCCTCTCACCCAAGTTCGAAGGCGAAGGCGTCGACCGTAATACGCTCGCACTCCCCGGCAATCAGAACAAGCTGATCCAAGCCGTCGCCGCCGCGAATCCGCGCACCGCCGTCGTTCTGATCAACGGCACCCCCATCGACATGCAGGCGTGGATCGATCAGGTGCCCGCCATCGTCGAGGCCTGGTACCCCGGCGAAATGGGTGGCGATGCGGTCGCCCGCGTCCTCTTCGGCGATGTGAATCCTTCTGGCAAGCTGCCCGATACATTCGCGAAGAAGCTCGAGGATTACCCGTCGCAGGCGAACTTTCCCGGACATAACGGCGTCGTACGTTACGAGGAAGGCATCTGGGTCGGCTATCGTTTCTTCGATACGAAGAACGTCGAACCGCTCTTCCCCTTCGGTCACGGCCTGTCGTACACCACGTTCGAGTACGACAACCTCCGCATCGAACCCGACACCAGCGGCAATCGCCTGAAGATCAACGTGACGTTCGATGTGCGCAACACCGGGACCCGCGCGGGCGCCGAGGTGGCGCAACTCTACGTGCATGATGTGCAGTCGGCTGTCGAGCGTCCGACCAGGGAACTCAAGGGCTTCCGCAAGGTCAGATTGCAGCCCGGCGAGATGGCCACCATTACCCTTACGCTCGATACCGACTCGCTTTCATACTACGACATCAACCGCAAGCGCTGGTTCGCGGAACCGGGCGAGTTCGAATTCCAAATCGGTTCCTCGTCCCGTGACATCCGCCTGCGCGGGGTGTATGTTTTTGAGGGAAGATAGCCGTTACGCGTGGCTGCTGAACAGATCGCGGTGGCCGGGAGGGAGGGCGCCATGTCCGAGTGCGAAAAGCTCAAGATCTGCCCGTTCTTCAACGACAACATGCCCGATATGCCCGATCACGCGGACCTCTTCAAGGGCCTTTACTGCCGCGGGAACAATTCCATGTGCGCGCGGTACATGGTCTACAAAGCCCTCGGGAAAGGATCCGTTCCGGCCGACCTCTACCCGCACCATACCGAGCGGGCCAAAGAGATCATCAGGAAGGCCGGGAAACAGCCGCCGGAATGATTTGTGTGGAGTGCGCTGGCTCGACAGCGCTTTGTCACGGTCCGGCTTGACGGACCGCAAGAACAGAGCGGCGTCAAGCCGCCGCACTCCAAAGTCTATCCCTACCCCACATCGACGATGCTGGGCGTGTAATCCGCCGGCGGCTCGAAGCCCAGCAGCTTGATGCAGGTCGCCGCCAGGTTGGCGATGCCGAAGCTCGGCCCCTTTTCCGTGGCTGCGGCGCCCGGCGCCAGCCGAACCTTCGACAGACCCGCGGGATCATAGATATAGCACGGCACCGGGTTGAGCGAGTGCGCGGTCCGAGCCTTGGGTTGTCCCGTGCGCGGATCCATCACCACCGCTCCGGTCTTCTTCTCATGTTCATACATGTCGTCCGAGTTTCCATGATCGGCCGTAACCACCAGGATGCCGCCGACGTCGCGTACCGCCTGGACAATTCGGCCCAAACAGAGATCCACGGTCTCGACGGCAATGCGTACCGCCTCGAAAATCCCCGTGTGCCCGACCATGTCGCCGTTGGCCAGGTTCAGCCGGATGAAGCGATACTTGTTGCGCTTGCGATGCAGCGCCTCGATGACTTTGTCGGTGATTTCGGCAGCCTTCATCCACGGCCGTAGCTCGAACGGAACGCGGTCGGATGCGACCTCCACATAATCCTCCATCGCCTCGTCAAATTTGCCGGACCGGTTGCCGTTGAAGAAATACGTCACGTGACCGAACTTCTGTGTCTCGCTGATCGCCATCTGGCGGACATCGCTGGCAACGAGATACTCACCCATGGTGCGGTCAATGCCCGGCGGCGGGACGAGATACTTGGCCGGAATCTTGGCATCGCCGTCGTACTGCATCATGCCGGCGAACTTCACGTTCAGCCGCGGCCCGCGCTCGAACTTGTCGAAACTCTCGTCCTCAAACGCGCGGCTGATCTCGATCGCGCGGTCACCGCGGAAGTTGTAGAAGATCACGCTGTCGTTTTCGACGATCGGACCCACGGGCTTTCCGTCGCGCACGATGACGAACGGCGGCAGGTCCTGATCGATCACGCCCGGATTCTCGGCGCGGGCCTTCTCGATCGCCTCGCGTGCAGAACCGAACTGCGGTCCTTCGGCCTTGACGTGAGTATCCCAGCCGAGCTTCACCATGTGCCAGTCCGCTTCGTAACGGTCCATGGTGATCTTCATGCGGCCGCCGCCGGAGGCGATGGCGTAATCCACCGCACCGCCCGCGTTCATGTCCTTGAGGAAGGCCTCCAGCCTATCGACAAACACCAGCGCCGATTGCGGCGGCACATCGCGTCCGTCGAGCAGAAGGTGGACACGCGCTTTCTTCACGCCCTCGGCCTTCGCTTCGGCCAGCATCGCCTCAAGATGATTGATATGGCTGTGCACATTGCCGTCGGAGAACAGCCCCAGGAAGTGCAGCGTCGAACCGTGCTGAATGCAATTCTGGACAAATTCCTTCCACGTCTCGCCTTCGAACAGCGAGCGGGATGCAATGGCCTTGTTGACGAGGCTGGCGCCCTGATCGAATACGCGGCCGCAGCCGATCGCGTTGTGACCGATCTCGCTGTTGCCCATATCCTCGTCGCTGGGCATACCGACCGCCGTGCCGTGAGCCTTGAGCGTGGTATAGACCGCGTTCTCGCGGAGCCATTTCATGTTCGGCGTCGAAGCCGCACGGACGTAGTCGCCCTCCTCGAACTTGCCGATGCCCACCCCGTCCATGATCATCAAGACGACGGGACCCTTCGATGCCTTGTAGCCTGCCAGCGGTTTCAACGGTTCCATGTGTATCTCCTCAAGTGGAGGGACAATATGCCCCGTATCGGGACGATAGACAAGGGGGATGAGCAGAAGAGCCGATTCACGGCATTCAGCGAACGCCCTCAACCTTGTCGCGGCCGGATGCGTCGGAATGCTCAAGAGCCATCCGGGCGGAGCGTGAAATCCAGAGCAACTGTTTCTCGAAGCTCAGCTTCATGAAATCGACGTGACCATCGAAGTCGCGCGGTGAAGCCCGGTTCACCGCGTCCAGTATCTCGCGCACGGTCCACTCGTGCTTCTTCTCAGTCATCTTGCCGCTCCACGATCTTTTTCAGCGTGGCAATATCCAGAAGGTCCTTATCCCTTGGCGGTCGTATGGCTTGCTTAAGGCGCAGCAGATGCTTTGCCGAAACCACGCGCACGTCATGTCCATCCAGTTTCCGCAGGGATGATTCTGGAATGAGTGCCGCATACGACAATTCCCGGGTGAGAAAAACATCAACGTGGCGCAAGGCGTCATTCGGGGCAATGAAGGTGAACACCAACGCACCCTTGTCCTTGATGATCTTCTCGACGGCTTCAGGATGAAGAAGCGTTTCGGGGGGCACGGGAGCGCGGGGCACGAGTCCCAGTTCAGACATGGTCTGAATAAGCCGCCGGACATTCTCCGGACGCATGTCCACGGAGATGTCCAAATCAAGAGTCACCCGGGGAACGCCATGAAGAATAGCAGCAACCCCTCCAGCGACGATATAATCCACTCCGCTGGCACAGAGGGCCACGATCAAGTCCTTGAATGGGTTGTCCACAGGCTTGCTCACTCTCCCCGATGAATACAACCGCCCGGGTGCTGTTACAAGGTGATTCAGGAGTTGATCCCCTGCAGTTGACGCTGCCCCCGCCCTCTTGTAGGTTGCAGGCATGAGCGCACACGGCAGCACATCTTCCGACTCCCTGCTGGAGCAGCACCTCGACGAGGTGCGCAAGCTGATGGCGGGCTGCCTGGCCGAGACACCGCTCTATTCCGCACTCTCCGACTGCAAGAGCCTGTTCGGCACCGGCAAGATGTTGCGCTCGCGGCTCATCCTCCGCGTCGGCCCCGCGTCGGGCGCGGATTATTCCTCGCTCCTCCGCGCCGCCGCGTCCGTGGAACTCATTCACGCTGCGAGCCTCCTGCACGACGACGTGATCGACGGCGGATTCCTCCGTCGGGGCGCGCCGTCGTTCTGGGTGGACAAAGGGATCCCCGCCGCGATTCTTCTCGGCGATCTTCTGTTGTTCAAGGCTCTCGAACTCGTCACCCCCGTGGAAGACGGGCGACTCCTTCCCGTGATCATCCGGCTGACCGGCGAAGTCTGCGAGGCCGAATCCGAACAGGAACTCGTCTCGCGCGGGCAACTCGCCGACTGGAATGCCTGCGTCAACATCGCGCGCCGGAAAACCGGCGCCCTCTTCGCGTTTGCGGCCTATGCGGCCGGGGGCTCGGACCCCGCCCTGAACGACGCTCTTCAAGAGACCGGGTATCTCGCCGGCACCGCCTACCAGCTTGCCGACGACATCCTCGATGCCCATGGCGATACGGAATCCGCCGGCAAGACGCTCGGCCTCGACGAGGCACGCGACAAGACGACGGCCGTCCGCGTGAAGCTGCCCGAGAACATCGATCCCGTCCAAACCATCAACGACCTGCTCGCAGCCGCGCGCGCCGGACTCGATTCATGGCCCAAAGTCCGCGCCGCCTGGGACGTCTACGTAACCCGCGACCTGCACCCGGCGTTGAGCCAGTGCGTGAAGCTGACCGGAAACAGCGCCCCGCTAAGTTCTTGAGATATCCGTCTCTCTGTAGTTTCATTCACCCCCTCAGCGGGGAAATCAACAGGAGTAGCGTACGATGCCGAAGAAAGACAAATTCCAGAGCGCAGAGTGGGTGACTTTCCGCCCCGAAATCAAGGTCCACGACTGCACCGTGCGGGACGGCGGGCTCATGAACGACCACAAGTTCAACGACGACTTCGTCCGAAAAGTCTACCAGGCTTGCGTGGCCGCCGGCGTCGACTACATGGAACTCGGCTACAAGGCATCGAAGAAGATCTTCAAGACCGACGAGCACGGCCCGTGGAAGTTCTGCGACGAGGACTACGTCCGCAAGATCGTGGGCGACAACGACACCGACCTCAAACTCTCCGTCATGGCCGACGCCGAGCGCACCGACTTCAAGGAAGACATCCTCCCGAAAGACCAGAGCGTCATCGACTGCATCCGCGTCGCCTGCTACGTGCACCAGATCCCGACGGCGATCGATATGATCGTCGACGCGCACGACAAGGGCTACGAAACCACGCTGAACCTCATGGCCATCTCCACCGTGCCGGAGTTCGAATTGGACAAGGCGCTCGAGGTCGTGGCCAAGAGTCCGGTCGACGTCCTGTACATCGTGGACAGCTACGGCTCGCTCTACGGCGAACAAATCGACGACCTCGTGGACCGCTTCATGAACGCCGGGAAAGGCCACAAGAAGGAAATCGGCGTGCACACCCATAACAACCAGCAGCTGGCGTTCTCGAACACGATCGCCGCGATCATCAAGGGAGCCACCCGCCTGGATGCGACTATCATGGGTCTCGGCCGTGGGGCCGGGAATTGCCACATGGAACTCCTGCTCAGCTTCCTCAAGAACCCCAAGTACAAGGAACGCGCCATCCTGCAGTGCGCGCAGGACACCATCCTGCCCATGCGCAAGGAAATGGACTGGGGCTACAGCATCCCCTACATGATCACCGGCGTCCTTAACGAACATCCGCGCGACGCCATCAAGGTGCGCGAAAGTTCGAACCCCGACGACTACGTTGCGTTCTTCGACATGATGCACGAATAGAACGGGGCATCAGATACGACCTCAAAGCCCGTTTCGCCGTCAGGGCGGCGGCGCAGCAGTGCGGATTTTCCAAGGATTGGAAGGATGCGCGTCCGTTGACTTTTGGGTCCAACCTAGTACATTTAGTCAACTTTTTTGCGGCGTATTTCCCTTGTTCTGCTGTGAAATGAACGGCTCGAGTCATATTCGAATCAGGAAGGGCATGGATATCCGGCTGGCAGGTGCGCCGCAACCGGAAACGGCTGACGTGACACCGTCCGGCCTCATCACCGTGTACCCCACGGATTTCGGCATCAAGCCCCGCCTCCTCGTCAAGGAGGGCGACCAAGTCAAACGTGGTTCGCCACTATTCCTTAATAAGAAAAACGAGGCCATGAAGTTCCGCTCGCCTGCCGGCGGAACCGTCAAATCCATCGTCGTCGGCGAACGGCGCGTGATTGAGAGGATTGTCGTCGAGACCGCCAAGAACGAGTCCGTTGAGACGTTCCCGAAATATGCGGCCGAGCAGGTTCTCAGCCTTGCCCACGACCAGATCCTCGGCATCCTCCTCGACACCGGCCTTCTCGCACTCGTCCGCCAGCGGCCGTTCCTGAAGATGGCCGACCCGGCCGCAAAGCCTAAATCCATTTTCGTCAACGCGATGAATACCGCGCCGTTCCAAGCCAACGCGAACGTCGCGATCAAGGGGTATGAAACCGCATTTCAGGCCGGGCTGAATGCGCTGACCCGCCTGACCACCGGCAAGGTATTCCTTTGCCTCGACGGCAAGGCCGAGGGACTGTCCCCCGCCCTGACCGCCGCGCAACATGTCAGCATCCACTACTTCGACGGCCCCCACCCCTCCGGTAATACCAGCGTTCACATTCATTATCTCGATCCGGTGAAACCGCACGAGATCGTTTGGACCGTGAAGGCGGCGGACGTGGCGCAGATCGGGCGGCTGCTGACCGAGGGCGCGATTCCCGCCGACCGCATTGTTTCGCTCGGCGGCCCGGGCGTGAAGGAGAACGCCCGCAAGCATTACCGCGTCCGCGTCGGCGAATCTCTCCAAGCCCTGCTCGACGGCCGGCTTGAATCCGGCGAGCAGCGTGTGATCTTGGGCGATGTGCTGGGCGGCTGCGCAATCCCGCAGGACGCCTCGCTGCATTTTCTCGATACGGCCATCACGGTGCTGCCCGAGGACCGCGAGCGTCACTACCTGGGCTGGATCATGCCGGGCCTGACCGTGTTCAGCCAGTCGCGCACATTCCTCTCCCGCTGGCTCAGACCCAAGGCTACCTGGTCGCTCGGCACCAATACGCACGGCAGCAAGCGCACGATGGTTTTGACCGGGCTCTACGACCAGTTCATGCCGATGAACATCATGGTGGATTACCTGGTCCGCGCAATCCTCGCGCACGACACCGATGAGGCCGTCAAACTCGGCCTGCTGGAAGTCGCCCCCGAGGATGTTGCGCTTTGCGCCTTTGTGTGTCCGTCGAAGATGGACCTCGTCGACATCATCCGGCAGGGGCTGGACGATGTGGAGAAGGAAGGAATTTAGTCGTGAAGTTCATGGTCAAACTTGTGGAGCGCGTGCACGGCAGGATGCGCCCCCTTTTCGAAAAGGGCGGCCCGTTCCACTTGTTCTTCGCCATCTTCGAAGCGGCGGACACCTTCGCGCTGACACCGCCCGATGTGACCACCGGCGCGCCGCACATACGCGACGGACTGGATATCAAGCGCACGATGATGTTCGTCGTGATTGCCCTCATCCCCTGCACTCTCTGGGGCATCTTCAACGCGGGCTACATGTACAACACCGTCAACATGGTTCAGGGCGCCACGTGGATCACCCATCTGCTCCGCGGCTCGCAGATCGTGTTGCCGATCATCTTTGTCTCCTATGCCGTCGGTGGATTCTGGGAAGTACTCTTCGCCATCGTCCGCAAACACGAGATCAACGAAGGCTTCCTCGTCACCGGTCTGCTGTTCCCGCTGACGCTTCCGCCGACAATTCCGCTCTGGCAGGTGGCCGTGGGTATCTCGTTCGGTATCGTGGTGGGCAAGGAAATCTTCGGCGGCACGGGCTTCAATATCCTCAACCCGGCACTGACCGCGCGCTGCTTCCTCTACTTCGCCTACCCGGCGCAAATCTCGGGCGACAAGGTGTGGGCAGTCGTGCGCGATTGGAGCCACACGGCGGACGGCTTCTCTGGCGCGACCTCGCTGGCCGCAGCCAAAGCCGCCCCCGCCGGCACGCCCGTGATCCAGGCCTTGTCGAACGCCGGGTTCACACTGAAGAGCATGATCATCGGCCTCGAGCCCGGCAGCATCGGCGAGACCTCCGTCATTTGCGTCCTGCTCGGCGTGGTCATACTTGTCTTCTCGGGCATCGGCTCCTGGCGCATCATCGCCGGCGGTATCCTCGGCACGGCCGTCACGGCTTTCGCCGTGAACTCAATGCCGGCCTCCGTGCGCGCCGTCAGCCCCGCTTTGGACTTGCCCTTCTACTACGACCTCGCGATGGGCGGCCTATTCTTCGGCATCGTGTTCATGGCGACGGACCCCGTCTCCGCCGCCGCCACAACCACCGGCAAATGGATTTATGGATTCCTCGTCGGCTTCCTCACCGTGACGATCCGCAGCTTCAACCCTGCATATCCCGCGGGCAACATGCTGGCGATCATCTTCAGCAACATCATGGCTCCGCTGATCGATCACGTCGTGCTCCAAGTACACATCAAGCGGCGCGCAAAGTGGACGGGGGTGTTGAGCCATGCGTAAGGGCGACACCTATACCATTCTGTTTGCCGCCGCGGTTTGCGTGGCATGCAGCATCGCGCTCTCGGCTACATCGTCCCTGCTCAAGGCGCGGCAGGACCGCGAGGTGGAGCTGGATCGCAAGATGAACGTGCTCAAGGCGCTCGGCGTGCAGCTCGCCGATGCGCAGGGCAAACGCATCTCCGGCGACGAGGTAGAGAAGATTTTCGCCGACCACATCACCGAAGTGGTCCTCGACGCCGCCACCGGCAAGGTGCTGCCGGGCGTCACCAGCAGCCAGATCACGCCCGACGAGCTGGCCCACAAACTCAAGCTGCCGCTCTACATATGGAAGGACGGCGGGGAAATATCCAAGTACGCGTTCCCCGTCTCCGGCAAGGGCCTGTGGTCAACCATCTACGGCTATCTCGCGCTCGATCGCGATCTGAGCACCGTGATCGGCATCACCTTCTACCGGCATGGCGAGACTCCGGGCCTCGGCGGCGAAATCAGCACCGACAAGTTCCAGGCCGAATTCAAGGGCAAGAAAGTGTTTGAAAACGGGAAACTTCTGCGGCTGGAAGTCGTGAAGGGCAAGGTCACCGACAAGTACCCCGACGGCAACGACCATGCGGTCGACGGCATCTCCGGCGCCACACTGACCGGCAAGGGATTGAACCATTTCATCAACCAGGACCTTGAAAACTACGACAAGTATTTTACGGGTATTAGGAAGGGCTGATGCCTGATGGACAGCAACACAAAGAAGACGCTGCTTGACCCGTTGTCGGAGAACAACCCGATCACCATCCAGATTCTCGGCATTTGCTCCTCGCTGGCCGTCACCGTGAAAATGGAAACCGCCGTGGTCATGGCCCTCGCGCTGACCCTCGTCACCGCCTTCTCGAACCTCGCCATCTCCCTGCTGCGCAACGCCATCCCGAACAAGATCAGGATGATCGTGGAAGTGGCCGTGATTTCCACGCTGGTGATCGTGGCCGATCAGTTTCTGCGGGCCTACGCGTTCGACATCAGCCGCCAACTCAGTGTCTTCGTCGGCCTGATCATCACCAACTGCATCGTTATGGGCCGCGCCGAGGCCTATGCCCTGCAGAATCCGCCCGTCCCATCGTTCCTCGACGGCCTGGGCAATGGCTTGGGGTACAGCCTGGTCCTGCTTCTGGTCGCCTCGGCCCGCGAGATTCTCGGCGCCGGAACATGGTTCGGCCTGCGCGTAATCCCCTCGGCCCTGTACGGCTCGGGTTATATGAACAACGGCATGATGCTGCTCGCTCCCGGCGCGTTTTTCGCACTGGGTGCCCTGATCTGGGTGCAGCGCAGCATCACTAAAAAGTTCGAGGAGGCATGACCATGGAACTCCTGAACTTGGCCGTAAAATCCATCTTCATCGAGAACATCCTGCTCGCGACGTTCCTCGGCATGTGCTCGTTCCTCGCGATCTCCAAACGCATGGAAGCCGCGACCGGTTTGGGCATGGCGGTGATCTTCGTCCAGTTCATCACCGTACCCGCCAACTGGCTGATCAAGCACTTCCTGCTCGAGCCGGGCGCACTGGCCTGGACGCACATCCCCGCCTTGGCCAACCAGGACCTGTCGTTTCTGAGCTTCATCTGCTTTATCGCTGTTATCGCGTCGCTGGTCCAACTGGTCGAGATGATCATGGACCGCTTCTTCCCGCCGCTCTACCAGACGCTCGGCATCTTTCTTCCGCTGATCACGGTGAACTGCGCGATCCTCGGCGGCTCGCTGTTCATGATGGAACGTAACTACAACTTCAGCGAATCTCTGGTGTACGGCTTTTCATCCGGCGCGGGCTGGGCTCTCGCGATCGTCACCATGGCGGCGATCCGCAAGAAGCTGCGCTACTCCAACATCCCGCCCGGCCTCCGCGGTCTCGGCATTACGATGATCATCACCGGCCTGATGGCCATGGCGTTCATGTGTTTCTCGGGCATCAATCTCTAGACGACCACCATGCCGCAAACCGCGATATACATATTGAGCAGCACCACAGTATTCACGGGCCTCATTCTCGTGCTTGTGATCGGCCTCATGCTGGCGTCGAAGCGCCTGGCACCAAGCGGCGCGGTCGCCATCGATATCAATGACGGCGGCCGGGTGTTGAAGGTGGATTCCGGTTCGACCCTGCTGTCCTCGCTGGCATCCGAAAGAATCTTTCTTCCCTCCGCCTGTGGCGGTGGCGGTACCTGCGCCATGTGCAAGTGCACCGTGCTCGACGGCGGCGGCAGCATTCTGCCCACAGAAACGGGTCACATTTCCAAGGTCCAGGCCAAGGAGGGCCTCCGGCTGGCCTGCCAGGTCAAGGTCAAGCGCGACCTCAAGATTCGCGTTCCCCAGGACATTTTGGAGATCAAGAAATTCCAGGGCACGGTCCGCTCGAATCGGAATGTGGCAACGTTCATCAAGGAACTCGCGATCGATCTGGACCCCGGGGTGAACCTCCCGTTCCGCGCCGGCGGCTACATCCAGATTGATATTCCCAAGTACGAACTCGCCTTCCGCGATTTCGACATCGATCCGAAGTTTCGGGACGCGTGGGATCACTTCAAACTCTGGGATCTGAAGGCCCGTAGCACGGAGCCCTGCTTCCGTGCCTACTCCATGGCGAACTACCCGGCCGAGGGCAACATCGTGATGCTCAACGTCCGCATCGCCACCCCACCCCCGAAGATGGATGCCCCGCCCGGCATCGCCTCGTCCTATATCTTCGGCCTCAAGCCCGGCGACAAGGTGTGGCTCAGCGGACCGTTCGGCGAGTTCTTCGCCAAGGAAACGGAACGGGAAATGGTCTACATCGGCGGCGGCGCCGGCATGGCCCCGCTTCGCAGCCACATTCTGGATCTCTTCCGGACACGCAAAACAAAACGCAAGGTCAGCTTCTGGTACGGCGCCCGCTCACTGCGTGAAATGTTCTACCAGGAAGACTTCGAAAAGATCGCCCGGGAAAACCCCAATTTCAGCTTCCACGTGGCGCTTAGCGAGCCGCTGCCCGAAGACAACTGGAAGGGACCGACCGGGTTCATCCACAATGTCGTGCTCGAGAACTATCTCAAGAACCATGACGACCCGACCGAAATCGAGTTCTATCTCTGCGGGCCCCCGCCCATGATCGCCGCCGTCAACAAGATGCTCTACGATCTCGGCGTCGAGAAGGACATGATCGCTTTTGACGAGTTCTGATCCGCGCGCCAAGAGAAACGGTTTGCATATATGATGATCCAGCCACGCCGGTTCCATCCTTGGAAGACCCTCTGGGTGCTCGCCGTTGTCGTCGCATTTGCCGTCTTCACATGGCTGCGCGATGCGCGCGCCCCGGCCGATATCCACTGGACCGGTGAGACCATGGGCACCACCTACTCCATGCGCATCGCCGATGCGCACATGAGCATGAAGGAACTCAAGGCGCTTCAAACCGCGATCTCTGCCCGCCTCGTCGAAGTCAGCCGCGAGATGTCCCACTATATCCCGGATAGCGAGATCTCCCGGTTTAACAAGAGCACATCGACAGAACCCTTCACCATTTCGGCCCCGTTTGCGCGCGTCGTCCGGTTCGCCATCGATCTCCACGAGAAATCGGGCGGCGTGTTCGATCCCGCCCTCGGCCCCCTGATCAACCTTTGGGGTTTCGGCCCGGCCGGCCGGGTAACCAAAGCTCCCAGCCAGGAAGAGATCGACAAAACCATGCCCGATATCGGCTGCGAACATCTGTCCATGGCAGGGGAAACGGCCATCCGCAAGGACGTGCCCGGCCTTCAGCTCAACCTCAGCGCAGTGGCCAAGGGCTACGGCGTTGACGAGGTGGCCCGGGTGATGTTCGACCACGGGCTGAAGAACTTCTTCGTGGAAATCGGTGGAGAGGTCGTGGCCTTTGGTCACAAAGACAAGGGCGGACCGTGGCGGGTCGGTGTCGAGGTGCCCGATCCCGATGCCCTGCCCGGCGAGGCCATCGAGGCTGTGCTGGAAATCTCAGGATGCGCCGTCGCCACCTCGGGCGACTACCGGAATTTCTTCGTCGATGAGGAGGGCCATCGTTTTTCGCACATCCTCGATCCCCGCACGGGCCGGCCCATCACCCACAACCTCGCCAGCGTATCCGTCGTGGCCGATGACTGCATGACAGCGGACGGCATAGCCACGACCTTGTACGCATTGGGCGCGCAGGAGGGTTACGACTGGCTGCTCAAGACCTATCCGGGAATCGAAGCGTTGTTCATCATCCGCAAGGAAGACGGAACCTTCATCGAAAAAGCAACCCCGGGATTTGAGACGCGAACCGGCTACAGGGCCCGCCAGTAACTCAGACTGACGGATTCTTCCGAACGTCCTTGCAGCATGACCCGTCCGGCTTCCCCTTCCCGTCCGGCGACGAAGAGCAGCAACATGACCCGTGCCGCTTTTCGCGAAAACCCAGTGCAAT
Organism: Verrucomicrobiota bacterium; assembly: GCA_036821485.1. Classification (GTDB taxonomy): domain Bacteria; phylum Verrucomicrobiota; class Kiritimatiellia; order CAIQIC01; family JAGNIJ01; genus DAISJM01. Next base: position 52,416 of record DAISJM010000008.1, on the reverse strand, counting down.
CGCCAGCACCAGGTAACACACGCCCAGGAACCCCAGAACAATCAACAGAAGCTGCAAGAACCCGCTCATGATTTCACCATGACCAACATCATTTTGAATCGCTTGTTGGCCTTGAGCGCATGGGGCTTGTCAGCGGGCATGATGATCATCTCGCCCTTCTTCACGTTCATGCCTTTTCCGGCAATCGTAATGCGCGCCTCTCCGTCGAGAATCTGCACGAGGGCATCGAAAGGCGCCGAGTGGGTGCTGAGCCCCTGCCCGCGGTCAAACGCAAACACGGTGACCGTGCCAGCCTTCTTCGCTATGACGGTCTTGCTCACCACCGCCCCCGCCTGGTAGTTCACCAGCGCCGCGAGACCCACCGCCTTGGAGAGCAGAATTTCCACCGAGCCCTTGGATTGCTTTTCGCTCATACCGTTCTCCTTCACCGCAGGAACATCCATCACGCGGGGAGCAAGGTCAAGAGTACGTCGGGGAAAAACTCAGCGTGACGCCGCATCCTGCAGGAGGAAGATGACATCTTGCCGTCCGGCCTCGCGGGCCACGTCGAACGGCATCTTGCCGTCCTTGTTGGTCGTGTTGGCCTTGGCGCCATACCGCAGAAGCAACTCGCAAAGAGAACGCCTGCCTGTCTTCGCCGCCAAGTGCAGTGGCGTATTGGCTTTGTCATCCCTCGCGTTCACGTCCGCGCCGCTCTTCAGCAGCGCTTCGGCAATTCGATCATTGCCCGCTGCAGCAGCCAGATGCAGGGCCGTCTGATACCGCCCGTCAACGGCCGAAACATCCGCACCCATCTTCAGCATGCGCTCCACCACATCGTCCCAGCCTTTGCTCACGGCACCGTGTAAGGGCGTCACGCCGTTTCGATAGGCCAGGTTGACGTCGACCTTCTGATCCAGCAGGAAGTTGACCACATTGAGCGAACGATCCCTGATCTTCGAGTCGATCGCCAGCAGGAGCGGCGTGGCCCCATCACCCGTTCGTTGGCAGTTGATGTCAGCGCCCTTCGCCACGAGAAAGCAAATCAACCCGTAGGCGGGATCCGGTGTCTCGCCAACGTTCGCCCTCATCGCGTCGAACAATACATTGGCTCCGCTTCCATCACGTTGCGTGATGTCGGCTCCCCGCTGCAGCAGCAGCTCGCACATCTCACGATGACCGTTGCGGGCCGCGTATTGGAGAGGCGATTCGGCCGTCTGGGCATAATGGTCAAAGAACCCCGCCCGGTAATACGGGGCCAGGGCATTGGGATTGGCACGGCGGTCCAGGAGGAAACTGGCGAGCGCCAGATGCCCGCCTCCCGCAGCCAGATGCAGCGGCCGGATGCCGCTCTTGGTCGGCGTGTCCGCGTCGAAGCCGATCGACACAAAAGCCGCTACAGCGGCAACAGAGCCGGTTTCCGCGGCGCGGTGAATCGGCAGGAATCCATCACCGTCCGCTGCGCCTGCATACGCTTTGGCCGCCAACAGCAACTCGACGCTCTGTTCATTCCCCGCGCCCGCCGCGAAATGTAGCGGCGTAGCGCCCCCCACGCTGTCGGCCACGTTGGGATCCGCACCCCTCTCCAGCAGCAACTTCACCATGTCGGGATAGCCCGTCGACTTGGCATACTGCTGCGCCGGAATGTAGCCATCCATCGACCCCAGGCCGGCTGCGGCATGCAGAGGCGTGATGCCATCTTGATCCTTCGCGTTGACGTCGGCTCCCGCAGCGATGAGGACCTCGCCCGCCGCCACGCTGCCCTGCCCGGCAGCCGAATGCAGCGGCGTACGGCGACGATCATCCAAGGCCGCAACGGAAGCCCCCTTCGATAGAAGCAACTGCGCGATCTTCGCGTTGTTCTCGCGACCCGCCCAGTGCAGCGGAGTCTTGTCGCCGGCGCCCTTCACGTTGACATCCGACCCCATGGAGATCATACGCTCCGCCACATCGTCCATGTGGAGGGCGATGACTTCGCACAAACCGGATCGGTCGTGATAACCGGCTCCATTGGCCTGACCGGCATCCGCGGCCAATGCGGCAAGAGCGGCTGCAGCATCCCCGTCCGCCAACGCCCGCGCAAGGGCACGATCGGCCGGCCCCCGCGAGACTGACGACGACCGGGCGGGACGCGCCGATTCAACCGCAGAGGGCGCCGTGGTGGCCGACCTCGGCGCGGCAGAGGCCGATGCGGGTTGCGCGACCGGCTTGGCCGCAGGAGCGCCACCACCAAACCGGGCCCGCTCGGATGGGTCGAGATTGCTGAGGCTGTAGAACGTCACGCGGTTCCCGACTCGAAACTCGATAATGCTCCCCGAGACCTGCGTCACCTTGCCCGTGACGACACGGCCCGTACTGAGTTTCAAAGTGTCACCCGGCGCAGAGGCAACAAGCAGGGCCATCACACCCATGGACAGAGCGGTTCTCACTGCCTGGCCCTCAACTTGCTGATCGCCATGTAGACGCTCAGCCCGCAAAAACTGACGACAATCAGAATGATCATCGCCATCAGCGCGTAATTGGGTTTACCTTCCATCACATCATTCAACCACTCGGGATGCTTCTCTTTAATCCATTGCATCCACTGCCGATGATCCGCTCCAAAATGCTCGCCTGTCAGTTGCTCCAGCGCAACCGAAGCCGCATCCACCACGTTGGGGTCAAAGTCCAGCCGTAGCGTACGCACCAGGAAATAGACTGCCTCGGAACTTCCCTGCTCACCGAGCGCCAGCAGCGCCGCTTCCCGAATATCGATGTCAGGCTCATCGCTGCGCGCGGCATAGATCAAGGCATTGACCGTACGGGGATCTTTGATGTGACCCAGGGCCTTGGCCGCAGCTATGCGCACATGCTTGTCGGTGTCCGTCGTCAGGACCGAGACCAACGGCTCAACCGAGCTTACGTCTGCAATGTTGCCAAGAATCTGTGCAGCCCCGATTCGGACCGCGGGCTGCCGATTTTCCAATTGGGCGGCAACAGGGGGAACGACGGCAGATCCGGAACGGCTCAACCCATCCACGGCCTCTTGAATGCGGGCGGGCTCGCCACTTTGCAGGGAGGCCATCAGGTAATCGAGCGCAGCTCCCGTAGGGACCTGGGCGAATGTGCCGCAGATCAAAAGCAACAGAACCCCAACGAAAGCGAGGTGTCGGGTGGCATTCATAAGCCTATTCCTCCCCTTCGACCGCAACGCTCCTACCTTTTTATCGTACGTCTCCGGGAAGATACGGTCAAGGCGCCCTCCCCCCGCTATGACACGCAGAACCGGACTCGATGCTGGCATTGCCTGCCCGATGTGCTACATTCCACTCCACTTCCGCAAGGTTGCGGGAATGATGGAACATGTTGCTATCGTGACACTACTGGAACAAATTCGAAAACGCGCGCTGGTCATGGATGGGGCCATGGGGACCCAAATCCAGGCGCGCTCCGTGCCGCCGTCCGCCTGGCAGGGCAAGGATGGCTGCAATGAACTGCTCTGCGTCACCGCCCCGGATATCATCCGTGATATCCACCGTGCCTACTTCGCGGCCGGCAGCGACGCCGTGGAAACCAACAGCTTCGGCTCATCCCCCGTCACACTCGGCGAGTACGATCTCTCCGCACGCGCCTTCGAAATCAGCCGCGCCGCCGCACGCGTGGCCCGGGAGGCAGCCGACGAGTTCTCCAAGCCGGGCCAGCCCCGCTTTGTGTTCGGATCCATCGGCCCCGGCACCAAACTGCCGACACTCGGCCAAATCAGTTTCGATACGCTGTGCGATGGCCTGCAAAAGCAGATGGAGGGTCTGCTGGACGGGGGCGCGGATGGCCTCCTCCTCGAAACCTGTCAGGACCTGCTCCAGATCAAGGCTGGCCTCGCGGCCTATGACAAGGTCGTCGGCCGCTCCCGAAAAGTTCCCCTTTACGTCTCCGTCACCGTGGAGCAAACCGGAACCCTTCTCATCGGGTCCAGCATCGCGGCCGTCGTCGCCACGCTGACGCCCTATCCCATCGACATCCTTGGCCTCAACTGCGCCACCGGCCCGGAGGCCATGCGCATCCATCTCGACTACCTGGCCGCGAATTGGCCCGGCCTCATCGCCTGCATGCCCAACGCAGGATTGCCGATCCTGACACCCGAAGGCGCCAAGTACCCGCTCGGTCCGGCCGAGTTCGCCTCCAAGCTGACCACCCTGGCGCGCGAGATCGGACTCAACGTCGTCGGCGGCTGCTGCGGCACAACGCCCGACCACATACGCGAGCTGCGCACGCAACTCGGTGAATTTGCCGCGCCCGCCCGTACCGTTCGGCCGCTTGAACAGGTGTCCAGCGTGTTCAATCCGATGGATCTCGCGCAGGAGCCGCGCCCGCTCTACGTTGGCGAACGCGCCAACGCCACCGGCTCGAAAAAATTCCGCGATGCCTTGCTGGCCGACAATTACGATGCGGCCTTCGGCACCCTGACGGACCAGGAGGAGGCCGCGGCACACGTGCTCGACCTCAGCACCGCCTACGCCGGCCGCGATGAGACACGCGACATGACCACCTTCGTGGCCCACGCCGCGCAGCAGTGCCGGCTGCCGCTGATGATCGATTCGACACAGCCCAACGTCATGGAAGCAGCCCTCAAACTCTATGGCGGGCGGGCAGTCCTGAACTCCATCAATTTCGAATCCGGCGAGGAGAAGGCCGCTGCGATCGTAGATATGGCGCGGCGTTTCGGCGCCGCCGTCGTGTGCCTGACGATTGATGAAACCGGCATGGCCATGACCGCCGACCGCAAGGTGGCCATCGCGCGGCGTCTCGTCGAATTCTGCGAAGCCCGCGGGCTGCGCCGCGGGGACCTGCTCATCGATACGCTGACCTTCACCATCGGCAGCGGTGATGAGACGCTCCGTACCGCCGCACTGGAAACGCTCGAGGCCATCCGCCGCATCAAGACCGAACTGCCCGGCGTGCGGACCATACTCGGCCTGTCCAATATTTCCTTCGGCCTGAAGCCGGCAGGACGCAAAGTCCTCAACGCCGTCTTCCTCGACCAATGCCTCAAGGCGGGCATGGATGCCTGCATCATCAACGTCGCCGCCATGGCGCCGTTGAATGACCTGCCGGCCGATGCCATCGCCGTGGCTCGCGCGCTGCTGGGAAATGATCGCAGCAAGGGCGACCCGATCGACAACTTCATTCACTTCTTCGAGGGCGAAGCCGCCCAGGATGCGGCGGAAGACAAGAAGGACCGGCCGCCGGAGCAAATCCTCACCGAATCCGTCATCAAGGGCAAACTGCAACCCCTGCCCGAGGTCATTCCCGCGCTGCTCCAGGCACGCGCGGCCGAGGATATCCTCAACAACATTCTCGTGCCGGCCATGAAGGAGGTTGGCCGCCTGTTCAACGACGGCATCCTGCAACTCCCCTTCGTGCTCAAATCCGCCGAGGTCATGAAGAAGTCGGTGGACCTGCTGAAGCCGCACATGAAGAAGGATGAGTCGGCCAACGGTCGCGGCACCATGGTGATCGCAACCGTCTCCGGCGACGTCCACGACATCGGCAAGAATCTCGTCGACATCATTCTCAGCAACAATGGGTTCACCGTGGTGAACCTCGGCACCAAGGTGCCGATCGAACGCATGATGCAGGCCGTCCGCGAACACAAGGCAGACGTGCTCGGCATGAGCGGTCTGCTCGTGAAATCGGCCGCGATCATGGCCGAAAACATGAAAGCGCTCGAGGCGTCCGATATCCGGATTCCGATCTTTCTCGGCGGCGCGGCTCTCACACCCGGCTTTGTCGCCGATGCGTGTCAGCCGGCGTATTCGGCGCCGGTGGTCTACTGCAAGGACGCGTTCGAAGGGCTCGCGCGCATGCGCGAACTCGCTGAAACCGGCAAGCTCGACCGCGCCGTTGCGGCACCGGCGACCCCGGCGCCTGCCACCGAGTTCGAAGCACCGCGAATCGAGATCGACCTCTCGTCACCGCCGCCTGTCGTGCCGTTTCTCGGCGAGCAGGTGGTGAAGGATATCGATCTCGAAAAGGTCTACCCCTATCTCAATGACGTCGCGCTGATCCGCGGACGCTGGGGTTTCCGTCGCGGCAACTTGTCGGCCGAAGAGTATCAACGCATCCTCGATGGCGAGGCTTATCCCCGCCTCGCCGCGATGAAAAAACAGTGTCGCGAGTCGGGCTTATTCAAGCCCTGCGCCGCTTACGGCTATTTCCGCTGCCGCGCCGAGGGGGAAGTGCTTCAGGTGTTCCGCCCGGAGGGCGGTGACCCCATCGCATTGACGTTCCCCCGGCAGAAGAAGTCCCCGTTTCTTTCGATTCCCGATTTCTTCCGGCGCGACGAGGATGTCGTCGGCTTCATGATTGTCACCTTGGGCAAGGGCCTTGAGACGGAGAACATGCGGCTGCTGGAGAAGAATCGTTACCAGGACTACTTCCTCCTGCACGGGTTTGCGGTGGAACTCACCGACGCGCTGGCCGAGTACTGGCACGCCCGCATGAGAGCGGACATGGGGTTCAAGGACCCCTCTCTCACCACGCTGGATTATGTCGTGCAGAAGTATCGCGGTTCGCGCTACGGCTTCGGCTATCCCGCCTGCCCGGATCTTTCGATGAATACCGTGGTAGCCGACCTTGTGAAGGCAGACCAGATCGATGTGACGCTGACCGAGAACCACATGCTCGTGCCCGAGATCAGCACCTCGGCCCTTGTCGCCCATCACCCCAAGGCGAAGTATTTCAACGTGTGAAGAGGTAGGGATGGCTCTCCGAGCCGTCCGAAACTACAGCGGCCCGTTCGAAGAACGGGCCCTACCACAGAGAACCATGAGAAACCTATCCGATGTTGACTGGGCAAATTGGACGCCGCGCGAGCGAGCCACACTTCTCTTTGTGCTCCGTGACGGTCAGGCCTTGCTGATCCACAAGAAGAAGGGTTTGGGCGCGGGAAAGATCAACGGTCCCGGCGGCCGCCTTGAACCCGGCGAGACTCCCCTGCAGGCCGCCATCCGCGAAGTCCAGGAGGAACTCTGCGTCACCCCCACCGGCGTGCGTGAAGCGGGCGAACTGATGTTCCAGTTCACGGACGGGTTCTCAATCCAAGGCTACGTCTTCACGGCTACCGGGTGCATCGGCCAGCCGCAGGAGACCAGCGAGGCCATCCCTCTCTGGACCCCCATCGACGAGATCCCTTTCGATCGCATGTGGGAGGACGATCGCGTCTGGATCCCCCACATGCTGGCGTTCAGAAAATTCAGGGGACGGTTTCTCTTCGACGGCGACCACATGCTCGGGGAAGAACTCGATGTCGAAGGCTTGCCGACCTGACCACCCGCACCCGCTGCGTGGCATTATCTCAAAGCTGCGACGGCAGCCGCGCGCGAGGGGTAGGTTTCCACCATCCGGGTCAGATCAATCGGGGTTGTGATTTCGATCAACCTATCCGTCAGATTACAGAGGACGAAACGCCCATTGCTCTTGGCTGCAACCTGTCTGAACCCCACGAGCAATCCGATCGCGCGACTGCTGAGGTAGGTCAACCCGCGGCAATCAAGAACGACCCGGCAATCCGGCTTTTCCAGCAGCGCCTTCATTTTACCGTCGAAATCGTCGGCCACCGCAGCATCTATCTGCCCCATCACCAAGGCAACAGCCACGCTGTTTTCCTCGTGCGTAAAAAATTCAAACCCTCTCATGGCTTCGACCTATCTCCCAAGACTGTGCGCAGTATGCGCAGTTATTGATTCAGCACTTTCCATGCCATGCGCAATAAAATCGGACGCGCCTCAGGGCTTCGTTTTCCAACTCGTCACCACGCGCAGACCTTCCTGCTCGAACTGCAGATTCACGGCCAGCCGGGTGATCCCCTCAAACACACCGAACGCGCCGGACTGCGGCGTGTAAGCGGGCTGGACCGGATCGTAGGTATCGCCGAACACATTGCTTTGGACGCGGCCGCCCTCCCATGCCCACGAGCCACCCTTGGGATGCTCCGGCACAAAACCGAACATCTTGCTGCACATCGCGCCGGCCTCATCCACCGACTTCGCGCCGCAGAGGAAGAGCGGATAGAGATGCATGCTGCCCTGGAGCGCGGCGTAACGCTCGCGTTCCTTGGCCGCCATATAGAGGCTCGGAAACTGCTGGATGCCGGCCTCAGGATACGCCACCAGCGCGGCGGCCCCCAGTTCCGCATCAGTTGTCGTCAGTAGCTTCACCGGCGAATTCCACGGCATATTGCGGAGCACCACGTACTTGTCCTTCACGCCCACGCCGAAACGTATCTTCGCCATGCCCTCCAACCCCAGCGACAGGACCCATTCGTCACGATCAGCCTGCCGATAGGCATCCACCGCCAGCTCGCCGCGCATCGTCCGGGAAAGGGATGCATCCACCATGCGACGCAGCGCCGTGCGAACCGCCTGGGGATCCTGCGCCTCGATCATGATCTCGCAGGGCCGCGTCAGCACGGACAGGGCAATCGGAATCGCCATCATCTCCGTACCCCGCCCCCCTATCCAGTTGCCACCAAAGGCTCCGAGAATATCGCCGCCACCAAACGTCACGATCGGATCGCGATCGCTCACGATCAAATGCAGCGAGGGCCCCAGATTCAGTGGGGCCGCCGGTCCCATCTCATCGCCAACAAGCATGGACAACCCCTGCGACAATTGCGCGCACGCAGAGGCGTTCAGATTCAGCGAGAGGGAGAGAACCGGGCTCGGATCGGTCTGAGGGATCTTCAACGGAGCGCCCTGCTCTGCCTGCAATCCCTGCTTCAATCCGTTGTAGATCGAGCTGTCGATCAGCGGGAGGATGAAGGTGGTCAGTTTCATCTCCGCATCACCCACATCCTCCAGACGAAATGCGATCGGGTCAAAATACTGACGCCAGAATCTGGCGTAGTTCTGCACGTATTGCGTGTAGGCCTCTTGTTCTCCCGGCGTCACGAGCGATACGGGCGCTTCAACCAGCGACTTCATATTGCCGGGCGCGCCATAGTCGGATGACTCTGCCGAAAGATCCGCCTTGAGGAGATAGCCTGATGCGTTGAAGTCGCCCGGCAGATAGCCTTGCGCGATCAGCGTTCCGGCATCGGGCGTTCCGGGATGGCCGTCGAGCTTCCACAGAAGCGCCGCGGCACTCATCATCTCCAACTCCGCGCGCACCTTCAGCCGACGCAACTGGCCGATCTTCATCGCCGGACTGACCAGGCGCCTTATGAACGGATCGGAGAAGTAGACAAAGCCCGTGGTCTTCGCCGTCACCGGCAATTGCGTCAGCATGTAGCGGAATTCGGCGCTCTTGCCGAGGCTGCCCATGCCGCTGCTCTGCCGGACCAGCTTCAGGGTCTCCATTTCGCGCAGGCTTGTGCTGATGTACATCCTCTCGCCGTCCATCATCCAGTACGACGGCCGGCCTGACTTTGTCTTGAGCGTCTTCACCTCGTTGCCGAGATCCCCGAGGCCGAAAATTGCCAGGGCCGCCTTCAGGCCCGCGCCTCCCGTAACGTGCGCGATCACGGAGACCTCCGTGCCGTCGATCAGGAACAAATCGGGAGTGGCCAGCACCATCTCCTTCAACACGCCGGCCTTCTCGAGCCCGCGAATCCAACCTTCATCCAAACCAAGCCGCGCCAGATACTTGTCCTTCAGGTTGTAGGCAATGTTGTCCTGCAGCGCCATCGAACCGGCATTGAAGATGAAATCGGCGCCGGCATTGATGAACCCGAACAACGCCGACGGTTTGGCCACATACACAAACGCATGATCGGCCGGGATCAGGTCGGCCAGCGGCAGCGATCCGCCTTCGGCCCCGCCCAGCATCTCCGCGAACGGATGCGATTTGACGTCCAGCGCCGGAAGGGCACTCAGCGGAACACTCTGCGTCTGCCTCTCGCTCCCACCATCTCTGATGGCCTGCATCTGCAGGGTCTCGCGAACCGCCGCGCGTCCGCCAAGGATGCTGAATGCATCGGCCGTCTCCCGCCCCTCGCGCCACCTGCGATCCTCGCACTCGCGGGATGCATCGACCCCATAGAGTTCGCCCGCCCGCGACAACCAATACTCCAACACCGGTGCATCGTAAGACTGCCGGGTGCTTGTCCAGCCCGCGGCGCGCTGCGTCGCCCAAGCGCGGAACATCTGTTCGTTTCCGGGTTGAGCCTGCTGGAGCGCCCATTCGATGGTCACGGTCTTCTTGCTGGTGCGGTTGCGAAAGGTAATCGTGGCCTTCGTCGCAGACGCATCCGCCAGCAGGGCGCGCAATGTGTAGTCCACTTCCTTGACTTGCGGTGCCGCGTCCTTCACGCCCGTCAGCGGTCGAATGGCAAGGTTGTGTTTCTTCAAGAGCGCATCGTCGATGCGACGCCGCTCAATGGTCCCGTCGTTACAGGCCACCCAGTGCATCCCGTCGTTCTGCGCGGGACGAACTTCTACCACCATGATCTCCCGCTTGGCCGGGTTATCCTCCCCCTCCGCAAGCACCACGCCGGGCACCACGAAGTAGTTGTCCGGATCGAAGCAGTCGCGCCTTCCCATCCCATACCCTTCAAGTTCCGCGCGAGAAGCCGGCGTCCGTCCGTCATGCTCAATGGCATACATCGCGCACATGCTGTACATGGTTTGCATGCTCTGCTGCTGAACCATCTCCGGCGCCAGGGCCATGATCGCACTGTCGAAACGACGCTGATCCCCATCGCCCGTCTCGTCGCCGCGCCGGGATAGCATGATCTGTCTGACCGGCAGCGACAGTTCGGGCGAGTCCACCACCCAGACACCACCGGCGGGAAGCTTCACATCGCCACTGACAACGGTCATGGCGAGTTTCGGGTGGGTGAAGGTTTGGACATTCTCGACCCTGACTTGGCCTTGAACGGCCACGGCACACAGCAGGACGGCGCAAAGAATCAGCGACCTCTTCATGACTCCTCCTTGTCTCCCGGAACGGGAGAAACCCTGTCCGCCCTGCGAGTGTACCCCAAACCCACCCTCGCCGGAAAGCCCAACTCAAGCAGGCAGGGCATCAGCGCGATAGATCGCGCAGCGCGTGTGAAATGAGGAGAACGCCGACGTTGTGGCGACTACACTTTTGCGGGCTCGAGATGCTGACGGCATTCTTGGACAAGCTCTTGGATCAACTCATGCACCGAGATAATCTTGTTGATCCGGTAAGCATTGGCGCCGCACGTGGCAAACCCGGCGTCCATGTTGCCGCGATAGGCATTGAGCAACGCCTGCGCTATGCAGAACGGCGAGGAGACCGGCTCGCACGTGGCCAGGCAGTGATAAGGACAACTGAATCGCACCTTCTCGCCGGTCAGCAGTCGGTCCACAAAGGCATTGCGAATGACGCGCAGCGGAAGCTGGACGGGGCTTCGTATGACGAGGATGTCTTCCTTCTTGCAGTTGACGTAGGCCTCTTTGTACTGAATCGATGCATCGCACTCGTGCGTGCAGACAAAGCGTGTGCCCATCTGAACTCCGCCGGCTCCCATGTTGAGAAAACGGGCGATGTCCTTGCCATCGAAAATACCGCCGGCGGGAATGACCGGAATCGGCATGCCATGCCGCTCGGCGTAGCTCGCGGCAACGTCGAGCACATCCTTCACAATCGACTCAAGGGAAACATGCGCCTTGGTGACATCTTCCATGGCAAACCCAAGATGCCCACCCGCCAAGTGACCCTCCACCACGATTGCGTCCGGAAGTCGTTTGTGTTTCCTCAGCCATGCACGGCATATCAGTTCCGCCGCCCGCCCCGAGGAAACGATGGGAATGAGTTTGATGCTCTTGTTCTTGACCAGTGCGGGCAGATGCATCGGCAACCCGGCCCCCGAAATGATAGCCCCAACCGCTTCCTCATCTGCGGCCTTCACAAGGTCTTCGTAATTCGTCAGCACGCACATGATGTTGACCGCGATCGGATTCGGGGTCAGCGCCTTGGTCTTGCGCAACATGTCCCGCAGGCTGACGTACGACCGCGCCGCGTAATTGAGCGATCGATCCGGCCATTCTTCACCCGTGCCCACCGCCGCCACAACCCCCAGCGCACCTTCATTCGAGACCGCGGAAGCGAGTCGCGAACCCGATACGCGCACACCCATCCCCCCCTGGATAATGGGAGGGTTGATCCTCATGTCACCTATGACCAAATCAGGCAAAGCGGTGCGGCTCGTCATCTACGTACCTTTCAAGCAAACCCGTCGCTAAATCGGTGTCCGCCGTTGAGGGCAGATTTGTTCCCAACGCCGTACTATACAGCAGAATTGAGGGAACTACCCGGCAGGGCATGATGGCGAGGACACACCCGAATGGCAAGGGTGAAACAGAACGGCCCCCAGATGCGCGACAAAATGTCGCTTTTGGGGCACCGCAATCCTGAATCTAACGACTAAAATTCACTCAGCCGCAGTAATCTATCCGAGCTAGTGAATGGATGGCGGAGACTGCGGGCGCGGCACACGGAAATCGAACCATGACGTAACGTCATCCGCCCACCCAACGCCGTGGATGAAGTTATACGTGGCGCGCTGCAGACCCGCGCCGAATTTCCCGTAATCGATCCCGCTCAAATCCCGGTACGGAATCTCGTTCCGTGCAAAACTCACCTTTGGCTCCGGAAGCAACTTGATGCCGAACCGCTTCGGGTCCCGCGCCATCGGACTGTGCGCCGTCAACGCAAACCGGTGCCAGTAGGCCGACTGGATCAATCCCTCTTCGAAAAGCTGCCTCACCAACTCCAGCGCATCCACAATCTCCTGCGCCGTCTGCGTCGGGAATCCATACATCAGGTAGAGGTGCACCATGATCCCCGCGTCAGCGAACGCCTCCAGCACCCGGACGGCTTGCTTCACCGTCACGCCTTTGTTCATCAACTTCAGCGTCCGGTCTGAAGCCGTCTCCAAACCCGCCGTCACCGCCACGCACCCGGACCGCGCCAGCCATCCCGCGGTATCTCCCACAAAGTTCTGCTCCAGCCGGATATTGCCCCACCAAGTGATCCTCAACTTGCGCCGGACCAGCTCCTTCGCCAAGGCCTTGAGCAATGCCGGCGGTGCAGCCTCGTCGGTAAAATGGAATCCCGTCCGCCCGGTTTCGCTAATCGCCTGCTTGATGCGATCAGCCAGCACGCCGACCGGCGCCGGATCGAAACGGCAAATGTAATCCAGGCTCGTATCGCAGAACGCACACTGCTTCCAGTAGCACCCGTGGGCCAGCATCAGCTTGTTCCACTGCCCGTCCGACCACAGGCTCATCACCGGGTTCGGCACTTCCATCATCGAGAAGTAACGATCCAGCGGCAATCCCGTCCAACTCGCTGCGCCCCGCTCGGCAAAGGGAACATCCTCGCCCTCCCCATACACAAAGATAACCCGGCCATCCCGCCGCACAAATGTCCGGCGCAGCCCCGATTCCTCCACGCGGCCGCGCAGATGATCGATGAGCCGCAGCAGTGGCGTCTCGCCGTCGTCCAGCATCACGTAATCCACATAGTCGAACACCGCGGGATCGGAAAGCTCGCGCAGTTCCGTGCTCACGTATCCCCCACCGATCGCCACTTTCACATTTGGCTGCAGGCGCTTGATCTCGCGTGCAATCCGAAAGGCGCCATGGACATTGCCCGGGAACGGAATGGTGATCGCGACGAGGTCCGGCTTGTGGCGCTTCAGCGCCGCGCGTGTCAGTTCGTCGATCAGCCGCCCTATCATCGTAGGCTTCTTTTCCAAGTCGCGCCGCAGCGGCGCGAAGGAAGGCGCACTGACGGCCAACTTCTCGGCGTATCGCGAAAGCTGGAAATGCGGATCAACGCCCTCGCGGATCGCGTCCACCACATCGTCGATGAACAAGCTGGCGAGATACTTCGCCCGCTCCTCTTCCGGCATCGCCCCGAACAACGCGTCGAGGGTCCCCGCCTTCTCCTGTTCCGCCAAGACATCGAACCGCGGTCCTTCGGGAAGAAAGCCGCGCAAGGCAAAGCGTCGCGCGAGCGCCGGACGGCGGCCCTGCAAAAATTGGATTACGCCATCCACGTGCCGAGCATATTCCGCCGCCTGCGCGAGGAACGAGGCGACCGAGCGCGGTGGTCTGGCGCGTCGCTTGCGACGGAGTTCAGACGCGATGGCGAGAATGCCGCGCCGGGAGAAAAGCTTGAGCGCAAGTTCCAGGGAAAGGTCCGCCTGCGCCACCTGGCGAATGCCGCGCGACCGAAGAAAACCCGCGAGCACCGGCGTCGCAGGATACGCCGAGTTCACCTGCGTCATCGGCGGAGTGATCAAAAGGACACGCATGCGTCTATTCTTCCAATGTTTGGAAAGACTTCCACCACGAAATACGCGAATGGACACGAAAGGGAGAAGAGATTGCCAGCAGATCACACAGATTACGCGGATGCAGGCCGAAGAGCGGACGGTTCAGCGAACCGTCCCTACCAACGACGAAGATCGGAACTTGCGGGGGATTTGCTGGCGCTGGACTGCAAAAGATGGGGTTGACAGCCTCTGGATTCCGCTGACACATTCACTCTGAAAAGGGGAGGTTTGATCATGAACCTGCAAAGAGCAAATGCTTGCGATCATGGTGAGAGACCGGCTGCACACAGCCGTATCGGAATTATCCTGTTGCCACTCCTGTTGATCACAAGCGCCTACGCGCAAACGTGGGAGAACATGGCCGATTACGAGCCGAACAATCCGTTCGTGAACCTTGAAATCACGGATGCCAAGGCTGAGTACATTCCCTTCTACCACGACCCGAACAAGCCGGACGAGTGCATGAACTCGCGGATCAACTTCTCGTTCACCATCACCAACAAGGGCCAGCAACCGCAGAAGCTTCCGCGGCTGCTGCGTTTCGAGAGCAACAACCCCAAGCCCTGGATGCGTCGGACCGACTCCGAACCCAGGAAGCCGGCAGAGGACGTGGACATCACCGGCTCCATCAAGATCCGGTCCCCCATGCAGCTGGTCCTGAAACCAGGAGAGAGCACGACGTTGACCACCTACCGCGTCCCGCCCGATGGACCCTGGAATCCTATGAATCTGGAGGCTCGACTGGCCGACATGACGCTGGGCAAGGAGACCTGGGTGGGGACCCGGCAGCCGTATTCCCGGAAGATCACGGTTGACGCCCCGGATTACATCTCGGTCAAGACCGTGTCCGTCCCTGCTGACGGGAAAACGGCCGAGACCGCCAAGCATTGGAAACTCGCCGCGTTCTTCGACTGCGTGGGCAAACGCATCGGCGGGCCGGTGACGCTGAAAATTGACGTGAAGCAACTCGGAAGAGAGGATTCGTGCCTGCTGACGAGCCAGGATTACGACGACGACATCGCGCTCGTCTTCGTTTCGGGGAATGTGCTGGCCATTGGCCAGCCCGACTTTGACCGGGTCGTTGCATCCATACGAGTGGGCTGTCCCATCCACAAGTTCCAGACCCACCTCATTGACGCCAACCCGAGCAACGACTCGCGTCTTCAGAAGAGGGCCCCCGGCGGCATCCCTCCTCCGTAGTGGACCCAGACTCGCGCAAGATCACGGGCATGGCGGCGCTTGCGCCTTCTGTGCCTTCTTGCGGCTGATCAGGTCACGGTTCCACAACACAGCACAGGGAGAACGCGAAGAACACGGAGAATGTTCGGACAGGATTTACAGGATCAATCGGATTGGAATCCTGTCCATCCCGTTAATCCCATCGGAGTTCCTCGATGCGATCCTCGGCGTGAAAAGCTTCTTCACCGCGGATGACGCAGATAGCACGGATGGGAGACGAAGATGTAGGCCGCCCCTCTGCGGGCGGCGGGACAAGACGCCGGGGACAGAGCCCCGGCCTACAACGGCGTCGCCCTGCCTGCTACATATTCACGTGGACGACTTTCGCGGGCGGGAAGCCGTTGAAGTAGGTCGATGATGCGGCGCTATAGGCGCCGATATTTTCCGAGTACACCAGGTCACCGAGCTTTAGATCAGGAAGCTGCTCGGCCAAGCCGATGGTGTCGAGCGCGTCGCAGGTCGGACCGAACACGGAACAGATTTGCGTCGGACCTTTCTTGAACGCTTTCACCGGGTACTTGCAGTGGTCAAAGATGATGCCCGAGTAGGTGTGATACACGCCATCGTTGATGTAATAGCAGCGCTTGCCGTCGTGGTCGGCTTTGCCGATGACTTCGGAGACAGCCGTGCCGGCCGTGGCAATCATGAAGCGGCCGGGCTCGGCAAGAATCTCGACCTTCTTCGGGAACAGCCGGTCGAACTCGGCGTTGAGCGTATCGGCCAACTCGCGGAACGGCCGGACGTTTTCGTCGTACGGCGCCGGGAAGCCGCCACCGATATCGAGTTGGATCATCTTGTCGAACCCGCGCGACCAGGCTTCCTTGAAAATGCCGGCGGCAACCTGCAGGGCCTGCACGTAATTCTGGAAATTCGTGGTCTGGCTGCCGACGTGGAAGCTGATGCCCTCGACCGTCAACCCGACGTCGTGCGCGGCCTTGATGAGATTCACGGCATCGCCGGGATCAGCGCCGAATTTCGAGGAGAGCTCCACCATCGCGCCGGTGTTCGGCACCTTGATGCGCAACACAAGGCCCGCATGCGGGGCGTACTTCTTGACCTTGCGGATTTCCTCGTAGTTGTCGTAGGTCACCAGCGGCTTGTACTGGTCGAGCTCGATCAACGTCTGGTTGGCCTTGATCGGATGCGCGTAGATGATCTTGTCCCAGATGAAATCCTGCCGCTTCTTCGCGGGCAGGTGCCGGATGTTGTCGTAGACGAGCATGAACTCGGGCATGGACGCCACATCGAAGCTCGCGCCGATTTTGTACAGCGTTTGGACGATTTCCGGCGCCGAGTTGGCCTTGACCGCGTAATAAGCCTGCACGCGCGGCAGGTATTTCTTGAACTTGCGGTAGTTCTCACGGATCGCATCGTGGTCCACCACGAACACCGGCGTGCCGTATTCCTTCGCAATGGCCTTCAGCTTCGCATGATTCATGAGAGCTCCCTTCGGTCGCGTTTCAAGTGTCAGGTTCCAAGTTCCAAGTTCGGGGCCCCGATCCGGGGATCAATCCCCGTCCGTGATCAGGAAGTTCTTGAACTGCCACACGTCTTTGCGGTCGATCCGCGGATTGTTGTAGCCCTTGAAGTGGTTCTCGTAGTGCTTCAGCGGCGTCCAGTCCGACGGGATGGACACGAACTTGCCGAGGTACGGCTTGGAGACCTTGAGCACAAAGTCATGCGGCAGGTCTTCCGGCGAGCACACGCCATCGTCCGGGTTCTGAATCATCCACAGCGACGCGGCAACGACGGAGATGGCCACCTGCATCGTGGTCGCATTCTGGTGCGGCACGAGCCGGCGCGACTCCTCGATGTCGAGAATGCTGCCGGTCCACCACGAGTTGTAGCCGTGCCCCATGAGCAGGGCGCCGAGGATGTCTTCGCCCGACGTGATCTCGTCGTTCATGATCCGCAGCTTCGGCTGCAGCGAGTAATCGCGGCCGCGCAACTCGTGCAGCGAGATGATCGCGTTGTCGCACGGGCAGTAGGCGTAATGGACGGTCGGGCGATAGATCGCCTTCTTCCCCTTCCAGACGGTGAGCCGGTCGGAGAGCGTGAACGCCTCGCCGTGGCGGACGATCATGCCCTGGATGCAGTAGTTCGGGACCCACGACACCACGAAGGTGTTCATGCCCATGCGCGCAAGGCAGATCTGGTTCTTCGGCCCGCTCTTGTGCTCGAAAGCCAGCCGCGGCAGTTCCTTCTCGTGAGTGCCCCAGCCCATCTCCGCCGTGGTCGTGCCTTCCTCGCGGAAGCCTTCGATGCTCCACGTGTTCACAAACTCGTCGACCTTCTTCGGCACGTTGCTGATCTGCGTATCGCGCTCGCTGACGTGGATGACCTTGACGCCAAGCTGCATCGCCAGCTCGTTGAAGCACAGCTCGGACATCGACTGCTCCACCGCCTTCGCGCGGGAGCCGGTGATCTTGCGGTCGCGGAGCGACCGGCTGCCGATATCGAGCAGGCCCTGCTTGACGAAATGCGAGATGAGGCCCGGGTTGGCGCCGTGCTCGATCACCGCCGTCGGGCCCGGCCTGGACCATTTGGAGGTCATGCGGCGGATGTTCATGTGCCGCCAGTAAAGGGTCCGCTCCTGCGGCGGCTTGTTCGGGGCGCCCGCGTACGGGTCCCACAGTTCGACGGAGGTGTTGACGTAGAGAACGCCGCGGTCGTGGCACCACTGGAGGAGTTCGCAGCAATCGATGTTCCACGCCAGGTCGATCAACAGGTCGCCGGCCTTGAGGTATTTGGACAGCACGGCGGACATATTGTCTTCCGTGATGCGCTTGCGAACCCAGCGGATGCCCTTCTTGATCCACGGCGCGAGGTCCTTCGCCTTATCTTCGAAATCCATCACGGTGATGTTCTCGAAAGGGACCTTGAGGAGTTTGACCAGGATGGGGAGTGTGCACTGTGAAACGGAACCGTAACCGACAATCAGGATTCGCTTGCTGAAATTAAACATGATCTCCACCCACCTCCGCGTTACTTCACACACGAGGGACAACCGCGCCCCCCTATTAGGAGACGCATTGTACGGACGCGAAAAATGCGCGTCAAGAGTGGATTTGCTTTCTTCGCGTTCGGGACGGCGCGGAGGCGACCGCCGACGCAGCGGCGTCGAAGTTGCTTGCGGGCGACGGGAGGGGTGCTTAACGTAGGGGAAGTTTTCATTCGAGGTGATGCATGGACAACCTGCCCCAGTTCAACATCGTGGATATCGTGGCGATCATCCTGATCCTGCTCGGCCTCATCCGCGGGCTGGCCAAGGGATTGTCGGGCGAACTGGCGGGATTGATCAGCGTTGGCCTGGCCGTCTACGCCGGCTGGCGGCTCTACAGGCCGCTGGGCGAGTACTTCACGGACAAGGCGAATCTCGGCACGGACACCTCGGCCTACCTGGCCGCCTTCGTCGTGGCGCTGATCGGCGCCTACGTCCTAATGCTCCTCCTCCGCATCCTGCTGCGCAACCTGATGCAGTTCTCCTTCAAGGGCAAGCTGGAGAAACTCGGCGGAGCGCTGGCCGGACTCGCCAAGACGCTCGCCATCGTCACTGCGGGCCTGCTGGCCCTCGCACTGCTTCCCAACACCCAACTTCACCGCCTCTGCGCCGAGGACTCGGTCCTCGGCGGGTTCGTCTACCGCACGCTCGGGCCCGTGGTGGCGGAGAAGTATCCCCAACTCGCGCCGGCCGTTCAGGCGGTAGAGGAACTCCCCGAGATCACCGACGTCGAGGAGATCCCCGCGGGCGAGAGCCTCGAGATTCCAGCCGGCGAGGACATCCGCGAGATTCCTGCAGGCGAAACCATCGAAGAGATCCCGGCCGGCGAAGACATGACCGGCGGGGATGACTGACCGGCGGACCTTTACCCATGCCGAAGATCATCTCCAAGGACGTCATCGAGCAGATTCGCAACGCGAACGACGTCGCCGAGGTCATCGGCTCCTACTTCCAGCTCAAGCGCGCGGGCGGTTCGTTCAAGGCGCTCTGCCCATTCCATAAGGAGAAGTCCCCCTCCTTCCACGTCAACCCCCAGCGCCAGATCTATCACTGCTTCGGCTGCGGCGCGGGCGGCGATGTGTTCCGCTTCATCATGCAGTATGAAAACGTCGACTTCGGCACGGCCGCGCGCATTCTCGGCGAGCGCGTCGGCATGCGCATCGAGTGGTCCGAGGGCGATGGCGGCGCCGATTCGAACAAGGGCGAGCTCTACAAGATTCACGAGGAGGTCGCCGCGATCTACCAGCGGGCCCTCCTGGAGATGGACGCCGCCCAGCGCGCGCGCGCCTATCTCAAGGAGCGCGACCTGGGCGACGACGTGGTGCGCGATTTCCTGATCGGCTACGCGCCCGACCGGCGGGACAGCCTCGTGCAGTGGAGCCGCAAGAAGAAACTCCCGCTGCAGCTCCTCGAAGCCGCCGGCCTCATCTCCCACACCGAAGACGGCCAGCCCTACGATCGTTTCCGCAACCGCCTGATGTTTTCCATCCGTGACGAGCTCGGCCGCGTGATCGCCTTCAGCGGCCGCATCATGGAGAAGGACGTCAAGGTGGCGAAGTATGTGAACAGCCCCGAGACCCCCCTCTTCCGCAAGGGCCGCGTGCTCTACGCGCTCGACCGCGCGCGCCGGAACATCATGGACACCCGGACGGCGATCCTCTGCGAGGGGCAGATCGACGTCATCCGCTGCCACACGGCCGGCTTCACCACGGCCGTCGCTTCGCAAGGCACGGCATTGACGGAAGACCACGCTCGCCTGCTGAAGCGCTACGCGGATTCCGTTGTCGTCGTGCTCGACGCGGACAAAGCCGGTCAGGATGCCTCGCTGCGTTCGGCCGAAGTCCTGTTCAGCGCCGGGCTCAGTGTCAGCATTGCCGCCCTGCCGAAAGGCGAGGATCCGGATTCCCTGATTCGCAAGCAGGGTGCGGCCGCCTTCGAGAAGGTCATAAGCGGCGCGCAATCGGTCCTGACCTTTCACATCGGCGTACTGCGAGCGCGCGAGGATTTCTCCAACGAGGCCGCGCTGATGCGCTCCGCCGGAGCAATCCTGGATACAATCGTGCACGCGCCGTCGGCGGTGCAACGTGACCGCTTGCTGCACCAGGCTGCGCACGAACTTGGCATCAGCGAAAACGCGTTGCGCGAGGACCTGAATGTGCGACTCGATCGCGCAGCACGGCCCGCGTCGCGCGCAGCCGCGGCGGCCGGCCCCATCCAGCGGAAATCGCACCCGCCGGAGGAAATCCAGCTTGCCGAACTCATCGCCACCTTCCCCGAGACGGCCGAGGTCGTGAGGCGCTTCATGAAGCTGGAGTATCTTTCCGACGACATGTGCCGGAAGATCCTCCAGGCGCTGATCAGCTCCCCCGGCGGCGCCACGGTCAACCTGATGTCGGAACTGGCCGATGAAGACGAGGAGTGCCAGCGGCTTGCGGCCGAAATCCAGATGGCACCGCCCAAGGTAATGGGTAACGATGTTTCGCCCGAAGAAGCCGCGCAAGACCTGATTCTCGTGATCCGTCGAAAAGAGCTGGAACGGCGGCGGACGGAATTGAGGAAGCGCCTCGAGACGGCAACCGGCCCGGAACGGGACACGCTGGACGCGGAGAGCAAGCAGTTGACCCTTGATATCAAGCTGATGCAGCAGGGCTGGGAAAAAGCCGCCCCTATCCTGCACCTGTAGGACCCCCCCCTCCCTCGTCCGCCCCCTGCCCCAAATCCATTTTTGGTCGATCTCCCCTACCGCCAAAACTCCTTCGGGGGTAATAGTTTGGCGTAACAAACTTTACCGTTACGCTTGACGAACAAAGGGGAATCCTAAATATTGTTTGACTCTCGTGGCTAAAATAGGCCTTTTTTGCGCCTTTCTCTAAGGAGTGTATGGGAAAAACAGCGGCAGATTCTGCTGAGCGGAGTAAGAAGAAGGGCAAGACGTCCAAACAGGAAGTGTCGCGTCCGGCCAAGCCGAAGGATCAGAAAGCGGCGGCTGAGCACGCGCCCAAAGCGTCTTCTGCAGGCAGTGAGGAAGTGGTCCAGATCAAGGTGAACCGCGAAGAGCGGAACACCAAGATCAAGGATTTGCTCAAACTCGCCGGCGAACAGGGCTACCTGACGTACGACGACATCAACGAGGCCCTCCCGGAAAGCGTACTGAGCCCGGAAGAGTTCGACAGCATCCTGATCCTTTTGCGCGGCATGGACATCGAGGTGATCGATGATTCCGACGAGCAGCGCTTCAAGTCGCAGATGGAGAAGGAGGAGCGCGAACGGCAGGCCCAGCGCATGGACGTGCTGGACGATCCCGTTCGCATGTACCTCAAGCAGATGGGCCAGGTTCCCCTCCTCACGCGCGAGCAGGAAGTCGAGATTTCGAAGCGCATCGAGGAAGCGGAAATCAACGCCCGCAAACTCTTCACGCAATTTGGTTTCTTCACCCAGGCCAGCCTCGCGCTGGTCGAGCGGCTCGAAGCCGGCAAGGAACGGTTCGACCGGATCATCAGCGACAAGCACGTCGACAGCCGCGAGAAGTATCTGAAGACGCTGAACGCGCTGCGGAAGAACATCCTCCGCCAGCACTCGGCGGTCGGCGCGAAGTTCGCCGTCTGTCAGCAGGCCCGCCTGAGCCGCGCCGCGCGGCAGCGCCGGCTGAAGACCTTTGAGCAGACCCGGGACAAACTCGCGGTCTGTTGTGAAAAGCTCTACTTCAAGCAAAAGGCCATTGAGGACTTCGTCACGATCGCCGACGAGGTCTACCACCGCGTCAAGGGCTGCATGGATAACATCCGCAAGCTCGAGCGCGCGCAGAAGAGCAAGGGCCAGCAGGAAGCGCTTCGCAACGAGACCCGCAAGCTGCACCAGATGGAAGAAGAGCAGCGGATGCTCGGGCCCGAGTTTGAGCATAATTACAAGGAATTGAAGACCTGGCTCCGCAAGGGCCTGCGCGCCAAGACGGAAATGGTCGAGGCCAACCTCCGCCTGGTCATCAGCATCGCCAAGAAATATACGAACCGCGGCCTCTCCTTCCTCGATCTCATCCAGGAAGGCAACATGGGCCTCATGAAGGCGGTGGAGAAGTTCGAATACCGCCGCGGCTACAAGTTCAGCACGTACGCCACGTGGTGGATCCGCCAAGCCATCACCCGGTCGATCGCTGACCAGGCCCGCACGATCCGTATTCCCGTGCACATGATCGAGACGATCAACAAGCTCATGCGTGTGCAAAAGCAACTCGTGCAGGAGTTCGGCCGCGAACCCACGCCCGAGGAGGTGGCCGAGGAGATGAATCTCCCCGTGGACCGCGTGCGCGCCGTACTCAAGATGGCCCAGCAGCCGATCTCGCTGCAAAGCCCCGTGGGCGACAGCGAAGATACTCATTTCGGCGATTTCATCGAGGACAAGACTGCGGAAAATCCTTCCGAGATGACGGCATACAGCCTGCTGAAGGACCGCCTGCAGGAGGTGCTCAAGACCCTGACGGAGCGCGAGCAGGAAGTTCTGACCCTCCGGTTCGGACTCGCAGATGGTTACTCCCGGACGCTCGAGGAAGTGGGCCGCAAATTCAATGTGACCCGCGAACGCATCCGCCAGATTGAGGCCAAGGCTTTAAGGAAGATGCGGCATCCCACCCGCATTCGCAAACTCGAGGGATTCCTCGAGTTCAGCGACTGACGTGTTCCGCACCGGCTTTCTCCCCCGGCGCGGCGCGTGTATGTTTTCTGTGCCCCAGTAGAGAGGAGAGTGCTGAATGACGACAAACGAGAGCACCGTCAAGAAGATCATCAAGCGCGACGGCAATATCGTCGACTTCGATCTGGACCGCATCACCACCGCCATCTTCAAGGCGGCCAGTTCCGTTGGGGGCAAGGATCGCGACAGAGCCGCCGCACTGGCACGCGAAGTGGAACAGGCCTTGGCCCACACCTACGACTCCAAGGCCTACCCCTCCGTCGAGGAAATCCAGGACCTGGTCGAGGCCACGCTGATCAAGCGCGGCCACGTCAAAACCTCCCGCGCGTACATTATCTACCGGCACGAACGGGCCGAGGCCCGCGCCGCCCGCGCGCCCAAGGTCGAGGCATCCGACAACATCCCCTACAAGCGGATCTATGAAGTCCTGCGTTGGAACATGGACCATGGCTGCGAGACCGTTGACGGCCTGAACAAGATCGTCGCGGAGGGACGTTTTCCCCAACTGGTGAAGGATTGCGAACAGCGCTACAGCGACGAAGTCGCGGTGGGCGCGCAGGCCATGATCGAACGGCTCCCCGACGTGCGCATGGTCATCATCGCCGGCCCGTCATCCTCCGGCAAGACCACGACCACCATCAAGACCAGCGAGGCCCTCACCAAGGCCGGCATGGAACTCGTGGCCATCAACGTCGATCACTATTTCTTCGATCTCGAAATGCATCCGAAGGATGAGTTCGGCGATTACGACTACGAGACCCCTCAGGCGCTCGATCTGGAGTTGATCAACCAGCACCTTTCAGACCTGCTGGCCGGCAAGACCATCAAGACGCCGCACTACGATTTCAAGACGGGCACGCGAAAGCTGGACGTGCACGAGATGAAGCTGAAACCCAACCAAATCCTGTTGATCGACAGCCTGCACGGCCTCTTCGGAGAGATGACCAAGAGCATCGATGCAAAGAAGAAGTTCCGTCTCTACATCGAGACGCTCGGCCAGGTTCGGAAGGCGGACGGCACATT
This sequence comes from Verrucomicrobiota bacterium, assembly GCA_036821485.1. Taxonomy (GTDB): domain Bacteria; phylum Verrucomicrobiota; class Kiritimatiellia; order CAIQIC01; family JAGNIJ01; genus DAISJM01. The sequence goes on along the minus strand of DAISJM010000008.1, from coordinate 28,201 downwards.
CATGCGATGGACCGATAACCGGCTGCTGCGGCGCATGATCCGCGATAGTTGGCACCGGAACCTCAAGCCGCTGGAAACCCTCGCCCACTGGCACTACGTCCGCCGCAGCGAGTTGCGGAATATCATTCCCTTCATCGGCACAGTGGATTACCTGGTCAACAGCGCCATGCCGTTTGAGCTGCCGATTCTGAAGAACCGCCTCTTCAAGTTCTTCCCGGAAGCGCTCGAGAAATTCCGCGACAATGCAAAGAAGCAGGACGCCTATATGCGCGCGAAGCGGGTATATGACATGTTCCTGCCCATGACCGAGGTCGCGGACGACAGTTGCATTGCCAAGAACTCGCTCATCCGCGAGTTCATTGGCGGCAGCCAATACCAGTACTAGACGCCGGCTGCAGCAAACAACTCGTCAGGGCAGATCCACCTTCAATCGGTAGTATCCGATGCCTGCGCCCGTGCTGTGCTGGATGTGCGTCTCCCCGCCCTGGCCCCGAATCCCGGTCTGCACCGTGCGCCACGCGGGCACGGGGAATAGATTCGTGGTGAAGAGCAGCGTGTAAACGCGATTGGCCGAGCCATAGAACGCGATGTCGTTGCCCGCGCCGGCCCCGCCGTCCAATGCGGCATCGAAGCAGGATCCCACGTTGGTCGGGCAGGTGTCCGCGAGGTACTCCTGGTAGTTGTTCGCACCGTCGCCATCCGCATCCAGACCGGGTTGTGCCAGCAGCGAGTTGGTGAAGTAGGTCGATTCCCACTCGTCGGGCAACCCGTCCTGATCCGTGTCGGTTGCCCCGCGATAGAACAGCGCATCGTCCATCACCATCGCGCGATTCCCCACGTTGTTCGTGTTCTGCTGATATCGGGCCAGGAGAGACAAGCGAACTTCGAACAGGTTGGTCGACTCGCAGGTGCCCGTGACCTGATATTGATGCCATGTGTTATCCGCCGGTACCGCGCAGGAACTGACACTGTCGGCCTGCACCTTGTTGGTGAAGCTGGCGTCATACCACTCCACCACCAGGTCGGCGCTGGTGAGCAGGAAGTTCGACTCACGCTTCATCCACACGGAGAAGGTGTGTGTACCACCGCCGGGCGTCAGGTTCTGCGCAATACGCGAAGTGAAGTCGTTGGACGAAGCGTCCCATCCATACAACGCCATGCCCCAATCCGCAGAATGACCGGCCCAGCTTTCGCGACCGTTGCCGACACGCTCCGGCAAGGCATACCACGAACTGCCCCTCCATTCATTGCCTTCGCCCACCTCGAAACCTCCGTTGGCCACGGCGTACACTCCCGTGTAGACGCCGGGATACAATGAAGCATTGTCGATCATCAGACTGCAGCGGTCCGACAACTTGATGCCAAAGGCCGAGTAGAACACCCCACGCACAGCGGCGATGTTGGAGTTCGTGCACTTACCCGTCACGTACAGATGATGCCATCCGCCGTCGGCAGGAAGCCGGCTCCCGTCCGCGATAGTGGGTGAACATACTTGGACGCCCGACGCATCCAACCACTCGAGCCGGAGTTGCGTCTCTCGGGTGTTGTAACCCTCCTCGCGTCTGGCCCAAATGGCAAAGGTGTACGTTCCGCGCGCTGCATTTACCTTCTGGGAGATGGCGCCGTAGCTGTATCCGTTCCACCCGGCAATATAAACACCGCTGGCACCCGCCAGCGCGGCCCAGTCGGCACTGCCCACCTGCGAGATGCCCTGCCAACCACCACTTATCCCCAACTCGAAGTTGGCGTTGGAGAGCATGTTGGTGCGCGGCATCTTGAAGTCGAGGATCGTCACCGTCGTGGTGGCCGGCACCCCCAGCGTCACGCCTGCTGATGGACGACTCAATGTTACGCTGAAAGACTCATCCACTTCGTCGAGCGTGTCCTGCTCCACGGGTATGGCCACCGTCGCCGTCAGCAAGCCGTCGGCCATCACCACCGTGCCCGTCACCGCTTTATAGTCATCGCCTGCCTTGGCCGTGCCGTCGACCGTGGCAATATCCACCGTGATCTGGCCATCCAATCCGCCCGACCGCAATAACCGGATAACGGCATTCGTGGCGGTCTCGGTAACCTCCTGGTAGGCCGTGTCGAACGAAACCTTCAGCGGCCGCTCGTCATCCACAATCACGCAGCGGTTCGTCGGGTATTCACCCAACTGCGCGTTCACCGGATTGGACAGTCTGATGCTGAAGGTCTCCGTTCCTTCATCCAGCGCGTCGTTGAGCAGCGTCACCGTGATGCCCGTGGAAATCTGACCGGGCTGGAAGGTCAGGGTTCCGCTGCCGGCGACATAATCTGCCCCGGCGGATGCTGTGCCCCCGACCACGGAGTAGCTCACCTGCACGGTGGCCGAGGTGGTCGCCGTCAGGATAACCGGCAGCACCACGGTTCCATCGTTCTCTCGCGCCACGGACTCGGGATCGCGGAACAAGACCTGCAGCGGACCCAATCTCCTCGGCAGTCCCACCGTGTACTCTCCCGTACCGCTGCTGGACAGTACGCGCACCACGTAGACACCCGAGGATGCCACGTTATAACGAAGAAGCGCATTCCGGTGATCCGCCGCGCCGTTGTCGTCCGCCGCCAGCAACACACCGGACAAGCTGTATAATTCCAAGGCCGGATCAAGCGTGTTTACAAACTCGTTCGTCCCGTCGCCCGGCGTCGTGGTCCGGATGACAAGGCTATCGCCGGCGACCGCACTCACCTTGACGAAGTCGTCATCCGCTCGCACAGGTGGCACAGGCGTCGTCAGATAGCTGATCAAGGTATACGTACCGGTCCCCCCGCCGTAGGAATCACCCACCACATAATAGTCACCGCGATAGGCGAAGTTGGTGAACGTCAGGCGCGAGTTGAGCCCATCGCCACTGTCGTCGTCATAGGCCAGCCTCAAACCGTTCCGGTCGTACAGGTGGATGTAGGGATCACTCAGACTGACCCCATTCTCCATGATGGTGATGGAGTCACCCGGGCCCGCGCTGACCCTGAAGAAGTCCCAGTCCACATCGTATCCCGCGCTGATCTTCCCGCTGATCTGGGCCCGATAGGTCGTGCTGCTGACCGCGACAAAGGCGCCGGACCAGTCGTTGGCCAACTTTAGATCGTTGGTCGTACAGCCCACGAGTCCGTCATCGTTAGGCTCCAGTTCATCGGTGATCGCCACGGATGACGCGGCGACCGCCCCCAGCAGGATGGCCGTTGCGGAGATATCCTGTGCGTTGGTCAGGGCGCTGTTCACCTCGAGGTCAAAGCTCGCGTTGCGCGTGACCACCAAACTGTAATCGCCCCCCACCCCGGTAATGCGCGCACCATACCAACCGCCCACCGTGGCGCGATAGTTCTGGATCGCGCGCGATACGTTCTCGAAGCCCGTCACGCCGGAGGAGATCAGCGCGCCCGCCGGGCTGTAGAGTTCCAGCCCGGGCTCATCACCCACCAGCGCCGTAGCAGCCAGCGTGATCACGTCGTTCGACTGTAACTGGAAGGCGTAGTAATCGGACTGCCCCGATGCCGTCCGGCCCATCACCGCACCTCGCGCGGCACGACCTTCAAGCGTGATGAAACTGTTGGTGAGGCGTTGCGCCGTCGCCAATGTGTCGTTGACCGCGCCATCGCACATCTCTTCTTCAAGTGCGGAGTTCAGCACAACCTGTGCCGTGTAGCGGCCCGTGCTCACACCCACACCACCCACTTCGAACGTGTAGATGCCGGGCGTCGTGATCGCAGCGGACTGAAGGAGGGCACAGGCACCCGCCGTCACACTGGTCGCACCGCCCAGTCTCGCGCCGGTCGGACCCAGGAGATCCACGCGCGGACGGAAGGTCGACTCCGAGGGATCAACCATGATGGTCAGCGTCTGGTTGCTGTCGAGCGACAGCGTGAAACGATCCGTATCTCCCGCAGGTTGTATCCATGCGGTGACCGACGGATCGTAGATCAAACTGCCGGCCGGCTTCTTTGCCTTGAGTGGCGTGGGATAGGCCACCGTGCCCGCGTCGAGAAAGAAGCTGAAGGAGAAATCTCCGCCCTCTTCACCGTCGCCGGAAACATTCGGCGGGATCGGCCACGCCGTCGCCTCGCCGTCCAGATTCAGACCTTCCACATCCTCGAGGCGCCCGTCGCCGCTGTACAGGGTCAGCGTATACGTGTCCTCGGGCAGGCTCTGGTAGTAGTTCAGCGTCAGGGTCATCCGGTTGGTATCGTAGTTCCACGCTGCGGGCGTATAGACACCGCCCACACTCCCCGTCAGCGCGAAATCGGAACTGTCCATCGTCGCACGCTGCATGCGGTCGTTGAAGTAGGCCGTGTATACCAAGGTGCCCGCCGGGTGGACACTGCCAGCCTGGATGGAGGAGTTGGTTATGCGCGGTGCGTTGTTGACCAGGAGGTCGATGCCGCGGGCGCACGAGCCCTTGCCGTTCGTCCGATTCGTGAACGCCAGCGTCGCGTAGTAGCGCCTTTCGCCCAACACGTTCGCGTTCGCGTTGACAGACACCACGAAGGAGGTCCGTCCGCCTGCCGCCAATACGCCGCCAGTCGGCGAGATGGATATCCAGTTCGACGCGCAGGAGGCGCCCCAACTGAGTCCAAGATTCGTGGACGTATTCTGGATCAGGTAGGTCTTCGATACCGGATTGAAGGGGCCGCCCAACCCGCCGGCCGAACTGAACCCAACGGCCGGCGTTAGCGCCAGGGAGTCGTTGAGGAACTGGCCCCGCATCGGCGTCCGAGGGTCGCCAAAGAGATTGCTCTCGTAGAAACACCAGCGGATGCACTCGCCGTTTATATCCCAGAGATTGTCCTCGTGGCTGTCGGCATTCATGGCGCCGATCTCGATGATCTTCTCGCCGAAGTACGCATCCCAGAACTCGCGATCAAAGCGCTGACTGGGACCGTCGGTCGAATAGTTCATGCCCCAGCCATAACGCGAATTGAACACAACCGCATACATGCCGAATCGGGTGGACGTGGTCAGGTGCTCGGCCACGCAGTCCGACTCGAAATTGCCCGGGATACAGCCCTGCGAATAGGCAAACATCACGTTGCGATTCGTCAACCCATCCGCGTCAGCGTTGTAGAACTTCATCACGTAGTTGTAGTTCGCGTGGCCGAGATGGTTGATGATGCTGTACTCACCCGAGTTTATGATTTGGACAAGATTGCTCTTCGCCCAGGTATAGGTCGGGCTGTCGTAGAGCGTGCCGACCTCGAACAGTTCACAGGAGGCAAAGCCTTCCGTCGCGTAGCCGTTGGTGTTGGCGCCCCACCGGATTTCCTCCATTGTGGCCGTCGCGTAATCGGAAATTCCGCCGAATCCGAGGTACTCGCCACACATCAGCGCGCTGCGCAGGTATTCCGTCGCCTCCGGGGCGGTCTCGTACGCGAGCGTCTTGTAGACGAAATTCGCCATCTCGTTCGTCGTCTCGGCCGAGGCACGGCCGACGTAGACTTCGGCCATCAAGTCCACATCCGAGCCACCCGGACCGTCCGTTGTCTCGCCCCAGTACGTGTCATTGTCGGAATTGTAGTTGCCGTCGAGGCACTGGTAATAGAGGTCGCTCGGTATGTGGTCTTGGTAGCTGCTGCCCCCCCAGGCCACGCACCAGAGCTTGCGCATCGGAACCACCCCGGTATCCCCACCCAACAGCACGTACTCGGTCTCCCAGTTGTTGTAGGCATCGATGATGAAGTTGCGAAGCTTCTCGGCGTTGTCCACGCCGGAGTAGTTCGTGTAAATGTTCTCCACCGTCACCAGGATCGAGGGAATGCCCTGCGCCTGCCGGTGCGCCACGAGGTTCGTCAGCGAGTAATCGGTGCAGGCGTTCTTCATCTGCTCGCTGGTGACAACCACGTATTCGTAGTGGTCAGCCGGATTGCACAGCCCCAGCGGTGCGACGCCGCCATCCTGCGCAACAGGCTCTTCGTAGGTTTCAATCGCTTCGGGATTGTCCACGCCTTCGGTCAGCGACCCAAGGGACGAATCACGAAACTTGATCTTCCCTCTCTCCTTCGCGGGCCGGAACTTCACCTCAAGCGACATGGATTCCCGGTACGACAGCCGCGCGCTCGCGGGACGATATTCGACCGGATTGAGATTCACCAACAGAACGGAAGCACCCCGCTTCTTCTGCACACCCACGACCGTGTACGGCGATGGCGGATACGGCGTGTCTGAGTCATAGACTTTTCGATCAGGCATCGTCGCCTTGGGCTTCACGCCGGGCACCAACGGAAATGGCTGCTGGGCACATTCGACGTTGAACTTCCCGTCGATCGGAATCTGTCGACCCTGCACAACGCGAATCGAATCGACTTCGCACCCGGCAGGAATCAGCACGCGCGCGGGAATGACGGGAAGCCGGGGCATACCCGCTCCGCCGGAGAGTGGTGCGTTGCCGAGCAACACGCGATCCTTGTCAATGTCGACGCGCTGAACAGATGCGCGCGGCATGCTGTAGGTCAGATCGATGGACTCCTTGCCCTTCGCAACGGCTCTGACACGTGCGGATTCACCGCCCTTGGCACGCTTCAAAGCTCCGACCTCATGCCAAGCACCCGGCGTACTTTGACCGCGCGCAGCGGGCAAAAGGCTTATGAGAGCGGTTGCAACAAGGATCCCGACTGTCGATTTCTGACAAAAACGTGGCTGCATGGGAAACCCTCTTAGAACACCCTGAACGCCCCTGGACAATTGACCACCTTGATGGCCTACCCCTATCGAAAACGGGGCGTAAAGTCAAGAAAACAGCCCCGCCAAAGCCCCTTCTGCCCGGAAACCGCCTATTTCGGTCCATTTAATACGATTTGTTTCCAGACATTGCTTTGCCTAGAATCGCGGCCTCACGGAGGTTGCCATGGAGCCAGTCGACGATGTCAGCGCCGCAACACTGCACGATTTGGTCCGTCAAACCGCCGCCCGGCTGCCCCATCACCCCGCTATTCTGTTTGCGGAGCGCACCGTAACCTTTGGCGACTTCAACAACCTAACCGACCGCGTGGCTGCGTTCCTCGCGGCTCGCGGCATCGGCACCGGCGACCGGGTTGGCCTCTACTGCATGAATTCCGATGCCTTCGCAATCGCCTACTTCGGCATCCTCAAAGCCAATGCCGTGGTCGTACCAATCAACCTGCTGCTCAACCCGAAGGAGGTCAGTTTCATTCTCGAAGATGCCGGGGCCAAGGCGTTGATCTACCACGAGGCGTTTGCCCCGGCTGTCCAGGCAGCCGGGTTTCCGGTTCAGGGTTCGGGGTTCAGGGTTTGCATCGGCGACAAGAATCCCTTGGGCGACACACCGTTCTCCGAAACCCTGAACCATGAACCGCAAACCGCGAACCATCCGCCAGCGGAGCTGGCGGTGATCCTCTACACCTCCGGTACAACCGGCCGTCCGAAGGGCGCCATGCTCACCCATCGCAATCTTGTCAGCAATGCAACGAGCGTGGTTCATGCGCTCGGGCTGCGGCCCGGAGAGGACATTATCCTCGTCGTTCTGCCCATGTTCCACGCGTTCGCAGCCACGGCATCCATGCTGAGTTCGCTGCTGTTTGGTTGCACCATCGTCCCCCTGCCGAAGTTCGATCCGGAAGCCACAGCCCGGGCGATTCAACACTATCGAGCAACAATCTTCATGGGCGTTCCCAGCATGTACAATCTGCTCCTCCGGCTGCCGGACGAATGCACATCCATGCTGGCGACACTTCGGCACGCCATCTCCGGCGGGGCGGCCATGCCCGTGGAAATCATGCGCCAGTTCGAGGCGCGCTTCGGCAAGATCATCTACGAGGGCGATGGCCCCACCGAATGCTCGCCGGTCACCTGCGTCAACCCGATCGGCGGACTCCGCAAGCCGGGTTCCGTTGGCCTGCCCATCCCCGGGGTTCAGATGAGGATTCTCGACGAACAGGGCCGGGAACTGCCACACGGACAAATCGGCGAAATCTGCGTGCGCGGACCCAACGTCATGAAGGGCTACTGGCAACAGCCCGAGGAGACGGCCAAGTCTTTCTTCGAGGAATGGTTCCGAACGGGTGACCTCGGAACCGAGGATGACGACGGCTACTTCTGCATCGTCGACCGCAAGAAGGACATGATCATCGTCAACGGCATGAACGTGTACCCACGCGTCATTGAGGAACGGCTCTACCAGCATCCCGCCGTGCGCGAGGCCGCCGTCATCGGCGAACCCGACGAACTGCACGGCGAAATCGCCGTGGCCTGCGTCTCGTTGAAGGCGGGATGTGAGACCACGGCCACCGAGCTGCGCGCATTTTGTCGCGAGAGCCTCGGCCGGCACGAGATACCCCGCAAGGTCTTCTTCATGGCCGACCTCCCGAAAAATGCCGCGGGCAAGATTCTCAAACGCGAACTGCGGAAGCACGGCGAACTGGAGCGCGGCATCGACAGCCGCGCACCGGAGAAAAGCGACACGTGACAGCTATCCTCGTCTTCGCCGTCGTGGTAGGATAGAGGGGTGACGGAAAGGGGATGCCCATGAATGAATTCTTCCACATTGTGCGCACGACGCAGGTCACCACACCGACCTTGGAACTCATGCTCCTGATGGTACTCCTCACCATCACGCTGGTCTTCAAGGCGACACGCCTCGGCCTGCTGACGGCTTTCCTCTTCGTCTATCGCTGGGGATGGATATTTCTCAACGAGACATTCGGTAGAGAACAGATGGCTTTCCTCTACGGCTACATTCTCTTCGGAGCCATCGTGATCATCCTGAGCGTCGTGAACATGCTCCGCCCAAGCGACAACGACTAGACCTCATATCCGCGGGGGGGTCTCAACGCCCAGTAGTGCCAGCCCGCAACGCAACGTCTTTGCGACGAGGTTACACAGCCTCACCCGGCTCTCCCTCACGCCCTCCTCAGCTTTGAGGAAGGGGACGTTCTGGTAGAAGTTGCTGTAGGTCTGCGCCAGATCGAACAGGTAATCACACAGGAGATTGGGACGGCAGGCACGCGCCGCCGATTGCACCAGGTCCGGGAATCGGGTCAGGCGTATTGCCAGGCGCCGCTCGATGGGCTCCATCAACCGGATCGGCCATCGTTCCGGGTCTCCGTCCGGGTAGAGTTCGCGATACTTGTCCCGGACGCTGGAAATACGGGCGCAAGCATACTGAAGATAAGGGGCGGTGTTGCCGTCGAGCGACAACATCTTGTCCCAACTGAACACGTAGTCATTTTGCCGGTTGGACATCAGGTCGGCGTACTTGATGGCCCCCACGCCGACGGCTCGGGCGATCTCGCGCCGGACCTTCTCGTCGACCTCGGGGTTCTTCTCCGTCATCAGCGCGTACGCCCGCTCCTCCGCCTCGTCGAGCAATTCGCGAAGCTTGACCGTATCCCCGGAGCGGGTCTTGAAAGGTTTCCCGTCGGCCCCCAGAATGGTGCCGAACCAGATATGCTCCAGGTTGACCCGGGCTTCGGGACGCCAGCGCCGGAACGCGGCAAAGATCTGGCGGAAATGCAACTGCTGGCGGCCGTCCGTCACGTAGAGAATGGTCTCCGGGGCCCACGTCTCCATGCGATAGTCCAACGTGGCCAGATCGGTGGTGGCATAGTTGAACCCGCCGTCGCTCTTGCGGACCAGGCAGGGATTGTCCACCCATTCGCCATCACGGCTGATGCGGAAGGGGTCCTCCTTGTCGGGTATCTTCCCGTCGGAAAAGATCCCGATGGCACCCAACGTTTCGCGCGCTACGCCCGACGACAGCAGGCTCTCCACCACCCCGGACAAACGAGGATTATAGAAGCTCTCACCCAAGGTGACATCGAAGCGCACGCCGAGTCGCTGATAGATCTCGTTGAACTGGGCCTGGGAGAGGTGCTGCATGGTCTCCCATATCTTCAAATTGTCCGCATCGCCCTGCTGCAACTTGACCAATTCCTGGCGGGCCAATTCCCGTTGCGCCGGATCGGCATCGCACGCCGCGTTGGTGGCCTTGTAGATGCGCTCCAGCTCCGAAATCGGATCCGTCTGCAAGGCGTCTTCGTTGCGATCCCGCTTCCAGCCCAGCAACAGAATGCCGAACTGGGTGCCCCAGTCGCCGAGGTGATTGTCCGCAATCACCCGGTAGCCCAGAAAACGATGCATACGGTCCAACGCATGGCCGATCACCGTAGAACGGATGTGGCCGATGTGCATGGGCTTGGCCACGTTGGGACTGGAGTAGTCAATGACCACCGTGCGTCCGGTGCCGACAGCCGGCGTGCCCAACCGCTCGTCCTCCTGGATCCGCGCCAGGCGCTCGGCGAGCCATTCGGCCTTCAGGGTGAAGTTCAAAAAGCCCGGCCCCGCAATTTCGATCTTCTGGATCGAGTCTGGAACTCCTGCTCCATCCACCACCGCCTGCGCCACGGCACGAGGTGGTCGCTTCAATTGCTTGGCCAAAGCAAGGCAGGCATTGCACTGGTAGTCGCCAAAAGATTCATCCGCCGTGGGCACAACAGAGGGGGACAATTGCCCCAGATCAGCGCCGGAAAATACCGAGGCAAAAGCGCCCCGAATCCATGCCGATAATTCCTGTTCAAGCGTCTGTTTCTCAGCCATGCCGGCCCTCCCAAAACATCAGAAAATGCGCAACTAGATATTCAACAGAGTTTTACGAAAATGCGACAAAATTTCCCTATATTATCTCTTGCTTTGCCCCTATGTGCGTGTAGAGTGCGGCCTGCCAGATTACTGGGAAAACAGGAGGGAAATACAATGGATATGTTCAAAAAGAAAACTACGGCCAAGAAGGCACCCAAAGGCAAGACGACGTTGACCGCAAGCGCAGTTGCTGCAGCCGCAGCAGCCCCCGCTCAGAAGCGCGCCCCCGTCGCAGCGAAGAAGAAGGCGCCGGTCGCCAAGGCCGCTCCCGCCAAGTCAGCCCCGGTTAAAACCGTGTCCGCTGAAGAGCGGTTCAAGATGATCGAACAGGCTGCCTATTTCCGCGCTGAAAAGCACGGCTTCCAGGTCGACCCGCAGGCTAACTGGGTCGCTGCCGAGAAGGAAGTCGACGCCATTCTCGCCAAGGGCAAGAAGTAAGCCTTCCAGGTTATATGATTGAGCCGGCCAAGCCCCAAAGCTTGGCCGGCTTTTTTTGCCCCGCGGTTTTTTGCTTGAGCGCCGGACTTTTTGATCCATATTCATGGGCAGAAATGGAGCAATCCAGAAAGGGGTCAACATGAATGACACTAATCAAGTTCCTCCGACACCCGCCCCCGTATCCAAGGAAGTGGAAGAAGGTAAGACGTTCGCCATCCTGTCGTACGCGCTTGGGCTCGTCGGCCTGCCGTTCTTTCTCATCCCGCTGATTACGCGGAACAACGAGTACTCGCTGTATCACGCCAAGCAATGTCTGTTGCTGTGGCTCGCGGGCGTCGTCGTGTCGGTCATCGGTTCCATCCTGATGGTGGTGTGCGTTGGAGTCATCATCCTGATGGCCGGGTGGATATTCCTCCTGGTGCTCGACATCATGGGGCTTGCCAATGCCATCAAGGGCGAGCAGAAACCCCTCCCGCTCATCGGCAAGTACGCTGATGAATGGTTCAAGGGCCTGAAGAAGGTCTGATCCTTCTCAACGGATGTTCACGAAAGGGCAACCGCTCAGGCGGTTGCCCTTCTTCTTGCAGGAGCGCGTTTGAACCTGTCGTTCAGAAAGCTGACGAAGGGCGAACTCGACCATGAATTGGTCTGGGGCGTTCTGTTCATCCCCCTGCTCGCTGTCGCCTTCCTCCTTGTGGTCACATTCGGTGCCGAGCGGGGCATCTATTGCGCCTTCCACCGAACGACCGGCATCCCCTGTCCTGCCTGTGGATCGTTCCGCGCCGCGCAGGTGCTGCTGCAGGGTCACTGGCTGCAGGCTTTCGCGTTCCAACCCCTCGCCACAACGCTCGTGACAGCCGGCGCGCTTTACACCATCTACGCATGGCTCGTCGTGCTGTTCCGGCTTCCGAGAGTGCGCGTGGAGAACCTCTCGCGTTCGGCTTGGAGAGTGGTGATCGGCACAGCGATTGCGCTGGTGCTTGCCAACTGGGTTTATCTCCTCCTGCAGCCGGCGATCTGAACCTCGCCGGCTGCAGGATTCGAAAGTCCCGACAGATCAGTGACGGGGACGCGCTATGGCCGCGCCACGCTCGGCAGCCGGAAGATATGCCTCGCGGGTGTATTCCTCAAGCATGCGCACGGCGCTGAACGCGGGAAGAATGGTCGCGATGCTTTCCTTCATCATCGCGATCCAATCCACCGGCACGTTCTTCTTGCGGTTCCCGTAGTACGCCGGAATCACCTGGCGCTCGAGGATCTCGTAGAACGACCCGACGTCGCTGTAGTCCTGCATCTCCTCGTTGTCGAACTGACGACCGTCATTGATGATCCACCCGTTCTTGCCATTGCAGGCCTCGGGCCACCAGCCGTCGGAGATGCTGAGATTCAGGGCACCATTCATCGCCGCCTTCATGCCGCTCGTGCCGCTGGCTTCCCGCGGACGGCGCGGCGTATTCAGCCAGACCTCGACGCCCTGCACGAGATGCCGCGCAATCCGGATGTCATAGTCCTCAACGAAGAATATGCGACCGCGCAGTTCCGAGTGGAACGCGATGTTGACGATATGCCGAACCAGATCCTGCCCCGGCTGATCGGCGGGATGCGCCTTGCCGGAGAAGATGATCTGCACCGGATGCTCCGGATTCGTGATGATCGCCCGTAGACGGTTGTAGTCCTGGAAGATCAGGCCCGCGCGCTTGTAGGTCGCGAAACGCCGTGCAAAGCCGATGGTCAGGATGTTGGGATCGAGCATGTGCGCGACCTCGCGCATCTCATCCGGACTCTTGCCGTGGCGCGCGAACTGCTCAACCAGGCGGTGACGGACCAAGCGAATCAGGCGGTCCTTTTGGCTCGTGTGCGCATCCCACAACTCCTCGTCGCTGAGATTCTGCGCCGCCTTCCAATACTCCTTGTTCGTGCTCTGTTCCTGCCAATCGGCGCCGATCCGCTCTTCAAACAATGTGCGGATATCGTGCCCAAGCCAGGTCGCCACGTGTACGCCGTTGGTAATGGACTTGATCGGTTGATTCTGGCCGGGATAGAGGTGCCGCCACATGTCGTTCGACACGTCGCCATGAAGCTTGCTGACGCCGTTCGCATAGCTGCTGAGTCGAAGCGCAATCGCGGTCAGGTTGAACGGCTGGCCGCCGCCGTCCGGGTAGGACTTGCCCAACTCGAGGATATGCCCCACGTCCACACCCATCGTCTTTGCAAAGCCGGCGATATGTTTTTCCACAAGGCCGAAGTCGAACGTCTCGTTGCCCGCCGGGACCGGCGTGTGCGTCGTGAAAACCGTATTGGCCCGAACTGCCTCCACCGCATCCTTCCACGTCAGTCCATCCCGCATGAGTTCACGCAGGCGCTCAACCACGAGGAAGACCGAGTGACCTTCGTTCATGTGCCAGCACGCGGGCTGAATGCGAAGTTCGCGCAGCGCTCGAACACCACCGACGCCCAGCAGAAACTCCTGGCAAAACCGCATTTCGCGCCCGCGCACATAAAGCTGCGAGGTGATGGGACGATCCGCTTCGTCGTTCTCCGGGATGTCCGTATCCAGCAGGTAAAGCTTCACACGACCGACCGTTAGCTGCCAGACGCGGGCCCAGACCGTCCGGCCCGGGAACTCCACGGAAATGACCAGGTCCCGCCCCGTGGACGTGTGCAGCGGCCGCAACGGCAGACGGCTGAAATCGAATTCGTTGAAGATGTGATGCTGCCGGCCGTCCGGATCGATGTTCTGGCGGAAGTAGCCGTTCCGGTACAGGAGGCCAACGCCGACGAACGGGAGGCCCATGTCGCTCGCCGCCTTGGCGTGATCACCCGACAAGACACCGAGACCGCCGGCGTAGATGCCGATGCTCTCGTGAAGGCCAAACTCCGTGCTGAAGTAGGCCACGGGACCGCCACGGTAATCGGGGGCCATCTTCTTGAAAATCGTGTCGGCCTCGGGGTCGAGATAGCGGTCGAAATCGCGAATCACCCGCCGGTATTCCGACATGAACGAGCCACCGTCATTGATCAGGCTCGCCCAGCGGTAGCGGGGAATGTTCAGCAGCAACTGGACAGGGTTGCGGTAGAGCGACCAGAGCGGTTTATCCACGGATGAAAACAGCGAGCGGGCCCGCGGTGTCCATGACCACCATGTATTGTAGGCAAGGTCCCAAAGACGGGAGACTTCCTCCGGCACGTGCATGTCAGTTGTCGGGGTCGGGTCCATAATCAGCTTACTCCTTCATTCATTCGACGAAAAATTGCTTAAGCGTTTTAGCTAATGGGCCTCTTAACTTATGTTTTGGCGTTCATAGATCAAGCCGAAACTTCGTCCGTTTGCCGATCACATCATCGGCACCGCGAAATACCGCAGAAACCAGCCCTAATTGCCGGCCGGACCAAAGAAAGGAAGGACTTTCTCCACCACAGCACGGAATTCAGTAAACTGAGCATACCCCATGCCTTTGAGTCTGTAAGGGGCCAGTTGGGAGTTGTCCGGCCGGGCCGCCCTGCGGAGCACCACCCGGGTTGAGGGCGTCAGGTGGTCCGTGGGAACCCCCAGCACCGCCGCCGCCTGCAGCGTCAATTCATAGCGCGTCGCCCCCGTAGGCCCGCTCACGTGGAATACCCCCTCCCCCCGCCGCTCCAGCAGGAAGGCCACCGCACACGCCACATCCCACGTCCACGTCGGAAAGCGAATCAAGACATTGTCCAACTCGGCCGGCTGTCGCGCCCTCAGGACCTCGATAGTCTGGCCGATAAACCCCGGGGCAGAAACATGCTGTTCCGCACCGACCATCAGCGGGGTGCGCACGATGATGGATCCCGGCCGCCGCGCCACCACGTCCTCCGCCTCGACCTTCAGGCGACCGTATTCATTCACCGGGCAACGCCGTGCATCTTCAGCATAGGGTGGATTCTTGCCGTCGAAAACATAGTCCGAGCTGATCAGTACCAGCTTGGCCCCCGCAGGCAACGTTTCGACGAGCGTCTCCACAGCACCCACGTTGAGCGGGCGCACTTGGTCCGGATGGTCCTCACAGAAATCGGGATCCCGGAACGCCGCCCCATGTACCACCACGTCAGGCGCAATTTCCTCCAACACCCTCCGAAACTCGTCCCGGATGCGCAGGTCCACGACGCGGTGCCCCACGCCTGCGTGCCTGTGCCCCAGTCCGATGACTTCGAAGTCGGCGGAGAGCCGCTTCACCATGTCGGCCCCAAGAAACCCGCTGGCCCCGGTAACAACACATTTCTTCATCATCTTCCGGCCTTTCTACCAGACGCCGTGCCTCCTGACCAACCCCATTCCCCGGGTTGATTTCTGCCCGCCGGCCGTCTAGGATGCCAAGGTTTCGTGCAGTACGTAGATGCGAAGGCGAGGAAACCGAATGAAGATTACTATTGTAGGTACGGGCTATGTCGGTCTGGTAAGCGGCACCTGTTTTGCAGATCTCGGCCATGAGGTGCTCTGCGTCGACAACGACGAGCGCAAGATCAAGATGCTGAAGGCCAACAAGCTGCCGATCTACGAACCCGGCCTCGAGGAAATGGTCGCCCGCAACGTCACTGCCGGTCGCCTCCGCTTCACATCTTCCATTGCCGAGGGCACCGATTTTGCCGAGGTAATCTTCATCGCGGTCGGCACGCCGCCCGGCTACAAGGGTCAGGCCAACCTCTCCTATGTCGAACAGGTCGGCCGCAAGGTCGCCGAACACATGACGTCCTATCGCCTCCTGGTCGAGAAGAGCACCGTGCCGGTGAATACCGCCGAGCAGCTCAAGCGGACGGTTGCCAAGTACTCCCGCGCCGATGTGCCGTTCGATGTCGCCTCGAACCCTGAGTTTCTACGCGAGGGTTCGGCCATCGAAGACGCGATGGATCCCGACCGCATTGTCGTCGGCATCGAGAGCGAACGTGCGGCAAAGCTTCTTCGAGAGGTGTATGAGCCCCTCACGCGCAAGGGGGCCAAGTTGCTTGAGATGAATATCGCCAGCGCGGAGCTGACCAAGCACGCTTCGAACTCGTTCCTCGCCATAAAGATATCGTACATCAACGCCGTCAGCCGCGTGTGCGAGCTCGCAGGTGCCGACGTGGAACAGGTCGCACACGGCATGGGGTTGGACAAGCGCATTGGCCCCCGCTTTCTGAAGGCCGGAGTCGGCTTCGGCGGCTCGTGCTTCCCGAAGGACGTGGATGCCTTTGTTCATCTTGCCGACCAGCTTGGCTATGACTTCGAGCTGCTCAAGGAAGTGCAACGGATCAACCACTCCCAGCGCGAACACGTCATGCAGAAGGTCCAGCATGAGTTGTGGGTCGTCCAGGACAAGGTGGTTTCCATCCTGGGCCTGGCCTTCAAGCCGGGCACGGACGACATCCGCGAGGCTCCGTCCCTCTACTTTGTGTCGCAGCTCCTTGAACAGAAGGCGCACCTCAAACTCTGGGACCCGATTGCCCAGGAGAAGTTCCAGGAAATACACCCAAAACTGGACTACTATGCCGACCCGCTTGAGTGCGCCAAGGACGCCGACCTGCTGCTGATCCTTACGGAATGGCCTGACGTCGTAAACCTTGACCTCAAGAAACTGAAGAGCGTCATGAAGTGCCCGGTCATCATTGATGGTCGTAACACCTTCGATCCCAAGAAGATGCGCGATGCCGGGTTCACCTATCACTGCATCGGCCGGGAATAATTCCGGGGTGTTTTCTACGTGACAAGCCGGTGCTGTTTGAATAGTTTGTGTTCCCCCGAACCGCTCTGCGGTCTTCCAGGGGCTCTACAGGAAGGGAGAGTGAGTAATTAACCGTGGCTGAAGTTAAGGTAAGAAGAGGCGAATCCGTCGACAAGGCTCTCCGTCGGCTCAAGAAGAAGCTTGATAAAGAAGGGATCATGCGGGAAATCCGCGCCCATCGGCACTTCGAGAAACCCAGCGAGAGACGTCGTCGCAAGGCGGCACGTGCGCGTCTGCGCGCTCTGCAGGGCTAGCCCAAGTTATCGAAACAGCCCGATCCGCACGGTGACCGCCTCGGCGTGCATCGACGCGAACCGGGCTGTTTCGTGTCTTGGAGTCCCGCCCAACAAGGGACCGGCCCAACGAAACCGATTAATGGTCGTTGATGATCTTTGCTCTGACAACACGTTGGAATGCCTCTCGTCACACCGACGGGGAGGCCATGCTGACCGAGATTCTGGAGATGGGGTTCACCCATGTGGAACTTGGTTACGATCTCCGGCTCGATCTCGTCCCCGGCGTAAAGAAGCTTGTCGCGCAGAATGCAGTCAAGGTCGATAGCCTTCACAATTTCTGCCCCGTGCCCATCGGCGCGCCCCGGGGACACCCCGAACTTTTCACCCTCGCCGATCTCGATCACCGCATCCGCGAAAGCGCCATCAACCACACACTGAAGACCGCGCGCTTCGCCGCAGAAGTCGGCGCGCGCGTGGTGGTCGTCCACGCGGGCAACGTGGAAATGAATCGCATGAGCGCCGATTTGTGCGCCCTGTATGAACGCGGCGAGCAGTTCTCCCCCGCCTACGAAAAAGCCAAGCTCAAGCTGCAGGTGACCCGGGAGAAGAAAGCCCGCAAACATCTGGAGTTGCTGACCCAAAGCCTGGAACGCCTGCTCCCGGCCGTGGCTGAGACCGGCGTCCGCATTGCCCTCGAGGTGCTCCCCACGTGGGAAGCGCTGCCGTCGGAATTCGAAATGGAAGCACTGGGCAAGCAGTTCGCGGCACAGCACCTCATGTACTGGCATGACATCGGCCATGCTCAGATCCGTCAGAATCTCGGATTTATCAGCCAGGAACGCTGGCTGGAAAGACTGCAGCCCTACCTGGCAGGCATGCACATCCACGACGTCGCCGCACCGGCCCTGGACCACCTTATGCCGCCACAGGGACAGGTCGATTTTCCCCGGCTGGCCCGGTTTGCCGCGCGCGATATCCTGCGCGTATTCGAACCGGCATCCCAAACCCCCAAAGAAAATATCATTGAAGGGCTGAGGGTTCTTCGCCAAGCTTGGGAACCGCGTGCGACGGAACAATCCACGAACACGAGCAAGGACGGGTATTCGCTATGAAAGCGTTGATTACCGGTGTTACAGGTCAGGACGGCTCCTATCTCGCCGAGTTCCTTCTGGAGAAGGGCTACGAGGTGTACGGCATGGTGCGGCGCTCCAGCACGGAAGCGTTCGAACGCATAGGCCACATCCGCGACCGCATCAAGTTCGTTCAGGCCGATCTTCTGGACCAGCTCTCCTTGATCGAAATGCTGGAGGCCGTCCAGCCGGACGAGATATACAACCTTGCGGCCATGTCCTTTGTTCCGACGTCGTGGAACCAGCCGGTGCTGACCGGTGAATTCACCGCCATCGGCGTCACCCGCGTTCTCGAGGCCATGCGTCTCGTGGCGCCCAAGGCACGCTTCTACCAGGCGTCGAGCAGCGAGATGTTCGGCATGGTCCGCGAAGTGCCGCAAACCGAGCTGACCCCTTTCCATCCGCGCAGCCCCTACGGCGTCGCCAAGGCCTATGGCCACCACATCACCGTCAATTACCGCGAGAGCTATGGTTTGTTCGCCCTGTCCGGCATCCTGTTCAATCACGAGAGTCCGCGCCGCGGCAAGGAATTCGTCACGCGCAAGATCACCGATGGCGTGGCGCAAATCAAGGTGGGCCTCGCCAAGGAACTCCGCATGGGCAACATCGAGGCCAAGCGCGACTGGGGCTTCGCCGGCGACTATGTCCGCGCCATGTGGATGATGCTGCAGCAGGACAAGGCGGAGGACTACGTCATCTCCACCGGAACCAGTCACTCGGTCAAAGAGTTCCTCGAATTGTCCTTCTCCCATGTTGGCCTCAACTGGGAAGATCACGTGGTCATCGATCCCCAGCTCCTGCGGCCGGCCGAGGTGGACCACCTGCTCGGAGACGCCACCAAGGCCTTCAAGAATCTCGGTTGGAAACCCGAAGTGGATTTCCCGAGTCTCGTCCGCATGATGGTCGATGCCGACGTGGAGCGATATCGCGGCAAGGGGAAATAGCACGTGCGCGTGCTCGTCACAGGCGCGGGCGGTTTTGTTGGCAAACACCTGCTGCGCGAATTGCGCAGGGCGAATCACATTCCCCTCGCTCTCGACCTCGAGCCTTGCACGGCACCTGAAGCTGAGGCCTCGTACATCGCCGACCTGCGCAATATGGAGTCTCTCCGCGACGCTCTGCGCACCGCCGATGCCGATGCCTGTATCCATCTCGCCGGCATCGCATTCGTCCCCACAGGCTGGACGGACCCGGAGCTCGTCTTTGACGTCAACTTGAACGGCACGGTGAATCTTCTCGAGGCGTTGCGGCACCACGGCGCAGGCCTGCCTGCCCTTATTGTCACGTCGGCCGAAGTCTATGGACGTGACCCGCGTCCCGGCCTCATCCATGAACAGTCAGGCTTTCACCCGTCAAATCCATATGCGGTTTCAAAGCTCGCAGCCGACCTCACGACACTGCTGTACGCCCGGCGTTATGCCATGCCGGTCATGACGGCAAGGCCCGGCAACCACATCGGACCAGGCCAATCGATCCAATTCGTCACGTCCGCTTTCGCCGAACAACTCATTCGCATCCGTAACGGCCGCGCCGAAAGCGTGATGAAGGTGGGCAACCTCGACGGCGAGCGGGACTTCACCGACGTGCGGGACGTTGTCCGCGCCTACCGCATGATCATCGAGAAGGGCCGTCCCGGCCAAACCTACAATATCGCCACGGGCAATCCCGTGAAGATTCAAACTATTCTCGACACGCTGTGCCAATTGGCCGGAGTAAAACCGGATATCCAGATAGACCCCGAACGCTACAGACCAACCGACAACCCTCCGATTCTCGACACCGCCCACATCCGCAAGGCCATCGGATGGGAACCCCAGATACCGCTGGAAACCACGCTGAAAGACATCTTGGACGATTTTGATCGTCGCCCGGCAACTGCAACAAGGACCGGCGCATGAAGTCCACGCCGCTTCAACAACGGCTTGGCTTTGTGGCCCGTCTTCTCATCTGCCTGCTCCTTCTGTTCTGGATATTCCGACGCATCGATATGCAGGATTTGGCAAGTGTGCTTGGACGGACGACTTCACACTGGCCTTGGTGGATCGTGGGCCTCGGCATGACCTTCCTCGGCCTGCTGGCCGGGGTGGTGCGATGGAAGCTCATCCTCGATGCGCAGGGACTCCGCCTGTCGTTCCTTCGCGTGTTCCAGGTATTTTTCGTCGGACAATTCTTCAATGCCTTCATGTTGGGGGCCTGCGGCGGCGATGTCGCCCGGGCCTATTACGCCTCGCTCGATGCCCCCGGCCGCCGTGCAGAAGCCGCCTCCACCGTTTTCGTCGATCGCGCCATTGGTCTGTTCGCCATGATCGTCTTTTGCTGCGTCATGATCGCCCTGCGCATTCCCCTCTTTCTCGATCACCGGGGCACGCGCGGCCCCGGCATCCTGATGTTCTTCTTCCTGATCGGCTCCGTGGTCGCCATCTTTGCCCTGTTCCGCCGCAACCTGTTTGAACATTGGCCGTTCTTTCAGCGCCTCGAACAAAGCCATCGCCTCGGGGCCTTGATCCGCAGAACCTACGATGCTTTCTATCTCTACCGCCATCGCCACGGCGTACTGTTCCTGTCCGTGTTCTTCTCGGTGTTGAACATGAGCTTCCTCACCTTGGCCTGCTACAGCTTCGGGGAGAGTCTCGACATCCAGGCTTCGCTCATCGACTATTTCACCCTCTTCCCGATCATCAGCGTAGTGGCAGCCATACCCGTCACGCCCGGAAGTCTTGGCGTACGCGAAGGACTCTTCGCCACGATGTTTGGAGCCATTGATGTGCCCGCCCATTTCGCCGTGCCGCTGTCGCTCATGGGCTATATCGGCAGCGTGGCGTGGAGTCTATTCGGCGGACTGATGTTCGTGGGACATTCGGCGCACGCCGGCCACGCGCTCCGCGAAGAACTACACGCCGTACAGCAAGAGCCAACGCCTTTCGGATCGCAGGGGCCAACCGCCTGACGCCGACTAAAAGAAGAGGCGAAACAACTGTCCCCAGCCCCGCATGACCAGTTGGGCCAGCAGACTTCCAAGCATCCATATCCAACTGCCCACCGGCGTGAGGAAGATCGCCGCCATGAAGATCAGTGAGTAGTTCTGTACCTGTTGGGGACTCAGGTTCCCCCACGACGGGAAGAACAGCGTGAAAACCGACCATCCGTCCAGCATGGGCACCGGCAGCATGTTGAAGACGAACAGCACGCCATTGGCCGCCGTGCCCACGCCAAACAACCGACCGGCCAGCATCGCCGCCGGCGACTCGCCGCCCCACCGCATCAAGGCGGTGGTGACCGCCCCGAAGATGAGGCACAACAGGAGATTCGCCGCCGGCCCCGCAAATGAACCCATGGCCACCGCGCCACGCGTCCTCAGATGTCGGGTGTTCACAGGCACCGCGCCCCATGCAATGCCAATCAGCAGGAGCAACACCAGCGAGACCGGCCCCATCTGCACCATGGGGTTCAGCGACAGATGCCCCTCGCGCGCAGCCGTGTCATCGCCCAGCCTGTAAAGCATCTGCGCATGCGCGTACTCGTGGAAGCAAATGGAGAAAGCGACCATCCCCACCCAGGCAAAATACATGAAGGGATTTTCGAAAAGCGTTGTGATGAAAAGTCCCACGCGTCACTTTCTCCTGACGGGCCACTCACAGCCCATCTTCCGCACTATGCCGCCGCATGCGCGTGGATGCAAGCCCGTGCCGGACTTCCTTGACTCCCCACCCACGCTCCACCACGATGACGTCCATGGCATGGGTGGAACCAGTTCCCGGCGGCATCCGCATGAACGTTCGCGTTGTGCCCCGCGCATCGCGCAGCGGTTCTCAGGGGCTTCTCGGAGACGCACTCAAGATCAGACTCCAGGCACCGCCGGTGGAAGGAAAGGCTAACCGCGCGCTGATCGAGTTTTTCGCCGAATCATTTCATATTCCGACGAGGAATGTGGAATTGCTGCGCGGCGAAACAGGACGGAACAAGACGGTACTGATCAGGGGTGTCACGGAGTCCGAAGCGCGGAAGACCTTCGCCGTCTAGAGCTTCGCCTTGGCCATCGCTTCTTTCGCGGCCGTATAACCGGCCCTTATGGCCTCATCCGCACGATGGAATTCCATGACGTTGATATCTCCCACGGCAGGTCGCACCAGTAAGTCCGGAACATCGATCTTCAGCCGTGCGTCGGAAATCTGCGCCTCCATGATCCGGATGGAGTTGCCCAGCACATCGAAGACGTTCGGCATCCCCTCCCTCAACATCCAATCCCGAACCGGGGTAAGCACGGATTCATCGAAGACATCGATCCGCCGGTTCAATTCGCGAAGGAACTTGTTGTCCTCCATCTTCAACTTGCGCAGATTGATCTTCGGCAGCGGCTTTGTGGCCGGCCGACGTTCGCCCTCCCCGCTGACTCGTCCCGAGAGCCGCCCATGATTCAGATCAACCGCCACAACAAATGGCGCACCCATGGCCCGCGCTATATCCACCGGTACCGGGTTCACAAGTCCGCCATCCACAAGCGTCATGCCGTCGCGGGACACCGGGGTGAAAATACCCGGAATGGATATGCTGGCGCGGATGACATCAATCAGGTCTCCGCTGGAGAGCAGGACTTCCTTCCCGGTCATGACATCCGTGGCCACTGCGCGAAAAGGAATTTGCAGGGATGCAAGGTCCACGTCGCCCAGTTGTTCCCGGATGAAGCCCGCAATCTTTGTGCCGTCAATCAGCCCGGACCGGGGGAACGTAACCTCGAAGAAGTAGTAGAACACCTGCTTCCAGTCGAGATGCTGGATGATCCGTTTCAGTGCTTCAAGTCGACCCGAGGCATAGGCCCCACCCACAAGCGACCCCATGCTCGTCCCGGCAACCCACCCGATCTCGTACCCCGCCTCCTCAAGCGCTTCAATGACGCCGATGTGGGCCCATCCCCGGGCCCCACCGCTGCCCAATGCGAGACCGATCTTCTTCAACGGAAACCCTCTATTCCATCATGGCCAGCGTGGCCGCCCCAATGACACCCGCGTCGTTGCCCAACTCCGCCGTCTTGATTTCAAGACGATCAAAGAAGACGGGGCTGAGACGTTCCTTCAAATGCCGGCGTAGAGGATCGAACAGCACGGGCCCGCTCTGGGCCACGCCACCGCCGATAATGATCGCTTGCGGTTGAATGAGATACGCAACAGATGAAAACGCCGTCGCCAGGCAGTCGGCTACAAAATCGAATACTTCCACGGCCAGTTCATCGCCCTGCTTCGCCGCCTGGCTGATGACTTCCGGGGTGAGTTGGGTGAGGTCGCCATTCACGAGATCCTTCATGGTCGACTTGCGCCCCTGCCCGAGCAACTGCACCGCCCGCTCCACGATGCGGCGGTTGCCGACATACTGTTCCAAGCCGCCGCGCCCCTGCGGCGATTTCACTCCATCCATCCTGATGGATATGTGACCAATCTCACCCGCCATCGAGTGCGCGCCACGATACAACCGGTTGTTGATCAGCAGCGCCCCGCCCACGCCCGTTCCCAACGTCACGAACACGGCATGCTGATATACGTGCCCCACACCGAACGTGCATTCGCCCACCGCCATGGCATTGACGTCGTTATCCACGCGCACGCGAAGTCCGAATCGTTCTTCCAGCCGCGGCGCCAACAGAACACCTGTCCACCCCGGCACGTTGGCAAGGTCGTAGATGTAGCCACGCTCGAAGTCCACGAACCCCGGAACACCCACGCCGATGCCTGCTATGGATTCCGTGCCGCCACCCTTTTTGGCCTTGAGTTGGTCAAGTCCGCGACCCACCGCGTCAATCCACTGGTCCTGGGTCGAAGCTTCCTTGGTGGAAATCTTCGTCCGGGCCTTCACTTCGCCCTTCTCACTGACCAGCGCCATCTTGATGAAGGTGCCGCCGAAATCGATGCCTACTGCATGCCGTACCTGACCGTCTTTCATAATCGTCATGGCTCCCATCCGAAAAGTCTGGAGGCGTTTTGTGCCGTAATATGGGCAATATGCTCGACGCTGTCATTCCGAATCTTTGCAAGCAGCGCCAGGACGTGTGGCAACAGCTCGGGCTCATTTACGCGACCGCGGAACGGCTCCGGCGCCAGGTAGGGCGCATCCGTTTCCACCAGAAGGCGGTCCGCCGGCACCAGCTTGGCCACCTCGCGCAGCATGCCGGCATTGCGAAAGGTCACGATTCCGCTGAAGCTGACGAGAAACCCAAGGTCCAACAAGCGCCGTGCAAAATCCGCGCTGCCGGTGAAACAATGAAGCACTCCCGGGGATCGCTCCGTCACCGTCCAACGGCGCACGAAATCCTCCAGCAGATCGAGCGTATCAGCATCCGCCTCACGGCTGTGAACCATTACGGGCAACTGGTGATCGGCGGCAAGAGTCAGCATGCGGGCAAAGAGGTCCTTCTGTGCCACAGCGCTCTCCGGGTGGTAGTGATAGTCCAAACCGATCTCGCCCACCGCGACGACCCCCGGGCCGGAAAGCGATGATTCGACCGGGGCTACAAGTTCCGGGTGCCCCGCCTGCTCGCGGTCCAGC
Source organism: Verrucomicrobiota bacterium (assembly GCA_036821485.1). Taxonomy (GTDB): domain Bacteria; phylum Verrucomicrobiota; class Kiritimatiellia; order CAIQIC01; family JAGNIJ01; genus DAISJM01. The sequence goes on along the minus strand of DAISJM010000008.1, from coordinate 3,531 downwards.
CCAATCGCCGCGCGAACCTGCTTGGGATAGTCCTGTGCCACGCGCAACACAGCGGTGTTTGCAGCAGGGCTCCCACCGACCGCGAGAATCCGACCCACCCCCGCCTTGGCCGCCCGCTTCAGCACGTCGCTAATCGCAGCCGCATCCAAGTGATCGAAGTGAGCATGGCTGTCGAAGAGAATCATAGAGGAACTCAAGGCTGAGCCATCTCCAACCACGCAAGCTGAGGACTGCCCTTCCAACGTTCACGAAGTCGCGATTCGACAAGGGCAGCTTCGTCCTTCCGGCCCAGCAAGCGGAGAATGAGCATCCATCGCGCTCCGACCCGCAGGGCAGCGGCCGCGGTCTCCGATTTTTCGATCACGACCTCGTACTGCTCGCCGGCTTCATTGACGAGGTCGTTCTTCGCGTACAAGTCGCCCAACTTTTCGCGCAACACCAGGCTCTCGTGCTCTCTGAGTTTGGAACGGCAGTATTCCAAGGCATAATTGAACCGACCATCACGCACCAAGAGATTGATTTCGCGGAGGTAGGCCCACTCCACTTCGCGCAATCCATCCTTCTCCAGCGCCGCGATCTGATCCTCCAGGCTGGCCTTGAACGGTGTGTAGAGAGGATCACCCACGAAGGTCATCTGCCACGAAAGAACAGGTTGCGCCATGTAAACGCTTTCGCCGAAGGTGTGGCCTTCGCACAGGCGGTCGGCCATCAGGTCCAGCTGTGGCGTGTAATTCAAGAAAGGCTCCGTCACCGCACCCATGCTCACGGCAGCCCCCTTGGCCAGCAGGGGCCCTGTCCAGCGCTGGTCGGTCGATCGAAGAATGGACGCGCTGCCGGAGTGAATATGGTAGGCAATCGCACCCCGCTGAAAACGAAAGTCGGAACGCGTAAAGGGGCCGGACACGTTCTCCGCGTACCAACCCATGTAGACCGCCGCCTGCTCAACCGGATAGGCATCGCCCCATATGAAATCAGCCTGATCCAGCACGACCTCATACCCCTCGCGCAAGAACCGTTCGGCCGACTCGCGCAACCAGTGATCCCCCGCCTGATACGCCCCGTGCTGAATTCCGCGCGCGTCGATGTACACACGCCCCTGTAACCCATAGCGCTCCGCCCAGATGGCGTCATCGATCATCCGCCGCACGGTCGCCGGATCGGGACCATCCAAGCGCGCGGCAATCAGCAACCAGCTGCTTGCCGACCCCGCATCATCCCACTGAACCTGGTTGAACAACGGATTGGCAATCGGCCCTGCAAGGCCGTACCCCGGATGAAGCAACAGGGCAAGTTCGGAGTCCACAGCCGCCGCATCCTTCAGGTTGATACGACGAAACTGATCCTGAAGAATCCGCAGCACCTGGAATCGCGTGTCCGCTATTTTAACCGGAATGCCATACATGGACACAACGTAACGAATGGAACTGCTCAACGTGTTCCATGAGGTCTCGTTGGGACCCACCTCGGCGGGATTTCTCCGGACCTGATCAATCAGCTTCTGCCGCCGCAGGAATTCCAGCAGCGGATCGCGAAGTTGAAGCTCGAAGATTTCCCGGGCCACAGTCTCGCCGCTCGGAACATCCACCAGGCAAAGATGCGTGCCGGGAATTCCCCGCCGCTGCATGTAGTATTTGGCCAGCTCCACGGATTCCGGCACATTGCGGTTGGCCAAGACAACGGTTTGGGACCCGAGGCCTTCCCCTATATCGGGCGCGGCAAGCGCTGACCACGCCGCAGCCGTCACGGCCACAGCCATCAACGCAAAGCGCCGTGACCAGCCGGACCGCCCTAGACTGATGACTGATTCCCTCATTCGCGACATCCCGAGACAAGCCCCATGGTAGAACCATGCCCGCCGCCCATCAATCTTCAATCCTTCCGGCCGAAAAGCAACGGGGCGGGTTCCGCCATCGCAGAACCCGCCCCGAGGACTATTTCCAGATGCTATTTGATCAGCGGGGCCACGCCCTTGAGAATCGGGGCAATAACCAACGCCACCACGCTCATCAACTTCATCAGAATGTTCAGGGACGGACCCGCGGTGTCCTTGAAAGGATCGCCCACGGTATCGCCGATGACGGCGCCCTTGTGCGCAGGCGAGCCCTTGCCGCCATGTGCCCCACCTTCAATGTGCTTCTTGGCGTTGTCCCACGCACCACCGGCGTTGGACATAAACAACGCCATGAGAACGCCCGTCGCGGTGACACCGGCCAGCAGACCGCCCAACATCTCCTTGCCGAAAATGAACCCAATGCCCACCGGGGTCAGGATACCCAGCAGGGCAGGCACGGTCATCTTCTTGATCGCGGCTGCCGTGGAGATATCCACGCAGCGGGCGTAGTCGGCCTTCACGCCTTCCTTGCCCTCAAGCAACCCGGGGATGGTCTTGAACTGACGACGGACTTCTTCGACCATGGCGAACGCGGCCTGGCCGACAGCGTTCATCGCGAACGCGGAGAAGAGGAACGGCATCATGGAACCGACCAGCAGGCCGGCCATAACCTTGGGGTCCGTCACATCGATCACGGGCAGACCGACTGTCTCGCGGAACGCCGCAAAGAGCGCCAAGGCCGTCAGCGCGGCGGAGCCGATCGCAAAGCCCTTGCCAATCGCGGCCGTCGTATTGCCCACTGCATCCAACTTGTCCGTACGCTGACGCACTTCCTTTTCGAGGTGCGCCATTTCGGCCAGACCACCCGCGTTGTCGGCGATGGGGCCGTACGCATCAACCGCAAGCTGAATACCCGTGGTCGCCAGCATGCCCAAGCCGCCAATGGCAATACCGTAGAGACCGGCGAAGCGATAGGTGAGAATGATGGCGGCGCCCAGCACAAGCACCGGGATAGCCGTCGAAATCATGCCCGTGCCAAGACCGGCAATGATGTTGGTCGCAGCGCCCGTTTCTGCCGCATCCGCGATGCGATTCGACGGCCCCTTGCCCTCAGCCGTGTAGTACTCGGCAAGAAGACCAATAGCCACGCCCGCGGCGAGGCCCACGATCGTTGCCCAGAAGATGCCGGACGCTTGGTAGTGTTCCGTAATGGTCTGGATCGTGCCATCGCGGAACGTCATGCTGATCAGATCGAATTGCGCAGGCGCAACATACTTCACGAGCGGATAAGTCAACACAGCCATCACCAGGCCCGCCCCGATTGTGCCGGCATTCAATGCCTTCTGGGGATCGCCGCCTTCCTTGGTCTTCACCAGGAAGGTTCCAGCAATGGAGAAGATGATGCCCGCGCCAGCGATGAGCAGCGGGAGCAGAATGAGGTTCATGACGGGACGAACAGAATCAGACGCCACAACAGCCGTCGCGCCAAGCACCATGGCACTGACGATCGCACCGACGTACGACTCAAAGAGATCGGCGCCCATGCCGGCAACATCGCCGACGTTGTCGCCGACATTGTCGGCGATGACGGCGGGATTGCGCGGATCATCCTCCGGGATACCCGCTTCCACTTTGCCCACAAGATCCGCACCGACATCCGCGGCCTTCGTATAGATACCGCCGCCTACGCGGGCAAACAG
>DAISJM010000007.1:0-100976 GCA_036821485.1 Verrucomicrobiota bacterium | reverse complement strand
GCAGCACCACCAGGTGGTGCGTGCGCGGTACGAAGACGCCGAAGCGCCGCCGGTGATCGTGCACGGGCAATCGCTGGGCGGCGCCGTTGCCATACAACTCGCGGTCGACAAACCGGTGAAGGGGTTGATCGTTGAAAGCTCGTTCACCTCAACGATGGACATGGCCCGGCGGCTTTACCCGTGGTTGCCCGTGAGCATGCTCTGCCAGTTCCGTTACAACTCTGCGGCCAAGGTGGGAAACGTGCATGCGCCGGCGCTCTACGCGCACAGCCGGGAAGACGATCTGGTGCCGTTCGACATGGGGCGGCAGCTCTATGAACTGGCGGCCGAGCCGAAAGAGTTCGTGGAACTCCGGGGTGGCCACAACGATGCCGGTTGGGCCTCCAGTCCCGAGTACTGGCACGCCATCGAGTCCTTTGTGACCCGCGTGTTTGGTCCCGTGCTGTGATTTTTCCTCCGCGGCCTGCAATAAACCCGCCAGTTGTCCGTTATCCGGGCAGATCGGCAAACCAACTCCGGTCGGCAAGAAGGAGACGAAAATGAAGAAGTACGTATGGATGACGGTGGCGGTGGCAAGCATGGCGATTTCGGCCGTGGTCTGGGCTGGTCCACAGGGACGCGGTGGGCCGGATGGCGACAGGGGTCCGCGCGGTCCCGGTGGCGGCAAGGGTGCCGCGATCGGTTGGCTGGTGCACAACGAAGCTGCGGCCCGCGAACTTGGCGTGACCGACGACCAATTGGCACAGCTTAAGGATCAGGCCTACACGACGCGCCAGGCGTCGATCAAACTCAACGCGGAACTCGATCTCGCGCGTCTCGAGTTGTCCCACCTGATGGAAAGCGAGTCCGTCGACGAGGCGGCCGTGGATAAGGCCGTGGATCAGATCAGCGGCATTGAGGCGCAGCTCCAGAAGATGCAGATCAAGCAGCAGCTGAAGGTGCGCGCCATACTGGGTTCCGAGACGCTCGACAAATTGCAGCAGCAGATGCACTCGCGGATGCGCGAAGGCCGTGGCGAACAGAGGGGCCAGCGTGATGGAAAACGCGGCGGTCGTGAACAGCGCGGACAAGGTCAGGGCATGAACCGCATGGACAGAATGCCCCGCCCCGACATGCCGGATGCCCCGCCACCGGCCATGGACGACGAAGAAGACGACTAAACACTCTCCGGTCCCCAAAGCAGGGCCGGGCAGGACCATGGTGGTCCTGCCCGGTTCTTTTTTTGCACCGGTGATTGAGTCAAAACCGAATGCTGCTACAATGCCCGCCACGATTGGGGAGGGGTGTGGGCGTGATCATGACATGGGTAGGGATGGCGGATCCGGGTTCTTCCGAGGGCGTGTTGCACATTCTCTTTGGCGTGTTCCTCGGTATTTCGGCGCTGGTGGTTATCGTGTCGGGCGGAAAGCATCCCTTCGAGAATCGCCTCGCGAAGTACTCTCTCGATCACTCGACAGAAGATATTGAAATTGGCATCCGCGGTCTTCGTTTGTTGCGAAAGCATATCGAGGCGAGGGAATACCAATCGGCCCGCGAAGTGCTGCGGCTCCATTCCAACTGGTTCTACTATCACCGCCACTATCTTCCCATGCCCGTGGTGGATGCCTGGCTGCTGATCCGGGCCCGGGTGAACCGCATGTTGTCGCTGGAGACGCGCGACACACCGGAAATTCTTCGCGAGGTGGAGGCCATGCATCAATTCGCGCTGAAGAAATGCGTCGATGCGACGGCGGTGCTGGAAAGCTTCCTGCAGGAAACAGCGTATGCCGGCTACGAGGCGCGCACGATGTCGGCGCCCAACGCGCGCAATCTCTCGTCGATCCGCTCGTAGCCGCGGTCGATGATCTGAGCGTTTTCGATCACCGTTTCACCCTTCGCGCACAGCGCCGCCACGATCATCGACATGCCAGCGCGGATATCCGGCGTGGATACCGTCATGCTGTGCAGGCGTGAGGCCCCGGTGACGATTACGCGGTGAGGATCGCACTGGATGATGTGGGCGCCCATTTCGATCAGGCGGTCGACGAAATACATCCGGCTCTCGAACATTTTCTCGAAGAAGAGCATCGTACCCTTGGCCTGCGTGGCCAACACGAGCGCAACGCTCATCAGGTCGGAGGGAAACGCGGGCCACGGACCATCCTCGATTTTGGGTATGGCCTGGCCGAGGTCGCGTTGAACGCGCAACTTCTGGCGGGCCGACAAAGTGAGGCGGCCGTCGGCCGTGGTCCACGCGACACCCAGGCGGCCAAAGGACTTCTGCAGCACATCCATGTAACGGGGGCCGCCGTCGAAATTCTCTGCAATCAGTTCTCCGCGAGTTGCAGCGGCGGCCGCAAGGAAACTTCCCAGCTCGATGTAATCCGGGCCGACATCGTGCGTGGCACCGTGGAGCGACGGCACTCCCTCGATCCTGATGAGATTGGTTCCAAGGCCCTCGATGCGCGCGCCCATCTTGTTCAGCAAGTTGCCGAGATCCTGGACGTGGGGCTCACACGCGGCGTTGAAGATCGTGGTGACACCCTCGGCCAGCACGGCGGCCATCAGGACGTTTTCCGTGGCCGTAACGCTGGCTTCATCCATCAGGATTTCAGTGCCGCGCAATTGCTTCCGTCGGAAGGTCCACGCGCGACCGCCTTCGACAGCGATGCCGAGGGCGCGCAGGCCGTACACGTGGGTATCGATCCGCCGCCGGCCGATGCCGTCGCCGCCGGGAGGGGATAGAATCGCGCGGCCGTGACGTGCGGCGAGCGGACCCGCGAACAGGATGGAGGAACGGACCTTGGCACAGAGAACGGGGTCAAGGCGGCGCTTGCGGAGTTTCGCGGCGCGGAGCGTAACGCGGGAGCCTTTCTGTTCCACGGTCGCGCCAAGCGAGGCGAGGAGATCAAGCATGACCTGCACGTCGACAATGCGCGGCACGTTGTTCAGTGTGACGGGCTCCTCCGTCAGAAGCGCCGCCGCAATCATCGGCAGTGCTGCGTTTTTATTGCCGACAGGTTGAAACGTTCCTGCGAGGCGGCTCGGTCCCTTTATAATGAACTTACTCATTCGACGGTCACGCTTTTGGCGAGGTTGCGGGGCTTGTCGATATCGGTGCCGCGGGCCTGGGCGGCATAGTAGGCGAGAAGCTGGAGGGCGACGACGTTGACCAAGGGCGAGAATTCGTCGCGCGTGGAAGGAACGAACATGATGTCCTCCGCGATCTTCGCGAGTGTTTCATCGCCATCGGTCGCCAGGGCGATGATGCGCCCGTGCCGGGCCTGCACTTCCTTGATGTTGGAGATCATCTTCTCGTAGACCTCGTCGCCGGTCTTTGTGCAGATGCAGATGACGGGGAGGTACTCGTTGATCAAGGCGATCGGGCCATGTTTCATTTCGCCGGCGGCATATCCCTCGGCGTGCTGGTAGGAAATTTCCTTGTTCTTCAGCGCGCCCTCGAGCGCGGTCGGGTAGTTGAACTTGCGGCCGAGGTACAGTGCGCTGGGGCCGTCGTGATGTTTATCGGCAATCGCCTTGATGTCTGCATCCCGATCAAGGACGTAGTGGATCGCATCCGGCACGGTGCGCAGGTCACGCAGCAACTCGGCGGCCTCGGCAGCAGCCAGTTCGTTGCGGACCCGGCCGAGATGGATGGCGAACAGGGCAAACGCCATCAACTGGGCCGTGTAGGCCTTGGTTGAGGCAACACCGATTTCGGGTCCGGCGTTGGTGAAGAACACACCGTCGCTTTCGCGAACGAGACTGCTGCCCTGGACATTGCAGATGGAGAGGACGCGGCACCCGAGCCTCTTGGCCATGCGGATGGAGGCCAGGGTGTCGGCCGTCTCGCCGGACTGCGACACCGCGATAACAAGGGTCTTCGGCGTCAGCTTCGGATCGCGGTAGCGGAACTCGCTGCCGAGTTCCACTTCCACGGGGACGGAGGCGAGGTGTTCGAGGATGAGGCGGCCGTAGAGCCCGGCGTAGTAGGCGGTGCCGCAACTCACGATCATGATGCGCTCGACCTGGCGCAGGGCTTCGGGCGTGAAGCCCAGGTCATCCATGACCAGATCGCCGTTCCCACCCGGCGCGTGCCGGTTCAACAGCGAACGCAACACGCGCGGCTGTTCGTGGATTTCCTTGAGCATGTGCGTTTCGAAACCGGCGCGGTCAGCCGCTTCGGCGGTGAACGTCACCTGCTTGACGTCGTGTCGCACAGGCGAGCCATCCAGCCGGGTGATCTCAATGCTGGCGTCGCTCAAGACGGCCACTTCGCCCTCGTCGAGGTAGATCACCCTGGACGTGTACTTGAGGATAGCGGGCACATCGCTGGCGATGAACTGCTCGCCATTGCCCACGCCGATGACGAGCGGGCTGCCGTGGCGTGCGGCAAAAAGCTGGCCGGGATGATCGGCGGAGATGATGCCAAGCGCGTAGGCACCGCGCATGCGGCGCAGCGCGCGGCGAAGGGCCTCAACAAACGAGGGCGCGCCGGCCTTGAGTTCGTCCTCGATGACGTGGGGGATAACCTCGGTGTCGGTTTCGGAAAGGAACCGGTGGCCCTTGGACTGAAGTTTGCGGCGAAGCGCATCGTAGTTCTCGATGATGCCGTTGTGCACGACGGCAATACGGCCGGCGGAATCGAGATGCGGATGAGAATTAACTTCGGACGGCTCGCCGTGGGTGGCCCAGCGCGTGTGGCCGATGCCGGGGGTCCCGCGAGCGGGCTTGTCGGCCAGCTTGTGATCCAACTCGGCGAGGCGGCCGACGCACTTGCGCACGGAAAGCACGGGCCCGTCAGCCAATGCCACACCCGCGGAATCATACCCGCGATACTCGAGGCGGCGGAGCCCATCCATAAGGACGGGCAACGCGTCACGCGGACCCACATAGCCGACAATGCCGCACATAGTAGTTCTCCTGGTGCGTGTACTGTACGAAACGGTACGCCGCCCCTCAAGCCTGAGGGCGCAGCAAGAAAAACGGGGCCGGGATTCGATCCCGGCCCCGCCGTACAGCTCTAATCTGGCACAGAAGGCTACGGTACGTCTTCGAGCGCTCCGGTTGGGCGAAGTACGTCGTTCTTTGCGCCAACGCTATTGAAGTTGTTGGTGAGGTAGTCTTGCTTCAGGGACATTGTGCTTCCGCCCTTGGTCACTACCACCACGCCCTTCTTGCCGAACGGGGCTACATCAATCATCGCATCTTTCAGATCCGAGGCGTCGAGGGTCATGATGTTGAGATTCCGGGTGAACAATAAGGGGGCGCCATCCGGGGTCGACTCGCCCACATTGGCCGTCATGCACCACGCATTGTTGGGGGGGAGGAAACTGGCGGCGTTCGTTCCCTTGATCGGTATGATGCCGGGAGCGGAGAAAAATGAGAAATCCACATTCATCACACTGTTCGTGATGATCCACTTGAAATAGTCCGTGGAGTCTGGGAATTCAAATACACCGGAGTTCTTCCCCTTGGAGTAGGGGAACGGAGAGCCGCTGTTGAACACCGGGTCCTCCGTATCCTTCGCGAAGAGCGAGAGATAGATGCTGCGGCCGTTATTCATGATGCCGGTCATCTTGCCGCGCGTCAGGGCATCGGTGACTGCCGGGGTAAGAACGGCCGCCAGGATGGCGATGATGGCGATTACGACCAGCAGCTCGATGAGGGTGAAGGCACGCACGTTGATACGGCGCCACAGTTTGCTCATAGGTCTCTCCTGTTTCTTATCCTGCCGGGCAGGCGTAAAACCACCGCAACAAGTTCATAAAATACCACCAGCACAATGATTCCGTCAACAGCGCCGCAGCGGAAACCCCGTCGCGCATTTTGGGACTGCAGCCGGTCTCGTTTCATAATACCCTGCCCCGCGGGCATGAAGACCTCGAATTTTGACTATGAATTGCCGCCGGAATTGATCGCGCAGGAACCTTCCTGCGAGCGCGATCAGTCCCGTATGCTCGTGCTGCACCGCCGCGAGGAACGCTGGGAACACCGCCGTTTTGCCGACATCGTCGAGTATCTGCGGGATGGGGATTTGCTGGTGGTCAACGATACGCGCGTCATTCCCGCCCGGGTCTTCGGCCGCAAAGCCGCCACCGGGGGCAAGGTCGAGATCCTGCTCCTTGAGGAAACGGCTCCCGCGATATGGGATATTCTTCTACACGCCGCGCGCCGGCCGAAAGTGGGATCCACGGTCCTGTTTGGCGACGGCCTGGCCTCGGCGATTCTCCTCGCCGACGGCGAGAAAGGCCGTGCCAGCATTCGCGTCGAGAGTGCGAAGCCGTGGCTGGATGTTGTCGCCGAAATTGGCGAGCCGCCGTTGCCGCCCTATATCAAGAGGCCGGATGTGGCCGACTGGAAATCGGACACGGAACGCTATCAGACGGTGTACGCGAAGTTCCCCGGCGCAGTTGCGGCGCCGACAGCGGGACTACATTTCACCGATGCCGTTTTCCAAGCTTTGGAAAAGAAGGGCGTGAGAAGGGCGACGGTCACCTTGCATGTTGGCCTCGGGACCTTCCGGCCGGTAGATGCGGAAGACGTGGACAATCATCGCATGGAAGCGGAACGGTATGTCGTGCCCGAGGAAACCGCGACAGCGATCCGCGACTGCCGGGCGCGCGGTGGCCGGGTCGTTGCCGTCGGCAGCACGAGCGTGCGGACGTTGGAGACCGTCGCCGCGGAACACGGCGAGGTCGTGGCCTGCTCGGGCCGGTCGAGCCTGTTCGTTCGTCCGCCGTATGAGTTCAAAGTGGTCGATGCCATGCTGACGAATTTCCATCTGCCGCGGTCGACGCTGGTGATGATGGTGTCGGCGCTGGCGACGCGGGAGCTCATCCTCAAGGCGTATGCCGAGGCGGTGCGGGAGCGGTATCGTTTTTTCAGCTACGGCGATTGCATGCTGATCCTGTGAAGAACGGGGTGATGGGAAAGAAGGAGTGATGGAGTGATGGAGAACAGGAGTGATGGGAAGAACGAGCGAAGGAGGTCTGGGATCTTTGCAGTACTCCAACTCCTCAACACTCCAACACTCCACTCCCTCTTCATGATGTGGACATCGCCGCGGATGATGGTGGTCTTCGCGGTGACGATGGTCGTGCAGATGCTGGCGCGGCTGTCGTTCCTGCCGGTGCAGATGATTCCGCGGCACCTGGATTTTCAGCCGGGCATTATTCTCGTTCCACTGTCGGCCGTATTTTTTGGACCCGCGGGTGTGTGGGGATCGCTGGCTGCCAGTTTGCTGGGCGACAAATTGTTTGGGCAGTGGAACGCGCTCTCGTGGTATCGCGCGGCGAGTTTCTTCTTCTTCGCGCTGGGCACGATGCGGCTTTGGGATGTTGCGTTCCGTCGTGATGCGCCGCCGCCGGAATTGAGCCGGACCTGGGTGATGGCCTTGCGGTTCACATTCGTGGCGTGGCCGGGTTGTTTCCTGGCGGCGGCGTGGCGGGCAATCGGGTCGGAGCTGTCGCGCGCGTATCCGTTTGCTTACATCGTGAGCCTGCTGGTGTTGAACAACCTGCTCTTCTGCACGCTGTTCGGAAGCGTGTTCTACGAATTGATGGCGGGTTCATGGGTGGCGCGATTCGGTGACTGGCGCGCGGCGATGGGGGTTGCCGAAGCGGGAGGGCGGACGAGCGTGTTCAATGGATTGCTCATCGCCGCGGCGAGTCTTGGCGCGTGCGTGGCAGGATTGTACGTCAGCTCGGCGGTTTATCACATTGGGCCGCTGCAACCCTTCATGCTCGGCGCATCCACCGGCCGTGGCGTGCCGTGGGTGGTGCTGCCGTTGTTGCTGGTGCAAGCCTGGGCGGTGTTGAGGCGGGACTGAAGCGGCGACTCATTGGCCTTGCGCCACGGGGGCCAGAATTCTGCCTCCTGCCGGGCAAGCCGGCAGGGAGGCGGGAGCATAGAGGGGCTCCCCGTGGCCTCGCGCCACGGGAGCCAGAATTCTGCCTCCTGCCGGGCAAGCCGGCAGGGAGGTGGGGAGTTGCCCGGGCTCCCCGTGGCCTTGCGCCACGGGAGCCAGAATTCTGCCTCCTGCCAGGCAAGCCGGCAGGGAGGCATCACTTCAGCAGCCCCAGCACGCTGTACTCCGAGAATGTGCCTGCATAGATCCGGTCACAGAACAACTGGCAACCTGCCGCGCGATTCAGCGTTATCCACAGCGATTCCGCCAGCGACTGCGGCGGCACATCCAAAGAGCCACGGGCGGAAATGTGCAGGTGGTCCGGCATGCAGGCAAGGGCCTTCAAAACAGAACCCGTTTCGCTCGCCCAAGTTTTCACCCCGATGCGCACTCTTGGAAGGAAATCCTCCCGGCCCATCCGAAACCGATCCTGTGTGACAGCCACAAGATGCAGGTTGTACCAGTAGCGACCACTCTTTGTTTCGGTAGGCATGGAGAGATCTACAGAATCATCCTGAAAACTTGTCTGCTGCAGCGTCGCCCGGTAGCGATCATCAGCCAACTCGGCGCGAATGGATTGCTCGGCAAGATAGGCTTCAACGGTGGCCGACAAGTTCTCGCCCAAAGCGCGCATGCCGATCTTCCGGCTGAAGGCAACCGGGATCCGTGCCTGTCGAAGTGCGTGCTGCAAACGGCCTTTCACCCGCGAAGTGAAGAACGTGGGGCTGACATCGGGTTCGACACGAAAGGTCATCTGAATCTGCTCCGCACGCCATCTGATTGCATGGAGGCGAAGGTGGTCCTGCGCCCACGCTTCGCCCAGGGCAGCGAAGAAGGCGGGATCAGGTTCCGCGGGGAAGACGGAGTCCGACGGCCAGCCCGCCCATGTGTAGAACAGGTTGTGCACAAGGCGGATTTGCATGGGGCGGGAGGGTAACGGGGATGCCGGCGGCAGGACAAGCTTCGAGTCAGAATTTCGCCTCCTGCCGGGCAAGCCGGCAGGGAAGGCCCCCGGGGGCCGCTCACATGTTCAGCAGCAGAATGCCCTTCCCGTAGAAGACTCCGGCGATGGCGGCGGTCATGAGGCAGGCGAGCGTGGCGGCAGCGAGCGCGCGGAACGCAACGCGGGCCAGCGTCTCGGTTTGCTTCGGCGCCAGCGCGGCGATGCCGCCGACGAAAATGGCGATGCTCGGAATATGCGCGAATCCGCACAGCGCGTAACTGGCCAGGACCGCGCTGCGGCCGTGGTGCAGCACCCCGTTGGCGATCAATAGATCGAGCTGTTGGTAAGCCGGGATTTCGGTCAGGATTGTACGGGTGCCCAACAGCCGGGCCACTTCCATCGCATCGTCCGGCGGCACGCCGATCAGCAGGGTGAGGGGGTAGTAGACGTAGGCCAGCAGGTTCTCCAGCCGCAGGCACACCGTGATGCCCTTCCACTTGTGGAGCAGCGACGCCGCGCCATCGAGACCCATGTTCGCCAGTGATACCAGGCCCACGAACGCCATCAGCATCACGATCACCCCCATCACCAGTTTCCCGCCGGCCGTTGCGCCGTTGATGGCCGCCTCAATGACATTCGTTTCGCGCGTGTAGTGCGGCTCGACGACGCGGCCGAGCGTGTCGGGCTGCTCCGTTTCCGGCAGCAGCAACTTGGACATCACGAGTGCCGCGGGTGCGGAGAGCAGCGAGGCGGACATGAGATGGCCGGCGATCTGCGGGAAGTTCGTGTGAAGCAGCATCACGTACAGACCGAGGACGCTGGAGGCGATCGTGGCGAGACCGGCGGTCAGCACGGTGCAGATTTCGGATCGCGTCATGGTCGGCAGATAGGGGAGGACGGTGGTGGCCGACTCGATGCCGACGAAGATGTTGGAGGCCACACAGAGCGACTCCGCGCCGCTGACGTTCATCGTCCGGGTGAAGAAGCGGGCGAAGAGCTTGATGATGAAAGGCATGACGCGGAGAAAATAGAGCACCTGCATCAGCGCGGCGAAAAAGATGATCGTGGGGAGGCCCTGGGTGACGAGGATGAAACCAAGGGACCCGGGTTGGCCGGGCGGGATGGCGAGCGGGCCGAAGCAGAATCGTGCGCCTTCGACGGCGGCGTTCAACATCTTCACCACGATATCGCTGAGGAAGAGGAAGATGCGCGAGCCTGCGGGAACGAGAAAGACAAACGCGCCGAAGACGAGTTGCATGATGGTGCCCCAGACGACAACGCGGATATTGAAGACGTTTCGCCGTGCGGAAAGCAGCCAGGCCAGGGCGATAAGCGCGAACAAGCCGATGAAACTGACGAGGTTATAGATATCCATCCGGGACCTCCGTGCAGAATCTGGTACCAAACGCGCAGCAGGCGGGAAAGGCCGAATCCCTAACACAAATGCCCCTGCCGGGTATAATAGCCCCGGTTTGCACAGGGCAGCGAGTGGGGCAAGGAGCCGGCCGATCAACCTATGCAAAAAAGCAGTTGACGGCCGAAAAAAGTTATGCTAACGTTTGCATACAGAATAAGTGACAGACCATCAATTCGTCCTAAAGATCGTTTTCACAGTATGTTGCATAGCAGTGAAATGTCGGAGCGGTGGTGCAATCGATTGCATAAAAAGGAGGGGGTCATGAGGCGTTTGTTCGCAGGGCTGGTGGTGGTGGCGCTTTTGGGTGCGGTGTTGGCGGCAACGGCAGGGGAGCCGGTGCTGATTGTGCCGAAGACGTCCGGGGCGAAGGTGAAGATCTCCGGTGCGGCGCGGCAGGCGGCCGCGATGCCGTTCTTCGTCTACAACAACGGCCTGGTGCCGCCGGTGAGGAACTTCGCACCCTCCGGCTACATGGGTGATGTGAGCGACCTTCGCGTCATGGGTGGCTACACGAACCTGCATCAGGAAGGTGTGGCCTGCCTCAAGGTGAGTTACGCGGCGGGCGGTGAGATGGGATGGGCAGGGATGGTCTGGCAGAACCCGGCCAACAACTGGGGCGAGATCGACGGCGGCTATAACCTCTCGCAGGCGAAGCGGCTGACGTTCTGGGCTCGCGGCGAAAAGGGCGGGGAGGTGGTGGAGTTCAAGCTGGGCGGCATGGCCTCGCAGCATCCGGATTCGGACAGCGTGTCGACGGGCGACGTGGTGCTGAAGAACGAGTGGACGGAGTACACGCTGGACCTGAAGGCCGCGAACCTCATGTACATCAGCGCGGGCTTCGGGTTCGTGCTGAAGCAGGAGCCGAATTCCGGCGGGTGCACGTTCTACCTGGATGATGTGCGTTACGACGAGTGATGACCGGGAGGGAGATGGATCATGTACAAGCAGATCACGAAAGTACTGGTGGTGGCGGGGCTGGGGTTTGCGGCGCAGAGTTGGGCACAGCCGGCGGAGCCGGTGGCAAGCGCCGAGCCGCTGAGGATTGTTCCGAAAACGGCGGTCGAGGAAGCCAAGAACAAGCTGGGCGTGCGCGACCAGGAACCGATGCCGTTCTACGTCTACAACAACGCGATCTTCCCGCCCGTGAAGAATTTCTCACCCTCCGGCTACATGGGTGATGCCGCCGACGTGAGACTGTCGGGTGCGTACAAGAATCTGCACCAGGATGGCTATCCGTGCCTGAAGGTTTCGTACATGGCCGAAGGGCACATGGGTTGGGCGGGCGTGGTGTGGCAGAACCCCGCGAACAACTGGGGTGAGTTCGACGGCGGTTATAACCTGGCGAAGGCGAAGAAGCTTTCCTTCTGGGTGCGCGGCGAGAAGGGCGGCGAGATCGTCGAGTTCAAGATCGGCGGTACGGCGGCGAACTACCCGGACTCGGAAAACCTGACCACCGGCGAGCTGACGCTGAAGAACGAGTGGACGCAGTACATCCTCGATCTCGGCGCGGCGGATCTCTTCTACATCAGCGCCGGGTTTGGATTCGTGGTGAAACAGGACGCCAACCCGAACGGGTGCGTGTTCTACATTGATGACGTGAAATACGACCAGTGACATGACGGCTGAGCGAACAAAGTCGTTGCGGCGGCTGCTTCCGGTGGCTGCGGTGCTTTTTGCGGCGGGCTGTGCCACGGTTGACTTCTCCCGGCCGGGCGACCCGATGGCCCCGTATGCGCCGCGCCTTGGTTTCAACCCGGGGCCGGTCACGCACCAGATCGATCGGTTCCTTGCATCGCGCACGGGGCGCAGCGGGTTGCTCGCCAGCTTCGGCAGCACGTCGCCCTACATGTTCTCCAACGACACGGGCCGGTTCCACGCGTGCTACTACGGCAAGATGGGCTACCTCGACGACCAGGCGTTCACGTATGACCTTGCGCTCGCCGCGATGGGCTACCTGCTCGACGGGCGCGCGGACCGTGCGGAACACATCCTTGGTGCGCTGGAGAAGGATTTCTACCTCAAGAAGAACGGAACCTACGGGATCTACAATTCGTACCTTGTGAGCAGCCGCATTCCGGTCGAGGATCTTGGAATGGGCGGCGACGGCGACCGCATGCATGCGGGGCCGACGCTATGGGTTGCGCTTGCGGCGCTGAACCACATGAAGCTTGAGCGCAACACGCGGTTCCTCGAGTTCACGCTGGATATCGTCGAGTGGTGCCGGTCCGAATTAACCTACTTCCACTTTCCCGACGGCGAGCGCGGCGCCATTTCCATGGGCATGGGCTGGGGGCCGGACTGGAGGAAGATATTTTCCACGGAGCATAACGTCGACTACTTCGCCGTGCTTCAAATGCTGCTCCAAGTCTACCGGGAATCGCCGGAAGACGTGCGCAATATTTTCCGCGCGAAGAAGGTCGACGACGTGTGGCTCGCGGACGAGATGGATCACATCGGGCGATGGTTGAAGGAACTGGCATTCAATCCCGAGGACTACTGTTTCCGCGCAGGCTACAACGAATTCGGGCCGGATAAGCTGCGCATTCTCGACGGTACGAGTTGGGGCTTGGGCGGGATTGGGCCGGAGAACTTTGAGGCGTGGGGCATCGACCTCGACCGGCTGGTCGAGAGTACGGAGAAGTATTTCGGCTCCACGTACACGCTGCCGAACGGCGAGGTGCTGCACGGGTTCGACATCACCGACCCCGACGGCTACGAGCGGGCGCGGGCGCCGCTGTTCTGGTTCGAGGGAACCGGCCAGCAGATCATCGCCTACGCCGAACTCTCCCGCTACTTTGCGCGCAAGGGCGACGAGCCGCGCGCGCGGAAGTACGCAGCCAAGGCGGTGGATTACACGCGGAGCATGCATCGCTTCAGCGCTTACTACCGGCTCAACGGCGTGTTGCCGTACATGTCGATCCGGCCCGAGCCCGGCGCGATCGTGAAGACGCTGAAGTGGGAGTGGGAGATTCCACGCGGCAAGAATGACGAGATGTGGGTGGGGTCGATGTCTTCCACGATGTGGTTCCTGTACTGCGTCCACGGATTTTTCAATCCGATGAAATGGAGTATATGATGCGCGGCGCGACAACATCATGGATCGCGGCGTTGGTGCTGGTCGCCGTTCTGGCGGCGGCGCCTGCTGGCGCGGCCACGAACATTTTCACCCGTCCCTTCTACATCTATAAGGACTTCAATCTGCGCGACAACCACGGGGTGCCATCCGGCTGGATGGGGGATTACCGCGACCTCATCCTGGACATGAACTGCACGAACAACCCGCAGTCGGGCGCGACGTGCATCCGCTTCTCCTACTCTGCGATGGGCTCGCGCTACGCGGACATGGCGGGGGTGATGTGGCAGAACCCGGCGAACAACATGGGCGATATCGACGGCGGCGGTGACCTGACCGGCGCAACGCAGCTGGTGTTCTGGGCGCGCGGCGAAAACGGCGGCGAGATCATCGACGCGTTCACGTTCGGCGGCACGGGGGGCGCCTATCCGGATTCGGACAAAACCTCGCTGCCGTTCATCCGGCTGACGCAGGAGTGGACGCGATACACGATCGACCTCTCCACATGCGATCTGTCCTACATATCGAGTTTCTTTGGTTGGGTGGCCGCACGGTTCAATAACCGAAGCGGGTTCACGATCTACCTGGACGAAATTGCGCTGGAGTAGCGGTGGGAACGAAGGTGCGCCTATGAATCACATTCTGAAACAACTCGACGATACGCCGCCGGACGTGACAGGCCGGCCGTTGCGCGGGCAACGCATCACGTTGCGCGAAATCGCACAGATTGCGCAGGTGGACATCTCCACCGTATCACGCGCGATCAACGACAGCCCGCTGTTGCCGCGGGAGACGAAGGACATGATCCTGGCGATCGCGGAG
Source organism: Verrucomicrobiota bacterium (assembly GCA_036821485.1). Taxonomy (GTDB): domain Bacteria; phylum Verrucomicrobiota; class Kiritimatiellia; order CAIQIC01; family JAGNIJ01; genus DAISJM01. The sequence continues at coordinate 86,833 of DAISJM010000007.1, read as the reverse complement.
AAGCTGAACTATTTTCCGAACTCCCTCGCGCGCGGCCTGGTGAGCCAGAAGAGTGAGACGATCGGCATCATCCTTCCGAAGATATTTTTCCTGCAGGGGCCGTTCTTTTCGCAGGTGCTCAGTGGCATCGAGCACGCCAGCGTGAAGCGCGGCTACAGCATTCTCATTGCCTCGGCCACGAGCAAGACGAAGGACAAGCATTTTCCGTTCAACCTCACGCGCGCGCGCCGGATCGACGGCATGCTGATCGTGAACGAGAACAAGAACATCCGCAACCTGACGGCGCTGAAGCAGGAAGGCGTGCCGTTCGTCTTTGTGAATCGTTTCACAGCCGATCCGCAGGCGCCGTGCGTCGCGCCGGATGACGAGGGCGGCGGACGGATGGCGACGGCGCACCTGGTGGGTCTCGGCCATCGTCGCATTGGCGTAATTACCGGCAGCCCGCGCGTTTCGGCGACGCAGGGCCGGCTGGATGGATACCGGCACGCGCTTGCGGCAGCCGGTATCGCGTTTGATCCGGCGCTGGTGGAGCGCGGCCTGTTCCAGCAGGGCGTCGAGACCGGGCGGCGCGGGGCGGAGAAACTCCTGGCGTTGGCGAATCCGCCGACCGCTATTTTTGCATTCAGCGATGAGCTTGCGATGGGCGTGATGCAGGCGGCGCGCGCGCGCGGGGTGCGGATTCCGGAAGACCTTGCCGTGGTGGGCTACGACAACGTGGCCTTCAGCGCGCACCTCAGTCCGCCGCTGACCACCGTGGCGCAGAATCCTTACGTGATCGGAACGACGGCGTGTGAGCTTCTCGTCTCATTGCTCGAGGGGCGGCGGCCGCCGAAGGTGAATCATCTGATTCCTGTGCGGCTTGTGGTGCGCGAATCCTGCGGATCGAAGCTGAAGACGCAAGTGGCGACGTGATTAGGCGTCCTGGCTCGGGACGCGTTTCGAAAGGTTGTGGAAGATGTTGGGCGCGCGAGCACGTAGTGGGGCCATGGGCGGGGCGATGCTGGCCATACTCCTTCTGCCGGCGGCCGCGGTTGCGGCCACGAACCTGCTCGTGGCCGCGCGCTCTTCCTCTGTCGCACCCGCGGTGCCCGTGTCGCGTCCGCCGGGCACCAACGTGGTGCTGCTCCAGCCGGCGAAGGCCTCGGTGGGGCCGAACTCATCGCTGATGATGCTCCAGGCGTGGAAGGCCTACGAGAAGAAGGAGTACGAGAAGGTCTTCGTTGTGGCGGATGAGTGCGTGCGGCTGTTCGGTCCGCGCGCGGCGCGGCAGCAGGCATCGCTGGATGATTTTCCGGATCGCACGCGCGCGGCAAACTACTCGTCGCTCAACGACGTGGCCACTTGCCTCTTCATCAAGGGCAAATCGCTGCGCGACATGCGTTGTACGGCCGAGGCGAAGGAAATCTTTCGCGAGGTTATGCGCAGCTACCGTTATGCGCAGTGCTGGGACCCGAAGGGTTGGTTCTGGAAAGTAGCCGTTGCCGCGCAGGACGAGATTCACTGTATCGACTACGGCGTGGACTTCGGCAGCTACTCATCCGAGGTGTTGACGGCCAAGGCGTGGAAGGCGATGCAGGCCGGGCGCTACGATGCGATGGAACTCTATGTGCGCAAGTGCATCGAACTTTACGGCGAAGTGGCGCGCGAGATGCAGTCCTCGCTGGCCGAATACGCGCCCAAGGGGCAGGAGCAGGATTACTGGGCGTTGAACGACGTCGGCACCTGCCTCTTCATCCGCGGCAAGGCGCTGCAGCGGCAGCGGAAGAATCGCGAGGCCGGGCTGGTGTATCGCGAGATGCTTTCCGAATACGGATTCGCACAGTGCTGGGACACACACGGCTGGTACTGGAAGGTGGCGGACGAGGCGCGGCGCAACCTGGCCTTCTGTCCTTCGTCGTGAGGTGGCTCAGCCCGCGAGCGCTGGCGTACTGTTTTCCTGCTTCTGTTCGTCGAGCCGGCGGCAGGCTTCCAGCAGCAGCGTGATCGTGCGCGTTTCGATGGACCGCGCCCAGGTCGGCGCGGTTTCGGTGATGAATTCAAACTGGCCGTCGGGCACGCCGACAAGAGCGTACACGGCTTCTTCTTCGCGCTTGTCCTTGTACTGTGCGGCGATGATCTCACCTTTCATGAACAACGTGCGGCCCGTTTGACCGTTGGTGTCCATGATCATCAGTGTGCCGGTCTGCATGGTCGAGTTGAGCATTTGAATGAGGTCGGGAATGCGCAGGGCACGGAGCAGGCCGGAGAAGTGGCTCTGCTTCATCTGGCCGCCGGCGGACCGCATGTACTGGTCGTGCAGCACGAAGAGCACCTTCTGCGGCGGCACGAAAATCTCGTCGCCGGGCAGCAGCCCGAGCGCGTCGACGATCTTCTCGCGGTTGACGAACGTCCCGTTCATGCTGCCGTGGTCGCGTACGAAATAGCGGCCGCCGCGGGAATAGATTGAGGCGTGTTGCCGGCTGACGCGCTCGTCGTTGATGACGATGTTGCAGGTTTCCGCGTCGCGGCCGATGATGTACTCGCGGTCGCTCGCGAGGGGGATGGTTTCGCCGTCAAGGAACAGCGCGGGCTGTCGGCGCGAAACAAAAATCCACGTCGGCTTCTGCGCAGACGGCGGCGAAGCGCCGGGCGCGATGACGCGCGTGCTCTTATCGGGCGAAGACATCGATGAATCCCTGCGGTGACTTCCTGCAAAGTTAGTACCGTTCCCGCGGCGCGGTGTTAAGCGGCGCCCCGCTCCTCTTTGGATTTGATTCGTGTCGGGCGACTCTGCGAGAATGCGCGGCACAACCAAGGGGGTGTCATGAAGTCTCGCGCGTTCGTCCCGTCGTGTGTCCTGGTTTTGATCGCTCTGCTCTCGACCCTGTTGCCTGCGGAAGGGGTATTCATCTACGTTTCCAAGACCGGATCCTCGACGCCTCCGTATGCCACGTGGGCGACGGCGGCGACCTCGCTGCACGCAGCGGTGAGCGTGGCGACGGACTTCGACCAGATCCTGATCAGCAACGGCACGTTCGCCGTCACCGGTGCAGTTGCAGTCGCGCGGCCTCTTACCATCCGCAGCATGAACGGGCCGCTGTTCACGACCATCGACGGCGGGTATCCCACACGAACGAATCGTTGCTTCTACATAACCCACTCCGCAAATCTCGAGGGCCTGACCATCAAGAACGGTAACGCAGGCGGCGCGTCTTGGGGCGGCGGCGTTGCGGCCTTTCCGGTAGGAGAGATCAACAATTGCATATTTACGGACAACCGGGCCACTTTGGGCGGCGGGGCTTACATAAGCCAAGGCACAGTGCGCAACTGCACGTTGACCCGGAACGCCAGCTCAAATGAGGGCGGAGGCCTGTACCTGTTCGGCGTCGTGACCACGGCTGAGTACTGCCGCGTGTATTGCAACACATCCGTGTACTATGGTGGCGGTGCGAGCCTGCAGGGCGGTGCGAAACTGCGCAACAACCTGATCTACAGGAATCAAGCCCGGTGGGGTGGCGGCTTTGCCACGTGGGTGGGCGGCAGAGCGGAGAACTGCACCGTTGCCAACAACCGAAGTGTCAACGGCGGTGCGCCCGGCGATGGTGGTGGCGGCTGCTGGCTCAGCCACACCAGCGTCCTCATCAATTGCGCGATTCGGTTCAACTGGAGCGGGGCGACTGAGGTCAACATTGTGACGAATAACTCCATCGGCACCTACACCGTCGGCTCCAACTGCGTCAGCTCTCCGTCGCTCCCCGGAACGGCGAACATGAACGTGAACCCGGACTTCGTGGACATCACGAACGACAACTATCGGCTGCGCGGGACCTCGTTGTGTATCGACCACGGCCGCAGCCTGCCGGGGACGTCCAGCGGCATCGACATCTACGGCAATGCCCGCTCTCTCGGCGGCGGGGTGGACATCGGCGCGGTGGAATTCGGCAACGTGGTCAACGATTTCAATTACGACGGCAAGTCGGACCTGACGGTGTGGGATCCGTCCTCCGGCAAGTGGTACATCACACAGGTGCAGGGCGCGACGCTTGCGCTTGGGAGCAACTGGGGCTTCCCTGGCTGCGTGCCTGTGTCGGGCGTGGGCGAAGGTGGAGCGGGCATGCCGATCTTCCATCCCGCGAGCGGCAACTGGTACGTGCGCACGCTGGAGGGCGAGATTGTCGCCAACGGCGTGAACTGGGGATTCAGCACATGTCTGACCGCGATGGAAGATTACAACAACGGCGGCACGGATGACGCGGCGGTGTACGACACGGCCACCGGTAACTGGTACATCAAGACGCTGGATAACGTGCTCATCCTCAGCGGCACGAACTGGGGCTATCCGGGTTGCGTGCCTGTCGCGGGCGACTACGACGGCGACGGTGAAGGCGACCTGGCGGTGTACGACACGAACAGCGGCAACTGGTTCATCCGGACGTGCGGCGGCAGCATCCTCGCTTATGCGCGCAACTGGGGCTTCAAGGGGTGCACGCCGGTGCCGGGCGACTACAATGGCGACGGGAAGTCGGACCTCGCGCTCTATCATGCCGCGTCCGGCAACTGGTACATCGCACCGCTGGCCGGTCCCGTGATCGCTTCTGCGCGGAACTGGGGCTTTGCGGGCTGCACGCCGGTGTCGGGCGATTTTGACGGCGACGGTTTCAGCGATCTCGCCGTGTTCCACAACAGTTCCGGCAACTGGTACATCCAGACGGTCAGCGGGGCGACCATTGTTGCGCCGCGAAACTGGGGCTGGAACGGCGTCGTGCCGGTGAAGCGGTAGAAAAGCTTTCTTGGCTCCCCGTGGCCTCGTGCCACGGGAGCCAGAATTCTGCCTCCTGCCGGGCGAGCCGGCAGGGAGGCGATCAGATTCTCCAGCCCTCTTGGCTCCCCGTGACCTTGCGTCGCGGGGGCCAGAATGCTGCCACCTGCCACGCGAGGTGGCAGGGAGGCGGAAGAAAACACCTCACCGCGCGTGCTGGCGGTGCAACAATTCGTGCGGCCACAGGCCGAGATTCGTGAGCACGGCCTTGTGCGTTTCGTTCTGCCGTGCGATCGCTTCGGCGGCCGGGCCGAACTCGCGCTGCAGTTTTTCCAGGTCGAACTTCAAGTCGGGCTTGTCGCCCTGCTGCTGCGACAACAATTGGCCGAGCGAGCGCAGCACAAACGCGATGAGGTGGAGTACCGCGTAGACATGCGCGCGGAGATCCGCATCATCATCGGCGAGATCGGGCGACACGCGTTGGCCGCCCTGGGTGAAGACGATGGGGCGCGCGTAGTAGCGCGGGTTGGTCTGGATGAAATCGTCGTCGAGACGTGCGAGGACGTTGCGGATCGGTTCGGCGCCGGGAAGGCTGCGCGGTCGCAGCGACTCACCAAAGTAGACGTCCTGGTATTCCTTGCGGGCGGCCTTGCCCGTGTTGCGCGAATTCCAGATCACCGCGTTCTGTGGATCGTCGATCCACTTGCCGATGATGAGCGGGGATTCGAGGAACGTGCGGAGGGCGATCCACGCGAGGGAGGATTGCCGGGCGCTGAGATGTTCGAAAGCGGTGCGCGCGCGACGTTGCATGACGTGGAGAAACGGCGTGAGTTGGAACGAATGTTTCTGGAGCACGACGGGGATATGACCGAGCGCGGGCGCATAGCGCGGGAAGACCTTGTCGAGCTGGTCGAACGCGGCGATTTCCGCCGGGTAATGCATGATGAAGTCCTCGCGGCACTGCGTCAGCGCCGCCCGGTAGCGAAGAATATCGAAGCTCATGGCGTGTCATTCTACCCGGAGAGGGCGTATCAGGGAACCCCCGAAAATAGGGGTTCGGAGCGGGGGGTGGGCGGGAGGGGTCCTGCGGGCTTGCATCGGGGGTAGGCTCCTGCTATCACCATCCGGGTTTTCCCGAAACAGAACAACACGAGGTGTCACATGGCTAAGCAACAGAAACTGACCGGCAACATGGTCATCGCCCAGAGTGGCGGACCGACCGCCGTCATCAACCAGAGCCTGATCGGCGCGGTGGTGGAGGCGAAGAAGCACAAGGAAATCAAGGGCATCTACGGCTCGCTCCACGGAATCGACGGGATTCTGAAGGAGAACTTCATCGACCTGCGCAAGGAAAGCGCGGCGACGCTGGAAGCGGTGGCGAAGACCCCGTCCTCCATGCTCGGCTCCGTCCGCAAGAAGCCCACGCCCGAAGATTGCGTGGCGATCTTCAGGGTGTTGCAGAAATACAACGTGCGGTTCTTCTTCTACATCGGCGGCAACGATTCCGCCGAGACAACCCACATTATCAACGAAGAAGCGAAGCAGGCCGACTACGACCTGCACTGCTTCCACATCTGCAAGACGATCGACAACGATCTGCGCGAGAACGATCACACGCCGGGCTTTGGCTCCGGCGCCAAGTTCGTGGCGCAGGCGTTCATGGGCGATAATCTGGACAATCGCGCGTTGCCAGGCGTGAAGATCAACGTGGTCATGGGCCGGCACGCCGGCTTCCTGACGGCCGCGGCCGCACTCGGACGCAAGTATCCGGATGATGGCCCGCACTTGGTTTACCTGCCGGAACGGCCGTTCGAGATGGACAAGTTTCTGGCGGACGTGAAGAAGGTTTACGAGGCGAACAAGCGCTGCCTCGTCGCGGTGTCGGAAGGCATTTCGGACAAGGATGGCACGGCGGTCGCGGCGAAGCTGAGCAAGGAAGTCGACTCGCACGGCAACGTGCAGCTCAGCGGCTCCGGCGCGCTCGGCGATCTGCTGGCGAACGAAGTGAAGAGCAAGCTCCAGATCAAGCGCGTCCGCGCCGACACCTTCGGCTACCTGCAGCGTTCGTTCCCCGGCGTGGTTTCCGAAAACGACGCCAAGGAAGCGCGTGCGGTGGGCATGAACGCGGTGAAGCACGCGGTGGCCGGCAAGGAAGTCAGCGGCAGCGTCGCGATCCGCCGGAAGCCCGGCAAGAAGTACCAGGTCTATTTCGAGCTGGTTCCGCTGAGGAATGTCGCCAAGGAAACGCGGCACATGCCCGACAACTTCATCAACGCCGAAGGCAACGATGTGACCAAGGCCTTCATCGATTACGCCGCGCCGATCGTCGGCAAGCTGCCGGAAATCGGCCGCTTCAAAGGCGCGAAAGTGGCGAAGAAGTAACGGCCAGTGACCAGTAAGTAGTGATCGGTAATCAGTGGGCGGGTGAGGGAAACCTCACCCGCCTTTTTTTCATCATCCGTCCGTTGGCTCCCTGCGACCTTGCGTCGCAAGAGCCAGAATTCTGCCTCCTGCCGGACAAGCCGGCAGGGAGGTGGGAGGGACGCAAGGCTTGCCGTGGCCTTAGCCGGCAGGGAGGCGGGAGGAACGGTCCGTCTTACCGCCCGAAGATGTCGAATTCCCAGAGCGAGTAGCCCCATTCGGAGGCGCGTTGGATACCGCGAAGGCGGACGTAACGCGCGGTGGCGTCGATACCCAGAACTTCCTCGGTGCCGCCGCGGCCGCCGCGCTTGGTGTGAATGTTCCGCCAGGACTGTGTGTCGTCGGAGACCTCGAGCGCGTACTCCTTTGCGTAGGCGTTTTCCCACGAGATGCGGATTGCCTCGATGTGGCGCGGCTCGCCGAGATCGACGTAAAGCCATTCGTTATCGCTGAAGGCCGAGGACCATCGCGTCTTGCGCTGGCCGTCCACGGCATATCCGGCTCCGTACTTCGGCTCTTCGGCGGACGATGCGAAGGCGGGCTTGCCGCGTGAGAGCAGGACCGGCGCATTCGGGTCGGCAGCGAATACGGCGCGGACGCTGCGGTCGGCATCCATCTTCACCGTTGTGGGATTCTCCGCGCCGGAGAGGGCGCCTTCCCAGTGGTCGAACACTTTGCCGATGCCGGGGATCGCGGTGAGGGTGATTTGGGTTCCTGCCGGGTACGGATTGCGGTCGGGCGAAACGACCACGCGGCCCCCGTCGGCACCGGTGATGAGGTAGAACATGCCGGGAACTTTCTTGGCCGACACGCGGACGTAGTCGATGACGTGATACTGGGGGAAGACGGTGGTCTCGTCGGGGTTGCCCGGCATGCTGCCGCCGACTGCGGTGTTCAGAATCAGGTAGAAGGGAATGGAGGGGACGCCGCGGGTAACAGCGAATTGCTGCACGTCATCGAGTAGCCAGCGGATCGAGCCGGGTTCCCATTCGAGCGAAAAGACATGGAAGTCCGCCGAGAGATCGGGGCCCAGGGTATCGAACGACTGCGAGTCGAGATCCGGCCATGCGCCGTTGTGAAGTGACATGACGAGGGCTTCCGGCTGGCTGCCGACGATTTCCATGATGTCGATTTCCGGCGGCCATGAACCGTCGGCGGGGAGCATCCAGTGGGCGGGCCAAAGGCCCTGCCCGCGCGGGAGCTTTGCGCGAATATCCACGCGGCCATAGAGAAACGAGAACTTGCCCTTGCTCTCGACGAGACCGGAAGTGTATTCGCGGTCGCCCATCGCGCGCTGTTGGCTGCGAATGACGAGTTTGCCGTCCTCGATGTAGACGTCGTCGGGCGCGTAATACTGCAACTCGTTATTCTTCACGAGCGCGGCATCCTCGACGCGCCACTTTGTGGCGTCGATCGCCGGGCCGGTGAATTCATCGCTCCAGATTTGTTGCCACTTCTGGTCGCCGGCAAAGGACATCGTTGTCACCAGGAAGAATGGCAGGAAGAAGAAGCGATTCATGACGTGATTCCTTTTCATGTCCGCAGGAAACATAACCTCGGCGGCGCGGCCGGTATATGGTATGAACCCGTGAAGAGGGGATGTGATGAGGATCGTCGTTGCGTTGGATTCCTTTAAAGGCAGCCTCGATGCGGTCGCGGCGTGCAATGCCGCTGCCGCGGGGCTTCGCTCGGTTCTGCACTCCGCGGAAATCGCAGTCCACCCGATGGCCGATGGCGGCGAGGGGACGGCGGCGGTCATGCTCGCTTCGCGTCGTGGGCGCTGGATTCCGGTGAAGACCGTTGGCCCGCTGCCGGGGATGAAAGTGGACGCCGGTTTCGGTCTGTTCGAAGACGGTACAGCCATTGTCGAAATGGCCGCGGCCAGCGGGCTGACCCTTCTTCGCGACGAGCAGCGTAACCCTCTCTTAACCACCACCTTCGGCACCGGAGAACTTCTGCGTGCCGCGGCGGAGAAGGGTGCGCAGAAGATACGGCTCGCCGTCGGCGGCAGCGCGACAGTCGATGGTGGTGCAGGTGCAGCGTCAGCCCTGGGCTGGACATTCACTGACAAGCAAACAACAACCCTTTGCCTTGGTGGAGGCTTTCTTGGGCAACTCGATTCAATCATTCGCCCGAAGGCGCTGGGGCTGCCGGTTGTGGAAGTGCTTTGCGACGTGGACAATCCACTATGTGGGGAGCAAGGCGCGGCGCGTGTTTTCGGTCCGCAGAAGGGTGCCACACCTGAGATGGTGGCGCAGCTTGAAGCCGGGCTACAGAGGCTCGCGGATGTGGTCGAGGCAACGTTGGGGTGTCGGATTCATGATTTGCCGGGGGGTGGTGCCGCGGGTGGACTGGCTGCCGGTGCCGTGGCGTTCATGGGTGCGAAATTAGTGTCTGGGGTGGATGCGGTCGTTGAGGCCACGCGGCTGGACGATGCCTTAAAGGGCGTGGATTGGGTGGTCACGGGTGAAGGGCGTTTTGACAGCCAATCGCTGCGAGGCAAAGTGGTGGCGGGGGTTGTTCGTGCCGCGAAGAGAGCGGGGGTTCGCGTTGCGGTGGTGGCGGGATCGGTGGCCTTGTCTCAAGCTGAGCACAGGGCCTGCGGGGTCGAGTTTGCAGTGGCAGCGAAGCCGGATACGATGCCGTTGGCGGACGCCATGGCGAAGGCCCCGGAGCTGGTGAAGCAAGCAGGCAAGACGCTGGGCGGCCTGCTGTGAAAAGGCCATCTTCTTCACAAGTCATCTGTTGCATCCAGTGATGCGGCCGCATCACTGGATGCAACAGAGTAGGGTCTTGGTTTTCCTGGGGTTGGCTCGTTGCCTGTCATTGCCTCTCCCGGCGCACCGGGGTATATTAGACAGCCAGTAGTAACCGGGAGACGATTCATGAAGCTTTGCTCCGTCCCGCGCCGCGAAGGGTTCACCCTTGTCGAATTGCTGTCCGTCATCGCGATCATTGCGATTCTTGCCGCCCTGCTGTTTCCCGCGTTGAATCGTGCGAGCGCACGGGCGAATACGACGCGCTGTCTCTCCAACATCCGCCAGTGGGGCGCGGCGGCGAGTATGTATCTTTCCGATAACGACGGGACCTATCCGGGGCAGGGCAACACGGCGGATGCGGGGCAGATGGCCGACCCGAACTCGACCAATGCATGGTTCAATTTCCTTCCGCCGTATGTGGGGCACGAGACCATGAGTTCGTTGTTCGCGCGTCGCGCGATGCCGCGGCCCGGCGACAAGTCGTTGTTCATTTGTCCTGCTGCGCCGCCCACCCCCGCGCCGCAGCCGACGGACCGAAGCACGTACTATTGCTCGTATTCCTACAATCTCTGGATTGATGCGGGAAATCGTGGTTGTGGCACTTCGGGCGGGAGCGGCTATTCGCGATACCTTCGCTATAGCCAGATTCCGGACCCGGGTCGCTTTGTGCTATTCGCGGAGGGTCCCGCGGGTCTTGGCGAGAACAGCAATCCCGGCTACCGCTATGCGTGGACACATCCCAAATACATGGCGTTCCCGGTGCAGGGCGATGCCTTCCGTCACAGCGGGGCAGCTAATATCTGTTTCGCCGACGGCCACGCAGGCACATATCTGAAGACAAAGATCTATGCTGAAGGTATGACGGCAGGCACCGGGCAGTACTGGAACTACGGAGGCATACAATGGAATCCCGACAATCCAAATCTCGAAGGCGCGTGCAACTGATCGTTGTTGCCCTGCTTGCCATCTTGCTGTTCCCGGCCGCGTCGCTTGCCGACGACATCTCGCTTGTGAAGTCCAACCAGTGGGTTAACGGCACCAACACGTTCATCCCCGAGAACCTGGGCGGCTATTATTGGATCTCCGGCCGGGTGACCTCTCCCTTTCTGAGCCATACCAACCTGACGGAGTTTTATGTTCAGGATGCCAGCGCGGGTATCCGCGTGCTGAGCAAGGGAGCCTTGTTCACCTTGGAGACGAATGAGACCACCTTCCCGCTGGGCGTTCAGGTCAGCGTCTACGGCCAGATTGTGCAGAGCAACGGTCTATGCATGATCCGGCCCGAGCGCTTCAACGGTGACGCGTACGACACAAACGATATCACTCAGGACTTCTTCATTTCCGGCACGACAACATCACCGGTCACGCCCGAGGAAATCTCCATTGCCACGCTGCTGGCGGATGGTGAAGGTTACGAGGGTAAGCTGGTCAAGCTGACCAACGTCTACTACGTGGGGTCCGAAGCGTGGACCTACAATCAGAGTTCGCAACTGACCGTCACCGACCTCACAGGCAGCATTTCCTTCTACATCGACCGCGACACCGATCTTGACGGGCAACTCCCGCCGGTCGGCGCATTTGATCTCATCGGCATTGCCGGGCAGTACTCGACAAACCTGGTGCCGTCGAACGGGTACGAAGTGATCGGCCGCCGGTACGTGGACGTGATCCAGTCCGTTGGTCCCGTGGCGCCATCGCTCAGCGTGCCGACAAACGCGACGGCCGTCGTGGGAAACACCTTGAACCTTTATGTGATCGGCCAGGACCGGAACGCGTCGGACGTGCTGACCCTGTCGACCAACGCCGGACCGACGAACGGCACATTCACCGTCATCGCCGCCCGCGAAGGAAAGTTTACATGGACGCCGACACTGGACATTCTGGGCACCACTACGCGCGTTGAATTCGTGGTGAGCGATGGGTCCACCACGGTGACGTCGACCTGTGCGATTGTTGTGCGGCGCGCGAGTGGCGGGCCGGGCTTCGTGTGGATCAACGAATTCCATTATGACAACGCAGGCAACGATACGAACGAAGGCGTGGAAGTGGCGGGTCCGGCAGGGATCGACCTGAGTTCGTACTATATCCTTCTATATAATGGCGGGAACGGCGCCATTTATCTCTCCAACTCGCTGAGCGGAACAGTGGACAACGAGGGCAACGGGTACGGGGCTGTGTGGATTCCATACGCGTGGAATGCGATCCAGAACGGTGCGCCGGACGGCATTGCGTTGTGCCACAAGACCAACGGCCTGCTCCAGTTCATCAGCTACGAGGGATTCTTCACGGGCGTGGGCGGGCCCGCCGACGGCGTGGCGTCGATCGACGTAGGCGTGTCGGAACTGGGCACAGAAACGGCGGGGCAATCGCTGCAGCTGGCGGGCAGCGGGACCAACTATGAGGACTTCACCTGGTCCGGTCCGAAGTCACACACGCGCGGCTATCTGAACGATCCCGACCAGACGGTGGTGGGCGCGATTGACGCGGATGTGCAGCTTTCGCTGCTGACGCTGGCGCCCGAGAAGCCGGAGACCAATCAGGCGTTTGATGTCACCTGCGTTGTTGAACCGAATTACTACGCTGGTGGTCTGTCGGTCACGGCTTACTACAGCGTCAACGGCGGGACCACGAACACGATTGCGATGGGCGACGAGGGGAACAATCTCTACAAGACTGTCTCGCAGATTCCGGGCCAGACCAACAATTCGACGGTCAGCTATTTCGTAGAGGCGAGCTTTACGGGCTCGGGCACCAACAGCCCGCGCGTGACGCTGACCAACGAGATCGTGATTCGCGCCGCGCCGACGGGCAACGTCACGGCGCTGATCAACGAGATCGATCCAAATTCCGCAGGCGCGGCGGATGCCGACGGCTTCATCGAGATCATCGCGCTGGCCGGACAGAATCTGGAAAACTGCTTTGTAGTCCATTACAACGGAAACAACACTGGAGATGGAGGGTTGTTCCGATTCGACTTCCCTTACTTCATCGTACCGGATGATGGAATCACCGACACGAACGGCAACGCACTGGGGTTCTGCGTAATCGGGACGGGGGTGGTGGCGAATGTGGATTTCATTCTGCCGGCCGACATGGAGAATGGGCCGGATGGGCTTGTGCTCTATGACCGCAACAGCAACATCCTTGACGCTGTCGCTTGGGAAGGCACGAACGACATGACCGTGGACGACCCGGGCACGGTTTCCGTATCCGTGCCGAGCTTCCAGCCGAACTACTTGCACATCACACCCGATGACAACAGCGACACGGGCAGCATCCAAGCGCCGAATAACGTGGTGGCCGACACGGGCGCGGGCTGGCAGGTGCTGACGACGACGCCGGGCACCATCAATGGCGCGCAGACCTCCGGCGTGATACAGGTCATTTACGGCGGGTCGACGACGAACTTCCCGCCGAACGCGATCGTGCTGAATCCATCAGGCACGAACAAGTCGGTGATCGTGAGCAACCTGCTGAGTTTCACCGTGTCGTGCACCGAGTCGGATGGTGATGCGCTGACGCTTTACACCAATGCGCTGCCGGCAAACGCGGCATTCTATGCGACCAACGGTACGGGCACGGCCATTGCCTCTTTCACGTTCACGCCGGATGCAACGCAGACCGGTGTGCATACCATCACGTTCTATGCGCAGGACAAGGACGGGACGACGGACATCACAGTTCAGCTCACGGTGACGCCGATCAGCGGTGGGGGCGGGAGTACGGGGACGGTGTGCGTGGTCAATGAATTCCGCAATGCGACGCCGGACGTGGTGGAACTCCTGGTGATCAGCAACAGCCTGAACATGCAGGGAATAATCGTGAAAGACTATTCCAGCAGCGGCGCGGGAGACAGCGGTGGCGGGTATACATTTGCCGCGAACGCGTTGTGGGCATCGGTGCGCTCAGGCACGCTTATCGTGTTGAGAAACGACACGACGGCGGTTGACGTGGTGACGGGCGGCGCAGACTACAACCTGGATGTGGGTCTGAGGAACACGAACTACTTCGTCATCGAATCCGGCTCGTTCGATATTGCGACAGAAGAAATGGTGCAGATCAAAGCTGCGGGTTCCCCCAAGGCGGGACATGCGGGAGCAATACACACCATGGCTTCGGCGGGTATCAGCGCCACGAACTATGCTGCAGCACCAAATCCAAAACTGAAGGCAACAAGCGGCAACAGTCAGTCCGGCGAGTCGGTGTATGCCAAGAACTCGACATCCACGCTCTCCGACTTTGATGGAACGGATGCCCAGGGCGATGACACCACGGGGTCCCTTGGAACTTGGAATACAGCGGCGAACCGGGTGTATATCGAGAGCTTGCGGGGTGGCGGCAGCGGGCCGGTGGACACCGATGCGGACGGTATGTCGGATGACTATGAGACGACGTACTGGACGAACGCGACGGCGGGCGTGGCGGGGGACGACGATGATGGCGACGGGTTCAGCAACCTCGAAGAGTATCTTGCCGACACGATTCCAAACGGAGCGGCGGGCAGCAACTCGCTGTTCGAAATCCAGGCGTTCACCAACAGCACGCCGCGGTCGATGGTGTTCCCGTCGTCCACGGGCCGCGTCTACACGCTGCAGATCACATCCGACCTGCTTCTCGGCGATTCGTGGAGCAACCTGCAGACGGATGTGCAGGGCGATGGTGGGCCGATGACACTGACCGATCCTGTTGAGACGGGCAGCCGTGGCTATCGCCTGCGTGTGCGCGTGCCGTAGGGCGGGAAGTAACCAGTGATCAGTAAGCAGTGACCAAGTAAGAAGCTTGCCACGGCGGAGCCTGCAGGGCAAAGACGGGTGACCAGTGAGTAGCGGGGCGGGAAAGAGCGGCTTGACGTTCCCTGCGCGGCAGTGTTTTCTTGGCGTCGTATCGGCGGGTATCTGAGAGTCCGGTTAATATGGTGAAACGTTTCACGTATCTCTTGGTTGCTGTGCTGCTGGCCGGCGCGCTGTGCCTGTGCGCCTGCACACAGAAGAAGGCCGGAGCTGCCGAGGGAAACAGCATTGCCGCGGCGTGGATGGATTACTCGCTGGCGGAATTCGACCTGGCGATCGACAAGTTCAACGCCATTCTCGCGCAATCGGCACCGGGCAGCGATCTTCATCTGCAGGCGCTTTACGGATTGGCTACCACGTGGAATCTCCGTCGCCCGGGCGAAGATCTCGTCAAGGCGCGCGGTCTTTATGAACAGGTGTTGCAGGAAGCGCCGCAGCATGACATGGCCGCCTGGAGCTTGCTGGCACTGGCGCGCACGAAACATCTCGTTCCCGTTGGCGAGGACCCGAATTACGCGGAAGTCCAGAAGGCCTACCAAGAAGTCATCGACCGATTCCCGAACCACCTTGCGGCGGAAGAGGCGTTCATCTATCTCCAGGCCACGCTGATTTCGACGCTGGCGGAAAAGGAAACGCGCCAGGCGCTGGAGGCGCTTGACGAGTACGTCAAGGATCCGGCCAAGAAGTTCATCGGCCCGGCTTACTCGCTGATGGCGGTGTCGTACCAGACGCTGAACATCCCCGAGAAAAGGCTTTGGGCCGAAGAACGTTCGCTGGAGACCACGGAAGTAGACCCCACCAATCCTTTCACCGAATTCGCATGGCAGTACTGGAACCTGGCCACCATCGCGGAATTTGAGGTCGGCGATTTTGATACGGCGCGGAAGTATTACCGGAAGCTGATCGAAGAATATCCGACCGACATACGGAAGTACGGCGCGAAGCAGGCGCTGAAGCGGATGGACGAGGTCGAAGCGAAAATCAGGAATGACTGATATTCAACCGCGGATAACGCAGATGTCGCAGATACGGAATGAGAAGACAGGGATGGGAGAAGATCTCATAGAAAAGGAATTGAGCGGGGAGATTATAGGTGCGGCCATGACCGTGCTGAATGAACTCCGCCCCGGCCTGGATGAGAAGCTCTATGAGAATGCCCTGGTGATTGAGCTGGGACGGAGAGGACACAAGGTCGACCAGCAGCGGGCTTTTCCTGTTCACTACAAAGGTCAATTGATCGGAACTCTGGTTCCCGACTTGCTGGTAGATGATCGCGTGATTGTAGATCCAAAAATAGCCTCTGCATTTAATGAGAGTCACATTGCTCAAATGACAGGGTATCTGTCGATTACTGGTCTTCAGGTGGCGCTCCTCCTGAACTTCAAGTATGCGAGACTGAGTTGGAAACGTGTGGTCAGGTCCCATTTTCAATCCGCGCTATCGGCGCCATCCGCGGTTAACGATCCGGACGTTGTCTTGAGTGAACTGGCCGTGATGAATGGAGCGGGGAACTCTTGATTCGCAAAATCTTCACATTCATCCGCGAATACTTCGCCATGATCATGGTGATCTCGGTGTTCGCCTGGGCCGCATCGATGATCGCGCTTTACCGGAACCGTCAAGCGCCGCCCGGGGCGACGGTTCTCCGCATAGGCCACTGGCAACTCGAAGCCAGTGTTCGCGATGCTCTCGACGAAATGGCGCGGCGATATCGGGAATTGCACCCGAATGTCTACATCATCCAGGATGCGATTCCCGAAAGCGTGTACGGCCAATGGGTCAGTACGCAGTTGATGGGCGGCACGGCCCCGGACATCGTGCAGGTCGGCGCGATGCTGCCGGCCAACATCTGGCTATCCTATTACAACCGCTATTTTGTTCCGCTGAGCCGTGAGGTGAACCGGCCGAACCCGCACAACGCGGGCACGGAGCAGGCCACGACACCGCTGCGATCCACGTACAAAGACGGCATGCGCACGGCCTACGTGGATGAAATGCAGGAATATATGAGCATGCCGCTCTCGATGTTCGGCGTGCGCATCTTCTACAACCGCGACATGCTGAAGAAGCTTACCGGGCTCGACGAGGCGCCGCACGACTACCGCGCGTTCCTCGCGGCATGCAAGAAGATCACATCGCAGAAGGATCCGCAGGGCAACAACTACATCGCCATTGCCGGTTCCGGCTATCACTTCGGCATGTGGGATTCGATGATGTTCGACCCGCTGACGTACGGCGCGGTGCGAAAGGCCGACTTCAACCGCGATGCGTTTGTCGGCAACGATGAGCTTTATGTTGCCATCAAGACCGGCCGGCTCGGCATGAAGTTCCCGCCGTTCGAAGCCAAGTTCCACATGCTGCGCGAGGTGACGGACTTTTTCCAGACCGGCTACACCGGCCTCACGCGGGATGAAGCGGTGTTTCTCTTCGCGCAGCAGAAGGCCGTGTTCATGACCACGGGAACGTGGGACGCGCGCAGCCTGCAGAAACTGGCCGAGGGGCTGTTCGAAGTCGGCGTCATGGATTTTCCGCTGCCGGGCAAGGATGATCCCTACTACGGCCCCATCGTCGAAGGGCCGATCTATGAACGGCCGGGCGGCGGCTTCCAATTTGGCATCACGCGGACGAGCAAGCACCAGGACATTGCGATGGACTTCCTTCTCTTCATCGCCTCGCAGCCGCAAAACGAGGAGTTGAACAGGATTATCGGTTGGATTCCCTGCATTGTCGGCGCGAAGATGGACCCGTTGCTTGAGGCCTTTGCCCCGCACCTCGAAGGCGTGTATGGCGCGATGAACGTCTGGCTTGGCGGCGAGACGGCGACGCGGTGGATGCAGCTCTACTCGCTCTACCAGGTGAATCAGATTTCCTACGACGAACTCGTCGCAAGGTTTGAGCCGTTCTATCGCGAGCAGGGGCTCAAGGATTTCCTGGAGCAGCAGCGCGACTGGCGTCGCGGCATGTACCAGAACGAGCGGTTCCTTGCGGGTATTCGTGCGCGGGCGCTGTCGGCGGAGGGCGATGAATCCACGTCGGCTTGGGTGAAGTACCGCGCGCTGACCACGTCGCGCCAGATTTGGTCCGAGCTGTCACATAACCGTCAGATCAAGCTGATCGAAAAGGGCCCGGACATTGCAGCCGTCGGCCCGTACGAATACAGCGAAGAAGTGATGAAGAAGATCAAGAAGAGGCTTAAAGCAAAGAAGGAGTAATGGAGCGAAGGAGTGACGGAGTGATGGGGCACAAGAAGGACCTCGGCGGGTTCAACACTCCAGTACTCCGATACTCCAGCGCTCCCATGCGAATATGACTCCGAAGCTCATACGATGGAACCAGTTGAAGCATCACTGGGAGATCTATTTCTTCATCATCCCGACGGTGTTTCTCGTGGCGTTGTTCCAGTACTACCCGGCGAGCCTTGGTATTATCAAAAGCTTCTTCCGTTGGAATGGCGCGGACATCTCCGAGTTCGTTGGATTTGGAAACTACACCGACCTTCTGAAGAACACGGAGTTCTGGAACTCGTTCAAGCTGGCGTTCATCCTTGGCGGGTGGAACGTGGTCAAGATGATCCCGGCGCTGTTTGTTGCCGTGGCCATCCACCGGTGCAAGAGCGACCGGATGCAGTTCCTCTATCGCACGCTGTTCGTGATCCCGATGGTGATCCCCGGCCTTGTGGTGGTGCTGATCTGGCGGTCCTTCTTCTTTGAGGCGACGGCGGGCTATCTCAACCAGTTCCTTCACGTGACGGGCTTGTTCAATCTGCTGGCGCATTTGGATGCCACGTTCAACTGGGGCGGTATTTTTGTGGCGGGCAAGATGCCGGCGTGGCTTGGCGACCCGCGTTTGATCATCACCGCCTGCATCGTGTGGGGCTTCCCGTGGGTTGGCTCGTTCGCGGTGCTGACGCACCTCGCGAAATTGCAGAACATTTCGAAAGACGTTTACGAGGCGGCGGAGATCGACGGGGTGACCTGGTGGAGCAAGTTCACGCGGATCGAATTGCCGCTGATCATGGGCTCGATCTACCTCCTGCTCGTGTTTGTGATCATCGACACGGTGAAGGATGCGGGCATGATCCTGGCGCTGGCCGGTATCGCCGGCGGCCCCGGCGGCAAGGCAACGGTGCCGGCGTTGTTCATGATCCGAAAGGCATTTCTGGACCAGCAGATGGGTTATGCCTGCGCGGTCGGTATCATCCTGACCATCGTGGTGATGGTGCTCCAGAAGCTCAGCACGTTCGTGATGGAATCGGAAGGCGGCAACACGCCACAGCGCAAGATGGTGAGGTGGCTGATCCTGGCGGCAGGCGTGGGGCTCCTGGTCTACGACCGGTTCAACACGCAGGTCAATCTTTCGTCCATGGCGATCATCCTCATCGCGATCGGCCTGCCCTACGGAACGATCAAGGCGTTCTTCAAGAAGTTGATGCCGAAGGAATCGCTGGGCGGCTGGCGGGAGGCCGGCCCGAGTCGCGGCGACCAGTATGTGGAGCGCGCGTTCCGGCGGCAGACAAACCCGTTCTTTCGCGCGCTGCATACCCTCGGGGGCATGTCGCTCCGGCTGGTGAAGCACGGCTACATCTGGCTGGTGCTGGCGTTTGCGTTTCTGCCGCTGTACCTGATGATGATCGTGAGCGTGAAGAACAACGAGCAGTTCTATCTCGCACCCGCAACGCTGACACATCCGTTCCACTGGGAGAACTGGCGGATCGCGTGGGACATGGTCACGCCGACCGTTGCGAACAGCCTTTTCATCGCCACCAGCTCGACGATGATCACGCTCGGCCTTGCGCTGTGCGGCGCGTATTTCTTTGCCCGCCTGAAGGTGCCCGGCGCCAGTTTCCTCTGGAACGCGCTGTTGATCCTGATGATGATGCCGGCCATCGCGAACCTCGTCCCGCTGTTCATCCTGCTGCGCAACCTGAGCCTGCTCAACACCCTTTCCGCGCTGATCATCGTAGGGGCATCGGGCGGCCAGATCTTCGGCATCTTCGTGCTGCGGAACTTCATATCCGACACGCCCCAGGATCTTTTTGAGGCGGCGGAAATCGACGGCGCCAACCATTTCCAACAGTTGAAGATGATCGTCATCCCGCTGTCGGGCCCGATCCTGGGGACGGTGGGTGTGATGCAGTTCTTCGGCGCGTGGAATGATTTTGTATTGCCGCTGATCGTGATGCGCGACCACGCACGGCTGCCGGTCATGGTGCAGTTGCTCCGCATGGCGGGCGAATACATCAAGCTGTGGGGCCCGCTGATGGCCGGCTACGCGATCGCCAGCATTCCGATCATCATTCTGTTTGTCTTCTCGATGAAGCTGTTCATCCGTGGCATGACCGAGGGCGCGGTGAAGGGCTGATCGTTGCGGGCCGCCGCCGAGCGTTCCTTCGTACTTGAGAATGCCCTCCGGCCAGAGTACATAGAAGTTCCGGACATCACGCGGTGCAGTGACGGGGAACTGTCGGGGGAACGGCGCATGACAAAAAGTCTTCTTTCACAGTGGTCTCAAATTCAGCGCAAGCTCACGGGGCTTTCGGATCATCTCCTGGAACATCACGGCGCGGGCGCATGGTCGCCCAACACCGACGTGTATGAAAGTGCCGACGACGTGATGATCAAGGTGGAGTTGGCGGGTGTATCGCGCGAAAGCATCAACGTCCACCTGGAAGAGCAGGCCGTGATCATCGAAGGCGTCCGGCGTGACCCCTACGGCGGCGAAAGCACGGCGGGATACCGGTTCCGGCAGATGGAAGTCGAATACGGGCCGTTTCGCCGGATCATTGCGCTCCCGTTCCCCGTGGACGGAGAGAATGCCCGCGCTCATTTCAACAACGGGATTCTCAAGGTGCGCCTGCCGCGCGCCAAAGACTCCGTGCAAACCAGCATCACCGTCGTCATGGAAGAGGCATAAACATGGCGGAAGAAACACGCAAAACCGTAGCGGTCGAGCAGCAGACGCATGACGACACGCCGCCCGGCCCGGGGCCCGAGGGCGACGCGATTCCGAAAGTTCTGCCCGTTCTTCCGCTGAGCGATGTCGTATTGTTTCCTTCCATGGTTGCGCCGCTGGTGGTTACCACGGCGCGCTCGATCCGGCTGATCGACTCCGTCGTGTCCGGCAACCGCTTCCTGCTCTGCGTGCTGCAGCGGAACCGCATGGCGTCGGACGACACCGTGGAGCTGAAGGATCTCCAGGAATACGGATGCGTGGCGCGTCTGATCAAGATGCTCAAGTTCCCGGACGAAACGGTGCGCATTCTTGTGCAGGGGCTGTCCCGCTGCTGCATCACGCGCCCGCACGAGAACGCGCATTACCTCGAGGCGCATTATGCCACGCTCAAGGATGATGGTGAGGATACGGTCGAGTTGACGGCGCTGGCGAGGAACGCATCGGAGCGGTTCCAGGAAGTCATCACCCTGTCGCCGGCGTTGCCCGAGGAACTGAAGATCGCGCTGTTCAACGTGGAGGGGCCGGGCAAGCTGGCGGACCTGATTGCCTCGCACCTGAACATGTCGCTGGAGGAGCGGCAGGCGTTGCTGGAAGAGTACCGGCCGAAGGCCCGGATGACCAAGCTTACGACCCTGCTGAACCGCGAGCTTGAAGTGCTGCGGCTGGGCAATGAGATCCAGCACAAGGTCAGCGAATCCTTTTCAAAGAGCCAGCGCGAGTTCTACCTGCGCGAGCAGATGAAGGCGATCCGCAACGAGCTCGGAGAGAAGGATCAGCAGCAGCAGGATATCCAGCAGGTGGAAGAGAAGATTGGCCGCGCGAAGATGTCGCCGGAAGCACTGGAGGCGGCGAACCGCGAGAAGGACCGGCTGCTCAACGTGCCCACGGCGTCGCCGGAGTATGCCGTCATTCGAACCTACCTCGACTGGCTTACCGATCTACCGTGGGCGGTTTCGACCACGGACATGCTGGACATCGCCAAGGCCCGGAAGATTCTCGACCGCGACCACTATGACCTCAAGAAGATCAAGGATCGCATTCTTGAGTTTCTCTCCGTGCTGAAGCTGAAAAAGGACCTCAAGGGTCCGATCCTCTGCTTTGTCGGACCGCCGGGGGTGGGCAAGACCTCGTTGGGGCAGTCCATTGCGCGCGCGCTGGGTCGGAAGTTCATCCGGATGTCGCTCGGGGGCATGCGCGACGAGGCGGAAATCCGGGGACATCGGCGGACCTATATCGGCTCGTTGCCGGGCCGCATTATCCAGGGCTTGCGCAAGGCGGGCACGCGCAATCCGGTCTTCATGCTCGACGAGATCGACAAACTCGGGATGGATTTCCGTGGCGACCCGGCGGCGGCGCTGCTCGAGGTGCTGGACCCGGAGCAGAACTCCACCTTCACCGATCATTACCTCGATGTACCGTTCGACCTGTCCAGCGTGCTGTTCATTACCACGGCGAACTTCATCGATCCCATGCCGCACGCGCTGCGCGATCGCATGGAGGTGCTGGACCTGCCGGGCTATACGCTGACGGAGAAGATCAATATCGGCGCGAAGTATCTCGTGCCGAAACAGATTGCGGCGCACGGCCTGGAGAAGAGCCGGGTGACGTTCCCCAAGGAAACGCTTGAGCATCTCGTGATGGACTACACGCGCGAAGCGGGTGTCCGGAATTTCGAGCGCGAGATTGCCAATCTCTGCCGCAAGATTGCGCGCGATGTTGCGGAAGGGAGGAAGGGTCCGTTTGATTTGAAACCGAAGGACCTTCACAAACATCTCGGGGCACACATCTTCGAGTCGGAAGTGGCCGAGAGAACGGTGGACGCGGGCGTGTCGACGGGGCTTGCCTGGACGCCGACGGGCGGCGATATCCTGTTTATTGAGGCCACGCAGATGCCGGGTCGTGGCCAGCTCACGTTGACGGGCTCGCTGGGCGACGTGATGAAGGAGTCGGCGCTGGCGGCGTTGAGCTACGTGCGGACAAACGCCGAGAAACTGAAGCTGCCGAGGGATTTCGCGAAGAAGATGGATTTTCACATCCACGTCCCGGCAGGTTCGATTCCCAAGGACGGACCTTCGGCGGGGTTGGCGATCGTGATTGCGCTGGTGTCGATGGTGACGAGGCGGCCGGTGGCGGGTGACGTGGCGATGACGGGCGAAATCACCCTGCGGGGCAAGGTTATGGCCGTCGGCGGCATCAAGGAGAAGGTGCTTGCGGCGAGCCGTGCGGGGATCCGGCGCGTTGTGTTGCCGAAGCGCAATGAGAGGAATCTTGAGGACATTCCGAAAGAGGTGAAGAAGAAGTTGAGCTTCATCTTTGTTTCGAGCATCCAGGAGGCCCTTGATTTCGTGCTGAAAAACGGCGAGGCCAACGGACGAGAGGCCGATCGCACCCGGAAGGCCGGGAAGAAGAACAAGAAGAAGACCTGAGATGTCCGCATTGAAGCTGCTTGCCTTATTGTTTTCCGCGCGTCGGATACAGGGCCTCGCCTTGGCCTGTGTCGTGGCGGTCGTGTGCTGCGGACTTCCTGCGCGCGCCGCTGTGGATGATCGTGAGGAACTGCCGGATCGGCATCACCTGCCCGATGCGCGCCAGCTTCTCGACAGCGTATTGGAAAGCCTGCCCTCGGTGCCCTTGAAGATCGTCTCGCAGCTTCAGGCCCGCACGCGCGAAGGGAAGCTGGACCGCACGCTGAATGCGGAGATGAAGCTCAACTGGAGAGCGAGCCAGCCGACGGCCAAGTACACGATTCGTGATGCGTTTGGCCGTGATCTCGAGGGGTTGGATGTTGTGCTGAACGCGGACGGGTCGCGCGAGGTGCGTTACTACAAGGGCGATCCACTGGTCTCCGCGCCGCCGCCGGATTTGTACGGGCCGATCCAGGATACGGATGTCAATTGGACGGACCTCAGCTTGTCGTTCCTCTGGTGGCCGGGCGGGCGCACGGTTGGCGCGGAAGAAATCAAAGGCCGCTTTTGCTACATCATCGACCTTCCCGCGCCGGAGACCGAACCGGGCGCGTATGCGGGCATGCGTCTTTGGATCGATCCGCAGATTCACATTCTGTTGCAGGCTGCCGGTTACGATGGGACCGGGCAGATGGTGAAGCTTCTGGAGGTGAAGAGCTTCAAGAAAATCCGCGATGTCTGGGTCATTCAGAACCTGGACATGCAGAGTTTTCCGTCGCGTCACAAGACCTCGCTGAAGGTGAAATCGGTGGATGTGCTGGAAGACGGGAAACCCGTTGTTTCGGCGGATTCAATCGATAAACCCGCGGGAAAGTGAGTCCACGCGAGGAGAATTTGTTTTCTCTCTAACCAGCGGAACCGGCTTGGGGTAATTCTGCGATGGTAGACGGAACCGGCAGTCATGGCTGACATACTCATCAAGTGTAATGCCTGTGGGGCGGAGACCAAGGTCTCGGAATACGCATCGAGCGGAGCCGTGGCCTGTTCCGCCTGTGGCGCACAACTCAACCTGCCCAACAGCGGGAAGACAGCGTCGCGGCTGCAGGTGAGGAAGATTGATGCCCACCAGCGCGCAACGCTGACGGACCGCGAGCCGGCGACCACGGCGGCGGAGGATCGGGACCGCGCACAATCAGCCGCAAAAGCGGAGGAAGTACTCAAGGGGGTCCACAAGATCCGTGAGAAGGTGAAGCGGCCCCATTCGATCTGGGGCTGGCTGATCTTTCTGATTGTCGCGGGGGGGCTGATTGGTGCGCAGTACATCATCAAGGACAACGCGCTGGTGGCGCAATACTATCCCATGACGCGCGATATCGGCACGGCGATCGCCTCGGTGTTGGTGATCCTCGTTGCCTTCCAAGATGGAACGGGACAGGGCTTGTTGTCACTTTTTGTGCCGTTCTACATTCTCTATTACGCTTTCGTAAGGCTGGATTCGTATTGGATCAGAGGGTTGTTCGCAGCGGTTTATCTGGCGTTGGGGACCGAGCTCTATTTCATGCCCTCCGAGGCCAGGATTGTTTCCGCGCAGAAGACGGTGAGCCAAGGCATCGAGAACGTAGGCAGGCTGGTGCAGCGGGCCAGCGATGCGCCGGATATGCCTGCGCCGAAGGTTCGCCATCGCAGGTCCCAGTCGAACGTCAGCCGTTAATGGTCCTCATGCTGCCAATGTGATGAAACGGATCATCTGCTTTGGAGATTCGATCACTGAAATGGGCTTCGTCATGGAAGTCCGGGGGTATGTTGCCCAGTTGGCGGATCGTTATGCGCGGCGGGCGGATGTGTTGGCCCGGGGGTTCTCCGGCTACACCACGCGCGAGGCCGTCAAGATTCTCAAGAAGGCTGTGCTCGACGAGAAGCCGGACTTCGTTGTTCTCTTCTTCGGCGCCAACGACAGCGCGCTGCCCGGGCATATTCAGCATGTGCCGGTGAAGGAATTCCGCAGGAACCTGCAGGACATGGCATCGCAGATTGCTTGCGCGGGTGCGTGGCTGGTGCTGGTGACGCCGCCGCCGGCTGACGGCAAACGCATCAAGAATCGGGAGCTGGATCAGACTGCGCTGTACGCGCAGGCATGCCGTGATGTCGCGCACGAGATGCAACTGCCGATGGTGGACATTTTCCAGAAGATGCTGGAGGACAAGGACTGGGCCAAGACCTATCTGATCGACGGCCTGCACCTCTCCGCGACAGGCATGAATTGCCTCTACGAGGAACTTGCCGCGGCACTCGACCGCGTTCAACGCCTGGACCAGTTCGAGCGACTGGGCGTCGACGGGATCTGATCTGGGACCCGCGTTACTTCAGGAACTCGCGAAGCACGCGGCCTTCGTCCGTTTGAAAGCGGAACCCGAGCAGGGCGGCGATGGTCGGCGCCACGTCGGTATCGCGCACCTGCTCCAACTCAACGCCTTGGCGGGCTCCCGCGCCGGAGATGACAAATCCTGTGAGCATTTCCGGTTTGTGGGGCAGATAGCCGTGGTTGCCGTCGAGACTGGCGCGGCGTATCCATGATCCTTTGCCGATCGATCCGGAGAACATGACGCCGGGCGCGCCCTCGAGGTAGAGCGCCGGCTTGGCAGGTCCGTGAATGCGCGTGAGTTCAGCGCGCGAGATGATGGCAAAGAGGGGGTTCCCGTCTGCGTCATAGCGGTTCTTCTCCAGCAGGGCCGTGACCTTGCGGAGCGTTCCGGTGTCGGACGGGTCGTGCAGGTATAGTGCCGCAGACCCGCCGGTGTTCTGCACCATGGCCTTCCATTTCTCGACGCGCCCGTCACGTTCCTTCAGGAACCCCGCACGGGCCAGAAGGGTATTCGGCGCGATGGAGAATTCGACGTTGGCCGAGCCGTGATCGCCGAGAACGATGAAGGTCGTATCATCGTAAGTTCCCGCGACGCGCGTGGCCGTTACCAAGCTGCGAAGGTGGAAATCGATCTGCCGCATGGCATCGCGGACCTCGGCACTGTTGCGTCCGGCATCGTGCTCCATGTGATCCAGATTGATCAGGTGGACAAGAAGCAGATTGGGCTTATCGCGCCGGAGAATATCCACGGCTGCGGCAGTCATGAACGAATCGCGTGCGGCCATGTTGTCGAGGCGGACATTCTCGAGGCGGCGGCCAGCACGCTGGGCCTGCTGAAGAATGTCGCCGCGCACATAACGACGGACGAAGTCGATTTCCCGGCCCTCGGGAGACGTCCAGAACTCGGGGAAATTCCAGTCGAGATTGGTCGAACCGGCCGTGGTAGGCCAGGACAGGGCGGCCGTGGTCAATCCGGCCTTCTTGGCGGCATCCCAGATGGTCGGCATTTGCACATCGGAGGCGAACCAGAACCCGCGGCCGTTGACAGTGACGGGGTCGAACACGTTGTTCGCGGTCACGCCGTGCCTGGCGGGCGTGGTGCCCGTGGCCAGCGATGCGTGGGAGGCATAGGTAACCGAGGGATACACCGCGATCATCGACCGCGCGCTGCTCCCGCGGTCACGCAGGGCTGCGAGATTTCGGCACAGGTTGCGGTTGGTGGCGGAGAGGTAGAGATCGGGAAGCAATCCATCGATCGACAGCACTACGACGTGCTGGGCCCAGCCGGAAAAAGCGGTGAGCAAGAGGGCCGCCAGCATCACGGCATGCAGAAGGACGGAACGGCGTTTCATGCAGGAGAAGTACCGCATTTACGCGCAATCTGCAATCTTCGGACCGACCAGTGGTTCTCACGTATGGCCGGATGTGCTAAGAATGAGCCGTGCATCTCCTTTTGAAACAACTCGGTACGGACATCCGCGAGCTTCTGAATGGAGCGCGCGCCGTGGTGCGGCGCCACCGAATGGCGTTCCTGATCGGTCTCGCGGTCTTCGCCGCGGCGACGGCGGTGCTGCTGCCGCATGACGCTTTGCTCATGCAGCGATATACCGATCAGACTACGCCGCTGATGAGAAGGATCGCCCGGCGTGTGAGCCGGTATGGGAACTACCCGTATTTGATTCCGGTTCTTTCAGGTGGGTTCTTGCTGGCGGGGTGGTCTTTCAAGCGGCGTCGCTGGGTGAATGTCGGCCTGGCGTGTTTCTTCGCGGCCTCCCTGTCGGGCCTGACCACGGACGTGATACGCGCATCGGTGGGCCGGCCGCGTCCCAGTGTGCGCGTTGCGGACGGCGTCTATGGACCCCATGTCGGTTCGTCGTATTTCAGCTTTCCGTCGGGGCACTCGACCGTGGCCTTTGCGACAGCCTCGTCGATTACCGTGATGTGCCCGGCACTGGGGGTTCCGCTCTTTGGTGGCGCCACGGCGGTCGCGTGGTCGCGGATCTATCTGCGCGCGCATCATCCAAGCGATGTGGTGATGGGCGCGGGAATCGGCATCCTCTTCGGCATCGCGTTTGGCCTGGCCGCGCGGCGGCGTGAAGAAGAGTCTGCGGCTAGTCCCGGGTGAACACCCGCAGCGTGACGCCGGAAGCGCGCGCCGAATTTATCCCTTCGATCGTGCGGATCTTTGCGCCCTGCAAATTCAGTGCAGCCAGCTCCGACGAAAAATCCCGTCCCAGCGATTTCGCTTTGCGTCCAGTCATGTGCTGCAGCGCCGACGAAAGAAATTGGTCGAGCCTTGTTTCCTGTTGGAGCGTGACCAGCATGCAGGGGCCCGGCTCATCAAGGAAGGCCTGCACATTATCGAACGTATTCAGCGTTTCCCAGCGGCGGTTGGAGTAGAAGACCAGGCTGGGCTCGCGGAAGCGGTGGAAGGCGAACCGGGTTTCCGCGGGCATCTGCGTGAACACCGATTGAAGCTGAACGGCGGGTGTGACAGGGCGCAACCCGCGGCCGAGCAGCGCAGCCGCGAAACCCACGGAGAGCAGGGGAATGCCAACGAGCCACGGCGATGGTTGGGGCGATCGCCACGCAAGGGCCAGGGCGGTGAGGGCGAGGGCGACAAGGACGAGACCGGCGGCGGCCCAGCGGAGACTGGCCCACGGGCCCGCGACCGGCGCCGAGAACAGGACTGCGACGGCCAGCAGTATGAACAAGGGCAGGGCGAAGAGCGTGGTGTTGAACCAGATTCGCGTCCAGCGGGGCCACGGCATGTCGTTGTTCACCGTCTGGCCGAGGATGAGGAAGAAAGCTGGAAACGCGGGCAGGACGTAGTGGGGGAGCTTGGTCATGTAGAGGCTGAACAGGAGGTAGGTTCCGGCCAGCCATGAAAGCAGAAACGCATTCTTCTCGTCGTAGCGCCGACGGAGAAGACAGGCGCCGCGCCCCGCAAAGGCGATCCACGGGTAGAGACTGAAGAACGCCGTGAGGAGGTAGTAGAAGACAAACGCCCCATGACCATCGAACGAACTCCATCCGCGCTTGAGCACGTGTGAATTCATCCCGACATTCCAAAACTCCCCCGCGGTTCTGATGAGCGCAGGGATGCCCCACGCGCCGACGAGGGCCATCGAGATCAGGAGCCCCGGCGCCATCTTCAGCCGGCCCCACGGAGCCGGCTTGCGCCAGAAGACAAAGCGGAAGAAGAGCAGCGTGAGAAGCGGGACAACAAGGGCCACGGGACCCTTTGCCAGAAAGCCGAGGCCGAGCGAACCGTAGAGCATGGCGAACCAACGCCGGCGTCCGGGGGCATCATCGGTATGCAGCAGTTCCCACGCGGCAAAGTGCGAGAGCGCAACCATCGCCAGCATGGGCATATCGGCCACGGCGCAGCGTGCATGGATGAAAAGCTGCACGCAGGTCAGCAGACCGAACGCGGCGAAAAATCCGGCCTGCGGCGAAAACCATTTTCGCCCCATGAGATACACCAGCCACCCCAGCAGGATGGCCGACAAGACCGACGGCAGGCGGGCGGCGAATTCGTTCACCCCGAACGCTGCGTAGCTGGCGCGCATCATCCAGTAAATAAGGATCGGCTTGTCGAAACGGAACTCGTGGTTGAAATAGGGGATGATCCAATCGCCCTGTTGGATCATCTCGCGCGTGGCCTGCGCGAAACGCGGCTCATCGCGGTCGAGCAGGGGCATGACGTCGTTGCCAGGCAGGAAAACGAGCAGGGCGACAGCCGCGAGGAGGGCGAGGGCCCACAGAGGCGGCAGCGCACGGCGATCCGGTGAGACGGGGCTTTCCATGCCTCACATCATAGGCGGGGCGAGAGGCCTGACAATCCTATTGAGCGCGGGGTTCGCTCAACTTTCGGTTTTCCGCCGCCGTGGGGTGTGCTAAGGTCCGCACGGGCTTTTAGCGAGGAGCGAACGATGATACCGCGATATACCCGGCCCGAAATGGGTGCGATCTGGACCGACGAGAACAAATTCCGCGCATGGCTCAGGATCGAGGTCCTGGCGTGCGAGGCGATGCACAAGCTCGGCGATGTCCCGGCGGCCGACCTGAAGCGCATTCAGCAGCGCGCGAAATTCAACGTCAAGGAAATCGACCGCATTGAGGCGAAGACGAATCACGACGTGATCGCGTTTCTGACCAACGTGGCCAAGTACGTGGGCCCGTCATCGCGGTTCATCCACAAGGGGCTGACCAGCTCCGACATTCTCGACACGTCGCTCGCCATCCTCATGGTGCAGGCTGCGGACATCCTCATCAAAGACGTCAAAGCTGTGCGCAAGGCCGCTGCGGCGAAGGCAAAGAAGTACAAGTACACGCCGATGATCGGACGGTCGCACGGCGTGCATGCCGAGCCGATCACGTTCGGTCTCAAGATGGCCCTGATGTATGACGAATTCGGCCGCGCGCTTGCGCGGCTCGAGGCGGCGCGCGAGATTGTGCGCGTCGGCCAGCTCTCAGGCGCGGTGGGTACGCACGCGCATCTCGATCCGTTCGTCGAAAAATATGTCTGCACAAAGCTGGGACTGAAGCCGGCGAAGATTTCCACGCAGGTGTTGCAGCGCGACCGGCATGCGGAATTCATGAGCGCGCTGGCGCTGGTCGGCACGTCGGTGGAGCGGTGGGCACAGGAGTTTCGTCACCTGCAGCGCACGGAAGTGCACGAAGTGGAAGAGTTCTTCGGCAAGGGGCAGAAGGGTTCGTCGGCGATGCCGCACAAGAAGAACCCGATCATCGGCGAGCGGCTTTGCGGCATGGCGCGGCTGTTGCGCGGCTATGCCCTCGTGGCGATGGAGAATGTTCCGCTCTGGCACGAGCGCGACATTTCACACTCGTCGGCCGAGCGCGTGATTGTTCCGGATGGAACCATTACGCTCGACTACATGCTGGTGAAGCTTGAAGGCCTGGTCAGCAAACTGCAGGTCTATCCGGAGCAGATGAAGAGGAATCTGAACCTGACCCACGGGCTGATTCATTCGCAGCAGGTCTTGCTGGCGTTGACGGAGAAGGGCGTGACGCGGGAAGAGTCGTACGCAATCGTCCAGCGCAACGCGATGCAGTGCTGGGAAACGGGCCGCGATCTGAAAGAGCTGCTGCTGGCGGACGTCGAGGCCATGGCGAAACTGAAGAAGAAGGACCTTGATGCCGCGTTCGACGTATCGCGTCACTTCAAGGACGTCGACCGCACGTTCCGTCTGCTCGGCCTGGGCTGAGGCGGCTGCAGACGGCTCAGCCGGAGGCTTCGCCCTACCCCGGGCCACGACGAGCAGCCCGCTTACCGCAGCGTGACGATCACGCGGAAATCGTTGTCCACAAGAGCTCCGGTTCCATCGTTCATAAACACCTGGAAGAAGCGGTTGCTGCCGCTGATGTTGTTGATGGACGGGCTTCGGATTGTGGCGGCGGAGGTTGGCGGCGCATCGATTTCCGGCATGACGATGGCGCAGATATTCATCGCGTCCACGGCTGCCACATCGATCACCACATTGTAGATGCCGGTGTTGGTTCGCGTGACGCTGGTGATGCCGAAGCTTTCGGTGATGCTGCCTGCCGAGGCGACGCTTGCCCAAGCGACGATATTGTTGTCGCCAAAGCGGTCGCCCTTCTGCTGAATCGTGCGGTTTTCCCCAAGGTCCGAAGCTATCCACACCCCGTTGGTGGCGCGGATGGCGAACTGGTTGTCCACGGTTGAATAGAAGGGACCCACTCCGCCGTCGGACCAGACAAAGGTGTAGTTGTTCGTGACGTTTGCCTGGTAGCCGGCGGCGAAGGCATGGTTACCTGCGGCCCTGTTGAGGCTGCCGCCGGGCACGACGGCGTAAGATCCGAAGACCACATTGCTGTATCCGCCGCCGATGGTCCCGTAATCATGGTTGTCGATGTAATTCAAGTGTCCGCCCACAATCGCGCCGTAGTCCGAGTTGTAGATCGTATTGCTCCTTCCTCCGGCGATGGCGTTGTATCCGCGGAGGTAGAAGCCTGCACTATTGTACTGCCCGCCGCCTATGGCAGAGTCCACGCCCTCCGCCGTGTTGAATTCGCCGCCTCCCACAACGCCGCCGGTATGGCTCGCGGTGTTGCTGAGTCCGCCCCCGACCGCCGAGTGCCTTTGCATTGCGCGGTTGTACTCTCCGCCGGCGACGGTGGTATAGCCGATGCCCCAATCGCCCAGCGCCATGTTGTTTGCGCCGCCGCCGACGGTGGCGCCGCGCCGTGAAGCCTTGTTGCTTACTCCGCCGGCGATGGTGGCTTCGGAGCCGGGGTCTTCCACGCGATTGACCAGGCCGCCGCCAATGGTGGAAAACTCGGCATTGGTGGTGATGAAGTTCTGCCGGCCGCCTGCAATCGTAGACGCCTGGGCGTTGTGGCGGATGTTGTTAATGAGTCCGCCCCCGATCGCGGAGTACCCGGAATTCGTTCCTATCTGATTGATATAGCCGCCATCAATACTGCTGCCCTGGCTTGCGTCCGAAATGGAGTTGCCTGCGCCGCCGCCGATGGCTGACCCGGAGGCCAACGCGCGGTTGGCGTTCCACATGGTGCCTGAGTAGGGATCGCTGAGCACACCGCCGCCGGCCACCGTGGCGCCATAGCCTTTCACCTCGCTGCGCCACCCACCGCCCACCGCCGACCAGCCTGCGTTGCTGTTCACAACCCCTTCGTCGCCGCCCGCAATTACCGCAGCGGGCGCATTCTCTTCAACGGTGTTATTCCACCCACCGCCGATCACGGAGGACCCGGAAGCGGACAGGATTTCGTTGTCGCTCCCTCCGTTGATGACGGCGCCACTTGAACCGGTGCCGATCACGTTATTGCTGCCGCCCGCGATCACCGCAGCCATCGCATCGTTACTGATTACGTTTGCTTCGCCGCCGCCGATGGTTGCGTTATCGGCATTCTGGTTGATCCGGTTCGTGCTGCCGCCTGCGATGGTGGCCCCCGATGAGCCGGCTCCAATGTCGTTTTGATAGCCGCCGCCGATCGTGGCCGACAGGCTCAGCCTTTCGATCCGATGCAGGTAACCGCCTGCAATGGTGGCGCCATAACTCTGTGATTCGATGGTGTTGTTCTGTCCGCCGCCGACCGTGGTCCGCCAGGCATTGGATTCGATCGTGTTCAGATAGCCGCCACCGATGACGGCATGAACAGCCCCGGTATCGATGCTGTTATTTCGCCCGCCGGCGATCACGCCGTAGTCTGATCGCATCGTGCTGCCCGCGCCGCCGCCGATGGTTCCCTGGCTGCCGCCGAGCGTGTTGGGCGAGCCGCTGCTGCCGCCGCCGGCGATTGTCGCGCCCGTGACCGTGGATGGAGTGACTGTATTGCCGGAGTAGCCGCCGATCACGTTGGGCGCCGTTCCCGAGCCGTCTAGTCGCAGGATGCGCTGGTTGTTCGCGCGCAAGTCCAGTGGTTGCAGACCGGTGGTGCCGACGAAGTGCGTGCCGGGCGTTGTTCCCGCATTGCCCGTCAATCGCCAGAAGGTGTTGGAGAGCACGGTGTCGTCGAGTTTGGCGGTTGTGACGGCTTTGCCGGCGAGAGTGACCGCGTCCACGGATCCCACGGCAAGGTCGGCATTGGAGACGGATCCATCGGCGATCTTGTCGCCGGAGACGGCGTTGTTGCCGAGCTTTGTGCGCGTGACGGCGCCGTTGGCGAGGGCGAATTCGCCGATGGCTCCGTTGGTCACGCCGCCTGCGAGCATGGCGAAGCTGACCGACGCGATGCGTTCGCGCGGGCTCATGGTGGTGCCATTCACCTGCAGTTCGAGATACAGTGCGCTGTTCGTGAGCGCCGCGGCGAGAGTCCCCACGGTGGGGTTATCGCCCATCGTAGTTGCGTAGAGACCGTCGACGACCGGCACGCTGCTGTCCGTTTCCACAAAGATCGCGGAGCCACCGCCGGAGACCGTGTACAGGAGGAACCCGATGTTTGCAGTGCTGTTCACCAGGTTGGTGCCGTCGACAAGGCGGCCCTGGTAATTGATGAAGGCCGGCACTTGGGCGGGCGCGGTGACGGCAAGGCAGACGAGCAGAAACGTGGCGGCAATACAGCGAGCGTTCATAGACCCTCCTTGGCGCTGAACGGACGAAGACAAGTGAAACGG
The DNA here is from genome assembly GCA_036821485.1 of Verrucomicrobiota bacterium. GTDB lineage: Bacteria > Verrucomicrobiota > Kiritimatiellia > CAIQIC01 > JAGNIJ01 > DAISJM01. Next base: position 53,284 of record DAISJM010000007.1, on the reverse strand, counting down.
ATACCGTTTTCGTGGGGTTCAGTAAAAGCGTGCCGGGATTTTCCAAGGATTGGAAAAATCAGCGGACGATTTTCCAAGGGTTGGAAAAACTGGGACTACTTTTTCCAATGCTTGGAAAAATGTCCCGGAATCCAGCCGCGGACGGAGTTGATCAGCCAGACCGCGTCGGCTTTCGCGAGATCGTCCGGCGTCAGCACGCGCTCACGCAGGACGCCTTGTTGCAGGAGCTCCTCGCGAAACACGCCGCCGAGCAGCCCGCACGAAACCGGCGGAGTGACCCACTCGTCTTCAAAGCGAGCGACCACGTTGGCGATCGTGGACTCGGTGACTTCGCCGCGCTCGTTCCAGAGGATCACATCGTCGGCGTCCGGCCGCCCCCGGCGGGCGGATTCATAGACTTCGCGTCGCGTGGTCTTGTGAAACAGGAAGCGGTTGCTGGAGCTTACTGGTTCGGCCGCGAGGGCGAGTGGCCATGCGGGAGTGGACAAGTTGGGCGCGGCGTTGAATTCGCCCGAGGTATCCACATGCTCGATGCGCAGTTCGCCGTTCCGGGCGGCGAGAAGACGGACGCGTCGGGGAGCGGGTGGAAATCGGGAAGCAGCCGCGAGGAGGTCGCGGCGGACATGATCTGCATCGAGGGCAAAGCCAAAGTAGGCGGCGGACTCCATGAGCCGGCGGAGATGGCGATCCTCAAAGAGGTAGCCCGCGGCGGGTTCCCAGCGCAGCGTTTCCAGCAACTGGAAGGGCGTTCCCGGGTCGGAGAGGATCGCCGCCTTGGCGAGGCATTCCGCGTATTCGTCGTCGGTGGCGGAATCCCAGACGATACCGCCACCGGTGCCGTACGCGGCAAGGCCGCCGGATGAACGGACGTGCGCGGTGCGGATGGCGACGTTGAACTGCGCGCGGCGATGGGGTGCAATGAAGCCGATGGAGCCGGTGTAGATACCGCGCGGGGCCGGCTCAAGTTCATCGATGATCTGCATCGCACGGATTTTCGGCGCGCCGGTGACGGACGCGCAGGGGAAGAGGGCGCGGAAGATATCGGGGAGCGACGCGGAGGTGTCGGCGCGGACGGTGGACGTCATCTGCCAGACGGTGGGGAAGACTTCGATATCGAACAGGGACGACGTGACGACCGAGCCGGGCGCGGCGATGCGCCCGAGATCGTTGCGGACCATATCGACGATCATCACGTTCTCCGCACGATCCTTTACAGACGTGTGGAGTGCTTCGCGAACGGCAGTGTCTTCGGCGGGCCAGCGGCCGCGAGGGCGGGTGCCCTTCATGGGACGGCAGGTGATGCGTGAGCCATCGAGCGCAAAATGGAGTTCGGGCGATGCGGAGCAGAGGATGTCGGCGCCCGTGTTGACGAACGCGCCAAAGGGCGCGCGCTGCGCGTGCTGGAGGCGCAGGAAGAGCGGCCAGGGCGGTTCGTTGAGTTGGGCGATGAGGTGGAGTGTGTAGTTCACCTGGTAGGAATCGCCTGCGGCGATGTAGTCGCGGATGCGGGCGAGAGCGGCGTTGTAGCAATTGCGGTCGATGTTCGGTGTCCACGACGGCAGGGATGCGGGTGCGGGTGGGTCAGGGAGCGCGATGATGGCGGGCGCATGGTATAGCCCGAACCAGGCGAGGGGCAGGCCGGGGGTGGGTTCGCGGCCGGGGAATGCCGGGTCAAACGCCGGGGCGGCCTCATAGGCCACGAAACCGGCTGCAAAGAGGCCCTTTTCGCAGGCCGCAGCGACCTCGCGGAGAACGGAGAGGACCTCGGAAATGCTGTGCGCGGAAAGGATGCTTTCGGGGTTTTCGAACAATAGCCACTGTTCATGCGCTGCATCGTGCAGGAGCGCGGTTCCCGCGGCGGCCACTCGTGCTGGAAGGTCCGGATGCATGATCACCCAGAGTATAGACTGGATGCCCGATTCAGCGAATGTCTTTCCCAAACCGGGGGTAATTCGCTAAGGTGTGGGCCTTGTCGCAGGGCGCGAAAAAGGCGGCGCCGCGGCATCAATGAATTACGAGCAGGGATTATAACCAGTCATGACGAGCAAGAAAAGATCGGGATCGGCATACGCGGCGGCGGGTGTGGACATCGACACGAAGATGAACGCGCTGCGCGACGCGAAGAAAAAAATCCAGGGCACATTCACCGCGGGAGCGATTGGCCAGATCGGGGCGTTTGGCGGGCTGTTCAAATCGCCGGGCAAGGACATGTTGCTGGTGAGCAGCACGGATGGCGTTGGTACAAAGCTGAAGGTGGCGAATCTCGCCGGCCGGCACGACACGGTGGGGCAGGACATCGTCAACCACTGCGTCAACGACATCCTTGTGCAGGGCGCGGAGCCGCTGTTTTTCCTCGACTATATCGGCGCATCGCGACTGACGCCGAAACTGATCGCGCAGATTCTCGACGGCCTGTGCAAGGCGTGCCGCGAGAACAACTGTGCGCTGATTGGTGGCGAAACGGCCGAGATGCCTGGGCTGTATCCGGAAGGCGAGTATGACCTGGTCGGCACAATGGTCGGCGCGGTGTCGCGCAAGAAAGTCATCACGGGCGCGACGATTCGCGCGGGCGACATCCTGATCGGGCTTCCGTCCAGCGGCCTGCACACGAATGGCTATTCGCTGGCGCGGCAGGTGGTTTTCCAAGTCGCACGGTTGCGTGTGGAGGACAGGTTTCCGGGGACGCAGAAGACGGTGGGCGATGTACTGCTGGCGGTGCACCGGAGCTATCTCAAGCCGGTGAAAGCGCTGATGAAGAAGATCACGATTCGCGGGCTGGCGCACATCACGGGTGGCGGGTTCACGGACAACGTGCCGCGCGTGCTGCCGAAGGGCCTGTGCGCGGTGATTGACCGCTCGACGTGGCGGCTGCCTCCTCTTTTCCGGTTCATCGAAGAAGAGGGCCGGGTGGACCGCGAGGAGATGTACCGCGTCTTCAATATGGGCATCGGCATGGTGGTCATCGTTCGCGAAGAGAATGTGGTCGAGGCCGTGGAGACGTTGAAGGCAGCCGGCGAGGAGCCGTACGTCATCGGTTGGATGGAGAAGGGGAAGACACCGGTAAGACTGGTGAATTAGCCACGAGCGGACAAGGACTTTGCTCTTTTGAGTGTGAGCCACGAGAAGGCACAGACAGGTGCAAAACGGACAGACACAGATCGCGCGAGAGGAAGCGAACTCTCATCAGTGTGAGTTAGTGTTTGGTGGTTAAGAAGAGGATGGGGAGCATGAAGATTCAGCGTGCATTGTTGAGTGTGACGGACAAGGCGGGGGTCGTGGATTTCGCGCGGGCGCTGTCGGAGCTGGGCGTGGAGCTGCTCTCGACGGGCGGCACGGCGAAGACGATCCGCGATGGCGGCGTTCCGGTGAAGGACATCTCCGAGTTCACGGGATTTCCCGAGATGCTCGATGGCCGGGTCAAGACGCTGCATCCGAAAGTGCACGGCGGTCTGCTTCATTTGCGCGGCAACAAGGAGCACGAGGAAACGATCCGGAAGCACGGCATCGAGCCGATCGATCTCGTGTGCGTGAATCTCTACGCGTTCGAAGCCACGGTGGCGAAGCCCAACGTCACGTTTGAAGAAGCGGTGGAGAACATCGACATCGGCGGGCCGTCCATGCTGCGATCCGCGGCGAAGAATCATCGTTCGGTGACGGTGGTGTGTGATCCGGCGGATTACGCGCGCGTGCTGGCCAGCATTCGCGAGAACGGCGGAAACACGACCGAGGCGCTGCGTCGCGAGCTGGCGCAGAAGGTGTACGCGCGGACGGCGCAATACGATGCCGCGATTGCGGCGTACATGGCGGACAAGGTTGAGGTGGCGGATGCGGCACGGCCCTTGGTGTTGGCCTACGGCGCGGGCACGAAGCTCCGCTACGGCGAGAATCCGCACCAGGAAGCTTTCTTCTACAAGGATGCGACGGCGTCGGAGGCGTGCATTGCACACGCAGAGATTCTTCACGGCAAGGAGATGTCGTTCAACAACTACGTCGACGGCGATGCGGCACTCGAGGCGGTGAAGGAGCTTGCGGGGCAGCCGGGCGTGGCGATCATCAAACACACGAATCCCTGCGGCTATGCCACGGGCGCCTCGCTGGACGAGGCTTTTGAGCAGGCGTGGGCGGGTGACCCCGTCTCGTCGTTCGGCAGTGTCATCGCGGTGACCCAGCCGGTGGACCTGAAGACGGCGGAACGATTGAAGGGACGATTTGTGGAAGCGCTGATCGCACCGGACTTCGCGCCGGACGCGTTGGACTTCCTGAAAAACAAGAGCAAGGACATCCGGCTGTTGAAGCTGCACAAACCGATGGCGAAGGCCCAGCCGGGTCCGGCGCTACGCCAGGTCAACGGCGGGATGCTTGCGCAGGATCGCGATGTGAACAGCGAGGAGCGCTGGGTGGTTCCGACGGAGCAGTCGTTCCCGGAAGAGAAGCGCGGACTCGCGGACTTCGGCATCCGGGTGTGCAAACATGTGAAGTCGAATGCCATTGTCATCGTGCGCGAGTACAAGCCGGGCTGTTATGCGCTGCTCGGCATGGGGTGCGGCCAGCCGAATCGTGTGGATGCCTTGCGCAAACTTGCGGTGGTTCGCGCGCAGGAAAACATCGGCCAGCTCTTCAAGTCGGCATCGCAGTACGGACAATTGCCGAAGGATTTTGAGCACACGGTGATGGGGCAGAGCGTGCTGGTCTCCGACGCATTCTTCCCGTTCCCGGACAACATCGAAGCGGCGGCCGCAGCGGGCATTCGCTACATCGTTGAGCCGGGCGGTTCCAAGAAAGACGAGGAAGTCATTTCGGCCTGCGACAAGTACGGCATTGCGATGGCGATCACCAGCGTGCGCCATTTCCGGCACTGAGCCGGACATTTTTCGTGTCCAAGAAACGCGCGTCCGAGGAAGAAGGGTGAGAGGCGTATTTCGCCTCCACAAGGAGGGTGTGTATGAGCAACCGGTGGCTGATCCTGGTACTGGCGGGGTTGTTGGCGGCGGGTTGTCAGACGGCACAGGTAAAGACGGCGCCCCCCGAAGCGCCGGATTACGTGGCCGCGTTGGGCCTCAGGACGTTCACGGCGGAACCCCTTCTTCCCTACCTGACGAGCAGCGATTCGCAGGTGCGTGCGGGCGCGGTGCAGACGATTCGCGCGCTGGCCGACCCGGCCGTGCTGGATGCGCTGATTCAGATTGCGCAAAGCCGCGCTGACGCAAATGTACGCGCTGCGGCGGTCGAGTCGCTTTGGCGAACAGACGATCCGCGACTGGTGGACGTTCTGAAGGAGACGATGCGCGATGGCAGCGATGAGCTACGCCGCGCATCCTATGTGGCGATCGGCAACGTGGCCAACCCGGCCCTGCTGGATGCGCTGATCGAAGCGGTGGATCGTGAAGGTGCGTCCGGAAATACGAGTCCATCCCCGTACGCGACGACCCCGATGATGCAGGCGGCCGTGTCGGCCCTGGGCAGTTTCGGAGACCGGAAGGCGACACAGAAGCTGCTGTCGATGATGAAGGATGCCAACCGGCAGGTTCGCCAGCAGGCGGCGGAAGCGGTTCGTCGCACGCGGGGCGAAGGCGTGACGGACATCATCGATTTCCTGGAGGCGAATCCGGATCCGAGCAGGGAAGACTACTATTACTACCAGTTGATCGACGTGGTGCGCAGTTCCACAGATCCGCGCATTCCCGCGGTGATGTTGGGTCTCTTTGACAGCTCGAACATGTCGGTCCGTTCCTCGGCTGGATCGGTGCTGGGCCAGGTGGCGAACAAGACGGTGGTGGATCCGTTGAAGGAAATACTGGAGAAGGGCCGCACGCCGAAGGGGCGGACACTGAGCGACAGCGATCTCTACACGTTGCTGCAGGCGGCGGGCACCATCGGCGATCCTTCTTTCGCGCGGGTGCTGGTGGGATATCTGAAATCGGACAGGGACATGGTGGTGAGCCAGGCGAGCATGGCGTTGGACCGCTGCGTGGACATCGCGGTGACGGAAGACATTGTCAAAGCGTGGGAGGCCGCAAAGAAGGAGTCGACCCGCGCCATGATGCGGCAGGTCGTCAGCTCGGGCTCGTATCCGATCCTGTGGGACCAGGAAAACAATACGTGCTCGGTGGACAAGCCGCGGCTGCGCGCGCTGCGCGGGGAACCGGAGCCGGAACCCGAGGCAGAACCGGTGGCGGTAGAAGCCGTGCCGGAAGAACTGCCGGATGCGGACGCGGCCGTGGAAACTGCGCCCGCTGCGGACGCCACGCCTGCTGAGCAAGCCGCGCCGGCGGAAGCGCCAGCGCCCTGATCAGTCCCGGTCCGCAGACCGCTGTACGCATGTTGCCAGACGGCTGTCTGATGCGTAACTGCTTCTGGCAGAATACGTTAATACGGCGTCACTAAATTCACAAAAAAAGTTGTTGCATGTGCGCAAATACTTTATAAGGTTAACTAACAAAGTTTGGCCGGGATGGATGCCCGGGCTGGCGAGGGCGGATGAGGGGATGCAAGGAGGGCAAAGAGATGATGAGCAGGAAGACAATCTTGGCGGTGGCGTTGGTGGCGGGATGGGCGGCCGTGGCGGGTGCGGGCCTGGTGTTCAACGAGACGTTTGAGAACAAGCCTTTCGTGGCAAGCGGCAATCCGGAGGGCTGGGCGCTTTTCGGAACGCCGCTGGACGACCGGGGCACGTTGCACAACGGCGAGAATCACTCCCCGACGTCGTCGACGTGGGTGGCGTTCACATGGAGCGGCTGGGGTTGGGGTGCGACGACGATCTCCAACGAGTTCACCCGTTATGATGTGATGAACTCCATGGGAGAGATGTCCGTGTGGATGAGAGCGACCAACGACTTCGGCGCGGGATCGATCGCGCTGACGCTGTACGATGCGGATGGAACGCAGTGGCGGAGTTCGGACACGAACCTGTTCCAGCCGACCACGGCATGGACAGAGTATCGCGTGACGTTGGGTGGAATGCAGGAAGAGCTGGCGGGTTCCGTCCCGGGGCTCGACTTCACCAACATTACCAGCGTCGGCTTCCTGGCCTTCACATCCGGCCAGTCAGGACAGAACCAGCTTCAGTTTGATGATTTCACGGTCACAGCCATTCCGGAGCCGGGGACGTTGGCCGCCATGGGTATGGGGGTCCTGGTGTTGCTGCTGGGTCACCGGAAGATGCGTCGGGTAACACGATAGAAGGAGTAAAGACATGAAGTACGGGCACTGGGTGATGTTGGCGGCCATGTGCGTGTGTGCAACCACGGGGCTTGGCGCGTCGGTTGGCTTCAAGGATACGTTCGACGACGAGAAGCCGGACGCAGGCGCGCCGGAAGGCTACGGCGTGTATGGGGTCGAGACGGCCGATCGCGGCGTGGTCGAGACCTACAGCCACTCGGGAAAACAGTCGACATGCATCACGGTGGATTTCACCCAGGACAAGTGGGGCGTGGTGCTGATGAAGGAGCGGACGAAGGGGGTCTGGGATCTGACCGGCTGCGAGTTGTCGGCCGAGATTGCCGCCCCATCGGACGTGTCCGGCGCGCAGGGGATCGTCGGCTTCAAGCTGGTCGACGCAGATGGCACATCGTGTCGCACGACCGAAGAGGCTCTGTTCGTGCCGGGGGCTGACTGGAGCGAGTTTCGCCAGCCGGTTGAGGCGCTCACGATGGCGGAGGAACCGGGCAAGGTGGCCGGGTTGGATCTGGCCAACATCACGCAGATCGGGTTGGTATTTTACGACCGCGGCGATGTGGAAAAGGTGATGAATTTCTTTGTGGACGATGTTCAGGCTGCGCCGGCGGGGGATGCCATAGCATCCTCAAAATAACAAGCGGTCCGGCGGCGGGCTGGCGCAACTGACAAGCAGGATAAGAGCCTCCGGGGCCTGTATGCCCCGGAGGCTCCCCTGTTTCGGGCCCCCGGTGTTCGGCATTCCGGCTGGACCGGCGTGGCGCGATGAGGCACGATGGCCACAACGTTTGGAGGCACAGACAGCATGCGCGCCGCCGTCAGCGGAAAGCCCGAGCTTAACCGGAAGATCAACGCTTCCCTCGTGCTGGGCCTCATCCGGGGCTCGGGTCCCATCTCGCGCGCCGAGTTGGCCAAGCGCACGGGAATTCGTCCCGCGTCGATTTCCGAAATCGTGGAAGACTTGATGCAGCGCCATCTCGTTGTGGAGGGCGAGCTCGGTCCATCCACGGGCGGGCGCCAGCCGGTGATGCTTTCTGTGAACCCGTCCGGTTTCTTCGGTGTGGGGGTGGAGATCGGGGAGGATGGCGTCAACGGCGTGCTGGTGGATCTCTCCGGCGAGGTGTTGGCCTCGGCCCGCGTGCCGCTGAACGAAACGGATCCGAAGAGCGTGGTACGCGGCGTGGCCTCCCTGGTGGAGAAGGTGCGGGACCGTGCGCGCATCGCGACCAAGCGACTGGGTGGCCTGGGCGTGGCGGTGCCGGGCATCGTGAGCCGGCAGGAAGGCAGCGTTGTATTGTCACGGCCGCTGCAGTGGGAGAACGTTTCGCTTCGGGCGATGCTGAAGGAGGCGACGGGGCTGGAGACGCTGGTGTTGAATAATGCGACGGCGGGCGCGTTGTCGCAGTTGCTCGACAAGGCGACGGACGGCATCCGGAGCATCCTGTACATTCTCGTTTACCTGCGGCATATCCGTCAGACGACGATCACCAGCGTGGGTTCCGGAATCGTGCTCGACGGCCGCGCCTACCTGGGCGAGGGGCAGATGGCGGGAGAGATACGGGTGGATATCGAGCATCCGCTGGCGACGGCCGCGCATCGGCTTGGCCGGTCGGCGCCCTCGAAGATGGAAGACTTGGTGAATCCCTCCATTGCCGGCCACAGGGAAGTGAAGGAAGTCTGGAGTATTTTCGCGGAAAGCCTGGGTCGCGTCGTATCGCGCGGCATCGATTTCTTGAATCCCGGCGGCGTGGTGATCGGCTCCGACACGCCGGAACTGGAAAACCTGATTGGGGAGCGGCTGCGCGACGTGATTCGTGACAACACGGTATCGGGTCTTGTGGCCGGGCTGAAGGGGGATGCGGTGCGTCCGGGCGTGGCGATTCGCTTCTCCCCGCTGCGGACGGAAACCCTGGCGCGCGGGGCGATCGTGCCGCACATGCAGGAGCTGTCGCTCGTGCCGCAGTTGCACGACAGCGTGCTCGTCTGACCTCCCGGTACTCGTGCGGGTCGGGAGTTGATCTTTTGTTCCTCTGCTCCTATCCTCCGGAAGCATCGGCCCCGGGCCGCCATACACACGGATAACACCATGGCTTTTAGAATTGAGATCGGACTGCGCAGGGGCGTTCGCGACCCTCGTGGATTAGGCGTTGTGGCAAAGGCACGCAAGTTTCTCAAAGTGGCCGTGCGTTCCTGCCACACGCGCGATGTCTACAAGGTCGACATGGCGCTGAAGACATCGGAACAGCGCCGCATCCGCGAGGCCTTCTCGGATCCCGTCATTGCCCAGGCCGCGCTCGGCCGACTGCGCGCGCCGAAGTTCGACTGGCTGGTGGAAGTGGGTTTCAAGCCGGGCGTGACGGACAACGTGGGCCACACTGCCCGCGCCGTTGTGCAGGATGTGCTCGACCGCGAGCTTGCGCACGAAGAAGCCGTATACACGTCGACGCAGTACTTCTTTCGCGGTGTGTCGCGCGAAGACGCACATCGCATCGCCGTGGAGCTTATCGCCAACCCGCTGATTCAAACGGTCAGCCTGTTTTCGCCGGAGGAGTGGACGGCGGCACCCGTGGATGAAACCGTGCCGGCGATCCGTGATCGTGCCGACGTGCAGGTGAAGACGTATCACTTGGGCGGGACGGATGCAGAGTTGATGAAGATCAGCCGCGACGGGATTCTGTCGCTGAGCATCGAAGAGATGTACGCGATCCGCGACTATTTCCGGCGCGCGGACATTCGCGCGGCACGAGGTGCGTTGGGCCTGCCGGAAGATCCAACGGACGTCGAGCTCGAGTGCATAGCGCAGACGTGGTCCGAGCACTGCAAACACAAGATATTCTCCGGCCGGATCCGCTACACCGATGAGGCAGGCCGCGTGTCGGAAATCGACTCACTCTTCGGCACCTATATTCGTGGCACGACGGAGCAGCTCCGCACGAAGATTGGCTGGCTGGTTTCGGTCTTCAGCGATAACGCCGGCATCATCGGCTTCAACGAGCGTTTCAATTTGGCCTACAAGGTGGAAACGCATAACACGCCGTCGGCGCTCGATCCCTACGGCGGCGCGATCACAGGCATTGTGGGCGTGAACCGCGACCCGATGGGCACAGGCATGGGCTGCGAGATGCTGTGCAACACGTGGGGCTACTGCTTCGGCTCGCCGTTCTATGATGGCGAGATGCCCGAGGGGCTCATGCACCCGCGGCGGATTCGCGACGGCGTGCACCAGGGCGTGATCGACGGCGGCAACCAGAGCGGCATTCCGTGGGTGCGCGGCTTCGAGCGGTTCGACGACCGTTATCTCGGTAAGCCCCTCGTCTACTGCGGCACCCTCGGCCGGATTCCGCGCGCCCTGCAAGGCCGCCCTTCGGAGCGCAAGGAGATCCTGCCGGGTGACGCCATCGTCATGTGCGGCGGGCGGATCGGCAAGGACGGTATTCACGGCGCGACATTCTCGTCCGAGGAGCTTCGCAAGGAATCCCCGGCGCAGGCGGTGCAGATTGGCGATCCGATCACGCAGCGGAAGATGTACGAATTTCTGATGGAGGCGCGCGACCAGGGCTTGTATCGCGCGATCACCGACAACGGCGCAGGCGGTCTCAGCTCGTCGATCGGCGAGATGAGTCGGTTGAGTGGGGGCGCGGATCTGGATTTGGCGCGCGCGCCGCTGAAATATGAAGGCATGCAGCCGTGGGAGGTTCTGCTCTCCGAAGCACAGGAACGCATGTCGCTTGCGGTGCAGCCGGAGAATGTAGAAGCCCTGCTGGCCCTCGCGCGGCGGCGCGATGTGGAAACGACGGTCCTTGGATCTTTCACGAATAGCGGCGCGTTTGTCGTGCGGCACGGTGAGCGGGTTGTCGCGCGGCTGGGCATGGATTTCCTTCACGACGGTTGCCCGGAAATGACGATGGAAGCGGAGTGGAAGCCGCCGACGGTGCCGGCTCCGAAGCCGCCGCGGCGAGGCCCGCGCACGCGATATCTTCTGAAGTTGCTGGGTGGGCTGAATGTCTGTTCCAAGGAAGCCAAGTCCCGCAGCTATGACGGCGAAGTGAAGGGGCTGAGCGTCATCAAGCCCTTCGTGGGCGTGCACGCGGATATGCCGAGCGATGCAACGGTTATGCGCGTGGAACACGGCTCCAACGAGGGCGTGATTCTGGCCGAGGGTATCAACCCGTTCTATTCGGACATCGACACGTATCACATGATGGCGAGCGTGATCGATGAAGCCGTACGGCGCTTGATCAGCGTGGGCGGCGAGCTGGGCACGATCGCCGGATTGGACAACTTCTGTTGGCCGGACCCCGTGCAGTCAGAGAAGACGCCGGATGGTCGATACAAGTTGGCGCAGCTGGTCCGTGCCAACAGGGCCCTGTATGACGTGGCTACGGCGTTTGGTGTGCCGCTGATCTCTGGCAAAGACAGCATGAAGAACGACTCTGTGCGCGGCGGCCGAAAGATATCCATCCCGCCGACGGTGTTGTTCTCGACGATCGCGCGCATGGCGGACGTGCGTCGGGCGGTGACGATGCACTTCAAGAAACCGGGCGATGCTGTGTACATGATTGGCATGACGAAGGACGAACTTGGTGCGTCGGAATTCCATCGCCTGCTCGCGCGCGAACAGAATCAGGCCGACGCCTTTGGCGGCGAAGCGCCGAAGGTAGATGTTCCTCTTGCGCTGCGGACCTACGCGGCGATGAAGGCGGCCAACCATGCGGGGCTGCTGAAGTCCTCCCATACACCGACGTTGGGTGGGCTGGGCGTTGCGCTCGCGCTTGCCGCAGCGGGTGGGGCGGTGGGTGCGGATATAGATCTTGCTGCCGTTCCGGCGGCGGACGGAATTACGGAAGACGGAATACTATTCTCCGAGTCCAACAGCCGCTTTGTGGTTACGTGCGGGGTCGAGCAGGCCGCCGTACTGGAGAACTACTTCCAAGGGTTGCCGTGCGCCCGCATTGGCAACGTTACAGATACCGGACGGCTTATTGTGCGGCGCGACGGAAAGGCCGTAATCGACGAATCCGTCGAACAACTGCGCAAAGCCTTCAAATCCCCGCTCGCCGGCATCTGAGCGCAGAAATCCAGCCCGCTGCGAAAAACAATACGCTACAATTATTGTCACGATATGACACATTATTACAATAATGTATCGCATATTGCCTGATACGCCAAATAGGTATAAAGTTAAAAACAGTTGTAACCGGTTCAGCGGCAACTTGTTGCGAGAATATGTGGCACATGGTTTAGGAAACATGGCACGCGGCCTGCTAAAGGGAACGGCGAAGTTCATCTTTGCATGGTGCAAGGGTGCGGTAGGAGATGTGAGGAATATGAGAACAAGAAACATGCTGGTGTGGCTGGCAAGCTTGGTGTTGCTGGTCTCGGTGGGTGTGGGCGTGGCGGGTGCCCAAGAGGCGGCAGCCCCCACACTTGAGGAGGCGGTGGCAAGTGTGGCGAACACGCAGACTGCGATCAACATCATGTGGACGCTGATTGCTGCGTTCTTGGTGTTCTTCATGCAGGCGGGATTCGCGATGGTGGAGACGGGTCTGACGCGCGCGAAGAACTCATCGAACATCATGATGAAGAACCTGATGGATTTCTGTTTTGGGTCCATTGCGTTTTTCTTCGTGGGCTATGGCCTGATGTTCGGTGCGGACAAGTTCGGCCTGGTCGGCACATCGAAGTGGCTGTTATCCAGTGGCGACCCGTCCACCCCGTCGGGTATATGGGAAATTTGCTATTGGATGTTCCAGATCGTGTTTGCGGCCACGGCGGCGACGATCGTTTCCGGCGCCATGGCCGAACGGACCAAGTTCTCGGCTTACATTGTCTACAGCATCATCATCTCGTTGGTGATCTATCCGATCTCGGGTCACTGGATCTGGGGCGGTGGATGGCTGTCATCCATGGGCTTCCATGACTTTGCGGGAAGCACGGTGGTTCACAGCGTGGGTGGATGGGCCGCACTGGTTGGCGCCATTATGCTGGGTCCGCGCATCGGCAAGTACGTTCGCGTGAATGGTGTGACCAAGGCGAAAGCGATCCCGGGCCACAGCATACCGCTGGCGGCGCTGGGTGTGTTCATTCTGTGGTTCGGCTGGTTTGGGTTTAACCCCGGTTCCACGACCTCGGGCATGAATCCGTCGATCGCGACGATTGCGGTGACGACGAACCTTGCCGCAGCCGCAGGTGCAGTCTTGGCGATGTGCATGGCGTGGCTGCGATTTGGCAAGCCGGACACCTCCATGGCCCTGAACGGGGCGTTGGCGGGTCTGGTGGCGATCACGGCCCCGTGCGCAGTGGTCAGTCCGCTCGGAGCTATTGCGATTGGCGCAATCGCCGGCGTTCTGGTGGTCGTGAGCGTTGAGTTCATTGATAAGGTGCTGCACATTGACGACCCCGTCGGCGCGGTCAGCGTGCACATGGTGAACGGCGTGTTTGGTACGCTGGCGGTCGGCCTGTTTGCCTCGCCCGCTTACATCGCGTCGAGTGGCTCGACCTGCAAGGCGGGTCTCTTCTACGGCGGTGGCTGGTCGCAGTTCGGCGTGCAGGCGATCGGTGTTGCCGCGGTTGCCGTCTGGGTGGTTGCGACGACGGGCATACTCTTCTTCGTCCTTAAGAAGATGGGCAATCTGCGCGTGAGCCGCGAAGAGGAACTCCGTGGTCTCGACATCGGCGAACACGGCATGGAAGGCTACAACGGCTTCCAGATATTCACCACGGAATAGAGACAGGAAGGAAGGATTATCATGAAACTGATTATTGCCTACATACAGCCGGAGAAACTGGGCGATGTGAAGAAGTCGCTCTACGCGGCGGAGGTCTTCAAGATGTCTGTGACGAACGCCTTGGGTTGTGGCCAGCAGAAGGGCTACCACGAGACGTATCGCGGCACGGACATGGAAGTGAACCTGCTTAAGAAGGTTCGCCTCGAGATCGCTGTGAACGACAGCTTCGTAAAGCCGACGATCGACGCCATCATCAGCGGCGCCCGCACGGGCAACATTGGCGACGGCAAGATATTCGTCGTGGACCTCGGTGAATGCATCCGCATTCGCACCGGGGAAACCGGCGGTCCGGCGATCGGCTGACATTCTCCGGATGCGTACCCCGCACCCAGGGGGCTGCGCCCGCGCGCAGCCCCCGCCTCTTTCCAGACAGGAGCACTACAAATGTAGTAATAAACGCGATGAATACTACAATATTGTAGCACATAGCACTCAATTCATCAAATACGTATAAAAGGCGAAATAGTTATAAGTTGTTTTATATCAACAGATTGCATTGATGATGTTCTCATGTCTTGGGTGAGCGTGGCACGATGCCTGCTAAGGGACATGGCGAAGATCATCTTTGCATGGTGCAGGGGTGCGGTAGGAGATGCGAGGAACATGAGAACAAGAAACATGCTGGTGTGGCTGGCAAGCCTGCTGTTGCTGGTCTCGGTGGGTGTGGGCGTGGCTGGGGCGCAGGAAAGCGCGGCCGCGGCAGATGTGGTGGAAGCGGCGGCTTCGCCGGCTGTATCGGCGGAAACCTTTGCCGTAAACAATACATGGATGATGGTGGCAACCTTTCTGGTGTTCATCATGCATCTGGGATTCGCCACGGTGGAAACGGGGCTGACGCGTGCGAAGAATACGGTCAACATTCTGTTCAAGAACACGGTGACCCCGGCTATCGGACTGCTCACCTACGCGGTCATTGGGTTCAACCTGATGTATCCCGGTGATCATTGGATTCTGGGGAAGTTCTTTGGTTTTGGCGGATTTGGGATTTCCACGGATGCGGCTGGGGTTACGAGCGCGTACAACGTCGGCTACACCTATTGGACGGACTTTCTTTTCCAGGGGATGTTTGCCGCAACCGCCGCGACAATCGTGTCCGGCGCGGTGGCAGAGCGCATCAAGCTGAACGCCTACATGATCTTTACAGCGATCTACGTGGCGATTGTCTACCCGTTTGTCGGTTCCTGGAAATGGGGTGGTGGATGGTTGAATGAAATGGGATTCCATGATTTCGCCGGCTCCACGCTGGTCCATTCGGTCGGTGGCTGGGGTGCACTGGCGGGTGTGATCCTGCTGGGTCCGCGGCTCGGCAAGTATGTGAATGGGAAGGCAAAAGCCATCATGGGCCACAACATGCCGCTGGTGACGATCGGTGTGTTCCTTCTGTGGCTGGGCTGGTTTGGGTTCAACGGTGGTTCTGTGTTGTCGGCCGATCCGGGCGCGGTTTCCTACGTGTTGGTGACCACGTCGCTTGCGGCGGCGGCCGGCATCATCGGGGCGATGTTCACCTCGGGAGCCGTGCAGAAGAAGCCGGATCTATCCATGATCCTCAACGGTTGTCTGGCGGGCCTTGTTGGCATCACCGCGGGGGCGGATGTCGTCTCGATCCCGGCGGCTGTGATCATCGGCCTGTCCTCCGGTGTCCTGGTGGTGGGCGCCGTTTTCTTCTTCGACAAGCTGAGGCTTGACGACCCGGTTGGTGCCCTCTCCGTGCACTTGGTATGTGGCGTGTGGGGCACCTTGGCGACCGGCCTGTTCGGAGCCGGGAAGAGCTTCGTGGTTCAACTGATCGGTGTGGCCTCGTACGGTGTAGTCTGCTTTGCGGCGGCGTTCCTGATCTTCCTTGTGATGAAGCTCACCATGGGCATCCGCGTCAGCGAGGAAGAAGAGCTGCGCGGTTTGGACATCGGGGAACACGGGATGGAGGCGTACAGCGGCTTCCAGATCTTCACCAACCAATAACGTGGCGGTCATCGAAGGAGAACGAACATGAAACTGATTATTGCCTATATCCAGCCGGAACGAATGAACGCCGTGAAACAGGCGCTCTACGAAGCCGAAGTATTCAAAATGTCCGTGACCAACGCCCTGGGCTGTGGCCAGCAGAAGGGCTACCACGAGTCTTACCGTGGCGCGGACGTGGAGGTGAACCTGCTGAAGAAGGTTCGTCTTGAGATCGGCGTTAACGACGATTTCGTGAAGCCGACGATCGATGCCATCATCAAGGGCGCCCGCACGGGCAAGATTGGTGACGGCAAGATCTTCGTCATGGACCTCGGCGAATGCATCCGCATTCGCACGGGTGAAACCGGCGGTCCGGCGATCGGCTGATTTTTTGTCAGGCCCGCAACCCGCACCCAGGGGGGCTGTGCCCGCGCACAGCCCCCCACCTCTTTTTTTTGCCCACCGGCGGGCAAAAAGCTGATGCGTGCGGCGCCCGGTCATGGTAGCGTACGGGCCTGACGGAGCGGCAGGAGCACCATGCAGAAAACAGACAAACCACCGGTTCTGATCATCACGGGCTATGGCCTCAACTGCGAGGCCGAGTCGCAATACGCGTGGGAACTCGCAGGCGCCGCGCCGGAGAAGATCCATCTCAACGATCTGCTCGAACAGCCGGCGCGTTTGCACGATTTTGCGGCGCTCATGTTCATCGGCGGTTTTTCGTATGGCGACCACATGACGTCGGGTCATGTGCTTGCCCTTCGGGTGAAACACCGTTTGCGTGAGGACCTTCAGAAATTCATCGCCGACGGCAAGCTCGTCCTGGGCGTGTGCAACGGTTTTCAGATCATGGTGAAGCTCGGGCTGTTGCCCGGGCTGGACGGCGAGTACTTCGATCAGAAGGTTTCGCTGATGCAGAACGACTGCGGGTCGTTCCGGAATTTCTGGGTTCGGCTTCGCTTCGAGGCGCAGTCCCCCTGCGTGTTCACGCGGGGACTCGATTTCATGCCGTTGCCGATTCGTCATGGCGAAGGGAAAATATTCACACTGGATTCGTCCGTGCTCGAGAAGGTCGAGGCGCTGGGCTGCGTGGCGTGTCGCTATGCCGATCCAGCGACGGGTGCGGTGACGATGGAGTATCCTCACAACCCGAACGGCTCGCTGAACGCGATCGCGGGTTTGTGCGATCCAACGGGGCGGGTGTTTGGAATGATGCCGCATCCGGAAGCCTTCCTTTACGCGGAGAATCATCCACGGTGGGACGTGGCGCGGCAGGAAGGGGCGTTGCCGGCTCATGGCGAAGGGCTCCGCATCTTCCGCAACGCGGTGGAGTATCTAAAGCAGGCGTGATTCGCCCGCGGGGAGGAATCGAATGCCGGGCGGGTGGAGCAAGATCAAGGCCTACGGCGCGGGTTTCCTTCGCGGCCTGTCCGGCTTCCGGCTTCGTCGCTCGCTTTCCCTTCTCGGCGATTCCGATATCGCTGTGAAGCGTCTGGAGGCGCAGGGCTTCTCCATCCTGGTGGATGTGCGTGATTACGCCTTGGCGAAACCGATCATGATCGCTGGCCGTTACGAGCCGCATGTCACCGCCGCATTGTCGGGGGAATTGCGCGAGGACACGGTGTTTCTCGATGTCGGCGCGAACATCGGTTTCTTCACGCTGCTGGTCGCCGCCCGCTGTCCCGCCGGTCGCGTGTACAGCATCGAACCCGACCCGGACAACGCGCGCCTGTTGTCGGCAAGCGTGGCGCTCAACGGGTTTGGCAGCCGCGTGACGGTTCATTCGTGTGCGGCGAGCGATGAGGCCGGGGTGCTGACGTTGTCGGATCTGGGCAATGCGCGAAACCTCGGCGCGCGGTTCACTTCAAAGAAACATGAGACGCTGGACCGGCATGTTCACGGACCTGCTCCCAAGTTTGTGGAGGTCCGCGCTGCGCGGCTTGACCAGCTTCTTGATGTGCCGAAGTTGGACTTGGTCAAAATGGACATCGAGGGATTTGAACCCGTGGCGCTGCGCGGCATGGAGGGTCTGCTTGGGAAACACCGGCCGGTCATCGTCATGGAATTTGCACCGGGGACGATTCGCGATATCGCGGGCGAGGATCCGGAATCGGCGCTGCGTCAACTTGTGGCGGCCGGCTACGAGCTGGGCATCCTCGGCGATGACGGTCGCGCGGCGTCGATGACCATCGATACGGAGGAGCTGTTACGAGTATGCGAGGGGCGCGGCGTTCATCACGTCGACCTGCTTGCACGGCCGCGCCGGTAAGCTACTTCAGGAAGGCATCGCTTAGCGGTTTGGATGGCTGGAGCGGCTTGATGGGTTCCATCGGCATAACCGTTCCGCCTGCCGGAGCCGTTCCGAAACCGCTGAAACCACCAAACCCGCCGGGCGCAGATGGCGTACTGATGCCGCCCGCCGGAGAGAAGGGGGAGGCGGGTGTTGAGGCCGGCGCGGCCGATAACGGTGTTTTGACGAGGAATGAACTGGGGGTTGGCCCCTGGTATCCCGAGGGCGTGAACATGGGTTGGGCCAGCGAGCCGGGTGACGAGCGCGAAGGATCGGACAAGGCGCGCGAGGCCATCGGCAGCGCGGAAGCGGATTCCGTCCTCGGTCCCCATGAGCGATCGCTGTTCCACATGGTATCCACCCCCGACTTGACGTCGGTCACGGTGGGGACCTGATCCGGCGAAGAGGATGCCGCATTGGGATCGCGCGTGGAGGTTGAAGGCGTGTCGTTTGGGGTGGATGTCCCCCTGGAGTTTTCCGCGCCGGCCTTCTGCGCCACATCGATGGGCCTGACGTCCTTCAGCAGCTTGTCCGTATCCACGGGCGTGAACGTGTTGGCTGCCTCGCGCTTGGCATCCGCAGCGTCCGTCTTGCGAGTCACCGTCTCGGCGAGCGTTTCGTCGCTGTTTTCCGAGGTGTCGTCATCCTTCTTCTTGTCGGACTTGCCGTCCTTGGCATCCTTTTCTTCCTTCTGGCTTTGGACGTCATCGGCGAGCCAGCCCCAGCCGGAAGGTTTGCGCTCGTCTTGGTCGGCCGTACTCTTGCCATCGTCGGAGATTCGGATCCAGTTGCGATCTTTCTTCTTCTTGTCGGTCAGAGGGGTGGTGCGGGCGTTGTTGATGCCGGCGTTGGGCAGCGTCGGCGTGGTGGGAATGCCGTCGCGTCGGTCCAACCGTTCCGCGGTTTCATCCTGCTTTTCGGCAATCTCGGGAGACATCAGATTCTCCGGAGCGTTGTAAAGGTGGAGGGCGTTCGTGTACGTGCGCGGCGCGGGTGTGCGCTGTGGTTCCTGTGCCGGAGTGCGGCTGGGGCTGCACAAAAGCGCCGCCACTGCAGCCAGCCACAAGTATGACGCCGACTTGCTCATATCAGTGTATCGTACTACCCGGCTGCGGGACCGTCAAACGCACACGGCCTTTCGGACGGGCCGGGGGTGTGTTATTAATGAAGTAATGAAAACACGATGGTTTCTGACAGTTGGCCTGTTGTGGCTGGCGACGGCGGCCGCTCCCGCAGTGGAGCTTCGCATACAGGGCGAGAAGATCTGGCTGCAGGCCCGCCGTGAACCGCTCATCGACGTGCTGCGCAGCTTCTCCCGCGCCGGTGTTTGCGTCAAGGTTGACACGCGCATTTCGACGTCTGTCACTGCGGACCTGCGCGGTGACGACTTGCAGCAGTCGCTGGACATGATGCTTCAGCCGTACGGCTACGTGCTGGTTTGGGATGTCTTGCAGGGCCCGCTTGGCCCGCTGCCGCGGCTTGGCGAAATCCAGGTTTTCATTCCGGGCGAGAAGAAGCGGGTCAAGGCGCTTCCGATGACGGACGAACATCTCGAGATCACCACGGGGCCAGCCGGCGGCGCGCGTTTCGTGAAGGACGAAGTGTTGATCAGTTTCAGGGCGGGTACGCGTCGTAGCGAAGTGGAAACGTTGCTGGCCCAACTCGGTGGCATGGTGATCGGAAGCATTCCCGAACTCGGCATCTATCGTGTGCGGTTCGCGCCCGGCACCAACATTCCCGCGCTGGTTGAACAGCTTGCGGGCAATCCCGTGGTCGGCCGCGTTGAACCGAACTATGTTGCGGAGATTCCGCCCGGCACGGTGCTCACGGCGGCGGCGGCAGGCCGCCTGCTGCCGATGACGGCCGCGCGTTCCGGCGCGCCGCCGATGGCGATCCTGGATTCGGGGCTGGGGGCGGATGCGGATTTGGGCGATCTCGTCGTTGGACGTTTTGACGCGATGAATCCGGAGCGCACGCTGGACGATCCGGTTGGACACGGCACGCAGATGGCGCTGATCGCGGCGGGCGCGGTGGCACCGGATGGGTCGGAGACGGGTGATGTGGCGCGGGGCGTGCCGCTGGTGGCGATCCGCGCGTTCGACGACAAGGGCAATGCGTCCAACTTCTCCATCCTGCGCAGCATTGACTATGCGTTGAGCAAGGGCGTGCGGGTGATGAATCTGAGCTGGGGCTCCGACACCTCGAGTGAGTTCCTGCAGAACGCGTTGGCGTACGCGCGTATGAAGGGGATGGTGATTGTTGCCGCGGCGGGGAATACGCCGACGGGTAAGGCGATCTATCCTGCGGGGTATGCGGGGGTGCTTGCCGTCAGTGCCACGGGAGAGAAGGGGACGCTCTGGAGCGAGTCAAACTACGGCGATTTTGTGTCGTTCGCTGCGCCGGGCACGGCCACCTTTCCGGCGGGTTCCAAGGGATCGGCGGGGAGCTACGCGGGGACCTCGATCGCCAGCGCGTATGTGTCGCGTGCGCTGGCGCTCTACTTCTCACAGAACCCGACTGCAAGCGTGGCGGAAGCCATCGACGCACTGAAGGCGGCGGCGACCGACGCGGGCGCTGCCGGGCGTGATCCGCAGTATGGATTCGGCTCGATCGACGCCGCGGCGGTGGCGCGGTTGTTGGAGAAGTGAGGATCGTGTCTGGAGACAGAGGACCGTGACACACAAGAAGAAGCCGATGAACGAGCAGGAGCGCGCGCGCGTGCTCGATGGGTTGCGGCGCGAGCAGGCGACGCGGATGAAGGGCTACCGCGAGCGTGCGCTGGCGCTCTTTCCTCATGTCTGTGCGCGGTGTGCGCGCGAGTTTTCCGGGAAGCGGCTTCGTGAATTGACCGTGCATCACAAGGATCACAATCACGACAACAACCCGCCGGACGGAAGCAACTGGGAACTCCTTTGTCTGTACTGCCACGACCACGAGCACGAGGGTGTGGGGCTTGGACAATTCTACAACGGCGCGATTCCCGAAGATGACGCCCCGGGGCCGTCCGTCTTCAAACCGTTCGAAGGTCTGGATATTCTTGTGAAGCCTGAGGAGAGGCCGAAGGAGTCCGGCGAGCGATCTTCTTGATGAGCGTGGAGCAGGAAGGTGGTCTCTGCTCTGGAGTGCGGCGGCTTGACGCCGCTCTTTCTCTGCGGCCCGTCAAGCCGGGCCGTCACAAAGCGCTGTCAAGCCAGCGCACTCCCGGAAAATCGCGGGTGTGTCTCTTGACCCGGCCCCGGACGGGGCGTACCTACAAGGGGGACAGCAATCCTTCATGAAAAACCGCTGGATCATCATTCTCCTTTGCCTATCGGCGGCGCAAGGCGCCTGGGCGTGGAACGGCCGGCTGCACATGGACATCACCCGTGCTGCGGCCAAGGCTGAGCCGGAGGATATGGCCGCGTGGCAGGACTACGGCAAAGTGCTCGCGCGCTACAGTATTTTCCCGGACCTGTGGAAGGGTGATGATCGCAGCGAGGGCCAGCATCACTACATCGATCTCGAACGGTACCGACCGCTTGCGGCGACCAACCTCCCCGCCTCGCTGAACGAGGTGGAGGCGCTGATTGGCCATCGGCCGACGGCGGGGGATGGCATGGCGCCGTGGTCGATCATGGAACTGCAGCGGCGGCTCACGGCGGCGATGGCGACAAACGACTGGGTGCTTGCCGCGCGTTTGGCCACCACACTTGGCCACTACGTTGCCGATATTCACCAGCCGCTGCACACCACGGAGAACTTTGACGGCGCGTCGGGTGCGGCAGCGGGCGTGCATTTGCGATGGGAGGACGGGATGCCGCGCATGTTCTGGCGGAGTTCCATGCTCGTGCCGGGGCAACCGGAATACCTGGATAATCCGCGCCTCGCCGTGCTGCAGTGGGTGGCCGATTCGCATGCGCTCTTTGATCCCGTGCTTGCGGCCGATCGTGAGGCGGCCAAGGCCAGCGGCAGCGTGGAGTCGCGCGTGTATTTCAGGATGCTGTGGCAGAAGACGCAGGACATTTTCACGAAACAGGCCGATGCAGCCGCGACGCACCTGGCGTCACTTTGGTATACCGCGTGGGTGGATGCGGGCAGGCCGCCGATTCCCGAGCCGCCGGCAGAATTGCCGGAGGGCTCTGTCTGGGAGTTAAGCCGGAAGAAGGTTGTGCCGTCGGCCGCCCCGTTCCTCGGTGTATTTGCCGTGGTGGGCCTGATCGTGGTGCTGCTCAGTGTGCTGCGCAGTCGCAAGCCGGGCTCCCCGCCGAAGCCCTGATTCCGCCCCATGTCATAAGTGACGCGAATCTTGTCTGCCACGCCTTCCTCCGCTAAAGTCCGGGGGTCAACTCCGAGGTGCTTGTGACTCAGCGGAAGAAGATTCTCGTGGTGGGTGGCGGTGGACGCGAACATGCGCTGGCGTGGAAGCTTGCGCATGACAGTTCGCGGCCCGAGGTCTTTTGCGCACCGGGGAATGCCGGGACAGCTTCCGTCGGCACCAACCTGGATATCGCCGCCACGGATATCCCGAAGCTGCTCGCGTGGGCGAAACAGCATCGGCCCGCGTTGACGGTGGTCGGGCCCGAGGCCCCCTTGTGCGAAGGGATTTCCGACCTTTTCGCAGCGGAGGGATTCAAGGTGTTCGGCCCGTCGCGGGCCGCTGCGCAGCTTGAGGGCAGCAAGGCTTTTGCGAAAGACGTGATGCAGGCCGCGGGCGTTCCGACGGCAGCGTACGAACGGTTCGAGGATGTCGGCGCGGCGAAGGCCTATATTCGAAAGTGCGGCGCGCCGATCGTGGTGAAGGCCGACGGACTTGCAGCGGGCAAGGGCGTGACGGTGGCCGCGACGGTGGAGCAGGCCGAAGCTGCGGTCGACGAGGCGCTGGTGCAAAAAGCTTTTGGCGACGCAGGGTGTAGCGTTGTGGTCGAAGAATGCCTGGTCGGCGAAGAAGCCTCCATTCTCGCGTTGATCGACGGGGAGCGCATCGTGATGCTGGCGTCGTCGCAGGATCACAAGCGCGTGTTCGATCGGGATGAAGGCCCGAATACCGGCGGCATGGGGGCGTATTCGCCCGCGCCGGTGGTGACGGATGACTTGTGGCCGGTGATCCGGGAGCAGGTGTTTGAGCGGACACTGGCGGAACTCAAGCGGCGCGGGATTACTTTCCGCGGGGTGTTGTATGCAGGGCTGATGATGACGGCGGGGGGGCCGAAGGTGCTCGAATTCAACTGTCGCTTCGGCGATCCGGAGACGGAGGCGATTCTGCCACGTTGGAAAGGCGACCTGCTTCCCGCGTTGGAGGCGTGCGCCGACGGTCGACTGGAGGAACGGTTGGTCCAGTGGAAGTCCGAGGCCTGTGTGTGCGTCGTTATGGCCGCCGGCGGCTATCCGGGATCGTATTCGAAAGGCGACGTGATCGAAGGCCTCGATATCGCGGGGGCCATGAAGGACGTAGTGGTTTTCCACGCGGGCACGAAACTCAAGGACGGGCACGTGGTGACAGCGGGCGGGCGGGTATTGGGCGTGACGGCGCTGGGGGCGGATCTGGGCTCGGCGGTGAAGCGCGCGTACGAGGCCTGCGGCAGCATACAATTCGGCCGTGCGCATTATCGCAAAGACATTGCGGCGCGTGCATTTGCGCGCAGGTAAACGAAGAGGGCCATATGAAAAAGAGCGGCAAGGGCAAAGTGCAGGTGGCGGTTGTCATGGGCAGCGATTCGGACTGGGACGTCATGTCGGAATCGTTGCGTACGCTCAAGAGTTTTGGGGTGACATGCGAGGCGCACGTGATGTCGGCGCACCGTACGCCGGATCGCGCTTCGTCGTTTGCGAAATCGGCCGCGGCGCACGGGATCAAGGTCATCATTGCGGCGGCGGGCAGTGCGGCGCATTTGGCGGGCGTGCTGGCGGCGCACACGACGCTGCCGGTGCTGGGCGTGCCGATGAAGGGCGGGGCGTTGGACGGTCTCGACGCCTTGCTGTCGACGGTGCAGATGCCCTCGGGAATTCCGGTCGGCACGCTGGCGCTGGGGAAGGCCGGGGCGGTGAACGCGGCCCTGCTGGCGGTACAGATTCTTGCCCTCAGCGATGTGGCGCTTCAGAAGAAGTTCGCGCTGCACAAGCAGAAGCTGCAGGAGAAGGTGGACGCCGGCAACCGCAGAATTCGCGCGCAACAGGAGGCTGGAAAATGAAGAAGTGGATGGGATTGATTCTTGTACCCCTGATGGCGGTCACGGCCATGGCGCAGGCGGAATCCGAACCGGCGAAAGCTTCGATGGCGGACACAGTCTCCGCGGTGGTGGATGTGCTGGAGAAGCAGGGATTGCCCTTTGATATGAAAGCCGCAAGACAGGCCGCGGTGGACGCGATCGTGGAAACGGCCGATCCGCTGGGGCACGTGATGACTGCCGAAGACGCGAAGTGGATGGAGAACCAGCAGAAGGGTGTGTTCACGGAGGTCAACATCCGCGTGGCGGTCAGCAATGGCGTGGTGAAGATCGTGGAAGTAGTCCCGGGCAGCTCTGCGGAGAAGGAAGGCCTGAAAGTCGGCGAGGTGGTGGAAGAGATCGACAAGGGGAGCGTGGCCGGTTTCTCCCTCTCGGAGATCGGCGAGTTTCTTCGCGGTCCGGCGAATGAGATGGTGACGCTGAAGGTGAAGAACGAGGCAGGCGAAAGCCGTGTTGTAGAAGTGCGTCGGGGATTGTCGACGGCCTCAGCCATCCGGATTTCGGAAGAGTGGCCGGCCAACATGTGTTACCTCAAGCTCAACGGGCTTTACGCGGACAGCAGTCGCGAACTTGTTCCCCTGTTGCGCGGTTGGGCGGCCGCCGGTCGCGAGGGTGTGATTCTGGATTTGCGCGACGCAGGCGGGGCCGATGTGGACAGTGTCGTGGCGGTAGCCAGTCTCTTTGCGCCCTTGGGAGCCATGCTCTTTTCGTTCCGCGATCCGGCGAACCAGGATATTTCCGTGCACAAGGCTGCCGTGGGCGCCGTCATGGATATGCCCGCGATGGTGCTGGTGGATGAGCGGACCACCGGTGCCGCGGAAGTCCTTGCTGCGGCGCTGGCGGGCAGCGTCCGGGGCGCGATGCTGATCGGCTCGACGACAGCCGCTGATCCGTTGGTTCGCGAGAAAGTGCCGTTGCCCGATGGCGAGCAACTCTACATCACGACGCGGCGTCTCGTGGTGGCGGACGGCACGACGTATGACGGTCGCGAAGGCGTGCATCCGGACGTGGTGGTGGATGTGGGTCTGGCCGCGCCGGTGGAATACGAACCCGAGCCGGCCGCAGGCAAGGAATACGTTTCGGACGAAATGAAAGAACACAGATTGCTGCGCCAACGCGTGCGCGGTGATGCAACGCTCCAGCGCGCGGTGGACGTACTGCTGGGGCTGAAAGCGTTGGATATCCGTGGAACGGGCCGTTCCGATAATTCGACGCCTTGATCCGCGTCGGCCGGATCGCAAGGCGATTGTTGACGCCTCGGCGGCCCTGGCGCGCGGCGCGCTGGTGGTTGTGCCCACGGAAACGGTGTATGGTCTGGCTGCGGATCCCCGCGTGCCCGGTGCGGTGGAGCTGATTTACGGCGCGAAGAATCGCGCCCGGCGGAAGCCCATCACTCTTCTTGCGGCGGACGCGGCGCAGGTGCGCGCGGCGTGTGGGGGCAGGCTGGGAGCCAGGGCGCAAAGGTTGGCCGCCAAGTACTGGCCCGGTCCGTTGACCTTGGTGTTGAAGACCCGGGCTGGCCTCGAAGGGTTTCGCGTGCCGGATCACGCGGTGGCGCGCGCACTGCTGCGCGAGGCGGGGGTGCCGCTGGCTGTGACCAGCGCGAACCGGAGCGGGGAAGCTCCGGCGGTGACGGCGCGGCAGGCGGCTGTTGCGCTGGGCAGGCGTGTGGCCGTGGTTTTGGACGCGGGAAAATCGCCCGGCGGCGTGCCCAGTACGGTGGTGAAAGTCGAGGGCCGGCGGGTGGAGATATTGCGGGAGGGAGCGATTCCCGCGGCAAAGATTTTCAGGACGGCGAAGGCATGAGCGAGACGACGAAGAGAATCCTTTTTGTATGCACGGGCAACGTGTGCCGGAGCCCGATGGCGGAGTACCTGCTGCGCCACCGGCTCGGGGATCGGCAGGATGTCGCCGTGGGATCGGCGGGCGTGTTTGCCGCCGAGGGGATGCCGGCGAGTCCCGAGGCCGTGCAGGCGTTGGACGAGAAGGGGATTGACCTCACGCCGCATCGAAGCCGCATGCTGGCGCCGGATCTTGCGGAAGCGGCCACGCATATCCTGGTGATGACGGAACGGCATCGCCAGGAGGTGATGCGGATCTATCCGGCGGCGGCGGGTCGGGTGCGACTGCTCCGGTCGTTTGGAACCGGCGAGGTCCGCGACATCGCGGATCCGATCGGATTGCCGTTGAGCGTTTATCGGCGCGTGCGTGACGAAATCGACGCGGCGATTTCCGATCTGATTTTATACTTGGTTGAACGAGAAGGGTTGAAGACTCATTCCCCAGAAAGGTGGCAGCACGTGAAAATGGCTTTGGGTTCGGATCATGCCGGATTTGAATTGAAGGAAGAGATCAAGAAGCTCCTGGCGAAGCGAAACGTGGAGGTTCAGGACCTTGGTTGCAACAGCAAGGAATCGACGGACTATCCGGATTATGCGGGGGAAGTGGCTCGCCGGGTTTCCGAGGGCACCGTGGATCAGGGCCTGCTGGTGTGCGCGACCGGCGTCGGCATGAGCATCGTGGCGAACAAGTGTCCGCGGGTGCGTGCGGCGCTTTGTCTGACGCCGCACATGGCGCAGATGGCGCGTGCTCACAACAACGCCAATGTGCTCGCGCTTGGCAGCACCGTGACGCCGCACCAGGATATTCCCGCGATTCTCGACGCATGGCTTGGCACGGCGTTTGAAGCGGGCGGCCGCCACGAGCGCAGGGTGAAGAAGATGGACTCATGCCTGGCCGGTTCGGCCGAGGCGGTGTCTGTTCGCAGCGTCGATCCGGACATTTACGCGACGCTTCAGCGCGAGACCGTGCGGCAGCGCGAGAATCTTGAACTGATCGCCTCGGAAAACTACGTCAGCCGCGCGGTGCGCGAGGCGCAGGGTTCGGTGCTGACGAACAAGTATGCCGAAGGATATCCGGGCAAGCGCTGGTACAACGGCTGCGAGTTTGTGGACGAGGCAGAGCGGCTGGCGATCGATCGCGCGAAGCAACTCTTTGGAGCCGAGCACGCGAACGTGCAGCCGCACAGCGGAAGCGGCGCGAACATGGCGGTATATTTTGCGATGCTGCAGCCGGGCGATACGATCCTCGCCATGAGCCTGGCGCACGGCGGCCACCTGACGCACGGGCACAAGGTGAATTTCTCGGGCCGCTTCTTCAATGTGGTCCACTACGGCGTGGAGCCGTCGTCGGAACGGATCAACTACGACGAGGTGGAGACGCTGGCGAAGCAGCACAAGCCGAAGATGATCTGCGCCGGTGCGAGCGCGTATTCCCGGACGCTTGATTTCCCGCGGCTGCGGAAGATCGCGGATGAGGTGGGCGCCTTCCTGATGGTGGACATGGCGCACATTGCCGGACTGGTTGCGACGGGATTTCATCCCAACCCGGTGCCGTACTGTGAATTCGTCACGACCACGACACACAAAACGTTGCGCGGGCCGCGCGGCGGCATGGTGCTGTGCCAGGCGAAGTTTGCGCAGGATATTGATCGCCAGGTCTTTCCGGGTGTGCAGGGCGGGCCGCTCATGCACGTGGTGGCGGCAAAGGCCGTTTGCTTTCACGAGGCGCTGCAGCCCGCGTTCAAGGAATACGCACGGCAGGTGGTGCGCAACGCGCAGGTGATGGCGGCAACCTTGGAGAAGAACGGCCTGCGGATTGTCTCCGGTGGCACGGACAACCACCTGATGCTGGTGGACCTGACGCCGGCGGGGGTGACGGGCAAAGATGCCGCGACAGCGCTGGACAAGGCGCGGATCACGGTCAACAAGAACGCGATTCCGTTCGACAAGCAGAGTCCGTTTGTGACGTCCGGTGTCCGCGTCGGTACCCCGGCGGTGACCACGCGCGGCATGAAAGAAGCGGAAATGGAGCGCATCGCCACCTTGATTACGGAAGTGGTGAAGGCTCCACAGGACGAGAGCGTCATCGCGCGCGTTCGCGAGCAGGTGGTTGAACTGACGTCGCGTTTCCCGGTGCCGTAACCGCACAGACAGAAGACGGAAGACGAGAAACGGAAGACCGCGTCAGGGGCTGTCGAGAATCTGGCGGATGCGCTGGGCCAGGATTTCGCGCGTGTAAGGCTTCTGAACAAGCTGGAGCTTGCCGAGGGCAACGCCGCGCTCCATCACGGCGCTTTCGGTAAATCCCGACGTGAACAGAATCTTGATCGTCGGTTTCAATTCGGCGAGTTTTTCCGCAAGCTCCGGTCCGCCCATTTGCGGCATGACCACATCGGTCAGCACCAGGTGGATAGGTTGCGTGTACTTCGCAATCAACTCCAGGGCTTCGCGGCCGTGGCCTGCATCCAGTACCCGGTAGCCGAGCGATTTCAGAATACGGATGGTCAGGTCGCGGACGATGGGTTCGTCTTCCACCACGAGGATCGTTTCCGAGCCCCGCTGCACGCGATCCTCAAGTTCGACATGCAGCGTGTCGGAAATGGGTTCCACGCGCGGCAGCCAGACCTTGATCTCGGTGCCTTCGTTCACGGCGGTTTCGATCTCGACATGACCGTTACACTGGCGAACGATGCCGTACACGGTGGCGAGGCCGAGGCCGGTGCCCTTGCCCTTTGGTTTGGTGGTGAAGAACGGTTCGAAGACGTGCTGCAGCACCTCCGGCGGCATGCCGGTACCGTTATCCTTAACGGAGAGAAGGATGTAATCGCCGGGTTTTACGTCGATACGGGAGCGGCAGAAACGTTCGTCCAGAACGGCCTGTGAAGTGAGGATGGTGAGACGGCCGCCGCGCGGCATGGCGTCGCGGGCGTTGATGGCCAGATTCATGACCACCTGCTGGAGCAGGCCGGCGTCGGCCTTCACGCTGCCGGCGTCCTCGTTGAGTTCGAGCAACAATTCAATGTCCTCGCCGAGTGCGCGGCGGAGGAGTTGGTTCATGTCGTTGATCACCGCGTTGATGTCGAGCACGCGGATTTCCATCATTTGCTTGCGGCTGAACGTCAGAAGCTGGCGCGTGAGGTTGGTGGCGCGTTCGCCGGCACTGACAATCTGTTCCACCGCGTGGCGCAGGGGGTGGTTGTCGGGAAGCTGGTCGAGGACCATGCTGCCGAAGCCGAGCACGGCGGTCATGATGTTGTTGAAATCGTGGGCGATGCCGCCGGCGAGCCGGCCGATGGATTCCATCTTCTGCGCCTGAAGATACTGCTCTTCCATCTGCAGTTCGCGGGTGACGTCGCGCTGCACGCCGAGGAAGTTGATGATCTCGCCATTCTCGTTGCGCGTCGGGGTGATGGTGACGTCGCAGATATAGATGCCCCCGTCCTTGCGGCGATTCTGGAGGCGGCCGCGCCATACCTGTCCGCCACGCAGCGTACGCCAGAGCTGTTCGTAGAGGGCGCGGTCCTGTTTTCCGCTCTTGAGCAACCGGGGCGTCTTCCCCATGGCCTCGGCGCGCGAGTAGCCCGCCATGCGCTCGAAAGCCGGGTTGACGTACTGGATGATACCGGCGGGATCGGTGATGATGACGGAATCGGCTGTCTGTTCGACGGCGAGCGTGAGGCGGGCCTTCTCGGCGTCGGCGCGAATACGTTCCGTGGTATTGCGCACGATGACGAGGTCCGCAGTCTTTCCTTCGTAGGTGATGAGTCCCGCGTTGAGTTCTGCATGTATGGGCTCACCGACGTGCGACATGAGGACGGTTTCGTAGACCGGTGGAGCATGTTGGCCGGCCAGCCGCCGCCGATAGAAT
This sequence comes from Verrucomicrobiota bacterium, assembly GCA_036821485.1. Lineage (GTDB taxonomy): Bacteria > Verrucomicrobiota > Kiritimatiellia > CAIQIC01 > JAGNIJ01 > DAISJM01. The sequence continues at coordinate 23,180 of DAISJM010000007.1, read as the reverse complement.
TCCATCACCTGCGGCAGGCTCTTGGGGTGAATATACTTGTCGAAAGACGTGCCAATCATTTCCGCCGGGGAGAGGCCGGCCATCGCGGCAAGCTGCCGGTTGGCGTAGCGGATAAGGCCTTCCTGGATGATAACGATGCCGTCGGTTGCGCGCTCGACCACGTCGCGATATTTCTCTTCGCTCTGTCGTAGCGCCTCCTCCACGATCTTGCGTTCGGCAATTTCACGGAGCAGATGGTCGCGTCCGAGGCAGGCCTCCAGGGAGACGGTGAACTTCGCCAACACGTTCCGGAGTTGGTTGAGTTCGACCTCATCGAAAGGAACCCGGCGCGTCATCGAGTAGAGCTTCAGGAATCCGAGATCATTAAGAGCAAAAACAGCAAACACGCCGCGATCGATATCGTGCTCGGTCACGATTTCCTTGAAGTCCTTGCCGGAGGAAGAGATCGAAAAAACCGCCTTGTCTTGCAGCATGCGCACGAGTCTGTGGTTCTTCGGGAGAAGTCTTTCCCGGATGCGAAACTCGGGGGAGCTGTAGGCGAGAATGTAGCTTTCAGGGTCCGCGTCGCGTGGTGCGGAAATCTGACAGGAGGCCTTGATCCAAACCGAGGCCGCAGACAGGTTCTTCCGGGCCATCAACGTGCGCAGGAAGTACTCGCAATCTGTCTTGAGATCGAGCGAGTGGCCGACCGACAACGACAGCTCGTAGAGCAGGCAGATGTCGCTGAACATGTCCTTCTTTTCAGGCTTTTCCATCGTAGAGCAATCCCACTACCACGGTTTTGTTGAAAAGTTCCAGGAGACCTTCGCCATGCGACGATATCTCGCCAAGGCTCAAGACGCCTTCGACCTCCAGGCCGGCAGCGATCTCGGAAATCCGGGTTTGGACGGCGTCCATCTCCTGGACAAAAGCTTTTCCAAGAAAGAGGGGCCGCGACACGCAACTGAAGATCAGTGTTTGTTTTGCCGCGCCCGTGGGCACGTCGGCGCAGTCTGCGGCGGCCTGCGCGGCGGCGGCGATCAGGGACTTGGGGTTGCCCTTCAGCACGTGGAGCACGGTGTTTTCCGGGATGTCGCCCAAGGAAACCAGTTCGCCCTTATCCGTGATGCGGACGGTGTCGCGCACGAGGTCCTCTGCGCCCTCCTTGAAAATGCCGAAAGGATAAACCTGGCAGAGTTCGTAGGACTCCTTCGGTTTGATGTGTTCACCGGAGTCGCGCTCGACGATGTCCTTGTATACTTCCAGCGCGTTGCGCCAGTTCAGCTCGCAGATGACATTCTTGCGCGTCTTCGTGGCGACCACGGGGCCGTGGAGCCGCGGCCATCCGTGCCGGACGCCGAATGCGCTGGCATAGTCCACGAATACAACCAACGCTGCATTCTGGAACACGCCTTCCCGGCAAAACACGCAGGGCTCCTGCTTCATCGAAGCCGAACCGGCGCCGCCCCCGAGATAATTCACGCCGTTGCCCAGGCGGCTGAACAACGCCGCGAGAAACGTGCTGATGTTGGACGAGAAGGCATCGGTGAGAATGAGCGCCGTGCAGGTTTCCATGGCGCATCCATCGCGGCGCGGGTCCAAGTCGGGCAGATGCACCACGCTGGTGTCGAGGTTCTGGATGAGGGTGGGCGGGCGCCGCATAGGGAGCTTGAGGACGATAGCGCCCTTGTCGTGCTGCTGCTTGCCGTGAAGTACGGCGGGAAAAAATCCGCCAACGAAGGGCGTTGGCCGTGCCTTGAAAGCCTCTACGATGGCCGGGATGCGTTTCTTTTCGCCCTCCGGCAACAGGAGGATGACGATATCCTTGTCGCCCGTGGGCGTGGAGTCCACGGCTTCCAGCAAACGGCTCGGGCTTGCATCGGGAATATACATTCAACCGCCTTGATTGTTACCCAAGCATACTCTGCACCACCTCGGGCACAATATCAACGCGGAGATGTATAAGGGAAATCCTACAAGACTCAGTACTCGTAATTCACGAGGGTGGACGGTCCGGGGCCGTAAGATATGCCGCCGGAGTCCAGATTGGATGGCGCCGAAACCAGCATGGGCATCATGTGCAGACCCGGCGTGACGGGCAGATTGGTGGCTGCCGCAAAACGGTCTGCGGCGGCCGGTTGGGGCTGTGCGGATTCGGCAGAAACGGATGGCTGCACAACAGGGAACTCGGAGATCGATACCACCTGCAGCCCGATCAGGAGAACGAGCACCGTGGCCAGCGCGTAGCGGACCGAGGAGACCGGCGCGCCGATCAGGCGTTCCCAGATCGACGCCGGCTTGGTGTCGTTCTGAACGTTGAGTTCTGCAATTCGCTGGCGGACCGCACCGAGGCACCGCGTTTCAAAACCCGCGTCCGGACGTTCATGGCGTTTGAGAGACATGAGGAGCCGGACCGACCTGGCGCGTTCGAAATGGATTTTGCAGGCGGAGCAGGTGGCCAAGTGTTGCGCGATGTCGGGGGGTAGGGAGGTATCCTCGTAATCCATCATCCGCATCTGTATGTGTGAGCATTTCATGGCGCGAACTCCGATAGCTCTGCCTGCAATTGCTGCCGCGCGTAGAAGAGGCGGGACCGAACCGTGCCCTGGGAACAACCGATCATCTTCGCAATCTCCTCGTGCGGCACCCCCTGAATGTCATGCAAAACCACAACCGCTCTATGTTTTTCTGACAGTGTTAAAAGGGCCTTGTTCAATTTTTCCTGCAACTCGGTCAGGGTGGCGTCCCGGAACGGCGATTCCCGGGCCGAAAGCTCCACATAGGCGGGGTCCCTTTCCACCCCATCTTCCACCTCATTGAGGCTCAATTTGGGGTTTCGCTGGCGTTTCTTGAGGAAATTCAGTGTGCGGTTGACGGCGATGCGGTAGACCCAGGTGTAGAAACTCGACTTTTCCTCGAACTGCGGGAGAGAGGCGTAAGCCTTGACGAAGACGTCTTGAACGAGGTCCTCGGCGTCTTCCTTGTTGCTCGTCATGTTGTAGGCCAAGGCGTAGATACGGCCCTGGTAATGGCGGACGAGTTCGTCATAGGCGAGCATTTCGCCCTTTTTGGCCCGCGCCAGCAGGTCGTGTTCGTCGATGGTCGCTTCGTCTTTCTTCTCTTCTGTCGTCATGTGCAGGGGCATCCTAAGCAGGCCGTTCGGCAATTTCGAGCGCGAAAAAGAGACCGCGTTCTGGCATCCTTTGAACGGGGCTGCGAACGGCGATCAACAGCATGGGCTCTCTCTTGATTACAACGGGTGAGGCAACGGTCTTCATGATGAAGGCGCTGCTTTTCTTCTACCTGCCCGGCGCGGCTTGGCGGCCACGAATCTGACGGGTGGGGCGGGCTGGACGGTGTTGGGGACGAATCTGAATCTTGAGTTGGGAACGATCTCGGCCTTCACCAATGCGGGCGGAGCGACCAAGGACCGAGGCTTCTACCGCGTGGAATTCGTGTACTGAAAAGGAAACACCCCGCAGCACGCTGCGGGGTGTTCTGTACACTATGGAAGTTACCTACTCGGCCTTTACGCTGCCGTTTTGCTTGTCGGCTTCGATGGCCTTTTCGATGGTGCTGCGAAAGAGATCCAGTCCCGTCGAAGGAATGATGATCGTATCACGCCGACCGCCGACTTCCTCCGTGATCTTGAGGAAACGTCCACGGGGGTTTTCCTTGAGATCAATGTAGAACTGCTTTCTTTCGATCTGAATCCTCTCGCTCAACAACTGGTTATCCACGACCCTTATCCTCCCGGTCTTACGCATTACCGCCCGATCAAAGAAACTCGGGGGGGATGCAGGACCTTCATTCTTTACAACAGAGTTGCCTACACTAGCGGAAAACTCTTTGGTGTCAACAACTGGTGAATAGAGTACGCGGTCCTGTTTCGGGTGTTTATAGAATGCGCGCCGAAATCGTCCGAAGAGCATCTCGTTGGCGACAGGAATCTGCGCGGGACAAAGCAACCCGGGTTGTTTCCGGTTCTCATTTTGAAGCTGGGTGGTCGTCTGAAGTGCGTGAGCGTTGAGCGACTTCTCTTTGAGTTGTGAGCGTTTTATGTACGATCCGTTCGCTGGCACTGCAATCGGTTGACCGTCGTAACTTGCGTGGCTCGAGGGGTTAGGAATCACACGAGAAGGGCCAAAGCGACCTTCATAACATGCCCGCTTTACAGGGCTCGCAAGCAGGTGTAACGTTTTACCAGACAGGTGCATCAGGCGACCGTTATCAAGAGATCTCCCGCGGAGGACTGGGTGTCATGCTGAGCGCGCAAAGAAGTCATGGAGCCGCATGGTTGCGAGGCTCCTTCATCATCGCAACGTGTGGAATTCTCTTGGCGTGCATGTCGCCGGCTCTTGCGGGCAACGTGTATGTCTCCAGGTTCTGGCACAATCACCAACCCATCTATTGGCCCGAGTGGAACAGTGCGCCGCAGAACGAACGGGTTCAGTACGCTCAGGACTCGATCAACCTGAAGGCGGGCCAAGTATATGACTCGGCCGTGGGGCATCCCGAAAACGATCTCAACGCCATCTTCGGCGTGGACGATCGCAAGAATGCTTACCAGAGTGGCCCCCGGAATTCTCTCGCGAGTGTGAACTCGGGTGGCTATGCCATGAGCTACTCGGGCTCGCTGATCGATAACGTGAACAATCTGGGCAAGAGCGGCTTCGGTGGGTACAGCACGAGTTGGTGGAACGGCAATCGCGAGGCGAGGACGTGGTTGACCTCCGGGGGCAGCCGCAAGTTGGACCTGGTTGGTTTCACGTACCATCACTCGTTGGGTGCCGTGCTGCCCAAGGAAGTTTTTCGCAAAGAGCTCCAGATATTCCACGAGGCAGCCTACAAGGCGTGGAATACCGGCGCGGCGACCAACCGATCAAAAGGATTCTTCCCCACAGAAATGGCGTTCTCCTCCACCATGATCGACGTGCTGGCGGACGAGGGATACCAGTGGGCCATCGTAGCCAGTCATCACCTGAGCCGCACCAGCCCGACCTACAGCGAGAAGGCGAACCCCGAAGGCAGTTACAACATCTTCTCCAGCCCGCCCAACAGGGCAGACCAGTTGGGTCCGACGCAGGCCAATGGTTGGTGGTTCGGTACCGGCAATGTGGGTGAGACGGCGTGGAACCTGGCTCCCTTCGCCTACCAGTTGCACAAGGCCAAGTATGTGAACCCGGAAACGGGAGCCGAGAAGACGATCATCATGGTGCCGTCGGATGACATCCAGAGTTACAAGGCGGGCTACTCGGGCTGGCAGCAGGGCCTGATTGACGCCAACGTCGCGCCGTATGCCGCCGACTCGGGCCGGCCGTGCATCGTCATGCCGGCGACAGATGGCGACAACGCGTGGGGTGGTGGCTCGTCCTCGTGGGACGGGGATGCGCCCAGCTTGATGAACAACGGCACGTACCCGGGCGTGGCCGTGCAGGATTTCGTCAATCAGTATGGCGGTGCGGCGGATACCGTGCATATCGAAGATGGGGCATGGATATTTCCGGAGAGCGATTATGGTTCTCCCCAGTTTCTAAAATGGGTGGAACCTCCGGCCAAGTCAGGCTCGTCCAACTGTGTTTACAATACGCAGATCGATATCGAGACGCCCGGATTCACCCCGAAGTTTTTCAGCTGGGCCCCGGTCATGGCCGGCGCGAACTGGTGCCAGACGGCCGAGCAGATGTGGACCTCCGAACACGGAGCGGGGAGCGTGGCGGCTTGGAAGATCCAGGATCCGTATAACAACCTTGTCGACGGCAACTACGTCTCGCCGAACATCGTCGAGCGCGCCTGGCATATCTACCTGTGTGGCCTGGACTCCGGCTTCCAGTACTACGGCGGCGAAGGCAACGACGATGAGGTCAAGACATCGCTGGCCACGCGCCGCGCAGTCGAGATTCTTTCCGATTATGTTAACGCCCGCAAGGCGACCAACGACCTGACCGCGCCGACGGTCTTCAAGCCGCAGCGTTTCCCCTACAACCCGGGCGCCTACACCTTCGGCTGGTTCAACATCATCCCCGGCAACAACGCCGCATTGAAGAAGATGCACTCGGAGTTCTACATCTGGACGCATGCCTACGATGTTTCAGGCATCACCAATATCGTGGTGAAGATCCGCAAGGACAACGACGGCGTGAACTCCATGAGCGAGAACGACAACGAAGTCTACACTCCTGCGGATGGCAGCAAGGTGGGGAGTTGGGTCTCCATCCCCATGACCAAACGCGTGCTGCCCTCGACAGCCGCCGCGCTGACCGCCGCGGCGAACAACTCCAAGATATCGTACTTCAGTCAGGCCCTGTCGCCTGAAGTGGCCGACTATTACTTCGCGAAAATCAGCGATGCCACCTTCGCCAACTTCCGGGGGAATCTTTTCGACTATTACATTGAGGCAACGGATGCCCGCGGTAATGTCTCGAAGTCCGAGATCCAGCACGTGTGGGTGGCCGACGACGGGTTGGGCGGTCCGGCGGCCTCCTCGGCGACGTTCTCGGCCGACCCCAACGATTGCGGGCCGTTGACCATCACGTATACGGCGGGTGGCGGGCCGCTGAGCAATTCGGTGCCGGTGAAGATGTGGCTGAGCTTCAGCGGTGGGGCTCCGTTCTCATCCTACACGATGACGAACTCCGGCGGCGGCACGTCCGTCTACACCGTGGCCTCCGTTCCGGACAATGCCCCCAGCGCGACGGTCTATTTCCAGAACAGCGCGGAGACGATCACCGACAACCGCAGCGGGCAGAATTGGTCGGTCAATATCCGCGATTGCGATTCGCCCACCGGTCCGAGCTCCGTGACGTTCTCCAATGCCCCGTCCTGCGAGCCGGTGACCATCGACTACCGCCCCAACGGCAATGCGTTGCAGACGGCCACCCAGGTGTATGCGCATGTTGGCTTCAACGACTACGCCGTTGTGTGGCCGGGCCAGGTGATGACGAAGATCACCAATAACCTGTGGCGTCTGATCATCACTCCGACGACGGATGTGACGCAGATCGACGTGGTCTTCAACAACGGGGCCAGCACATGGGATAACAATAGCGGTGCTGATTGGGCTTTCGCGCTCAACGTCTGCGCCGGGCCGGAACCGCTGACCGGGTTCTACATCACCCAGCCATCCAACGACATCACGGTAGGCTACGACACGGCCTCCTACGCGCTGGAGGGCGTCGGCGAGAGCGTCTCCGGCGTTATGCGCTGGACGAACGCGTTGACCGGTGGCAGCGGAACCATCTTTGCCGGTGCGACGTGGTCCATCAGTTCCATTCCGCTCGATGTCGGGACCAACGTCATCACGGTCGTTGGAACCAATGGCACCTCCGCCATCGTCACCAATGCTGCGGACAGTGGCAGCAGTGTCGTCTATGGAGACGGATGGGACACCAACGACGTTGGCGGCGTCGGATTTGGTGGCTGGCAGTTCTACACCCAGTCGCTGGACGGAAACCAGAACGGCCGCTTCATGGCCAACAGCGCCTCGGTGAACATCGGAGTGCCGGCGTGGGGTCTGTACGCCAATGGCGTCACCAATCTTTCGGAGGCGAAGCGTGTTCTCGGCACTCCCATGTCGACCGGCCAGACGTTCCACGTGGCCTTCGACAACGGCTATATCGATCCCGGGCGCGGGGTGGGCGTGGGCCTGCTGAACAGCAGCGGGGCCACCTTGTGGCAGTTCTTCTTCAATGGCGGCGACAATTATTACAGCATCAGCGGCGGAACTACGGACGTAGGTTGGACGAGCGCCGGCATGGACATTGAGTTCACGCTCACGGGCCCGACGAACTACAGCGTCAGGATTTCGCCCAACGGCAGCAGCGCACGCACGATCACGGGCAATCTTGAATCCAGTGCGAATTCCACCATCACGCTCTTCCGGGCTTGGAATTACAGCGCTGGGTCGGGGTCCGACTATGACGTGTTCTTCAACCGCCTGATGATCACCGGGGCGGGCTCTGGTCTGGGCATTTCCACCAGCGACACGGTCACCATCATTCGCGAAGCTCCGCTCATGCACGATGGCATTCCTCTCGCGTGGTGGAATCGCTTTGGCTTGGGCACGAACTATACGGCCGACGGCAACAACGACGGCGACAGCGATAGCAACTGGGAGGAATACGTGGCCGACACGAACCCGACGAACGGGAGTTCCGTGTTCACGAATCGTGTCGGGCAGTGGACGGCGGATGCAACGGTCATGATTCTCCAGTCGGGTTCACCGACGACGAACAGCCGGGTTTACGATGTGTGGGTGACCACCAACCTTGTGGCTCCCTCGTGGTCACCTCGACAGTTGAATGTTCCGGGTGCGACGGATGGCGGACCGGTCACACTGGTGGTCACGAATCTGGATAGTCGGGGCTACTATCGCACGGGAGTGAAGTTGCCGTAGGGGGATTTGCCGGGCGTCGGCCGTTCCTCCGCGGTTGGTGGGGAGACTGCGCCGGGGACAGAGCCCCGGCCTACAACCGAAGCGAGAGACGGGGTATTTTCCAGCTAAGAAAGACAATCGGAGAGAAGATTATGACCTCAGTAAAACGTTTTATCGGCTTGGCGGCTGCGTGTGCGGTCGCCTTTTTTGTGGGTGGGAACGCGCGGGCGGAGGTGGTGCCGTTCCATGTGACGTATCTCTGGCACATGCACCAGCCGATCTATTACCCGTACGAGACGCCGCAACAGATCGACGCCAACGGCCGGTTCAACTTCAGCGTGCAAGGGGTGTGGGACGGCGATCGCGTCGGTGCGTACACAACGTGGCCGAAGGATGCCATGCAGTCCGCCGCCAACAAGGGCGCCAGCCACGGCGGCGCACAGATGAGCTATTCCGGCTCGCTGGCCGAGAACAACAACAACCTCTGGGGTTACTGCACCGGCGCCTCGTGGGATGACTCAATCGACTACGCGCGCAACACGCTGCGCACCAGTCTCAACAACCCGCGCCTCGACACGGTCGGCATCGCCTACCATCACAGCCTGATGCCGCTCACGTGCAAGGAATCGATGAAGATGCAGATCCGTCTGCACAAGGAACAGTTCAAGCAACTCTGGGATACGACAAGCTACTCGAAGGGCTTCTGGCCGCCGGAATGCGCATTCGCGGAATGGATGATTCCCGCGCTCGAGGAAGAGGGCCTGCAGTGGGTGATCGTGGACAACGGGCACCTGTTCCGCGCCGTGCCCGATTTCCCGTGGTCGGACGCCAGCTCCTGCCGGCCGAATCCGGCGGAGATCCAGAATCCATCGTCCGCACAGCTCAACAGTACGTGGGTGCAACTCCAGAATGTCTGGGCGCCGACGAAGGTGTTGGCCCCGTGGTCGTACCAGCCGCACTACGTTCAGTACATCAATCCTTACAACGGCGCCACGCAGAAGATCATCGCCGTCCCGGCAGGCCGCTACGAAGGAAATGAAAACGGTCGCGGCGGCTATGGCGCGTTCAAACCGGAGAATGTCTGGGGTGCGCACACGGATGTGAATACAGATTCCGCGCACCCGATGATGATCCTGTGCCACAGCGATGGCGACAACTACGGCATGAAGAATTCCGATGCGTGGCACGGTCAGAACGATGCGTTTCTCGACATGTGCAATGCCAACAGCAGCTTTGAATTCACCAGCATTCAGGACTACCTGGACCAATATGCTCCGAGCCCGAACGACATCATTCACGTCGAGCCCGGCTCGTGGATCGGCATCGACGGCGGCACGCCATACTTTGAAAAATGGCTCTCCTCGACCTATGTCAACGGCGAGAATCCGGATCGCTGGTCGTGGTCCGTACTCGTTGCTGCGCAGAACCGCGTGATCCTGGCCGACTCGTTGGAGAACAGCTATCTCGGCGCGAGCCCGAACATGGACGACGTCGAGTGGGGCATCAACAATGATACGGCCCGCGCGTGGCATTGGTACCTCAACGGCGAGACCTCCTGCTACTGGTACTGGGACCTCGATCGCGCGAATCCGTGGGACGGCAATGTGACGCGCGCCTGCAACCGCGCCGTGGAAGAGGCGGACAAAGTTATCAATCGTCACGCGGGCTCCGACGCGAAGGGCCCCAGCATCTTCCCGTTGCAGCGCGATCCCTACAATCCCGGCGGCCGCATGTGGAACGAAACGTCGCTCTTGTCGTCCGACTTCGACGTCTGGAGCTACGTGTATGATGCCAGCGGGCTGGGCACTGTCCGGCTCTACTATCGCACAGACAACGACGGACTGAATCCGCTCGATTCGATTCAGAACGAGGTCTTTGCGAATGGTTCCGAAGTCAGCGCGTGGTCAATGTTGACCATGACGAACTCGTGGGATCCGACGGTCAAGGGCCCGGACAACATCGTTCCGTATCCGACCTATCGCGCGGAAAAGTACACGGCACGCGTCACCGGGCAGAGCGACGTGCTCATCGATTACTTTGTCGAGGCGGTGGACTTGAAGGGCAACACGAATCGCAGCGACATCTTCCACGTGTATGTCGGCCAGTACAATTCCTCCAACGCGGTGCCGGTGACGTTCTCGCCGAACTCTCCCGAGGACTGTGGCGGCGCAACGCTGGCGGTGACCTACAACTCCGCGGGCCGCAGCCTGAGCGCGGCCTCGCCGGTGAGCCAGATCATCCTCTTCACGGGCGACGCGATTACGAACGGCTCCACCAACGTGATGTCCGGCTCCGTCGGCGGCCAGTGGTACTACACGAGTGCGATTCCATCCGGCGCGCGTTCGGCGAAGGTTACATTCAAGGACAGCGGGGCGACCACCGACAACAACTCCGGCAACGGTTGGACCAAGTCGATCGCCGCCTGCTACATCGCCCCCTCCGTGACGTTCAGCCCGGCTGCCCCGAATGGGTGCGACCCGGTGAAGATCTCCTACGTGCCCAATAGCGGCGTGCTCTCGGGCGCGAGCCCCGTCTACATTCATATCGGCTACAACGGGTGGCAGGGCGTGGTTACGCCGGACCCGGCGATGACCAACAACGGCGGGACCTGGGAATACTGGTACTACCCGCCCGGCGGCTGCTCGATCATCAACGCCTGCTTCAACAACGGGGGAGCGGTGTGGGAAAACAATAACGGGCAGAACTACAGCGTGAACGTGACCAACTGCGTCAACACGAACGTCATCGCCCAGTTCTCGCCCGCGTCGCCCCGCGATTGCGATACGGTCACCATCACGTTCAATTCCTCCGGCACGACGCTGAGTGGAAGCTCGCCGATCTTCATCACCCTCACGTTCGATAACTGGGGTTCATGGAGCCATCATCCGATGACCGCACAAGGCAGCGAGTGGGTCTATACGACAACGTTGCCGGACGGCACGGAGAACCTCGTCGCGAACTTCCGCAATGCGAGCAACGATGCGGCGGGCATCGTGGTCGACAACGCGGGCGCAAACTGGTCGGCGGCCGTGTCGGCCTGCAACACGGGGCTCTTCAACGGCATCGTCTTCGCCCCGGCCTCGCCGGTGATCCTCTCTGGCGGCAGCCCAAACAACATTGGCGACAATTTTGATTTCAACACCAACGGCGGCGCGGCGGTCACCCGCGGGAGTTCCGGCTACGGGAGCTTCGGGCGCGTGTACGTGAACTACGACGCGACGAATTTCTACGTGGGTGGCGTCGATGTCGATTTGCCGGACGACAGCAACAACGCGGTCATCGTGTTCCTCTCGTTTGACACGCTGGGGGACAACTCCGGCACGCTCTGGAACATGAACAACCAGGACCCGGTCGGCCTCGATACGCTGCACAATGTCGGCTTCAACCCGGCGGCGGATGTGGCGATACTGCTCGGCGACGTGTACGGTGACGGAACGTTCACGAACTTCAACATGTACCAGCCGTCCGGGTTCCAGTTCGGCCAGGGCGTGTACTACTTGAACTCTGCAGGCAGCAATTTCTGGCCGATGACGAATGTGAAGCTGGCGCAGTTTGACGGCTCCGGTACCAATGCGTGCACGAGCACGTGGGACAGCGGCAGCCGCCGGATGACGCGTTGGGAGTGCGCGATTCCGTGGGAGAACCTCAACGCGACGAATGGCATCGATTCCATCACGAATTGCTATATTTCCGGGCTGATCGTCAGCTCCGGCGTGAACACGAACAACGTGGACCGTTACACGTCCGGCAAGTACCTCGGCCTGCTGACAACGTCAGGCTCGCTGGATCAATACGGAAGCTTTGGCTACAACTTCGTCTACCTGAACGGCCTGCCGGTCGCGAAGCCGGAGGAATACCTGTACGATGTGCCGACGAGTTGGATCCGGAGTAAATTCGGCGAGAGTTACGGCATGACCATGACGTCAGACTTTGACGAGGACGGCGCACCGGATCGCGATGAGTACTTCGCCGGCACCGACCCGCGCGACTACATTTCCTGTCTGGAGCTATTCGACATGCAGGCCGGCGGAACGACGAGTTTCGTTGTCCGTTGGACAAGCGTGGCGGGCCGGAAGTACACGCTCTACCGCGCGACGAATCTCATCGATCAGTCGTTCGGCGAGATCGTGAATGATGTCAGTGGCACGCCGCCGGAGAACGTCTACACGGACGCCGTTCAAGGCGTGGATGTGCGGTTCTACAAGGTGAAGACGGGGCTGTAGGATCTTGCGCGGACCGAAAGGCGGCCTTTCGGTCGGGTAAGGGCGGGCTGTCGTGGTAGAGCGGCGTCAAGCCGCCGCACTCCAAAACAGAAGGACATGATTTTCCAATCTCTGGAAATTCAGCGTACCAGCAGTCTTACTGCAGCTTCTGCGCGCGGATGCGGAGGTAGAACCGCTGATCACCGGTTGTGTTTGTGTAGCTCATGGTTCCGCCGGTTCCCGGCATGTTGATGGCGCCTGTGACGGTCTTCCACGTCGAGATGTTCGTCGACGTCTCGATGGTGTAGGCGCTGTCGATGCCGCTGGGCCACGAGAAGACCGTGTAGGAGAATTCCGGCTCCGGGTCTCCAAAGAAGGTGCCGGACTTCAGCGTCATACCACCGGACTCGGAGGCCTGCTGGCTTATCCCCATGGAGAAGAGGCTTCCGCCGTCGTTGGGGTCGGTTCCCGCAAGTTCCTCATCCCCGTTGTTCATGCCGTCCTCGTCGCTGTCGATCTCCGACAGCGACAGGGTTGCCGCCTGGGCCGGATGGACCTTGCTCGAGCTTTGGGAGTCCGCGAGTACGCCGTTGGTGTAGAGGCGGACGGTCTTGGGCCCGAGGCTTGTGGAGAAGAATGTGTCGCGGTTTGCGACGGCAGTGACCGCTCCGGTCTCGTCGCTACCGACCACATCCCACGTGCACTCCATGGTGTTGGTGAAAGGATTGCGGACGCGCCAGTAACCGTCCCACATCGCGCTCAGCATCAGGTCGCTGGACTGCACGTAGTTGAGGCTCTGCGTGGTCACATTGCCGCACGTGTCGCGCGCCACGATGTCCACGCCGTTGAACGACCCGCGGACACCGTGCCGGGTATAGAGGTAGGTGCTGGGCGGCTCAAAGTCGACGGCGTTGGAGTGGTTGAATCGGACTGACGCCACCGCCACGTTGTCCGTGACCACGACGATCATGGGCACGTCATTGCCGACGCTCGCATAGCCATCCGGCGGATAGATGCTCACGATCACGGGCGGGGTTGTATCATCGACGACTTCAACCTCGTAGTAGCCCACCACGTACGCGTTGGAGCCGGCAACGATGGTGACGGTTGCGTTGGACGGCGTCACCCAGCCGCCGAGCGGCTCGAAGACCACGGTGTAGCTGCCGGCCTCGAGACAGAGCGAGAAGTCGCTGTCACACCAATTGGTAACGGCATCCTTCACGAGGCCCCATTGCGCGGCGGCCAGCCTGGCGCCTTCCGGTTCGATGGTCACCATGAGCCAGCCCACGGTGGACACAGCGCCGGTTCCAGCGAGTGCCGCAACTTCGTCGTCAAGCAACACGCGATCGTAGATTCGAACTTCATCCACCATGCCCTTCCAGTAGCGGTTGGCAGATGTCGAGTAGCCGTTGCCCATGGCGACGTTGTTGAAATCGGGATACAACTGGTTGTTGTGTGCCCCGGAGAAGACGCGCTGGCCGTTGAACCAGCCCCAGTATCCGGTTTCGGTCCAGGCGAAAGCCACGTGATACCACGTGTGTGGCTGCATGGTCGACGTGTAGAACGCGCCGCCCAGTATCGGGCCCAGGCCCACGACGAAATCGCCCGGCACGCTTTCCTCGAACCGGATGCAGTCATCCCAACTGGCGTAGTCGGTTGCGAACGGATTCCGCCAGTTCTCGATGGTGTCCGCATTCATCCAGAAAGAGATTGTTCCGCGGGGAAGATGGCCGAGGGAACCGGCCAGGATATGATCGTTGATCCCGTCATATTGATACGCGCCGCCCATGCGTCCTGTGGCCGTGTAGGTCGGGCCATAGATCAGGCCCGTGTGCCCGTTGCCGCTCTGGTCGTAGACCGTCGAGCCGGTGTTGGTGTCGAACGAGTAATACAGCAACAGGCCGCCGCTTGGATCGGGGTCCGGGTCGGGGTCTGGATCCGGGTCCGGTTCCGGGTCCGGCACATCTTCGCCGTAAAGCGTCTGCACTTCATCGATGGACAATACGCGATTGTAGATTCGGACCTCGTCCACCAGCCCTTTCCAGTAGCGGTTGGCCGACGTCGAGTAGCCGTTGCCGATGGCGACATTGGGGAAGCCGAGATAGAGCTGATTGGCGTGCGAACCGGTGAACGAGGGCTGGCCATCGAGCCATCCCCAGTAGCCGTCGGTGGTCCAGGCGAACACCACATGACGCCACACGCGCGCCTGAAGATTCGTTGTGTAGAGTGCGCCACCCAGTATCGGTCCCAGCCCCACGGCAAAATCTCCGGGCAGGGCCTCTTCGAATCGGATGCAGTCATCCCAACTGGCGTAATCGGTCGTGAAAGGGTTGCGCCAGTTCTCGACCGCGTCCGCATACATCCAGAACGAGATCGTACCCTGCACCTGGTTGCCGAGGTTGCCGATCCGGATGTAATCATTGGTTCCGTCGAAATGATAGGCCCCGCCCACGCGCCCCGTGGTGGTGTAGGCGGCCCCGTACACAACGGCGTTGTGTCCATTGCCGCTCAGGTCGACGACGGTTGATCCCGTGTTTGTGTTGAACGAGTAGCAACACACGAGCCCGTCGTTGATGTCGCCAAGCGCAGGGGCTATGGCCGCGAGAAGAACCGCGAAGGAAAGCAGAAGATTACGAATACGCATGACACCCCTCCCGTGGACGAACGCACTCCCACCAGAACCCATACCCGCCGGGCCGGATGGAGTAAAGTTTCCAATGGTTGGAAAAACTTGGCGCCGTTTTTCCAACCATTGGAAAAAGTCGGGAAACGCCGTACTATTCCGGGAAACAGGAGGGATTTATCATGTCGGAAGACGTCAAGGAATTCTTCAGTCAGTACAAGAAAGATATGGGCAAGCTTCAGCAACTCATACCGGACACGTTGAAGGGGTTCGGCTCGCTGTTCAGCGGCGTCATGAAGGACGGTGCCCTCTCGCTCAAGCACAAGGAATTGATCGCGCTGGCGATTGGCTGTGCCGTACGTTGCGAGCCGTGCATCAACCTGCACGTGAAGAAGTGTCTCGATGCCGGCGCCACGAAGGAAGAAATCCTCGATGCGGCGTCCGTCGCGGTGATGATGCAGGGTGGCCCGTCGTTTACGTACTTGCCGAAGGTCCTGCAGGCATTGGAAGCGCTGGTGGTACAGCCGGGCTCTTGATAATGGCCGCGTTCCGGGCGATGTTGTGGCGGGCATGAACGCGATTATCGATATATTCCGTGAATTCGCCTCCGTGTTGGGCGAGATGTCGCCGTACCTCCTGTTCGGCTTCTTCGCTGCAGGAATCCTCTCGATCTTCATCTCGGCGGAGACCGTTGAGAAACATCTGGGTGGGCCGGGGCTGGGCCCGGTGCTGAAGGCGGCGTTCTGGGGTGTGCCGTTGCCGCTGTGTTCGTGCAGCGTGATCCCGGTGGCGACGTCCCTGAGACGGCACGGCGCGGGCCGGGGCGCGACGGCGGCCTTCCTGCTGTCGACCCCGCAGACCGGCGTCGACAGCATCCTCGTGACCTATGGCCTGCTCGGTCCCATCTTTGCGATCTTCAGACCGCTTGCCGCGTTTGTGACGGGCCTGGTGGGCGGGGTGCTGGTCAACGTGTTCGGGGGCGGGAGCGCCGACGCCGCGCAGGAGAAGCGGGAGGAGTGCCATGACGAGTGCTGCGCCCACAAGGCGAAGCAGAGCCGTTTCGTCCGGGCCCTTCATCACGGGTTTGTGACCCTGCCGCGCGACATTGGCAAGGAGCTGGTGATCGGCTTGCTGATCGCCGGATTGATCACGGCCCTGGTCCCGCAGGACTTCTTCGCCGACGCAGTAGGGCCGGGTCTGCTCCAGATGCTGCTGATGATGGCGGTTGGCATACCGATCTACGTTTGTGCCACGGCGTCCGTGCCGATTGCGGCGGCGCTGATCCTGAAAGGCGTGTCGCCGGGTGCGGCTTTCGTGTTCCTCATGGCCGGGCCCGCGACCAATGCGGCGACGATCGCGACCATCCGCAAGATCCTGGGTACGCGGTCGGTCGTGATCTACCTGCTGACAGTTGCCGGCATGGCCCTGGTGTGGGGTCTCCTGCTGGACTACGTGTTCCGCGTGAGCGGTGCGGTATCGATCCAGCACGTGCATGCGATGATGCCCGTGTGGATTAAGATCGCCAGCTCCGCGGTCCTCCTGGCCGTACTCGCCTTCGCGCTGGTTCCCAGGAAGCCAGCCGCGAATGGGCAGCCTCATCCGGATTCCTCACGCCAAGGCGCAAAGCGCGCAAAGAAGAGTTTCAACCACTGATGAACACTAATAGACACTGATCGGAGAGGCGCAAAGGTACAAAGGCACAGAGGCACAAAGCGCAGAGAAGAGTTCAACCACTGATGAACACTAATAGACACTGATCGGAGAGGCGCACAGGCACAGAGTGGGAAGAGGGGGGGGAGAAACTTGAAACCTGAGTTTTGAAGCTCCAAGCCCCAAGCGCTAAGTCTTAAACAAGGCTCCAATAACCAATCTCCAATTTCGAATCTCCCTTCCCTCCGGCCTTCGTTCGCTTCCCGCCTCAGGCGGGCAAGCGTTACCTCCTGTTCAAACTGGTCATTCGGACTTGGTCATTGGTCATTTCACTCTGCTCACTTCTTCCTGCCCTTCCGCCTTCGGGTTTTCTGGCTTCCCCATTCCCACCCTTTCAAACGCCCCTCTTATTCTGATCTTCGTTAACTTCGTTACCTTCTGTTCAAACTGGTCATTCCGTATCTGGCCTCCGGCCTTTGATCTCTGTCCTCATCCGCCTTCAGCCCCGTTCCCACCCTTTCAAACGTCCCTCTTGTTCCGATCTTCGTTAACTTCGTTCCCTTATGTTCAAATTCCTTTCTTCTTGCTATAATCGGGACCAGTAAAAGGGGGGTGACTATTGAACTCCGGACAATCCTCCGGACATCATAGCCGGGCGCGCCATTTTCGCTCCGAACCTCTGCCGCCGCCATCTGAGGCACATCATCCATTCTGCAATATTCCTCCCGGCATCACGCATGCCCTGAAACACCTTGTTGCACGGCACTTTACCGAAGCTTCGCACCCATTCTGCACTCTCGGTCAAAACCTGTGATGAGGCGTAAGATACTGTTCGGGTGAAAGAGGAGGAGCTCGATGGAACATGCGGAGTTTGTGAAAGCCTGCAAAGATGGCTCGCGACAGATATATGTCACTCGGGCAAAGGCTCTGCGGGCAATAACCGAAGGGTATCTTCCAAAGAGCTACCAGTACGCCCACATCTTCTGGTCAGCAGTCTGGCTGCTTTCTTACCCAGCCGGCATCGCAATCATGATCTTCCAGACGTGGTGGATCGGATTGATCTTCCTCGTGTTCGTGCCGGGCATGATATCCCGAGCAGTAAAGAAGTCAGCGTTCGACTTCGTAGTTGAACACGCGGTCGAGAGTCCGAGTTTTACAAGTTCGCTGTTGCGAATGAAATCATCACAATCGAACAGAATTAGAAATCAAACATGAGTGCAAACACGTGGAATATTATTGGCGCTATATCCGGCCTGATTTGCGCAATCCCAATCGTGTGGTTCGGACTTCACTGGTTGGTTCGTGCGTTAGGTCCGAAAGAGAAGCAGATCGACAGCACCGTCGCACAGCAGATCAACTTGGAAAAATACCTTGCCAAGACAGGTCACCGCATTTTCTGGGATGATCCGAAAAACGTGACCTTCCACACCCAAGGCAAGACCTACGAAAGGATTGTCTGGAAGGATGCCGATGGAAAGAAGTGGTTGCTCACAAACAGGCCCGGAGGAGACATGCCCCTCAAGGCCAAGATCGATCAATGACACATTGGATTGTCATTCCTGAAAATCCGAACAACAGGAAGGCACCCGAACCAGAGGGTCCAGGCTACTCGCCTGCCGATGCGGCAGGCTCGTGCCTGACCCTTAACGTTGGGCAAGAAACGAGCGAGACAAAGTATGGAGAAGATATCTGGATATGCCCGAGTCTTGGCACGTGCAAGAATTGATCAGGAGGTGAATAAGCCCTTCTTTGGCAAACCTTTCCTGAAATACGGCCAGTGCTACGGCCTCTGGGGCTACTTCTTTCAATCAGGCGGCATACTCGGAGCAAAACACGCTGCCAATCTTGATGCCTTCGGTCATGCATTTCTTGGTCTACATGGCCCGTCCGGTGCCGTAAAGACGGCTTTCACCGAGATCGCGACGAAACTCGTGACGGATTCTGTGAGTGACTCGATGAAGTTCGCGGATTACGTCGGTGCCGACGTCGTTAAGCGGGTGGGCTATGCCGGTGACGCGCTTACGTACTTCACCGAGCACGGAATGGATAAGCTGACGCCCGCCACCGCAGAGAATATGGCCTGGGAGTTTTCGTCAGATGGGGCTGCGTTGGGAGCGATTCATCCTGACATGATAAGGAGGATGTTCGATCAGGCACACGCAGCGATTCCGAAGGAGAAGTGGGAACGAATGCGTTCTGCCGGACTCAACATCCCGCCAGAACAGGATGTAATGAGCTATGAGGAGACAGAACAAGGGGAGAACGAGGGATTCATGGCCTATTGCCAGCAGTGCTGTCCAGACCTCTATTCGGTCTTAAGAAAGTAGATTCCGATTGGACCATAAGGGTTGATGTTGGGCAGGGAGGAATATGAAACTCACACACAAAGCACTCTGCATGATCTGGTCAATCTTTGCTCTGATGTTCCTCGGTCTTGCTGTCTTGCACTCGATCGCCGCCACCCGATCCCTGCCCACTTTGGGCATGCCAACTGTCTCCCCCGACCCAGGACAGGCCAAGTTTCAGTTTGGCGGAGTCAGCCACGAGCAGGCAAACAAGGCATGGGGCGTATTCCAAACCGAAATCAACCAGCACATCGCTGACATGAATCATTCTTCATCAGTGTCAAACTTGTGCTCGGCAGCAGGGTACGTCGTCGCGTTTTTCACAGCGCTGTTCTCCGCGCTCATAGAGGTGTTTCCTCGTTCACGACCAGAGGAAGGAATGAACAAAAGCTGCCCAACCACGGGGTCGAGCGTACCGTGAGCCCGCGGTGAAGTTCCCCCGATTTAGTGGACAGTGATTGTAGTTTGTTTTTGCTCTGTTTGCCGCATTATACAGGCAGAATCGAGATTCAATTGCGGTCTTCGACGAACAAGAAAAGGCTCATGAACATCGAAGAAAGTGAATGGCATTGTTTGCATTCGATCCCCACGAACGCTTCGGCTGTGCTAGGCGCTTCTTCTTCAACTAACGCTAAAAGTGTGTCCATTTTATCGGGGGAACTTCACAGCGGCAAACACGGAGGCGGCTGGGGTCAGAGGCGGCTGGGGTCACGTCTCCAGATTCAAGAATTGACAGAGGGGTGGCACGCTGGGAGGCCCCGGGGATCGGGGCCAGCCCTTAGATATTAAGTTGTGACGGGTTGGTGATGATGGGGGAGCGTGGGCAGACAACCGAAAGTAGAGAAGTATCATGGATTCTGATGCGCAAAGTTCCGGCGAGATGCTGCTGCCAGATGTGATTCACACCATTCGCGCTCTTCTTGCGGAGGGCGACAACCCTGAGGCCATAATGCCCATAGCCTCAGCGCTGAGCCTGTACATGCAGAAGCTTCAGGCCGAACACAACTACGCTGCGGTCTTCCCTCTTGAGCTGCTTCCCCTACCAAAACCGGAGATGAAGAAGTGGGGCTTCCAGTATGCTGCACTCTTGGTCAGGAATACAGGGGCACTCAAAAGGTATCAACAAGATGGCGCGCTATTCTACACACGGTTTCAGTCAATGTCGCCGGCTCAGTGGGAAGCCATAAGGTCTGATGCGATTGACGATCTCGTGGGATACAACGCGGAAATGAGAGACAAAGGGTCATCCACGGTCCCAATACCACCAGAGTTCAAGGCCATCATCGATGCCTATCGCGAGGAATACAACAGAGATGCTGAACAGTTGCACAGCCAGCTCCGCGATCGCAAGGTGATTGATAACTCACCGGCAGACATCTCGCTTTACCTTCCGGTGTTGATGCAGAGCTCTCGCATCTTTGCCGGATTACTTCTCTTTCTTTCTTTCGGAGTGGTTCAGTGGCTCCGTCACGGCGGAGGCCGGGGCATTCTAGCCGGAGTATTCGGAGAGACTCCTGCCGTTGAGAATGACTATCGCTTGATTGTATACGGCTCTGTTGTGGGTCTTGTCGCTATTCCGCTTCAGGTATTTTACATGTATCTCGCCCGGAAAGGACTGCGCCCGTTCCTTCTCGGCATCCTTGAGTTCTTCCCCGCCTTGGGCAATCTCTATCTGGTCGCATTCCTTGGGTATATGATTCTGTACCGCGGGCTGTGGTCACTTGCAGATCTTAGGTACGGCTTCTCAGTCGTTCCGATCTTGAGGCTCCTCTTTTTTACCTTGATCGGCTGGCGTTCATATAAAGCATTCTGTCATCTCCACCAGATGGGGCTAATGCTAAGCGCCAAACACAACGAGAAGCTTGCTGCCTACATCCAAAGATACCGACTGAGCGAACGGGCTGGAGGACGCCGGGGTCAGACCCACGAATGACAAATGATGGAGCCGAGAAGGGACGCGGATGGACAAGTAACGGATGAATCATGGCAACCAAGGACTTGTAGGAGTTGGCAGCTAGACCGCGAGCAAGTATCGTCTGCCGCGACGCGCTTGTTGCTGTTACTGATAGCCGAGACCTACATTGTCAGCACATGGACTTAAGGAAGAACATCTACATAGATGAGTCCGGCGACACGGTTCTTGATGAGACTTGCTATGTAGTCTGTGCCGTAATCTGCAACTTGGACGACGAAGACCATGACCTCGCCGTCGTCCAAGATACGCGAAACAGATTCCGCCATGGCGCACAACTCAAATCGGCCGAGACAGGCTCCAGATTCAAACAACGGGTTCACATTTGCGCCGGTCTCGCCCAATTGAAGTCAAGGTGTGTCGTTCTGGCTATTCGGAAGGATCGCCTCGCCAAGGATGGTGGCTTCCGTTTCAAACCATCCACCTACAAGTACTGTCAGCGTCGGTTGTTTGAGAAGGTGTACCGGGGTATGAACCAAGTGACAGTGATCCTGGACAACTTCGGTTCTCAGGAGTTCATGAAGAGCTTCGCGCCATATATCGACCGTCACTTTGCCCCGACACTCTTTTCCTCCAGCAAGAAGATAGACTATTCGACTCCCCTTGTATCCCCCATGTTGCAGGTGGCGGACTATGTGGGCGGCACGGTAAGACGCTTCATCCAGAATGATGATCCACAGGACGCCTATAAAGCCTTGGACCCAATTCTGTGCGTTGTCGAGTCATGGCCGCGGTTGAGTTCGGATCCTCATGTGGATACCGATGTATCCTCGCTTGATCAAGCCATACGCCAGCACTGCATCCATGCAGCTGAGGAGTACTTGGAGACTGAGGGGGACGAGGTCTTGAGGGAGGCCCTCGAGTATCTTCTCTATTCCGTTTCCGACAAAGAAGAGGGGTTCGTTTACGGGGACAAGCTGCTCGACCATCTCAAGGCAGAGGCTCTGGTTGACGAGTCCAAAGACAAGGGATGGTTACGCCAGAGCGTGATCGCTGAACTCAGGAGTAATGGCGTGCCGCTGGCTGCCTCTCGTGATGGATATAAGATTCCGACCTCAAGGGATGATCTTGCGGCGTTTGTTACCTTCGTGGCACAGAAGACCATGCCCTATCTAGAACGAGTCAACAACATGCGGACTAATATATACCTAGGTACCGGGTTGTCCTACGATATGCTAGCCTCGGAGCCACGCCTGCACAGTCTTATGAAGCCCCTACAAGAGAACTCAGACTAACCATGAGTAGACATGGGAACAGCCCCTCGATGCCAAGCTTCGCGTCGGCTGGCTGCGCGGCTAAGACGGCGGCTGGGGTCACGTCTCCAGATTCAAGAATTGACAGAGGGGTGGCACGCTGGGAGGCCCTGTGGATCGGGGCCAGCCCTTAGATATTAAGTTTTGACGGGTTGGTGAAGATGAGGGAAATGGGGCCAGCCCAAGAAAGTGTATTGTTCAAGACAGACCCTGGCATTGCCCAGCGGTTAACGTTCGCCATAACGATATAGGACACAAACAACATGATCGCTGATCTCGTCGCCGGAGTTGTCAAGAGAATCTGGTTGATCGCGCTGACTTTCGTCGTCGCCAACTCCATCGCTGTGGTGACGCTCATCCGCCAAGTGCCAGTGTACGGTTCCGTCGCGACGGTGGAATTGTCCCCACCCTACAAGGATGAAAGCGAACTTCAGTATCAGACGCGAATCACGACTCGTCTCGCGACGGCAACCACAACGAGCACACTCGGTGCCGCGCGCGAAGCCCTCGGTCGCTCAGCCGAGGAACTGACGGCCACAATCGCCGCGATATCCGCGAAACGCATCGAAGGAACAAGCCTCGTTCAACTGACGGTAGATGCACTTGATCCTGTTCTGGCCGCCGAGTTCGCCAACTCATGGGCCACTGCGTTCCTGGCGATGTTGCCCGAAGCCGAGAGGCCCGCCGCTCGTGTTGTGGAGCGCGCCATGCCCGCAGCATCTCCCGCCACCCCGAGAAAGCTAGACACCATCTTTCTGGCCGCCGCTGCTGGTCTCGCAGTC
>DAISJM010000006.1:0-115582 GCA_036821485.1 Verrucomicrobiota bacterium | reverse complement strand
GTGAGGGCGGCGCGCTCAGGCGTGCCTGCTGCTCGGCCGGCGTCAGCGCCTGGATATCGCCCGACTGCAATTTGATCACGGCCATTTCCGCGCCCTTGCGCACCACGGCTTCTTCCTGGTCGTAGTCGGCCGACACCAGCTCAATGCCCTCTTCGGTGTCGCCGACGGCGAGGTAGAAACTCTTGTTGCTCTGGAGGTCGATCAGGCCGATCTTCATTGTGCCGTCGTCGAGTTCCAGCAGCGCGCTCATCCGGAGGGTTTTTGCAAATGAGTTCTCGGCTGTAATGGCCGGGACATTTGATTCCGGCGGCGGCGCCGTACCGAAGGGCTTGCGGTCGAGGATCACCTGGTACTTATCGAAATCCGGCGTGTCGGCAAAGCAGGCGACCGCACAGCAGGCAAGGGCCATCATGTAAGCCGTTTTTTTCATACCGTTTTCCGCACCGACAACGTATCCTCTTTCCATGGCTAGCTTACCCCCGGCAGGGGAGGCGTCAAGGCAGCAGAAGCCCTTACGGAGCATATGAATCATCAGGCTCAGAGCATCACCAGCCTGCAGAACCCGGGCGTCAAACAGGTTGTCAAACTCGGCAAACGCTCGGCGCGCGACGAGTCCGGGCTTCTGCTTGTTGAGGGCTACCGCGAGCTCAAGCGGGCGCTCGATAACGGATGGAAGCCGGAATCCGTCTACTACTGCCCCGAACTCTACCTCGGCAAGAACGAGCCCGCATTGATCGAACAGGCTGCGGCCGCGGGCGCGCAACTTTTCGAATGTTCCAAGCCGGTCTTTGAAAAAATGGCTTATCGCGACCGGCCGGAGGGGCTGCTTGGCGTGGGGCCACAGGTTAAGGCGACGCTGGGCGATCTCGTGCTCAAGTCTTCCCGCCCGCTGGTCATCGTCGCCGAGGCGATTGAGAAACCGGGCAACCTGGGAACCATTCTCCGATCGGCGGATGCGGCCGGCGTGGATGCGGTGATCGTGTGCGATCAGTGCACCGACATCAACAATCCCAATGTCGTTCGCGCCAGCACAGGCACATTGTTTGCCTTGCCGGTGGTGGAGGCTTCATCTGCGGAAGCGCTCGCATGGCTGCGCGAGCACGGGATTCGAATTCTTGCGGCGACTCCGCACGCCGAAGCCGACTACACGGAAGTCGATCTTGCAGGTCCGGTTGCCGTCATCGTGGGGGCCGAGCAGTACGGCCTCAGCGAGCAGTGGATGAAACAGGCCGACCTGAAGGTGCGCATTCCGATGAGGGGGCAGGCGGATTCCCTGAATGTGTCGGCGGCGACGACGATACTTCTGTTTGAGGCCGTCCGGCAGAGGAATGTGAAGCAGGGCTGACCGGCGGTTACTTCGCTGCGCCCGGGACGGTGAACTTGTCCTCGAACGTGGCCTCGCCCAGGAATGGACCCAGGTTGATGGAGGCCTTGACGTTGTAGGTCTGGCCGGGAGAGGTCTTCTTCAGGTCATAGGCGATGCCGTACTGCTGGCTGAAGCCCCCTTCGTCCACCTTGAGCGCGTCCTTCTGCACGAAAGCACCGTCCGGTGTGGTGACTTCGATGGAGAGGCGGTTGTCCATGCCCTCCTTCGGAGCCATCTTCAGATGGGACATGTTGAGGTTGCCGACGAGTCGCGGGGAACCCGTGGTCAGGTCCAGCGTCACCCACAACATGGGCAGGTCCAGCAGGCCTTTGATGGTGATGAGCCCGTCGCCGATGAGCAGGTCGGTCAGCGGCCCGTTGAGAATGAACTTGCTGCGCGTATTGTCCTTCGTCAGGTCGACATAGACGGTAACGTTGACCTGGTTGCTCTGTCCGGGCAGGTAGACGAATTCGATGTCCAAACTTGCATTGACGCTGCCAAACGCGGTGCCGACATTCACCTTCTTGAACGTCACTTGGCGCTCGCCGCCTGAGCCGCGCTTGAACCCGGTGACCCGCGCGGTGTTCGTGTACTGGGGGTTGCCCGGGCTGTACAGGAACATGACGTCACGAACATCGCCGGCCGTCTTGGCATCGAACGCGGCATAAAGTACGTCCGTGGCTTTCGGGCCGTACTGGACGCCCACGTAAGATGCGTCTGCGGGCGTGCGAAGCTGCAGGCCGGGGAACTTGGCCACGGAAATGGGATCCACGTTGTCGTAGGATGCCTGGTCGAAGATCAGCAGCGATGCGACCTCGGGCTGAACTTCCTTCGGGGCTTCGGTTTTCACCGGCTCAGGTTTGGGTTCGGGCACCACGATGTCGGGTACGTTGGTCCATGTCGACGGGGGGAGTCCTTGGAGCACGGCCTCGTAGTTGGCGCGGAACTTGGGTTGATGTCTATAGCGCGTGGCAGCGGAAAGCGTATCCCAAGTGTAGGTCCGGGGGCCCACCTGCGTCTGGATCTCCATGCCGGAATCATCCACCTTGAGCACGGAGCCCTTGATGATCACACCATTGGCCAAGCGGATATCCTGGGCTTTCGCGGAAACCCCAAAAATGATCAGGACCGCGGCCAAAATGGAATGGTAGACGATTCGCCGCACACCACCCTCCCTTTGGCCAAAGGATAGCGTAGCGGCTTGCGTTTGACAATCACACGGTTGAACCCGTTCCTACCTGCTTGCTGGGGAGGGTCTTGAGGCTGACCTTCTGGACGTCGATGCAGTGGGTGGGGCAAACCCGGAGGCAGGCATCGCAGCGAATGCACTCCTCCTGGTTGATGACGTACTCGAACTGATGGTCATTATTGAGGCGGTGGTCGTATGGGCCCGGTTCCCCTGTGTCTGTAGGCGTTGGTCCGCGCTTCCTCATCACTTTCACGATGCACTTTTCCCGGGGTTTCACCTGTATGCATTGGTCGCAGTAGATGCAGAGATCCATGTTGATCTCGTACTTATAGTGGCAGAGGTAGCAACGTTTGGATTCTTTTGCGGCTTGCGCCGGGCTGAAGCCCTTTTCCACTTCGCGATGTAGCGAACGGCGCGACACCCACGCGACGGCGGGATGTTGGAGAGGAATGTGGTCCATCTTGCGGGTCCGTTCCTGATCGCGTCCGGTCTCGATCACGACGGCGTCGTGGAGCCGCGACTCGCCCATGACGAACTCGTCAACCGACCGGGCGCAGCGGCGCGCGTGGCCGATCGCTTCAATCAGCGTTGACGGTCCGTTGACAAAATCTCCGGCGGCGAAAAGTCTGGGAGTGGAGGCCGCATCCTGCAGTGCTACGTCCATCCAGGAGCGATCAGCGGACTGGCCGGTGGCAAGAATCACGTTGTCGGCCGGTACTTCAAACTCGCTGCCTTCGATGGGGACGATCTTCTGAGCGTTCTTGTCGCTGCCTCCCTCGACGCGCGTGCGTACGAAACGGACCGCCGTAGCACGACCGTCCTGTCCGATAATCTCGATCGGGTTCACGTGGGTCACAAGAGGTATGCCCTCTTCGGCCATCTCGTCGAGTTCCTCGGCCATGATGTACATCTCGCGGGCCGAGCGCCGATAGTACACTCCGGCGTGACGTGCTCCCAGCCGGCGCGCCGTGCGCGCACAGTCGATGGCGGTGAACCCGCCGCCGATGATGACCACGCGGCGGCCGATGGTCGCGCGTGCGCCCTCGTTTACGTCGAAGAGAAACTGCAGTCCATGCTCGACGCCCTGCAGAGCGCCGCCAGGGATCGGTGGCCGTGTTGGCTTCAGGGTGCCGGCGGCGACGATCACCGCGTCGTGGTCGGCAAGTAGGCGTGAGAGAGGAAGTGAAGGGCCGACTTCCGTGCCCGTCACGATGCGGACGCCCTGAGCCTCCACCTGGCGGATCTCTTTCTCAATCACCGCGCGTGGAAGCCGGAAGTGGGGGATGCCTTGGATCATCATGCCGCCGGAGCGGGCGTGTTTCTCGTAGACAGTGACGGCGTGGCCCCAGAGAGCAAGGTCGCGCGCGGCGGCCAGCCCGGCAACTCCCGCGCCCACGATGGCCACGCGGCGGCCGGTGGTCGGGAACACAGGAGGGAGAACGACAGGATCGGTCTGATTCGTGAAATCGGCTGCGGCGCGTTTGGAGGAGCAGATCGCCACGGGGGCGCCAAGGCCTTCCCATCCGTGGCGGCACGGCGGCTCGCAGGGCCGCGAGCAGACGCGGCCGAGTACGGCGGGGAACACGTTGTCGCGAAGATTGATCCGGTAAGCTTCCGCGTAATCGCCGCGAGAAATTGCAGCAAGGTAGCCCGGGATGTCCGTAGACGCAGGGCAGGCGGCCTGGCAGGGAATATTCTTCTCCAGCCAGTGGAAATCGCCCGGATGATGGGCCAGCCCTTCCGATTGGGACAAAATCCTTTTCATATGCGGTACTGTATTTGCCCGGGTGACCCGCCGTTGGTTTGCACGGGGCGCGAACGCACGTATAATCTAACCGCGATGAGCGATGCTTCAAATCCTTTCCCGCGGGATCGATACAGGAATGTGGAGGGCATCCTGCGCGTGGTCCGGGACAACCTCTGCCATCGGTGCGGCGCGTGCGTGGGGGTGTGCCCCGTCGGGACGTTTGGCATGGACCGCGATGGATATCCCATTCAGGTCGCGCCCTGCATCAACTGCAACATCTGCGTCCAGTCATGCTCGGGGCTGGAGGTGGATTACGACGCCATCGGAAGCAGCCTCTTCGGCCCGGAGTACCGTTATGGGGAATTGCTGGGTACGATCCGGCGGGCGTGCATCGGATACGCGGCGGAACCGGAGATTCGCCAACGCGGCGCGAGTGGCGGGGTGGTCACACAACTTCTGGTTCATCTTCTCGAGACGGGCAAAATTCGGGGCGCGCTGGTTGCCGCGGAAGATCCGGAACAACCGGCGCGGGGGCGCGGGCTGATCGCGCGGACACGGGAGCAATTGCTGTCCGCGGCTCAATCACGCTACACCACGACTCCGAGCCTCCATGCGTTGTACGACATCCGCGAGGAGGAGGGGCCGTTCGCCATGGTGGGTCTCCCGTGTCAGATTCACTCGTTGCGAAAACGGCAGATGGTGGACCCGCGGTGGAAGACGCGCGTGCCGATAGCGATTGGGCTCGTATGCCACTACAACCTGCCCATGGATTCCAGCAAGCTGGCGGCAGCGCTGATGACCCCCGAAGGCGCGGAGGTCGTCCACGCGCAGTTCCGCGAGAAGAGTGAGACGGGATGGCCGCATAACACGCTGGAGATGACTTTCTCGAACGGAACAAAGTGGCGGTCGCCGCATGGCCCCAAGGAAACCTTCAACATCATGGCGATGGTCTCCTCGCTTGGGCGTTGCCTGACTTGTCTCGACGCGGGTGCCGAGTTTTCAGATCTGACCGTGGGTGATCCGTGGATTCGCAGTCCCGATGGCAACTGGAAGTACGAGGAAGCCGAAGGCCTTTCTGCCGTCATGATTCGCACGCAGCGAGGCATGGGGGTGGTGGACGGTGCGGTTGCGGCCGGGAAGCTGGTGTTGCGGGACATTCCGGTTGAGGATGTGCATGATGCGTGGGACGGCATCGCGCGCGACAAGAAGATACGGGTTGGCCTGCGCATGAAAGCGAAGCGGCTGACTGGCCAGAGCGTCCCGCATTACCAAGTCCCGTTTCCGTCGCCGGATTCGAAACTGGTCCGCGAGGAGTTGGTGTTTTGGATGCTGCGCGGGATCCCGGTCTTTCGCCCCCTGCGGAAGCTCATGGTGAGATTCTGGTTTTCGCGCGCGGGTGTTTCGCTGATGAGAAGGATACTCCAGCGGAAGAAGCGCAGAGCCGCGCGGAAAACGGAAGGACCGGAAGACGGAAGGCCCTGAGCAAGCCCCGCGTGTTCGCGGGGTGAAACGCGGAAAGCGTTAAGTGCGAGATCGGCTAAGTTGTTTGAGTTGTTCCATGTCGTTGTTGGCTAGAGCCAGCTTCTTGGCGTGGCTCCAGCGCTTGATTTGCATTTCCCTTTGTATTGCGCCTTCTGCACTTGGAAGCTGTTCTGAGTAGATCAACCGCAGGAATCCACGTTGGGCAATGTGGCGCGATCCGGTTCCTGCGGCATGTCGGGACAGACGCTGCGGAAGGCTGTGAGTATGTCCGGTGTAGAACGTCCCATCTCGGCACTCAATGACGTAAACCCAACAGGTCATGATTGGTAGTCCCTCGACAGGCTCGGGGCATTCGACGCGCCTCCTGGCCCGCCATGAGCAAGCCCCGCGTGTTCGCGGGGCGCGTCGAATGGCGGAGGGGGAGGGATTCGAACCCCCGTTGCCCGTAAGAGCAAACATGATTTCGAGTCATGCGCATTCGGCCACTCTGCCACCCCTCCATGGGTAGTGAAGTGCGACGGCTAACGTAGCGGGAGCGAGGCTGTGCTTCAAGGCGAATAGTGGGGTCAGGCCCGGACATCCAATTCGATGGCGTCATCCTCCACGCTGGAGCAGGGGCAGAGTTCCACGCGATAGCGGATCTCCGCGCGCAACGCATCCAGTGCGGCCACGGAACTCAAACCGTGGCCGGACGCGCCCACCTGTTCGCACGACGCGGTGTACTCGCCGCCTTCGCCCTCTTCAAGTGTGGCGGTGTATTTCATGCAAACCCTTCCTTCCAAAGGTCGCCCATAGCGACGGGAAGTCAAGGGTAGAGCAGGTGGGGCTCGCGCTGCTGCCGGAAGAGTTGGAGGTCCTTGTCCCAGCCCGCGGCTATGTCGTTCGCGGTAAGGCCGTCGTGCAGGGCGAGGCGGACAGCATCGGTACCCATGAGCTGATCGAAGAATTCAGGGCGTGTGCCGGGCTGTGACCACAACCATGCGGCCCCGTGCAGTTGCTGCAAGGCTTCAATGATGGCGACCCCTGTGCGCACCGGAGCGAAAATGCCGGGATCAATAATCTCTATCGTGACCCCGTGCAGGTGAATGCCCCTGTGGCTACCCGTTTGCGCCCCGTAATCCGTCGGCTTGAACTGCATGCCCGGCAGCGACATTCCATTCAGGGCGGTCGCCAGTTTCCCGGCGTCGAGCCACGGCGCGCCGACGCGCTGGAAGGGAGCATCCGTGCCCCGCGCATGGTCAACTCCCGGCAGCGCCTCCAGAAAAACGGTGATGGGGAACGACTGACCGATGGACCACGAACGAATCGCGGGTGAGGACGGAACCCACTCGGGCCACGCCGGGGCGGGTGTCGTTTCGCGCCCGTAACCGCGGACGCGCGCGATCCTGAGTTCGAGATCGAGTCCTAGCGTTGCCTGCAGCCAGAGGGCCGTCTCGCCCGGGGTCATGCCATAGACAACCGGCGAAGGAATGCCGCCTACGAACGATTCAAAATCGTTCTGAAGCATGGGGCCATCGACAACGCCCGCCAAGGGAACCGGCCGATCGGCGACGATGACGGCGCGGTCGTGTTCCGCGGCGGCCTCAAGTACGTAGCGCAAGGTGGAGACATACGTGTAAGGCCGTGCGCCCAAGTCCTGGAGATCGAAAACGATGACGTCCACGCCGTGGAGCATTTCGCTGGTGGGGCGACGTGTCCTGCCGTAGAGGGAGTGGACGGGAATTCCCCATTCGGGATGTTGCGCGTGAGCCACTTGCTCACCTGCGCCGGCCTGTCCGCGAAACCCATGCTCCGGGCCGAAAAGACAAACCAGGCGATTGCCGAGAATGTGCTTGAGAAGATCGGCGGACGGCATTCCCCCGGTGGTGCGACTGGCCGCGTGTGCGACAAGGCCGACGCGCGAGTGCTTGAGCCAATCGGCATGTTCGGTCGCCAGGAGGTCGATGCCAAACTGGAGCGTGCGGTCCATAGGATTCAGTAGGTCAATCTGGCGGCGCCAACGCCATGTGTTCGCCCCAGAACAACAACTCGGAAGGTACTGCCAGTTCACGCTTGAGGTCGAGCGCCATATCGTAGGAGGCGGAGAAGCCGCCGTAGATGTGGTCCAACTCGCCGTAATGTTCGTACAGGATCGCGCGTGGCTGCGCGGTCTTCACGGCGATCTTGACGGCGTCGAGGGTGGAGCCGATCTGTTCCGGGCGGCCGTTTTCATATCTCTCGTTCGGGTTGCGCCATGGAATGAAGAGCAAGTCGATGTCCCGGCCGGCGGTTTTCTCGAACACCTTCGTGTAGTCGAGGTCGCCGCTGAAGATGAAGGTATAGCCGGCCGGCGTCGCGATCTCGTAATAGATCAGCGGCAGCTCGTCCATGGTTGCGCGCCAGATGTGAAATCCCTGCCGGCAGGTGATCTGCAAGTCGAGCAGTTCCATATTCGCGCCGTGTTCGACTCCGTGCAGCGTGATGTTGTGTCCCCAATCGGCGGCCAGACTGGCGGGCATCAGCACGGGCTTGCCGAGATCAAGACACGCGCGGACAAGAGCCTTGTCGTAGTGATCCTCGTGGCGATGCGTGATGAGCAGAACGTCCAATAGTTCGGCGGTGCGTAGCGTCAGGCCCTCAGGTTCCTCCCAGCCGAAGAATCGGGGCATGGGAATGACATCCAAGCCGATGATGATGTCGCCTGTTTTGACCACGACGCCCGAGTTGTACATCTGCCACGCCGTCACAGCGTCGTGCGCCAGATCGGCGCGCTCTGCTTCATCCATAGCCGTTTCGAGGCGGCGGAGGATGAAGGGCCAGAGCGGAGCGGAGGCCTTTTTCAAGTCCAGCGGTTGGCCCGCGCGCGTCTGTGTCTCGAGAAAGCGGCCTATGTTGAGGAGTGCGGCATCACGGGCAGGGCACATGCGTAAGCCCGGAGGATTGCGGGCAAGAACGGACACAGCTTTCTCGATGTGGCTGAACTTCATAGGCTGCTAGGTGGGCTGACGCAGGACCACGTTATCGATCAGGCGCGTCTTGCCGATGAAGACGGCAAGGGCGACCAGGGCCGGCCGCTCGATCACGGTTACTCGTTCGAGGGTTTCGTCATCCACGATTTCCACATAATCAATTCGCGCAAGCGGCGCGGATTTCAGCATCGCGACCATGGCCGTGTGCAGCACCTCGGCTCGCCGTTCACCCGTGCCGTACAACGCGACGGCCTTGTCGAGTGAGCGCTTGAGCACAAGCGCCTGGATGCGCTCCTCGGGGCCGAGGTATTTGTTGCGCGAACTCATGGCGAGTCCATCGGGCTCGCGCAGCGTCGGGCCGGGGATGATGCGAACGCCGAAGCCCAGGTCGCGTGTCATCCTACGGATGACGCGAAGCTGTTGGGCGTCCTTCTCGCCAAATACGGCGACATCGGGAAGCACGATGTTGAACAGTTTGGCGACGACGGTGGCGACACCGCGGAAGTGCCCGGGCCGGGAAGCACCGCACAATCCCCGGGACAAGGCGTTTTCCTCCACGAAGGTGCTGTGCCCTTCGGGATACATATCCTCGGGCGTCGGGTTGAAGAGAATGTCGACGCGTGCATCGCGGCACAGGGCTTCATCGCGGGCGAAGTCGCGCGGGTACTTGCTGAAATCCTCCTGCGGCCCAAACTGCGTCGGATTGACGAACAGGCTGAGCACCACCACGTCGGCGTGCTGTTGCGCGAGACGCACGAGGGACAGGTGGCCTTCATGCAGGTACCCCATGGTGGGCACGAAGCCGATACGGCGGCCAGCGCGTCGAAGCTCCAGTGCCGCGTTCTGCATTTCCTTTGATGAGTGAATGATGCGCATGAAATCAGTGTGTCGGGATCGAGCTGTGGCGCACCTTCGCCGGTGTCATCACGCCGTCAGTAGCAATGCTCGCGGCCCGGAAACTTGCCGCCCTCAACGTCCTTCTTGTACGAGTCGAAAGCCTTCTTCATCTCGGCGCCAAGCTCGGCGTATCGCTTCACGAACTTGGGTTTGAAATCACCGAACATGCCGAGGATGTCGTTGACCACCAGCACTTGCCCGTCGCAGCCGGGACCGGCGCCGATGCCGATCGTGGGAATGTCAACGAGGCCTGTGATTTCGGTGGCCAGATCGGCGGGCACGCCCTCGATCACCATGGCGAAGGCGCCGGCAGCCGCAACGGCGCGGGCGTCCTCTCGGAGCTGCTCTGCGGCGTCTTCATTTCGGCCCTGCACCTTGTGTCCGCCATACGCCTGAATGCTCTGGGGTGTCAGGCCGATATGCCCGAGCACGGGGATGCCATTCTGCACCAGCGCGCGAATCGTCTCGGCACGGAACGCGCCGCCCTCGATCTTCACGGCGTGGGCGCCCGCGCGAATGAAGCGGCCCGCGTTCAAGAGGGCCTGTTCGATGGACGCCTGGTAGGACATGAAAGGCATGTCGCCCACGACAAGCGCATACTTCACGCCGCGTGCGACGGCGGCGGTATGATGAATCATTTCGTCCATGGTCACGGGCAACGTATTCTCGTAGCCAAGGACGGTCATGCCCAGAGAGTCGCCGACGAGGATGAGATGGATGCCTGCCTCGTCCAGGAGACGGGCGGTGGAGTAGTCGTAGGCGGTGAGGGACACGATCCGCGCCTTGCGCTTGAGGGCGCGAAGGCGGGGTGCAGTCCATGGGGTTCGCTCGTTCATGATGGGAACAGTATCGCGCTCTACCAGTCGCGCGTCAACAGTGCCACGCCGTCACCTTCCGGGAGGGCGTCCAGCACCTGCTTGACCGTGCGCTTCATACCGGGCAGCAGGAGGTCGGGACGCACATCGGCCAGGGGCTGTACAACGAAACGCCGTTCCATCCAGCGCGGGTGCGGAACCACCAGCCCGCCGCTTTCGATATGGACGTCGCCCACGTAGATGATGTCGATATCAATGGCGCGCGGTGCAAAGCGATCCAAGCCGCGGTGCCGACCCATGTTGCCCTCAATGGCGCGAAGACGGTCGAACCATGAATGCGCATCCCACGGGCCATCCACCACAAGGATGACGTTGAGGAATTTCAGTTCCTTGTACTCGGGCCGTACGCCCACGGGGTCTGTCTCGTAGACAGGGGACTGAGCCAATAGTTTCACGCCGGGTATGGCGAGAATCTGCTTCTTGGCGGCGGAGAGATTCGCAAGCCGGTCGCCCAGATTGCTCCCGAGACTCAGACCTGTTTCCATCGCCACACCTCCGCAACGGTTCAAGGTTGGAGCAGCTTGAACCCCGTATCAGGATCCAGCACACGCCTGGATTGTACACCGGTCAGCTCAAAAAGGACTACTTCAAGTACATGCCATACCTTCACGCCGGTCCGCGCGCAACCCGTGATGGTGGCGTCTTTCCGGCCA
Source organism: Verrucomicrobiota bacterium (assembly GCA_036821485.1). Classification (GTDB taxonomy): domain Bacteria; phylum Verrucomicrobiota; class Kiritimatiellia; order CAIQIC01; family JAGNIJ01; genus DAISJM01. The sequence continues at coordinate 104,425 of DAISJM010000006.1, read as the reverse complement.
CACGCCATGTGCATGTGAAGAATGGGTTGGCCTTCCTCGTCGGGAAAAAGCGTCCCGGTGCCGGCGATTTCATGAACGCCGGAAAGCACGTGTTCAAGCGGCTCGATCGGGGGGCGCGTGCGACCTTTTTTGGGGCCTACGACCAGCCGGGAGCCTTTGTCGGCACCGCCTACCGCAATGAGTGCAGCAGCGCGGATGCCGTGTTTATGGGCAAATTGCTCGATGACTTCGTGGAGGATTTCGCCGTCTTCGAGACGAATGACAAACACCCGTCCCTGTCTGGCTTCGGCATACTTCATGGCATTCCCCAAAACAACCTACACGCCGAGCACGTCGCGCATCGAATAGAGACCCGGCTTGCGGCCGGCAATCCACGCAGCGGCCCTGAGCGCGCCCAGCGCGAATGCATCGCGGCTTGTCGCCCGATGCGACAATTCGATGCACTCTCCATCGGCGGCAAACAATACGGTGTGATCACCAACGATGTCGCCGCCGCGCACGGCGTGGAAACCAATCTGCTGGGCAGGCCGCTCGCCCACGAGGCCGTCACGCCCGTGTACCGCCACCTTCTTCAAATCCCAGTCATAACCGCGAGCCGCCGCCTCTCCGAGGCTGATCGCTGTCCCGCTGGGCGAGTCCTTCTTGCGTCGGTGATGACGTTCGATGATCTCGATGTCATAGCCCTTGTCCTTAAGCACGGCCGCGGCCTGTTCGACCAGCGAGAAGAGCAGGTTCATGCCCAAGCTCATGTTGGAGGCGAGCACGACGGGGATCTTTCCGGCGGCCGCTTCGACGGCTTTCCGCTCGTCGGCGGAGAGACCCGTCGTGCCAATCACCAAGGCTTTTCCCGCCTCGGCGACGCGCGGCGCATTGCCGGCCGTCCCGTTGTGGCCGCTGAAATCAATGACCACGTCGCAGGCACCGACCACCTCCTTGAGGTCTGCACCGATCAGGATACCCGCCGGGCTGACCCCGGCTGCAACGCCCGCGTCTTTTCCGCGGTCCGGCGAATCCCAAAGGTCCACGGCCCCGGACAGTTTCAGACCCGGAACAGCGTTCGATTGGATGTGACGGATGAGCATTTTGCCCATCCTGCCGGCGGCACCAAGTATGGCGATCTGTTTCATCAGCGCACCAATCCCAGGTTCTTCAGGCACTCACGCACTTTGGCTTTGTTGGCCTCCGTCGTTTCGCACAACGGCAGACGGTAGACTTCTTCAATCAGCCCCATCATCGCCATCGCGGCTTTGACCGGAATGGGATTGGTGTCGACGAAGAGGTCCGTGAACAGCCGGTAGTACTGCTGGTGCAGTGTGCGTGCGGCGACAAAGTCTCCGCGCAGGGCCGCGTGAACCATGTCCGCGACGGCCTTGGGCGCAACGTTGGACGCCACGCTGATGACGCCCACGCCGCCGACCGACATCATCGGCAACGTCAGCGAATCATCGCCTGACAACACTTCGAGATTGCAGCGGGTAACGATCTGGCTGACGCGGTCGACGCTGCCGCCCGCCTCTTTGATCGCCACGATGTTCGGGTGTCTTGCCAGTTCCACGACAGTATCCAGCGGTATCTCGCGGCCGGTGCGGCCGGGGATGTTATACAGCACCGTCGGCAGGCCGAGATCGGCCACGGCAGAAAAGTGCCGAACCAAACCGGTTGCGTTGGGTTTGTTGTAATAGGGCGTGACCTGCAGGGTCGCGTCCGCGCCCGCGTCCTTGGCATGGCGCGTAAGCTCGATCGCCTCGGCGGTCGAGTTCGCTCCCGTGCCCGCGACGACTTTGATCCTCTTGGCGGCCGCGGCGATGGTGGTCTCAATGACCTGTTCATGCTCCTTGACGCCGAGCGTGGGCGATTCGCCGGTGGTTCCGACCGGAACAATGCCGTCGATGCCGTTCTTGATCTGGATTTCAACAAGCTCGCGAAGCTTGGCGAAATCCACGCTTCCGTTCCTGTTGAACGGCGTCACGATTGCTGTATACGCACCTTGCCACATACCACACCTCTTCACTTCGTTGTCACGCCCGGGCGGCCGTCGCTCGTTCTGAGCGGGGCCCGCAGGCGGGTTTTTCCAATGCTTGGAAAATCCGGCCCTGATTTTTCCAAGGTTTGGAAAATTATCGAGCTAATTTTCCAAGGGTTGGAAAAACGGGGGCATTTCGCCGCCTTCGAAAAAGCGGCGATTACTTCGCGGGGATCTTCTCGCCGCGGATCAGATCCTGCCATGTTTCCCGCGTGCGGACGACCGAATGGCGGGCGCCGGCCACGAGGATCTCGGCCGCGCGGCCGCGGCTGTTGTAGTTGGAGGCCATGGAGAAACTGTAGGCTCCGGCGCTGAGCACGGCCAGCAGGTCGCCCGACTTCACGCGGGGGAGATTGCGATCCTGTGCGAAGAAATCGCCGGACTCGCAGATCGGCCCGACGACGTCCGCCATGAACGTGCCGCGTTTCTTTTCCACGGAGATGATGTCGTGGTGTGCCTGGTAGAGCGGGGGACGGATGAGGTCATTCATGCCCGCGTCGACAATGACGAATTTCTTCGACGGGCCATCCTTCACGTACTGCACGCGCGCGACGAGGATGCCGGCATTGCCGACGAGGAAGCGGCCGGGTTCCATGACGACCTTGAGCCCGAGCCGCTGGAGTGCGGGCACGGTGATCTCGGCGAAGTGCCGGGGATCCATCGGCGGCTGAGACGCGCGGTACGAAATGCCGAGACCGCCACCCATATCGATGTAGCGGAAACTGGGATAGCGGGCTTTGAGTTTGTGACAGAGCTTTTCCACCTTCCGCAGCGCGTGGGCGTAGGGCGAGGAGGAAAGTATCTGCGACCCGATGTGCATGTGGAGGCCGACGATGTCGAGATTCGGGAGACGCGCCGCGAGTTCGTAGGCGCGTTCCGTGCGACTGAGGTCGAGGCCGAACTTATTCTCTTTCTTGCCAGTGCTGATGTACTTGTGCGTCTTTGGGTCGACATCCGGATTCACGCGCAACGCGATCCGCGCTGTTTTGCGCAGGCGGCGTGCACAGGCAGAGATGCGTTCGAGTTCCGGTTCGGATTCGACGGTGAAGAAGAGAATACCCTGCTTCAGCGCGTACTCAATATCGGCAACGGTTTTGCCGACGCCGGCAAAAGCGATTTTCGAGGCCGGTATGCCGGCGCACAACGCACGGAACAATTCACCGCCGGAGACGACATCGGCGCCGGCGCCCAGTTTCGCGAACGTGTTGATGACGGCCGCGTTGGTGTTGGTCTTGACGGAGAAGCAAATCAACGGCTTGACCGCGCGCATCGCCGAGGCGAGCGCCCGGTACTGCTGCTGCAAGTGCCCGCGGCTGTAGACGTAAAGCGGTGTGCCGTATTGCTCGGCAAGACCCTCGACGCAAACCCCTTCTGCGTACAGCCAACCGCTCTTATATTTGAAGGCATCCATAATTGCGTACCCACGGAATACACGAAATGCCACGAAAAGGGGAGGCTCTTATTTCGTGTTGTTCGTGCGTTTCGTGGTTATTTTCCCAGTCGCGCGCGCACGCGCAGGCGCAGTGCCTGGAGTTTGATGAAGCCTGTCGCGTCGCTCTGGTCGTACCCGACGTTGCCTTCGAAGCTCGCCAGCTTGGGATCGAAGAGGGACTGCGGCGACTTGCGGCCGACGATGGTGCAGTTGCCTTTGTAGAGTTTCAGGCGGGCGGTGCCGTTCACGCACGAGGCCGCGTCGTCCATCGCCTTCTGCAGCATGACGCGCTCGGGAGCGAACCAGAACCCGTAGTACACCAGTTCCGCGTAACGCGGAACCAGCGAGTTGCGGAGGTGCAGTACTTCACGGTCCATGGTGATCTGCTCAACTGCCTCGCGGCCTTTGTGAAGGATCGTGCCGCCGGGCGTTTCGTACACGCCGCGGCTCTTCATGCCGACGAACCGGTTTTCGACGAGGTCGGCGCGTCCGACGCCATGCTTGCCGCCGAGCTTGTTCAGCGTCTGCATGACTTTCAGCGGGTTCATGCTCTTGCCGTTGACGGCCACAGCATCGCCCTTCTTGAAAGTGATTTCCACGTACTCGGGTTTTGTAGGCGCATCTTCCGGGGAGACGGACAGTTTGAACATGGCCGCCGGCGGCTCCATCCATGCGTCCTCGAGAATCCCGCCCTCGTAGGAGATGTGGAGCAGGTTGCGGTCCATGGAGTATGGCTTCTTCGCCGTCGCCTCGACAGGAATCTTGTGCTTCTGGCAGTAATCGATCATCGCCTGCCGGCCGGGGAACTGATCGCGGAAGCGTTTCTCGCGCCACGGGGCAATCACCTGGATGCCGGGCTCAAGGGCGTAGGCGGTGACTTCAAAGCGGACCTGGTCATTGCCTTTGCCGGTGGCGCCGTGACCCACCGCATCGGCCTTGTTGGCGCGGGCAATTTCGACCATGCGCTTGGCGATGAGCGGTCGCGCGATGGACGTGCCGAGCAGGTAGCCGGACTCGTAGACGGCGCCGGCGCGGATCATCGGAAAAATGAAATCGCGCGCGAACTCCTCGCGGAGGTCGTCGATGTAGATCTTCGTCGCGCCGGTCTTCAGCGCCTTCGCCCTGAGGCCGGTCAGTTCCTCTTCCTGGCCGACGTCGGCCGCAAAGGCGATCACCTGTGCGTCATAGGTTTCCGTCAGCCACTTGAGCAGGACGGATGTGTCCAGTCCACCGGAGTATGCGAGTACGATCTTCATGGAGTTCCTCCCGTCAGCGAAGCCTGCCACTGGGCGCAGGCGGCATCGAAGATTTTCACGGCGGTCCGGATCTGCGACGCCTTCACGTTGAGCGGCGGGAGGAACCGGATGACGACATCGTGCGTGGCGATGGAGATGAGCCCCTTGTCCCGCAGGATGACTTCGAGCGGCTTGGCCGGCCGGTCACACACGACGCCGATCATGAGGCCAATGCCCCGTACTTCCTTGATGAAGGAATACTTCTTGGCGACTTTCCGAAGCTTGGACATGAAGAGATCGCCCATCTTCGTGGCGTTGTCGAGGAGGCCTTCCGCCTCGATGGTCTCAATGGTGGCCAGCGCGGCGGCACAGGCGAGTGGGTTGCCGCCGAACGTGCTCGCGTGGTGCCCGGGCTGGAAGAGATCGGCCAGTTTGGGACCGGCGACAAGCGCGCCGATGGGGAAGCCGTTGGCAAGGCCCTTGGCCAGCGAGAACGCGTCGGGTTGGATGTCATAGGCCTGGAAGCCAAACCACTTGCCGGTCCGGCCGAAGCCGCATTGCACCTCGTCGCACAGCATGAGGATGTTCTTCTCGTCGCACAGCGCCCGGACGCCCCGCATGAATTCGGGGGACGCCGGAATAATGCCGCCTTCGCCCTGCACGGCCTCAATGAGAATGGCCGCGGTCTTTTCGTTCACGGCGGCCCGGACGGAGTCGAGGTTGTTGAACTCGGCATACACGAAACCCGCGGGCAGGGGCTCGAAGCCCTTTTGATACTTGGTCTGGCCGGTGGCGGTGATCGTGGCGATGGTCCGGCCGTGGAATGAGTTCGTCATGGAGACGATCTCGTATTTGCCCTGCGGATTGCCCCACAGCCGGGCGAGCTTGATCATACCCTCGTTCGCCTCGGCGCCGGAGTTGCAGAAGAAGCATTTCCCGTTCAGCGACCGGGTGGCCAGTGCCTGTGCGAGCCGGGGCTGGTTCTCGTTGTAGTACAGGTTTGAGACGTGCATCAGCTTGGCTGCCTGCGTCTTGATGGCCTTGACCACCCGCGGGTGACAGTGGCCGACGCTGAGCACGGCGATGCCGGCGAGAAAGTCGAGGTACTCCTTGCCGTCAACGTCCCAGACTTTGGCGCCCTTGCCCTTCAGGAGTACGAGTCCCGGGGCATAGGTAGACATTACATACTGTTTGTGCAGACCGACAATCTCTTCAGAAGTGTTCATGATGTTCCTGCGTTGTATTACGTTCGGGGTTCCCGGTTCAGGGTTCCCGGTTTGCTTTGATCTCTATGCACAGGCTTCGGTTTTGGCGTTTCGGCGTTCTGCAGATACCGGATGAATGCTCCAAGCTTCGCGCGGGTCAGTCTTGCTGTTTCGTACAACTCCTCAAATTCCTTCTTCGTCACATAGTCCTGATCCAAGGCCATGTAGATCTCGCTTTGGACCTCCGTACAAGACCGCTTGGCATATCTCAAGAATCGGACAAACTCAGCGTTGGAGCCGGAATCGAAGCCTTCCGCAATGTTGTGCATGATGGCTCCTCCCGCTCTTTGGATCTGGTCGCGCAAGCCATAATCGCGGGCAAAGCCTGGTTTCCGAGTCAGCACATAAATCGCCTTGGTCAACTCTCGTCCCAGCTTCCAGCCTTCAATCTCCTCAAACCGACTGATTCTCATGCCCAACCCTGAACCTTGAACAGCGAACCCTGAACCCCTACTGAATGATTTCTGTCCCGACGCCCTTGTCCGTAAACAGCTCCAGCAGGAGCGAGTGCGGCAGGCCGGCGTCGATGATGTGCGTCTTCTTCACGCCCGCCTTGATCGCCTTGATGGCGCCGCCGATCTTGGGCAGCATGCCGCCGTCGATGACGCCCCTGCGAATCAGGTCCTCCACTTCGCCGAGCTTGAGCGTGGAGAGGATGGAGTGTGGGTCCTCCCGGTTTTCGAGCAACCCGGGCACATCGGAAAGAAAAACAAGTTTGCGCGCCTCGAGGCCCTCGGCGATGGAAGCCGCGGCTTCGTCCGCGTTGATGTTGTAGAGCTTGCGGTCAGGCCCCTTGGCGAGGGGCGTGACGACCGGAGTGATTCCGGCCTGAAGGAAGGCCTTGATCGGTTCGATATCCACGCTGGTGACATCGCCGACATAGCCCCAGTCCATCTGCTGCCGGGTTTCCGGATCCTCTTGCGTGTGCTTCGTGCAGGAGAGGATGTCATCACCGTGGATGCCCCGGGCTTTGCAGCCGAGCGATTCCAGTTCCTGGACGATCTGTAGATTCACTTCGTTGTTGAGGACTTGCTCGACGATGCGGATGGAATCCTCGTCGGTGACCCGCAGGCCCTTTTGGAAGACGGGCCGAAGGCCGGCTTCCTTCATCCGCTGGGAAATCGCCTTGCCGCCGCCGTGGACGAGCACGGGCCGGAGGCCGACGCACTCCATGAACGCGACGTCCTTGAGCACGTTCTCGACGCACTCGGGGTCTTCCATGGCGCTGCCGCCAAACTTGACGACGACGGTATCGCCCCGGAACCGTTGGATATAGGGCAGGGCCTCGATCAGGACATCGGCTTTTTCAATGACTTTCTGCATGGTGTTCTTTCCCGCTCGCGGGCGCATACCTGCCATGGCCATCCCCACGCGAGCAAAGAATACGAGTACGACTACGACCCGCGGAAATCAACTACATGTTGATGCGGACGTATTCCTCGGTGCAGTTGCAGGTGTAGATCACGGCCTCGCCGGAACCGAGATTCAGGTTGATCTCGATGGTGAAAGCTCTTTGCAGCACCACGCGTTTCAGCTTCTCGATCGGCGTGCCGGCGTAGACGCCGTCGCGGCAGGCGACAAGGTCGTCGTAACGGATCTCGACACGATCCTCGGCGATCTTGGCATCGGAGTAACCGAGTGCGTCCATGATGCGGCCCCAGTTGGGGTAGTCGCCCGCCCACGATGTCTTCACGAGGAGCGAGTTGGCGACGGAGCGGGCGGCGATGTCCGCGTCCTTTTCCGAGCGGGCACCCTTTACGCGGACGGTGACGACGCGGCTCGCGCCTTCGCCGTCCTGCACCATGAGCAGAGCGAGGTGCATGGCGACCATGTTGATCGCCTCCACGAATACGGCCCAGTCCGGATGGGTAGGCTTGAGCGTCTTGTTCTCCGCGGCGCCGTTGGCCATGAAGAGCACCGTGTCGTTCGTGCTGCGGTCGCCATCGACGGTGATCCGGTTGAAGCTCTTGTTCACGGCGGCGGAGAGCGCATCCTGAAGCGCGCTGCGGTCGACCGCAGCGTCGGTGAGGAAGAAGGCCAGCATTGTGGCCATGTTCGGCTCGATCATGCCGGCGCCCTTGGCCATGGCCGTCAGTGTTACGGGTTTGCGATCGATGGTGAATCGCGCGGTACACCGCTTGGGCTTGGTGTCCGTGGTCATGATGGCTTCCGACGCATTCTTGCCGCCTTCGCGGGAGAGGTCGGCGGCGGTCTTGCGGATGCCGGGCTCGATGATATCCATGGGCAGCCGGACGCCGATGCGGCCGGTGGAGCAGACGAAGACATCGCGCTCGTCGGCGCCGATCAATTCGGCGGTGGCAGCGGCCATGCGCTCGGCGTCGATGAGCCCCTGCGGGCCGTTGCAGGCATTGGCATTTCCGCTGTTGATGACGATGGCGCGGCCGTTGCGCGCGAGCCGTTTCATGCAGAGCCGGACGGTGGCCGCCTTGACCTGGTTGGTGGTGAACGTGCCGGCCATGACGGCGGCGGGTTCGCAGGCGATCATGGCCATGTCGCGGTGGCCGCTCTTTTTCAAGCCCACCGCCGAGCCGGCGGCCTTGAAGCCGCGAGGCAGTTGGACATCCTCGGTGAATGTTATTTTGGATGACGCCATGACACTGCTCCTTCTCGTTCCTTAGGTACCAGGGATTATGCTGATAATATCTTTCTTTCGTGTATGCCAGAAGAATTCTGCGCCTCGGATCTGCAGCAAAAGCAAAACCCCGAACGCAAGGCGTTCGGGGTTTGCTCGATAGCTGTAATCTCGTCTAGCGTTTCGAGAACTGGAATCGCTTGCGCGCACCGGGCTGGCCGTACTTCTTGCGCTCCTTCATACGAGGATCGCGGGTGAGGCAGCCGGCGCTCTTGAGCGGCGGGCGGAGAGCCGCATCCGATTCGATGAGTGCGCGGGAAATGCCGTGCCGCAGGGCGCCGGCCTGACCGGACTTGCCGCCGCCGTCCAGCGTGGCGATGACATCATAGCGTTTCAGTGTGTCGGTCAGCTTGAGCGGTTGCTCGATGTAGCTGCGAATGGCCTCGGAGGGAAAGTAGTCTTTGAACTCCTCCCCATTGACGACCATTTTGCCGACGCCGTGCGCGAGACGAACCCGCGCGATTGCCGTCTTGCGGCGGCCCGTTGCCCTGTACTCGACTACTTTCTGTGCCACGACGTATTCCCCCTGGACTGCTTACAGGTCAAGGACCTGAGGTTTCTGCGCTTGATGCGGATGCTCAGAGCCTGCGTAGACCAGGAGCCGCTTGATCACCTTGCGGCTCATATGGTTCTTCGGGAGCATGCCCTTGACCGCGTTGTAGACAAGAATGTCCGGCTTGGTCGCCCGGATACGGTGGGCCGGGGTGACCTTGAGGCCGCCCGGGAATCGCGAGAACGTATCATAGGTCTTCTGATCTTCCTTGCGGCCTGTCAGTTTGACCTTTGCCGCGTTCAACACGACGACAAAATCGCCGGTATCGATGTGCGGGGTGTAGATGGCCTTGGTTTTGCCGCGGAGGATATGCGCAATCTTGGCCGCGAGGCGACCGACGGGCTTGTCCGTGGCATCCACCACGAACCACGTCCTCACGATTTCATTTTCATCAGCGAGCGTTGTCTTCATAACAAATGCCTTCTTCCCAGAAACGAGGGGCAGAAGATAGCCCACGGGCCGCGGGAGTGTCAATCCCTCTTTGACTCTGGTCCGGGGCTGGGGGAGGCCAGCTTCGGATGCTTCATCAGCCGGTTGAGAATGTACAATATGTAGGTGCAGAAGAACGCCACAAAAGCGGTAATGAGCAGTATTCCCCCGCTGAGCGTCAATTCCGTCCGCCCGGTGTCGGCCTGCCGGCCCAGGGTGAACAGGATCATTCCGACAAATCCTGTCAGGTAGGCAATAACGCGGAATATGACGTAAAGTCTTCTCATGGTTTGGCTTGCAGTAAAAAGGCCAGTAGAGCGGCGACATAGCCCGACAGGCCGACAATCAGGCAGAAAGTGGCCAAGTGGTAGCGCCGCGTACGCTGGTTTCGGCGCTCGATCAGGCGGGTCAGCGCCTGGTTGAGGTCTTCGGCCCGCTCCTCTGTGGCCCAGCGGATCTGCAGGGGGCCTACGAGGATGATCAGCGCCGAGGCGAGCACGAAGGTCAGGCCAAGCCCAAGAAAAAGTCGTTCGGCGGGGCCGACCGCGGCAATGCTGGGCCCGGAGAATCCGGTGATGGTCAGGCAAATGGCGATCAGGCTCAGCAGCATCTGCGAGCGGTTGTGCAGGATGTTGAGTGAATCGGTGAGAAGCTGAAAGAGTGCGGCATGATTGCCCTGACCGAAAATCTCGTAGAGGTGGTTCAGCTCTTCGGGTGGCGTGAAATTGATTGTCTTTATGGACATGGTTTGCACGGAACCGTGGAACAGTATCGGGAAGGTCGCGTCAGATGTCGAGAATGACGTTCTCGGGCGATTCGGAATCCACCGCGTCGAGATATTGCACCGTACGGAATTCGGTTACGGCGTTCAATTTGTGCAGTACCTCGGCCATTGTCTCTGCGGCCTCGTTCGTGAGCCGCAGGATCTCCGCCAAGGTCTCGTTGTCTCCCGCCTTCGTCATCCGCTTGATCAACTCGATGTTGGTCATGATCACGGTCGCGGGCTGACCAAGGTGATGGCACGCGGCGCCGACGCTCGCCAGCATGACGCGCTGGCGCTCCGCCTGGCGCACGGCGTCTTCCGCGCGTTTGCGGTCGCTGATGTCGGCGAAAGAGAGCACCATGCCGACCACTTCGCCGTCGGTGTCGCGGTTGGACGCAGCGGAAATCTGCACATCGAACGCGGAGCCGTCCTTCTTCTTGGCAATGAGTTCGCCACTCCATGCCTGGTGTTCCGAGAGAACCGTACGCACCATCTGCTCTGAGGCTTCCTCGTCCGAAAGGAGAGTGCGGATGTCTTTGCCAAGCAACTCTTCGGCGTTGTCGAATCCCCACGTCAGCACCACGGCGGGATTGGCGTATTCGACCTGGGCGTTCACATTTGCGATCACGATACCGTTGCCGGCGTTCTGAATGGCATTGTGTTCCGTACGCAACATTTCTTCCGCCTGACGACGCACGGTGACGTCCCGAACGAAGAAACAGAGTCTCGTTTCCTCTAACTTGAGAATGTTGACAGCGATTTCGGCGGGGAAATAAGTGCCGTCTTTCCGGGTGCAGTACGCTTGCAGGAGAGCGAAGCGTTCATTCTGGAGATTGTCGTAAAGTGTATCGAGCAGAGAGATTTCGGAGCCGGAGATGGCGTCGAGAATCGAAAGTTGTTGGAACTCAGCGCGCGAGTAGAGAAAGAACTCGCAGGCGCGCACATTGCTGTCGACGATGCGTCCTTGGCGATTGGTGATGAGGGCGGCGTCGTAAATGCTCTGGAGGAGCTGCTCAAACTTGGTGTTGGCAGCCTCCACCGCGCCGGACCGGCTGAGTTTGGGGCCGGGGGGGCGGATGCGTATTTTGCCGGTATCTACCTTCGCCGTCTTCTGCTTGGCATCAGCCAACAGGTCCGGCGGAATGTCGATCCGCATCGTTGATGAAAATTCATTGTCCTCTGGCATGCCTTTGTCCCTTCAGCCAAAAAACAACCGCCACGCCAATTGCTATACAACTGCAGGCGTTATCTAATGCATGAACCATACCAAGATCATACCCCGCGGCACAGTAAATCGTTCATGGGTTTTGTAATGAACCCGAAACCGCCGGGCGGCCGTCAAGATTTTTCTTTGGCGGCCGGGACAGGGCGGGTGTCTTTTTACTTTTGGTTCGTTTCTCCCTACTATGGCTGACTTGGTCATGAGCAGGTCGTCCATAACTCGTAACGCGTTGAGAATATCCACGGTGGAAGGTTGCTGGGCGGTGGGGCACTTTGTGCTCACCTCCGGCGCGTTCTTCACCGGCTTTGCGCTCTTCCTCGGCGCGACGGATTTTCAGTTGGGCGTGTTGGCGGCGATCCCGTTGCTGGCCCAGGTCTTCCAGTTGCCCGGCGCCTATATTGTGGAGAAGACGGGTTGGCGCCGGCAGATCGTCGGCTGGTTCTCCGTGGTGTCGCGCAGCTTCTGGCTGCCGATTGCGCTGGTGCCGCTGCTGCCGGGTCATCATGCCATGCGCTGGTTCATGGCGCTCTATCTCGTGTCCAGCGTGGTGATGAATTTCGCGGCGGCGGGTTGGGTTGCGTGGATGTCCGCGATTGTGCCGCCGCAGATTCGCGGTCGCTATTTCGGCATGCGCAACCGGATCAACGGCGGCATCAGCATCATCGCCAGCCTGGTGGCGGGCCTCGTGATCGATGCCTTCAGGGATCGCCATTTCGAACAAGGCGGTTATCTGACGTTGCAGCTTATCGCGGTGTTTGCCGGCCTGATGGCGTTTCGTTTGATTCTGCGTCAGCCGGATCCGGACTACCGGGCGGAGGAACTCCCGCCGCTGGGCCGCTACCTGCTGCAGCCGCTGCGGGATGCGAACTATCGTCACATCATGTTCTTCTATCTTTACTGGATGTTTGCGGTGAGTCTCGCTGCCCCGTTTTTCAACGCGCACCTGCTGAAGCACATGAACTGGAATTTCCGCAGTCTCGCGGTGGTGGGCATTCTCTTCTCCGTTTCCAACATTCTGTTTCACCCGCTGTGGGGCAAGCTGGTGGATCGCTACGGGCACAAACCGATCCTGATGACCACGGCGACGGGTATTGTTGCGCTGCCGCTCTTCTATGCGTTCTGTCCGTGGGATGCGCGCTGGCCCATCTACTTCAACGCGATCTTTGGCGGCATCTGCTGGGCGGGCAACGGCCTCGCGCTGTTCAACCTGATTCTTGAATTCCTGCCGGCGAACCGGCGGACGATGTACGTCGCCGTGCTGGCGGCGCTGAGCGGAATTGTCAATTTCGTTGCGTCGATTCTGAGCGGCTGGCTGGCGCAACTGCTGGCCGGCCTCGAGTGGAACGTCATGGGGTTCACGGTGGTGAACTACACCGTCTTGTTTCTCATCACCGCGGTGCTGCGCATCCCTGCGCTGCTTATTCTGCACCACATCCGGGAGCCCGATGCGGTGCAGACCCGCGTGTTTGTGCGGCGGATGTTCATCGAGTTCAATCGTCGCATCGGCATCGGCCGCCACGTGTTTCCTTATCCTTAGCCAGGACATTGCACGGGCAGGAATGGCGAGGGGGTGGACGGCTGCGGAGATTCCTCGTCGCCCCGATGCGGCATCGGTGCTTCTCGGAATGACAGATCGTGTGCGTCCGTGGGCTTCAATTATTGTCATCCCGAGGAGCCCGGCGACGAGGGATCTGTCGTTCTGATGCCGCCTTGGCGGCAGAAGAATCTCGTCTTCTGACTTCGAAATTCAAATGTGGTAATCTCGCGCCGTGAACATGGATGCCTACGAGGAATGTCGTCTCTGTCCCCGCAATTGTGGTGTGGATCGCACCGCCGGGGAGAAGGGTGTCTGTTGTGAAACGGCGATGTGCCGCATTGCGTCGTCCGGCCCGCACTTTGGTGAGGAGCCGTCGTTCAGCGGCACGCGCGGGTCGGGCACGATCTTCTTCACCGGCTGCTCGAGTCACTGCTTCTTCTGTCAGAACCACCAGATTTCGAATGAGCATCTTGGGCGCGCGGTGACGCCGGACGAGCTACTGAAGATCGGTCGTCGCCTCGCCGCTTCTGGTGTGCACAATCTCAACTTCGTCACGCCCGACCACTTCTGGCCGCACGTCGAATATCTCTGTCGAACGCTCCGCGCGGAGGGTGTCACCCTGCCGTTTCTGTTCAACAGTTCCGGCTACCAGCGGCCGGACATGATCGCGCGCTACGGCGAGGTGATTGACATTTTCATGCCCGACTTCAAGTTTGTCGACCCCGCGCTGGCCAACGCGTGCATGGGTGATGAACGTTATCCGGCGGTCGCGCTTGATGCCTTGCGGCGGATGGTGGAGTTGAAGGGCTTTCTCGACCCGTGGGATCCGGCGGGTATGAGCCCGGCGGAGCGCGGGGTGCTGGTGCGCCATCTGATTCTGCCCGGGCATGTAGAGAACTCGGTTGCCGTGCTGAATCTCCTCCGCCACGAGTTCGGCAAGTTCCTGCCCCTGTCCGTGATGAGCCAGTTTCACCCGGTGGCCGAATGCTTCCAGCGCGGCGAACTGGCGCGTCGCATCACCGCCGATGAACACCAGCGCGTGCACGACCTGGTGGTCGAACTGGACTTCCAACACGTCTACATCCAGGAATTCTCGCCGGGCGCCGAGTTCCTTCCCGACTTCCGCAAAGACGAACCCTTCGAGGGTAACCGGGGCCGCAAGGGAACCGGCGCGGGCTGATCGGCTGCTCTCTCGCTGCGCGTTGACATCATTATGATGTAGATGTATATATTACATCATGATCAGAACACAGATTCAGTTGCCGGATGAGTTGTATCGTGCGGCGAAGGAGTTTGCCGGGAGGAAGGAGTGGTCCCTGGCGGAGTTGATTCGACGTGGATTGGAGGACATTCTTTGCCGCTATCCGGGCGGCACCGGCGCTGAGACAGAATGGGAACTGCCCAAGGCTCGACCTCTTGGTGGCGATGCCTTTTTCGAGAATCCGGATTGGCGTTACGAGGCAAATCAGCCCGAGGTGATTCGCGAACGCCGGGCTGCCTATGAAAGTCGCAAGAAGGGGAAGCGTCGATGATTTCCTGCGACACGAATATCCTCTATGCGGCCATCGACAGTCGCTCAGCGCGCCATGATGCGGCCCGGCGGTTCCTGGCCTCGTTTCAACAGCGGGATGACTTTGCGCTGTGCGAATTGGTGCTGGTTGAACTCTACGGACTGCTGCGCAACCCGGTGGTCAGCCTGTCTCCCTGTTCGGCTGTGGAGGCGGGGAGCGTGATGGGGAAGTTCAGGAGTCATCCGCGTTGGCAGATACTGGACTATCCCGGGCCGCAGGCGGGTATCATGGACGAACTTTGGAAAGTAGCAGCGGAGCCGTCCTTTGCATACCGCCGCATCTATGATGTTCGGCTCGCGCTGACGCTCCGGCATTATGGCGTGACTGAATTTGCCACCTGCAACAAGAAGGACTTCCAAGGTTTTGGTTTCGGGAGGGTGTGGGACCCTTTGTGATACGGGTCTGAGACCGTCTTCTCAGGACGCGTCCTGGGTGTGCCAGAGCTCCACGTGGCGGACGCCGGCCACGGCCTGGCCCGCGGGCGTGGACAGGGGTTCGCGCTTGAATCGTTTGACGATGGAAGCCTTGTCGACGCCCGTGGCTATGAAGACGACCTGTTGCACGCGTGACAGGCAGGCCGGGGTGATGCTCACGCGGTCGGGCTTCTGGGGGCGCGGGACCGCGACAGCCCACCGATCCTCGCCGAACGCCGCATCGTCGGCTGTGAAGATCGACGCGGTATGGCCGTCGGCGCCGAGCCCGAGAAGTCCAAGAGGTATCTGTCCTCCCTGCGCGAGAAACTCCGCGATGTCGTGATCATAGCGGTCCGCGGCCGCCTGCAGCGGCAGCTCGGTGCGGACGCGGAGGATGCGCGCCTCGGGCAGCCGCAACGCGCGGACGAGGTCCATCGTGTTACCGTAGTTGTTCTCCGGTGAGTGCATGGGGACGAGCCGCTCGTCGCTGTAGAGCAGGTGAAGGTGCGGCGAGGGTTTGAGCGATTCGCGGGCGAGCAGCCGATACGTCGGCAGGGGAGTATTGCCGCCGGAGAGCATCACGGCATAGGGACATTCGGCTTCAGCCTCGAAGTGCGCCTTCAAGAGCGCGGCGGCCTCCTGCGTCATCACATCAAACGTGTCGAAGCGTCTGGTTCTCATGTCCACACCGCCTTGTAGCGTGCCGCCAGCCGGTCCGCGGCCGCGGGCCCGAGACTGCCGAATACGTAGGGCTCCGGGCGAATGCCTTTCTGTTCGAGTTCGTGGAGGACCGGAGTGAAGATGTCCCACGAGGCGGCGAGTTCATCGGATCGGATGAACAGGCTCTTGTCGCCCTGCAGCGCGTCGAGAAGGAGGCACTCGTAGGCGTCGGGAATGTTTTGCGGAAACGTGGAGGCGTACTGAAGATCGAGGTCGGTCTGGTCGAGAGCGAGTTCGAGGCCGGGCACCTTGTTGAGGATGCGGAAGTAGATCGCCTCCGCGGGTTGCACGCGGATGACCAACAGGTTGTTCGGCAACTCGGGCAACACGTCGGCGAACAGGTTTACCGCCTTTTTCCGAAAGCGTATGCGGATTTCATTGATCCGCGTGTCGAGGCCTTTGCCGGCCTTGATCATGAACGGCACGCCCCGCCACCGGTCGTTGTTCACGTGGAGCACGGCCGCGCCGAACGTTGGTGTGAGCGACTGCGGGGGCACGCCGGGTTCCTCGGTGTAACCGGGAACAGTTTTCCCTTCACGCGTGGTGCCGGTGTATTGGCCGACGACGAGGTCCTCGAGTGTCAACGGCTGGATCGCGCGAAGCAGGCTCACCTTCGCATCGCGAACGGGTTGTGGCTTGAAGTTCTCGGGCGGCTCCATGGCGACGAGAGCGAAAATCTGAAGCAGGTGGTTCTGCATCACATCGCGCATGATGCCGAAGTTGTCGAAATACCCCCCGCGTCCGCTGGTGCCGATATCCTCTTTCCAGCAGATTTGGACGCTCTCGATGTGCTGGGCGTTCCAGAGCGGTTCGAAAATGGTGTTCGCGAAACGGAGTACCATCAGATTCTGGAGCAACTCCTTCCCGAGATAGTGATCGATGCGGTAAATCTGACCTTCGCTGAAGACGTCGCCAAGATCCTTGGCCATCACGTCCGATGACGCCCTGTCGCGGCCGAACGGTTTCTCGATCACCACGCGCGACCAGGGCGCGCGCGCTCCGCAGCTCACGAGTCCGGCGTTGCCGATCGAGTGGGCGACGTCGAGAAACACGGTCGGCGGAATCGCGAGATAGTAGAGGCGGTTGGCGGGTTGGCCGCCTTCGAGACGCTTCATAGATTGGAAGAGATCGAGAAAAGAGTCGGTGGAATCATACTGGCCGGCCACGTAATGGCAGCGCGCGAGAAAGGCCTCCATTTTGTCGCCGCAGGAGACGCCGGGCGCGTAGCGGCAGCTCAGGTGTTCCTGGACCTTCTCGCGGAACGCAGCGTCGGAGAGCTCTGTGCGGGCGAAGCCGAGCACGCGGAAATCCGGCGGCAGGAAATCCTGGCAATACAGCGCGAATAACGCGGGGATGATCTTCTTCCTCGCGAGGTCGCCCGACGCACCGACGATGACGATGCTCAGGGGCCTGTCCGATTCCACTGCCTGCCGGTTCACTGGCACGCGCACCTCTCTGCCGGGAAGACATAGCAGATGCGCGGTGTTCTCACAAGCCCGGCCGGGATGTCGCGAGCTTGCGGGAGCTGGAAAATAGTGCTGGACCCGAGGGGCGTTGTTCACGACACTACCGCATGCCGTCCCGAGACGGCGAACTTTCATGACTTGGCATCTCAAAAAAGGCGACGGCGAGATTTATGGTCCCGTGGACCTTGCCCAGCTCAAGCTTTGGGCAACGGACGGACGTGTCGCCCCGGACGATTCCCTTTCGGAAGACAAACAGCATTGGACCCCCGCGCATGACCTCGCCGAACTTGGCATGGACTGGAAGGTAACGGTCAACGAGAACGAGGTCTTTGGCCCCCTGCATCTGCTTGCTTTCCGTGATTTGCTCCTCGACGGCCAGGTGTCGCGTCGCTCGCAGATCACGCACAAGCAGACCGGGCAAACCCTGATGCTGTGCGAGGCGCTTCTTCCTGTCCTGCTGGCGGAGAACGTCCGCGTGCAGACGCAGGTGGAATCCCTGGCCAAGCGCGCGGACGAAGCAGAGAAGCGGGTGACGGATCTTCAGGCGAAGCCCGCGGCCGGCGTGCCGGGTCGCGATTCGCAGGCGCAACTGAAGAAGGAAATCAAGGAAGCAGCCTCGCGGAAGGATGAGCTTCGGCAGGAAGTGCAACGGCTTCAGAAGGCGCTTGAGGAAGAGCGTGCATCGGCTAAACAGCGCGAGCAGGATATCCGCAAGGAGCTGGCCGCCGCGCCGGTGGCCGCAGCAGCCCCGGACACCTCGGCGCAGAACGAAGTTGCAGACTGGAAGAAGCGATTTGAAGATGCGGTTGCCGCCGCCCGTTCGCGCGAGAAGGAATCCGACGAGCAGATACGCGATTTGAAGATGAAGCTCTCGGAAGAGTCCGCGATGCAGGGCGAAGTCGACAAGTGGAAGAAGCTTTACGAAAACGTCCGTGGTGTGGCGCAGGCGGAAAAAGCGCGGGTCAAGGAAGCGCAGCAGCAGGCCGCCCCGTCCGGTTTTGTTCCGAAATCGCAGTTGGACGAAGTGGAGCGCCGCCTGGGTCAGGTTGAACGCAGCTACCAGCAGCTTCTGCGAACACTCAACCGCAATGTTCCTCAGCCCATTCCCGGAACGGCATCCGGTCGTCCTGACCAGTTGCGTCGCCGCGACATTGGTTAGCTCGCGGCATCCCCGCCGGACCGCTTATTGCATGAGCACCCGCCGGGTGGAGGAGAGATCCCTCGTCGCCGGGCTCCTCGGGATGACAAGCTCTGAAGCTCGCGGCTGCAGACGATCTGTCATTCCGAGAAACCTCGATGCCTCATCGGGGTGACGAGGAATCTCTGCAGCCATCCACCCCATAGCCATTCTTGCTCGTGCAATGTCCGGGCTAGGTGATCATCTCGTCCAGTGCCCAGAGGATCGCCGTCTTCAATTCTTCGTTGTTCTTCTTCAGTCGGCGGGCTAGTTCCACGGCGATGTTACGGTAGAGTTTCATGGCCGCGGCGGGCTGGGCCGCAGCGAAGCGGTCGAGGGCCTCGCGCGTGATCTCCAACACTTCGCAGTCCGCCGTCGCGATGACGTTGGCAGATCTTGTGGCGGCGGTCAGGAGCGACATCTCTCCGAAGAAATCGCCGGCCTGCAGATCCTTCAACTGCTTGTATTTGTCGGGATCGATCTGCTTGCGTACCTGGGCGGCGCCGCTCTTGATGATGTAGAGCGATGTGCCAGGACTCCCTTCCCGGAGAATCTGGCCGTCCTTCGGCAGCTTCGTCAGGGATCCCATTTTCTCAACCAGGGCTTTTTCTTCAGCCGTCAACGTGTCAAACAGCATGGGGCACCTCCCGTACGTGAATCCAATGCTGGAAGCTTAGGCTTTTCGGCAAAGCGGCGCAACCTTGCGGGGTCCGCCGACGCCTGCCTGAATCCGGTGCTTCGGGGCTGACGTGCTCCGGCAGGCGTGATACTATACGCACGGGATTCAGGCATGAGCAAAATCTACGACGATCTTGGGACCGTGGAAGGCGGCAGGCGCCGCCAGCGAGATGTTGGCGAACTGGATCTGTTTGCCTATGCGGCTGCGCGGAAGCGCGAGGAACAGCCGCCTGCTCCGCCGCCCGAGGAGCCGCCGAAGCCTGCGGCCGCGGCCGACGGTGTGGCGCCGCTGCCCGATCGGCAGCCGGGCGCCGAACAGGTGGCCGAGACGCAGATCGTCGAGGATCATCCGTCCGCTCCCGTGCTGCAACGTTCCGCGCCCCGCCGCAACCAGTCGATCTACAGTTCCACGCTCTCCCCGATTCTCGGCGTCCGCCCGATGAAGGGTCATTGGCGCAAACGAGAGATCTTCATGGCGGCCATCGTGGTGATTCTGGCGCTCGTGGCAGTCAGCTTCTTCCTGGCCGGCGTGGTCAGGGCGGTGTCGCGGTCCGCGGCCCGGCGCAGGCAGGTTGCCGCAGCGGCCCGCGAGGAAGTCGTGACCGCAACCCCGCGCGTGGAAGCTCCGCTGCGGAAGCCTGTCACGCCGCGCCCTGCCGCGAAGCCGGCGCCGGTCAAACCTGTTGCGCCGGCAGCGGCTCCGAAACCTGTTGCCACCGTGGCCCCGCTTAAGCTCAACATTCCGGGTGCGACGGTGAAGGCGGAGGGGAACGAGACGCTGGTTATTTTCAATGCGGGCGTGTTCAGCAGCGCAACACGCCTGAGCCCGGAAGGTCGTGCCGCGTTGACCGAGGCCGGGCGGCAGATCGCGCGGCTTGGCAAGCCGGCGCAGGTGACGGTGGTCGGTTGCACGGACAACGTGCCGGTGACGCGCAAGAGCGCTTTCAAGGACAATACCGATCTCGGACTGCAGCGGGCCGCCGAGGCGTTGAAAGTTCTTCAGCCGGTCGCGGGGCTGCCTGCTGCATCGTTCAAGACGGTCAGCTATGGCGTGCAATGGTCGCCGTATCCGAATGACACACCACAGAATCGCGCGCGGAACCGAACCGTTGTGCTGAGGATCCCTTCGACCTGACCGGTTCGTGCCGCCCACAGACATTCCGGGGATGACGTATGAAAAGACGCTGCTATGCCGGCTTGGCTGCCGGCCTGCTGATTGCGCTGGCCGCCGCGGCCGCCGAGGTTTCCTTCTCGCCTGCACGACCGACATTTCAGGATGAAGTCACCATCATTTTGTCCAATTGCACGCAAGGTGGTGTGCTGCACTGGGGCGTCAATGCCCGGGGCAACCAGTGGGCCCAGGCGATCCCTGCCTACCGCCCCGCAAAGTCCGCCGAGGATGGTGTTGCCACGCGAACAAAATTGAAGGGCCCTGACAGTAACGGGGTGTGCCGCGTTGTTCTCGGTCCGTTCAGCGATCCCGGGCAGGACGTTGGCTCCATCGATTTCGCGATCCAGTGGGATGACAAGACGTGGGATACCGCCGACGGCAAGGATTACCACGTACCCATTTCGCGCGGGCGCATCTCCTTCGGGCCGGAAGATGCCACGTTGAACGATGACATCACGGCGACAGTGCGCCGTGGTGCAAAGAAGGGGCTGCTGCGGTGGGGTGTGAACGCGGCGCACGGGCAGTGGCAGCAGCCGGATACAGCCTATTGGCCGGCCGGGTCGGTCGCCTCCGAGGATGGGCTTGCCGTTGATTCTCCGCTGCCGCCGCCGAACAAGGACGGGGTGTCCGTCATCACCCTTGGGCCCTTCAATCGGCCGGAACAAGTTGTAACCAGCCTGCACGCCGCGGTGCATTGGCCGGGTGCGACGAATGGTGCAACGGATGTATGGGACACCGATTTTGGAAGGAACTACAATTTCCTCATCGCGCTGAATGATCCATCTGCGCCGACGTTGCGATGGTTGACTCCGACGAATGGTGAATCGTTTGCGGGCGATTTGAGCGCAAGCCTGCTGGTGGAGCCTGCGGTCCCTGTCACGCTGTGGTTGGACGGCAAGCCGCTGGTGACGCTGCTGGACGGTCCGCTCGATTGGTTGTTCGCGTCCAACGCGCTTTCGCTTGGGCGGCATACGCTGGTGGCGTCCACGTCGCGCGCCAGCCGGCCGGCATTGGACATGGTTGAAGTTTGGCGTATTCCGTCCTTGCGCGTGGCGGCGGTGCCGGAGGGTACGCGTCTCGGTGTGTGGACCGACAAGAGCGGCACGCTCTTTGCCCTGTTCGCGCCGGGTAAACATTTCATCTCCGTGGTGGGTGATTTCAACGAATGGAATCCCCTGGCGGATCCGATGAGCGTGTCGTCCGACGGCACGTGGTGGCTTCGCAAGAAGCTTCCGGCGGGCACGTATCGCTACCAGTATCTGATCGATGGGCAGCAGTTGTTGGCTGATCCCTTTTCGCACGATGTGACTTGGCAGGATCAGATGGGGAAGGAGACCCATCTTCCCGAGAGGGCCTTGTCCGTGCTTGAGGTGGGCGCGAAGCCTTTTGCGTGGGGCGACGCCGATTACGTGCGGCCACCGCTGAACCAACTGATCATCTACGAACTGTGCCTGGACGATTTCTGTCCCGGCCGCGGCTTCACCGGGCTCGTGGAGCGCCTGGACTACATTCGCGGACTGGGGGTGACAGCCATTGAGCCGTTGCCGGTCACCGAGTTTGCCGGCGCGTGGAGCTGGGGTTACAACCCGGCGTTTCATTATGCGCCGGAGACAACCTACGGCACACCCAACGAGCTGAAGCAGCTCATCTCCGAATGCCACCGGCGCGGTATCGGATTCATCGGGGACATGGTGCTGAATCACATGGACGGAAGCTCGCCGCTGGCCCAGCTATACGGATTGGATTACGATGCGAGCCCGTACTTTCGATTGTTTCTCGGTGACAACTGGGGTTTCCCCGATATCGACCAGCCGGCGGAGGCCGTGAAGAAGTACACCGCCGACCTGCTGCGTTTCTGGATCGAGGAGTATCACACCGACGGATTTCGTTACGACGCGACGCGCTGGGTGGGGTGGCAGGGTTACAATGACTGGGGCGCGAGCTGGTTTGCGTGGGCCGGCAAGCAGGTCGACACGGGAACCTACCAGATCGCCGAGCACCTGCCGTCGGATCCCGACCTGGTGAACAAGACCGAGATGGATTCGCAATGGCACGACTATTTCCGCTGGCGTCTGCGCGACATGCTCCGGAACGCCAAGCTCGATCAGACGGAGTTCGAGCGCATCATGGATCCGAAGCAGCTTGGATTCGACGATCCCTTTGGCCGGATGGTTTACACCGAGAGCCACGATGAGGAGCGGCTGCCGCGCGAGTTGCAGCAGGCGGGGTTCAGTCTGGACGAAGCCCTTCGGCGGTCCGCGTCCGGCTTGGCGGTCGTGCTGACCGCGCCCGGCGTTCCGATGTTGTATGCGGGGCAGGAGATCGGCGAGAGCACGGCGAAGGTGTTGGCGCCGAATCCGTTGACGTGGAGTCACTACGGCCATCCGTTGTACCGTGCGCTTGCGGCGCAGACGCGCGCCCTGATCCGCCTTCGTGCCGTGCACCCGGCTCTGCGGACCGGCCATATTCGATTCCGCACGAAGGGATTGCCCTCGGATGTCGCGGTCTACGAACGTTGGGCGGACGGCGGCTCGGTGGTGGTGGCGATCAATTTTGGCCGCGAGTCGGTCATCGTCAATTTGGACCTGGCGGGGCCGGGCGTGTGGAAGCAGATCCTTCCGGAGACGGCAGACCGGCCGGCGGGGCGCGCGAAGGTAACGCTTCCGCCCGGCGGGTCGGTGGTGTTCAGTCGCGAAGACGTGCGCTGAGCGAACGGCGGCTTGCTACGGGATGGCGAGGGTGCCGGTGCTTCCGCCCTGTGAAGCCACCTTGGCCTGCGACACCTCGAGATCATCCATGTCGGACAAGATGTTGAGCGACTCATCGAGCACGATGTCCTTTTCCTTCTCCGCCTTCTCGTCGCCGGTCTTGTCCTTGTCGCTCTCATCCAGCGCCTTCTGCAACTCGCGCTCGGAGCGGGCCAGCGTCAGGCGTTCGTTGAGATTCAGCGAGATATCCTTGGCCTTCTGACGTTCCGCGAGCTTGGTGATCAGGTCGTTATAGGCACTGAAACGCAGGTTGTTTTTCAGACGCTCGGCAGACCGCTCGCGCAGGCTGGGGATGATCTGTTGGAGATCGCCGATGGGGTGGTACAGGGCCGGGTATTCCGATGACCATTCCATCGCGTTGGGCAGATATTCCTCGCCGATCTCCATCGAGTCGAGCACCGACGGAATCACGATGTCGGGCGAGACACCGCGTTTCTGCGTGGAGCCACCCGCGATGCGGTAGAAGCTGGCGGTGGTCACCTTCAGGGTGCCCAGTGCGGGGTCGTCGTTGCGGAGGTTGGTCAGCGTCTGCACCGTGCCCTTGCCGTGGGTTTTAGAATCGCCGACGATGAGCGCCCGGCGATAGTCCTGAAGCGCGCCGGCGAGGATCTCCGAAGCAGATGCGGTTTGCCGGTTCACGAGCACGATAAGCGGGCCGGTGTAGTCGGCGCCGGCCTCGCGATCATTCAGCACGTCGGTGTCGAATCCATTGCTGACCTGGACGACAGCGCCCTTGTCGATGAACAACCCGGTCATGCGGACGGCCTCGGTCAATAGGCCGCCGCCATTGTTGCGCAGATCGAGCACGATGCCGTCGAGATGATTGGTTTGGAGATCGATCAGGAGTTTCTGCACGTCCTTGGAGGAACTGCGCGGCTCGCCTTTCGATGGGCCGCCGGTGCGGAGGTCGGCGTAGAATTCGGGCAACCGGATAACGCCGAACGTGCGGTCCTTGCCGTCGGCGGTGCGGATGGTGCGAACTTCGCCTTTTGCGGCCTGCTCCTCCAACTTGACCTCATCGCGGATGATGTCGACCCGCGTCACCGTGGCGCCGGAAATGTCGGCGGCGGGGATGACATTGAGAACAACCTTGGTGTTTTTGGGACCGCGAATCAGGCGGACAGCCTTGTTGAGCGGCCAGTGCAGGATGTCCACGGGGTCCTCATCGCCCTGTGCGACGGCGATGATCTTGTCGCCGGGTTTGAGGCGGCCGTCTTTCTCTGCGGGGCCGCCGGCGATAAGCCGCTCGATCTTGGCTGCACCGTCCTCGGTGGACAGCACCGCACCGATGCCGGTCAGCGAGAGCTTCATGCCGATGTCAAAATCCTCGGTGTTGCTGGCGGACATGTAATCGGAGTGCGGGTCATAAGCGCGCGTGAATGCGGTGAGGTAACGTTCGAGCACCCACTCGGGATCATTGTCGTTCAGAATGGTGAGGTACTGGTGGTAGCCCTTGCGCACGAACTCAACCGGCGTGAGTTTCGCTGCCGGGGGTGGCGATTCTTCGCCTTCATCTTCGTTGAGCGAGACGTCGTCGGTCGTGTTGGTCCCCTGTTCCGCGGCAAGTTGGTCGGCTACCGTGCGCGCCAGCAACTGGTTCTTCACCCGCTTGCGCCACAATTCATCCCACGCGGCCTTGTCAGCGGGCCAGTCGGCATCCTTCCGTTTCCACTCGTAGGATTCCTCGACGTTGAAATCGAATCCCTTGTCGAGCAGCTTGTCGGCGAAGGCCACACGGTCTGCCACGCGCTGCTTGAGTATGTCGTAGACATGGTAGGCGAACGAAACGTCACCATTCTGCAACTGGTCATCCAATTCTGTGGCCGACCTGCGGAATTCCTCGATGTCGGAGGCGAGGAAGTAGCAGCGGTCGTAATCAAGATCCTCGAGGAAGGTTTGGAGCGCAGCCCCTGCCATCCGGTCGTCGATCGGCGCATGGAGAAGGTGCATCCGGGGCAGGTAGGCGGCGACCAGCTTCGCCATCTCGTCCTCGCGCGGGACGGACATGACCGGGGTTCGTGCCTGGGCCAGGGCTGCAGCAATCACGCATGCGGCCGCCAGCAGCATCCATCGACGTTGTGTCCAGTGTTTCATCATGGCTTCAGATAAGAGACACCAACCAGCGCCCGCTGTTCATCCCTCTTTGCGTGAACTTGCCAGGGCAACAAATCTTGACTTGGCTTCGGGCGCGGAATGATAATCTACCCCGTGCGTGTGTACAGAGGATTCCGTTCGTGAGAAATACCGGCAAGTATGTAGCCTTGGGCGTGTCCGCCGCGTTGATCCTGTTCGCGGTGCTCTTCATGGGTCCTGTAAGCGCTTTTCTGGAGGGTG
Organism: Verrucomicrobiota bacterium; assembly: GCA_036821485.1. Taxonomy (GTDB): domain Bacteria; phylum Verrucomicrobiota; class Kiritimatiellia; order CAIQIC01; family JAGNIJ01; genus DAISJM01. Next base: position 79,015 of record DAISJM010000006.1, on the reverse strand, counting down.
GGCGGAGGCCGGCTACGGCCTTGGACTCCGCGGCCATCGGGGATGCTTCTTCCGGCCGCGTGGCGCGCCCGCTTGAGACGGCAAGCAAGCGACTGCAGGCGGCGCAGCAATCGGGTTCCGGGTCAACGGCCCAAGGCCAGGCTGGCGGACTTGCGGAAGAGAATCTCGAGCTCAAGAAACAGAATCGCGAGCTGCAGGGCAAGCTGGTGGCGGTGATGAACTGGATCCTTGCGAACTTCCGCGGCAAGTATCCGCTCTCCGAGGCCCAGATGTCGCGCCTTCAACTTGCGCCGCTGAACGGGGATTTCACGCTGAGCGACGAGGTCACCGATTTCCTCAAGATCACGCCGGTTGAGAAGGATGACATCAACGATGCGTTGGCCTATGCGCATGATTACCTCGCCCAGATTGAGGCGGCACTCATCACCGTGACCAACCCGCGCCCGGACAAGGTCATCCTTCAGATCCCCACCTTCCCGGAGGAAGGCAAGGCGTTGCAGGACGATCTTTACTCTGCGATTGATGTTACGCTGGGGCCGGCGAGATTCGACCGCTTCCTCACCGTCGCGGAAACGGGACTCAACAGCAACTTCGCATACTTCGGCGAAGCTTCGCGCACGATGGTGTTCGAACTGGCTTACGCGGAGGATGGTTCCGCGCCGCAACTTAAGATCAAAGACGGCTGGGTCATCGAGGTTGGGCCCGGCACCCGGTCCGTCACGGCCACGGAAACTTATGTGACCAATCTACCCGCGGGCTATTCGACCTACATGCCGTGGCTGCCGGAATACATCGCAGCCTACGCGAATCCGCAGAACATGTAGGGTCAGAGGAATCAGTCGGTGGACGGGGGCGGGTTCTTCTTTTCCTTCTGCATCGCCTTGATCTTCTCGAGTTCCTTGGCCAGGCAATCTTCGCAGAGTCCGTGACTGACCCAGTTGAGACGGCCCGGCTTCACATCCATCCACTTGCCGCAATACGCGCACTTCACGTACATCAGCTCGCCGGAGTCTTCGCTCTTTTTTGGATCATCCGTCACAACAGCAACCCCTTGAACCCATAGGTCCCTTTGCTTGGACCGCGTTATAACCCCACAGGTTCACGGCAACAACTAAAAAGGCGGGCTCTTGCGAGGGCGGGGCCGGCGCGGTATCCTCCCAGCATGAGCCGAAAGATCATCGATATCCATGTCCACATCTTCCCGGACGACCTTGCTGCGCGGGCCGTGAAGCAGCTCACGGGCAACTCCGGGGAGACGGCGTTCACAGACGGCACGGCTGCCGGGCTGGAAGCCTCGATGAAGAAGAACGGCATCGCGTGGAGCGTGACCCAGCCGGTGTCGACCAAGGGGTCGCAGACACCGACGGTCAACACGTTCGTGATCAATCTGAAGCGGCCCGGGCTGATCAATTTCGGAACGCTGCACCCGGACTACCCCGGAAACCTTGAGGAAATCAAGCGGCTGCGTGCGGCGGGCATCAAGGGCGTGAAATTTCACCCGGACTACCAGAAATGCTACGTGGACGAGGAGCGCATGTTTCCCGTTTACGAGGCGATGGCGGAAGCGGGCCTGATCGCGCTGTTTCACGCCGGGGTGGATATTGGACTTGGGCCACCGTACCACGGCAACCCGGATCGCATCGCCAGGGTGCTGGATCGCGTGCCCGGACTGACGGTTGTGGCCGCGCACTTCGGCGGTTTCCAGATGTGGGACGATGTGGACCGCCATCTTGTCGGCCGCAACCTGTACCTGGAATCTTCCTACACGCTTCCCTTTCTGGCGGCGGATCGGTTTGTCGACATGGCGCGACGCCACGGCATGGATAAGGTGATGTTCGGCACCGACTCGCCGTGGGCAGACCAGGGCGTGGAAATCCGCCTCATGGAAAAGACCGGTCTCAACGAGGCCGAACTCAGCGCCGTGTTCCACGACAACGCGGCGAGGCTTCTGAGGCTGTAGTTCCACATTCCAAGTTCCAAGCTTATTCAACTTGGAACCTGAAACTTGGAGCCTGAAACTAATCTTTCAACACCGCACCGGTCACGGTTGCAGGATGCGGGCCTTGATGTCCGCGAAGCTCTTGCCCTTGGGCATGACGAAGAGGCATTTGCCGTCACTGCGCTCTGCCCACAAGTCTCCCAAGAGTCGCTTCTCCTTGGAGTCATCGTTACTCCAGAGGTGTTCGCCTTTGTACTCAATTACCAGATATCGCTTGTCGTTGAGCACGCACACGAAGTCTGGATAGAACTTGTCCGTTGATGTCTGAATCCAGAACGAGTGCCGTGGTCTACGCTCCAAGTTGCGCACCCAGCACTTCACCTCGGTCAGGGCGTCGATGAACTGGGCGCATTCAAACTCCTCGCCCCGATCTTCCAGGTCTCCCACCTGTGGGTAGTAGTGCTTCTGGAACTGGTATGAGCCGTGATAAAGCTGATTGTATGGGTATGCGTTGGGGTCGAACGTAAAGCATTGTTCCGGCGTGACAACGAGTCTCTTGGCGAGGTCGGGCTGGAGGAAAAGCTGAAAGGCAGACTTGTGCGCGTCCTGCCGGTGCTCGTCGATCTTCTTTTCGATTGCGGAACGCAACCGATACTTATCCCGCGCCAGAAAGTCCAACGGGAGCTGCCGCTGTTCGATCAGATATCTAACGACTCCTGCGATGTAGATGCCCGCATCCGTTAATGAGACGTCCGGATGGGGGATCTTCTTGTCCAGCCAGTTGACCAACTGCGCGACCGTCCATCCGGACTCAGCCTCGATGGCGGCGATTTGAATCTGGAGGCTGTCGACGAATTCCTTTGCCTTCAACTGCCCGCCGTCGGTTATGTCGATTTCGCCGAGATGGCCCTTCTCGCGGACCGAAGGGAAGTCCGCCTCTGGCAACACGGGGTCGCACTTGGAGAGGTTCCACTCGATTTCCCGAAAATGCGTTTCTTCGAATTGCTCAAAAAGATCACCGTCCCTTAGTGCGAGGACTGGAATGGAGAAGAGTTCTCCCTGCTCAGCAAAGGAGACTCTCCGCTTCGGCGCCAGTCGTTTCGATACCTTGTAGATGGCGTCAACGGCAGCCTTCCCCTTCTCGGTGGAAAGAACAGCCCTCAGGTTCTTCACGTCCTGTTCGGTAAGCGTCTCGCAGACCGACACGGCCCCCGTCTTGGTGCTCACCATGATCTTGCGGCGGGTCTCTTCAGGTAGCTTGGCTTCCGGTAGCGGTTCCGGCAAAGCCACCGCGTTGGCTCCGGCGAAAAGCTCCAAGTCCTCTATCGGGAGCTGGTCCTGAACGGGGTGTGCATGAACAATCAGGTCCTTCGCTTCCTGCTTCTCAAAACCATTCTCAATCAGAGCATCCGTCAAACCGTTGGCTGCCTCAGCGAAACTTGCGGTTGCCGCAAAGGCATAGGCTGTGTTCAGTTCCTTATTCTTCTTCCATGCCGCCTTGGGGAGACGCAGAACCCGGCCCAGGATCTGCTCAGCCGCCCGCCCAGACCTTGTTTCTGCAACTGTGCAGAGAACATAGGCAAAGGGACAATCCCAGCCCTCGCGCAAGGCTTCGATCGTGATGACGTACCGGACTTCGCACTTGTCGGAGAGGATATCGACACCGTCCAGGTCGCGGTCCGCCCCCGTTGCCCGGGCAATCTGTTCCTTGGGAATGTTGTGGTCTTGGAGGAGGCTTTCTTCAAGGACATCCACTGTGATGTTGTCATGGCCTTTTCGATTCGGCTGTGCCTGAAGGAGCATGATGGGGCGGATGTATTCACTGGTCGCCGCAAGCTCCGCCCTGGCGACCTTCTCCAGCCCATTCCGTTGGGCAATCGCGTCCGCCAGCAGTTCCTTCCACCGTGGCCGCGTCTCCAATTGAATCGGCATCTTGATCATCGCCTCGGCCTTTAGCTCGGCAGCCGAGACGGTATGGAGGACATTACTGGGATGCTCTTCACGGGCGGGCGTGGCCGTAAACTCAATGATGCACGACGGGTTGAATCGTGCCAGCGTCTCAAAGGACAAATCCGTGCGTGAGTTGTGCGCCTCATCCACAATCACGATGGGACGTCGCGTTCGCAGGACGTTTGCCAGTGAGTGGTCAAATGTCCCGTCTGGCCTGCGTTCGATGGACGACATGACCTCATCCGGCAACCCGGTGAAGTGGTCCATCAGGTGCCCGCTGTCCTCGTACACCTTCCGGCCTTCGGTCTCGGTCACGCGAAACGCCTGCATGGTGGAAACGATGATTGTTGTGTCGGTGTCGAGCGTCGAACGAGTGACGTACCGGGCATCCTCGATGTCCAGAACGCTCAGGGAGCCGACCTCAGACTCCACGGCTTGCCGATAGGGATGTTGGCGATTCTTCAAGGTCTTCAGCGTCTGCTCCCGGATGGCATTGGAAGGCGTCAGCCAAAGAACAACTGCGTGATCGGCCTGAATGAAACGCTTCAGGGCGGTGCCGACCGCGTGGCAGGCAACGAGCGTCTTGCCGCCGCCTGTTGGAAGCCGGAGGCAGACGTACGGCAGGCCTGGAAGTTCGCGGACGGGTACGTAGGCCCGGCGCGTGCTTTCGTAGAAGGCGGTATCGGCGTCCTTGAGTCGGACGCATTCGTTGAAATACGTCTCCAACGCTTTCAGGGATCTCTGCTGGTATTCCTTCAGTGCGTACATTTCAGGAAACCCTCACCTCGTAAGGAACCTGTCGAAACGAAATGCCTTCCCGGTCCAACCGCGAGGGGCTGATCCGGCAACTGGTCCCGTAGATGATCTTCGGTCCGTCGTGCTTCGGCAGCTTCTTCAACAGGGTGCTCGTCAGAACGTTCCCGCCACTCGGGTCCTTGTCGCCAAGTATGCCGTTGTAGAGCAGGTAAACGGCGGTTTCCTTCGCGATTCCGATCAGCGGTGATCGCCCGGTTGCCCTCTTCGGCAGCGGTTCTCCCATTTCCATGAAGAAAACGTGGTGCGCCAGTTCGTCGAACGAAACTTCCTTCCGAATCTGTCTCTCGGCATCGAACAGCGGGGGTCCCAGTTCGCAGTAGCGGAAGCCGCCAACTAGACTCTCAACCTGCTTGCCATCGCGCGCGTTGTAGCCGCCGCAGACGCGCTTCAAACGCTCCGCCGTCACGTCCCGACAGATGGTTGAGTCCATTTCGACCAGAATGAATCGCCGTTCGTCATTGCCCGCTTTGTTCAGCTTGAGAACCGCGTGTCCGGTCGTCCCGGAGCCTGAAAACGAGTCCAGCACCAAGTCCCCAGGGTTTGTCGCAATCTGCAAAATACGCTCAATCAGTCGCGTCGGTTTTGGCGTATCGAAGGCTGTTTGGGTTCCAAGGATGGATTGAATCTCCTTCCGCGCTTCGTCTGTGTGCCCCACTTCCTCGTGCGGCCACCACGTCCAAGGAACCATACCTTCAATGTCTCGGAGATACTGGATTCTCGATGGTACCGAGTTTCCGCTCTTCCCAAAGTAGATCCGTCCTTCAGCCAGGAGACGCTCGTATTCGGGCTCGATTACCTTCCAGCAAGAGCCTTCTGGTGGACGATGCGTCTTCCCCGTGATGGGCGAGGTTATCTCATACATCTGGTTGGGCCTGTAACCCTGAGCCGATAGCGATACGGCACGCCAGGGTCCCTTAGGATCGCTATTTCGGTTCTTGTATACCGACAACTGCTTCTCGCCAAGGGGCAGCTTGTTGCGGACACTCTTGAAACGCTCTGGGTCATTCGCATATGTCAGAACGTATTCGTGCACATCACCAATTGCTTCACGGTTCTCTCGGGAGTAACGCTTCTGCCAGACATTGGCGGCGATGAACTTGTCCCTGCCAAACACCTCGTCCATGAGGATTTTCAGAGCCGAAAACTCCGAATCATCCATCGAAATCCAAATTGAGCCGTCCTCGCGGAGGAATTCCCTCAACAGACACAGTCTCGGATACATCATGCAAAGCCACTTGTCGTGGCGGGACAGGTCTTCTGCTTCGCTGCCGACAACCTTCCCAAGCCAATCCTTCATCTCGGGTGAATTGACGTTGTCGTTGTAGACCCAGCCTTCATTGCCGGTGTTGTAGGGCGGATCGATGTAGATGCATTTCACCTGTCCGCCGTAGTAGGGCAGGAGGGCCTTGAGCGCGGTGAGGTTATCGCCTTGGACAAGAAGATTGCCGGAACCGGGATCGCCCACGGAGAGTTCCTGATTGCAGCGAAGCAGATGGAACGGCACCTCTTTGTGATGCCCCACCACCGCCTTTTTCCCGATCCAGTCCAGTGTTGGCATGATTACAACAATCGCATCTGTACTTCTTTTGGTGGCCAGAAGACCCCAAGGATCAGAAAGCTTTGCGGATACCTAGCCATGTTGCCAGTGAAGAAGTACACATCCTTGTCGGGTGCGCAAAGCTCCCCGAGGTACTTCTGACGGATACTCTCGTGGATGTCTTCTGGATTGGTAATTCCTCGTCGCTTCAGATTGCGGTAAAGCTCGTGGATTTCCCAGTCAATGATCTGCTGCCGATGGCCCTTGCAGGAGGGATCTGCGCATGTGTAGCGGTATCTCCAATTGAAGGGAATCTTTTCGAGAGGCTTCTTCTCTCCGGCTGCAAACAGGTCTGCTTGGCTCAGTTTGGCCAGTTCGGCGGGTGTCCAATCCTTGGACTCATCCTCTTCTTGCTCCACATCAAGTACCTGCCGAGGCTTGAAGATTCCCAAGGACATCCCGTTTGCCTCCTGCTGGCGCTGGATCCAGCACATGGACTCGCTTACCTCGGGCATCACCCATTCCTTGCGCTCCCGCCATCCGTCAATTGTTGGCAACGGGTCGCCCACGAGGCTGAGAGTGGCAACATCGGGTCTGAATGTGTTGGGGCGGCCGTCAGCTTTGGGCTCACGAACCCGAAGCTGGATGCGCTGATACTTGGCGAACTTGCGGGCATCGTCCAAGTCCCGGAAGGGGATCGGATACAATCTGACGAGCCCGAGATCACGAGAGATGGCTGCGACACAAACAGCTTCACTCAATGCTTGGCTCGGATTCGGGTACGCTTTGACTACGACAAGAGCCTCCAAGTCCCTCATTTCACCCATGTCTTCACCGGCTCCACTTTGAGTGCCCCTTCGAACTGTTCAGAGATGAAAGCAGCCAACGAACTTCTGTGACATTTCTCGTGTTCTTTTTCAAAGCACATCAGACAAACTCTGTCATTCTCGGCAAGCAGATCAAGTAGGCTATCAATTGCGTCCGATTGATCTTCGAGATGCCGCCGATACGCCTTGAAAAAGCTCTTGTAGTCCCAGCTCTCCTTTAACTCGTGGCGATCTTCTCGAGGTGATCCAAGCTCCCGGATGTGGACATATTGAACGCCCGCCTGTTCTGTAGCTGTGCGCAGCGCAGTTTTGGAAAAGCCCCGCTTGCGACTGAAAGCCAGTTCGCGTACGTCAACCAGCACCTCTATGCGGTGGTAATCAAGGTACTTGAGGAAATCAGCGGTATTGAGCCCTTCATAGCCAATCGTGAACAGAGTGCGGGCACGGGACTGCTGCTTTGGTGCAATCATCGCGATCTCCTTTTCCAGTCTCCCGGAGACGCTAACATAATCAGAGATAGCGGCTCAAGCGCGTCTATCAGCAAGAAACCCCCAACGCCCCCGTTTGTCAAAAAGGGGATGTGTAGGCCGCTTCTGACCTGGCCGCCCTAATCTTTCAACACCGCGCCGGTGCTGGCGCTGGTCGCCATCTTTGTATAACGAGCGAGCCAGCCGGTTTTGAACCGGGGTTCGGGCGCCTGCCACGATTGCTTGCGGAGCGCCAGTTCGGCATCCGTCAACTTGACCTCGAGTTTACGCGCGAGGCAGTCGATGGAAATGATGTCGCCGTTCTTGAGCAGGCCGATCGGACCACCCTCTGCCGCTTCGGGTGAGACGTGGCCGATGCACGCGCCGCGCGTGCCGCCGCTGAACCGGCCATCGGTGATCAACGCCACCTTGTCGCCGAGCCCCTGTCCCATGATGTAGCTCGTGGGTGAGAGCATTTCCTGCATGCCGGGACCGCCTTTCGGTCCTTCGTAGCGAATCACGACCACATCGCCGGGTTTCACCTTTCCCGCGAGGATGCCTTCGCAGGCATCTTCCTGCGATTCGAAGATGATGGCAGGTCCCTCGTGAGTGAGCATCTTGGGATCCACGCCGGCAGCCTTGATCACCGCGCCTTCCGGCGCGAGGTTTCCGCGAAGAATGAACAATCCGCCCTCCGGGCTGTAGGCGTTTTCGATTGGACGGATACAGGCCGGATCCTTGCTCTTGGCGCGCGCGATGTTCTTTCCAAGGGTCTTGCCGGTGACGGTTTTGCAGCCGGTGTTCAGCAGGCGCGGGATGCGGCTGATTTCCTTGAGGATCGCGCTGATGCCGCCGGCGCGGTCCACGTCTTCGACATGGTACGGCGAGGATGGCGAGACCTTACAGATGTTGGGACACTTCTTCGACAGGTCGTTGATGCGGTCGAGCTTGTAGTCGATGCCCGCCTCGTGCGCGATGGCCAGCGTGTGCAGAACGGTGTTGGTGCTGCCGCCCATGGCCATATCGAGTACGAAGGCGTTATCCAACGATTCCTGCGTGACGATGTCGCGCGGGCGGAGATTTTCGCCGATCATTTCCAGGATTCTCTTTCCGGCGGCGCGCCAGAGACCGCGGCGTTTCGGATCCTCGGCGAGGATCGTGCCGTTGCCGGGCAGGGCGAGGCCGATCGCTTCGCAGAGGCAGTTCATGGAGTTGGCGGTGAACATGCCGGAGCACGAGCCGGCACCGGGGCAGGCGTGGCATTCGAGTTCGAGGAGTTGTTTCTCGTCGAGCTTGCCGGCCTTGTAGGCGCCGATGCCTTCGAACACGCTGATCAGATCCACGGTGCGGCCGTCAGGCATTTTACCCGCGCGCATCGGTCCGCCGCTGACGAAGATCGTGGGGATGTTGCAGCGCAGCGCGCCCATAATCATGCCCGGGACGATCTTGTCGCAATTGGGGATGCAAACCATGCCATCGAACTGGTGCGCGTTGACCATAGTTTCGACGCAGTCGGCGACGAGCTCGCGGCTGGGCAGCGAGTACTTCATGCCGGCGTGGCCCATCGCGATGCCATCGCAGATGCCGATGGTGTTGAATTCGAAGGGGGTGCCGCCGGCGGCAAGGATCGCCTTCTTCACGATGTCGCCGACCTTGCGCAGGTGGACGTGGCCGGGGATGACATCGGTATAGGCGTTGCAAACGGCGATGAACGGTTTGGCAATGGCTTCGGAATTGAGGCCCGTGGCGCGCAGGAGGCTGCGGTGCGGCGCGCGTTCAAAACCCTGTTTCACTTTATCGCTTCTCATGACGAACTCCTTCCAGACGGTCTTTTTTCCAAGGATTGGAAAACTGTACACGGATTTTTCCAAGGATTGGAAACTTTTTTATTGGCGGCCGGGCCGGCGGAAGCTGAAGAGCAGCGCCGGGTCGGCGGGTGCGGATGGCAGCAGCAGCGTGGCCAGCAGCCCCAAAATCAGTGTCACGCCGAAGGCGAACGGGAAGTAGTAGATCCAGTGAACCTTGACGACGTACTGAATGACGAGGGTGCTCGGGATGGATACGGCGCAGCCCACGACCCACGCTGCGAACGACGCGCGGCGCGAGAAAAGGCCCAGCAGGAAGAGCGCAAGCACGGGGCCGCTGAAGAGGCTGATGATGGTGGTATAGGCCTGGATGACGTGCTCGAACGACGACACGAAGAACGCGATGCCGGTGGCGAGCGCGCCGAGGACGAAGGTCAGCAGGCGGGCCAGGTTGAGGTCGTGGGTGTCGGGCCGGGCGACGCGGCGCAGCGGACGGACGAAGTCGTTGACGACGACGGTCGACAGCGAACTGATGCCGGAGTCCATGCTCGACATGGCCGCTGCAAAGATCGCGGTGACGAGAAGACCGGACACGCCGTTGGGCAGGGCGTGGATGATGTAGTAAGGCAGGACCCGATCGCCCGCGGTTCCGGGCGGGAGCAAATTCGGGAACGCGGCGTAGTAGGCGAACATGCCGATGCCGAGGAAGAGCAGCAGGCCGATGAGCACGAAATCGGTGGCCGCGTTGAAGAGGATGGCCTTGACGACGCCCCGGAAATCGGAGGTGGTCATGAGGCGTTGCACGGTGGTTTGGTCGGTGCCGTAATCCTGCATGAGTTGGAAGAAGAATGCGACGGCCACCATCCATCCGCTCATCTCGAAGAGGCTGAGCCGGGTGTTGAACACGTGGAGGCGTCCGGCCTCGCCCGCGGCCGTGAGGATGCCGTGGAGGCCGCCGGGTACGCGCGTGAGGAGGGTGGTGGCGAGCCAGGCCGCGCCGACGACCATGATGATGAACTGGACCACGTCGGTCCAGATATCGGCAGTGATGCCGCCGAGAACGGTGTAGGCGGTGGCGATGAGGCCCATCAGGAGGATGGCGGACCAAAGGGGCAGGCCGGTGACGACGGAGAGGGCGACGGCGGGTGCGTAGATGACGGTGCCGAGCCAGCCGAGTCGCGCGAGGATGAAGAGAGCGGACACGGCGAAACGGGCGGGCCTGCCGAAGCGCAGGCCGATGTACTCATAGGATGTGGTGACGCGGAGCCGGCAGAAGACGGGATAGAAGACGAAGATCAGCACAGGGGCAACAAGCGGGCTGATGATGCAAACGACGATGAGCGAGATATTCTCGGTGAAGGCGGCTGCGGGCAGACCCATGTAGGTCACCGCGCTCGTCAGCGAGGCGAACATGCTCATGGCGACGATGAGCCACGGCATGCGTCGGCCGGCGAGGAAATACTCCTCGGTAGTTTTCTGTCGACCGGCGAAGATCCAGCCGATCGCCAGCATGCCGGCCATGTATGCGAAGAGAATCGCGTAGTTCAGGGGACTGAAGACCGCAGGTTGCATGCGGCCAGTTTACCCCGGCGGGGCACGATTGCCAACGGCGGGACGTAATTTCTGCGCCGGTCAGACCACGTTGCCGAGGATAATGCGGAAGCCGCGGATCGCGGAGCACGTTTCCATGATGTTATCCACTTGGATCGGCTTGATGATGTAATGTTCCACGCCGTGTGCGCGACCGTGCTCGATGTCCCTCTCATAGTCGGACGTGCTGACAATGACCACGGGGATGGACTTCAGTTCAGGGTCGCTCGAGACGCGGTTGAGCACCTCGCGGCCGTCGATGCCGGGCAGGTTGAGGTCCAGCAGGATCACGCCGGGCTTGGGGTACTTGGCCTTGTCGGCATAGGCGTTCTGGTTGTCGAGAAAATCGAGCGCCTCCTGTCCGTTGCGGACCACGTCTATCTTGTTCCATATGTTGGCGCGTTCGAAGGCACGCTGGGCGAGGAGGATGTCCGCTTCGTCGTCTTCGACCAGCAGAATATGGATGGGCTCAACGTTGATCCGCGTCATGATGGTCTCCCTTTTTTCCGGCCCGCCGGGCCCGGTGTTGGTTCGTCTGCTTCAATTCTTGTGTCCGTGCGTTTCGGCAAGGTGAACCAGAAGGTGCTGCCCTTGCCGAGTTCCGACTCGAGACCGATCTGGCCTCCGTGGCGGGCGACGATGCGTCGGCAGATGGCGAGGCCGATACCGGTGCCCTCGTACTCCTGCTGGGTGTGGAGCCGCTTGAACGGCGCGAAAAGCAGATGGCTCTCGGTGGATCGCATACCGATGCCATTGTCGGCGACGGCAATGCGCCAGTATTGATGTTCGTCCTTGGTCGTGACCCGGATGGTAGGCTCTGCATGTTTGTTGAACTTCAGCCCATTGCCGATGAGATTCTGGAACAACTGAATCATCTGCGTCTCATCGGCGATCACGGTGGGCAGGGGGCTCACGATGACCTTGGCGGCTTTCTCCTGGATGCGTTCGGACAGGTTGTCGATGGCTATTTTGGCCACGCTGTCGAGGTCCACAGGCGCGAGCGGTTGCTCGGCGGTGCCGGCCCGGGAGAACGCCAGTACATCGCGAATGAGCCGTCGCATTCGTCGGGCGGCGTCGACCATGATGTCGAGGTAGTTCCGGCCCTTGGGGTCGAAACGGTCGGCGTAGTCCTCGATCAGGACCTGTACGAAGCTCTCGATCTTGCGCAGCGGTTCCTGGAGATCGTGTGAGGCGACGCGGGCATACTCCTCGAGTGCGGCGTTGCTTTCGCGGAGTTGTTCGTTGCTGGACCGCAGTTCGTCCTCGATCTGTCGCAGTTCGGCGATGTCGCGCGCGACCGTCAGCACGGCAGGCTGGTTGCGGTAGCGGATGTTGGAGACGTGGACATGAACCGGGATGATGCGGCCATCGCGCGCCTGGTACAGCCGTTCGGGGCCGCTGGCGCCGTCAGCCTGTTCGATCTCGCGCAGCGTCATGCCCAGCAGTTCCTTGCGGGTGTAACCGAGAGAGGTGCAGGCTGCCTGGTTGCTGTCGAGAATGGTGCCCGCGCCATCGAGGACAAAGAGTGCGTCATCGATGCCCTCGAACAGCACGCGGAGGCGCTCCTCGCTCTCGCGCAGCTCGGCCTGTGCCAGTTGCGCATCCTGCATCAGGCTCAGCGCGGCGCGGCGGCCGGCTTCGCGTTTGCCGATTTCTTCCTTCAGCCGCTCATTGGTCTGCGAGAGCTCGCCAATCAGCTCTTCGCGCTGGCGCTGGACCTCGCGGAGTTCCGTCACGTCGTGAAATACGATCACGGCGCCCATGAGCCAGCCTTCGCTGTCGAGGATCGGCGCGGCATTGTAGGCAATGGGGTGCTCGGTGCCGTCGCGCGAGATGAGCAGGGCCTGCGTTTCTTCGCGGATGCGGCGGCCGGACGACAGCACGTAGCGCGATGGGTCGGGCTGGAGCGTGTGGGTTTTCTCGTTGATGATGTGGAACACCTCGGAAGCCTTTGTGGCGTGGGCGCGATCGGCAGGCCAGCCAGTCATGTCGATTGCCACGTCGTTCATCAGGGTAACCTTGCCGTCCACGTCGGTGGAGATCACGCCATCGCCGATGCTGCGGAGCGTGATGTCCAGCCGCTCGCTGATACCCGAAAGTTCGCGAGTGCTTTCCACATCACGCTGATGAGCCTGCTCAAGGGCGTTGGCCGTGATAAAGAGGTAGCCGCCGAGGGCCGCGAGCGCGGCGTAGACGAGGACGAGCAGGAGCTTGGCCGTCAAGGTGGGGGCGCATTCGGGCATGGCCCACAGGGGCAGCAGGACGGCCACGGCCAGGAGTGCGGCAACGCAAAGCACGAGCACGGCCGGGGCGTACTTCCGGAAAGGCGAGATCCACGCCAGTTCGACGTGCTCGGTGGCGTAGTCCTTCAACGCCCGCGTGTCGGAGCCGCGTACTATGATGGGGCGTGTGTCGGGCATGGTCATCCGGGTCCGGGTTGGTCATTCACGTCGGTCCCGGCCTGCTTCCAGACGACCGGGAATTTGGGTTCGCGACCGAGTTCCACCAGCAACTGGTTGATTTCCTCCTTCATTTCAATCACCCGGTTCTCGCGTCCCACCATGGCGCGGTTGAACGCCTCGAGTTCATCGTTGGCGCGGCGCACTTCCTCGATCGAAGCGCGCAACGCTTCGCGTGCGCGCGCAACCTGCAGGGTGTTGCCCAGGACTTCGGCGAGCAGCGCGATGTGTACGATCTGCGTGCGGGTGATGGGTCGACGCGAGATGCGATTATCGATGCTGATCACGCCGAAGATCAAGCCTGCCTGGCGCAGGGCAACGAGCGTGGTGGAAAGATTTTCCTCGCCGGGCTGGGCATCGGGGTTCCCCAAGGGGAGGCCGGTTTTGTAGGCTTCACCTTCGAAGAGATCAGCGACGTCGCGTTCATAGCCAATGTCCCACACGTGGTTGTGCTCGTCGGTGGTCCTGCCCTGCATGTCCGTACCGTACGTGCCGCGGAAGGGGGGATTCGCAGGATCGCCAAGGAAGAGCCCGACACGGTCTATGCCCATCTGCTCGCGGATGCCTTCCACGACGAGGCGGGAAATCTCGTCCTCGGTCGGACAACCCGCAAGTCTCGCCGAGAGGTTCAGCACAACGCCTTGGAGCTGCTCAGCCTGTTTGCGACTGGTGATGTCCTCTTTCATCGCGACGAAATGCGTGATCTCGCCGCGGTCATTCAGGATCGGTGCAATGATGGAGTAGTCCCAATAGAGGTCGCCGCCCTTGCGCCGGTTGTGAAACTCGCCGCGCCATTCGCGACCGGCGGTGATCGTTTCCCACAGTTCGCGATATTCCTCGATGCTTCGTTCGCCGGATTTAAGCATGCGGGGGGTCTGGCCAAGGATTTCTTCCTGCGTAAATCCGGTCATGGTGGTAAAGCTGGGATTGACGTACTCGATGAGGCCTTGTGCATCGGTGACCATGACGCCCGCAGGGCTTTGTTCCACCGCGCGGGTCAACTTGCGGAGTTCTGCATTACTCTGTTTCAGTTCAGTCAGGGAGCGCCAGCGGTCAAAGAACTGGCCAAGCCGTTCGGAGATGGCGTGCAGCAGTTCGCGTTCCTCGGGTGAGAACAGTTCGTGGTCCGGCACCGGCGGCCGTTCGCGGAATCCGATGTCGAGTGCGCCGATGACGGTGCCGAACTCCTTGATGGGGAACTCCTGATGCCACGGCGTTTCGATGTAATTCGCAGAGCGGTACTCGCGGTTGCGGATATGGAGGCGCGTACAGCAGATGGCTTCGTAACGGCACGCGTGGGGAATGATGTTGGCGATTTCCTCGAGTACCGGGCCCAGATCGTCCCCCGCCGAGGCAAAGAGCTTCTCGAGGCCGTAGAGACAGCCAAGCTCCTTCACGCGTTGCTTGAGTTCGTGCAGCCAGCGATTCCGTTCTTCGGTGGCGTGCTGGAGTTCCGATGCCTGGCGGTGGCGCTTGAGCGCATCCTCGATGATGAGCGGGAGCGATTCAAGGAATCGCGCGTAAGGGTCTTTGATTACGTAGTCGAGGGCGCCGAGCTTGAGCGCCTCGACGGCGACCTCTTCGCTACCCAGCGCGGAAATCATGAGAATGGGCGGCAGGGGTGGTTTGTTCCGCAGTTCCCGGATCACGTCCAGTCCGGACATGACCGGCATGCGCTGATCGATGACAAGGATGTCGTGTTTGCCGGCGGCATATTGGTCGAGCCCCTTGCGTCCATCGAAGGCCAGGTCGACGGCGTAGCCGCGGCTTTGGAGATGAAGCTGGATGAGGTGGGCGACCGTGCCGTCGTCCTCCATCAGCAGGATGCGAACCTGCCTGGTTTTGTTCGTGGCAGCTTTCACGGGGCGTCCAGTATTATAGCGGAACCACGGAAGCGAAAGGAAGTCCGCGTCTGCACTTCGTTCATGGGCGGGTGCAGAGGCCTATTGCCGCAGGCGCACAAAGCGAACCTGCGATGTTACATCCCGGTTCACACCGCGGTAGCCCACGCATTGCCCGTCGCCGTTGATCACCGGCTCTGCTGTGGTCTCGTGGATCACCACGCGGCCATCCTTGGTCAGCAGGCGATAGCGCTCGCGGAATAGCCGCGCGCCGGCTCCCAGGGCCAACTGGCCCTCGGCCTGAAGTCGTTCGCGTTCCGCCCTGGCAAAGAGATCTGCGTGGTGTTTGCCGACGACCTCGTCGGCTGTGTAGCCCAGCATCGCCAGCACAATGGTGCTCGAATACGTATAGCGCCCGTCCGCGTCTGTTTCCCAGATCCAGTCGGCCGAGCAGGAGGCGATATTTTCAAAACGAGCAACACTTTCCCGCAGGGCGGCTTCGGCGCGCTTGCGTTCCGCGATTTCGGCGAACAACGCGCGGTTGAGCGCTGTGACATACAGGATCGCGAACAGCATGACCACGATTGTTGCGCCGGCCGTGATGAACCAGTACATGTATTGTCGCGCGACCGCGATGAAGGATATCTCGCCAAAGTGCTCGTAAGGAGGCAGGCGCAATTCCTTGAAGGCCTCGTGCACTGCGATATTGGAGCGGGGCGATGTCCATCCGAGCAGGTGGGGGCGGTCGACCACTTCGGGGAACTTGCCCGACATGGTGAGCAGGGCCGCGGCGACACGTTTGGCGGTGTCGTCGGGGACCCGTTCGCAGGCGGCGAAATACCATTCGGGATAAAGACGTGTGCTCACGGCGACGGGCAGGTGTTCATTTCCCGTGTCATCATTCAACGAGATTACGCGCACGGCGGACATGTCGAGTTTCTGTGCTGCGGCCATCGCTTCCAGCGTCCCGGAGCGGACGCAGCCGACATCGAGCGAGCCGTTCAGGACATTGGCCACCACGGTTTCGGCACGGTTAAGGAACATGGGCGGCTTGATATCCCCGGCGGGGTCGATGCCGTTTGCGCGCAACTCGCGCAGGACCGACACCCATTCCTCCATGGAGCGTTCCGATGTGCTGCCGAGAGACTTGCCTTTGAGATCTGAGGCGGTGAGCAGGCCGGAGTGATCGGCGCGACAGAACACCGTTGCTCCGGCGAGGGCGTAGGCATTTCCCTTGAACGTATTCTGGAGCGTCGCGATGGCCTCCGTGCCATGACGGATTTCCAGTTTCACTTCGAGGCCGGGATCGACGATGACGAAATCAAGCGCGCGCCGGTCGACCTGGTTGATCAGGTCGTCGTAGCCAAGGGGTACGAGGACGAACGTGGTGTCGGAGACGGTGTCATTCAAATACTGCACCGTCATGCCCCAGCGGTCCTGTGTGGCTTCGGGGCCTTCGGACGCCCATACACCGATCTTGGCATGATAGGTTTCGGCGAAGGCGCTGGTGGACAGCGCCAACAAGAAGAGCAGGACGCACCGCAGCATCCTGTTTGCTCGAAATGCCCGGTTGTTGGACAAATCCAAACAACGGCGCTCCTCCCACCCGGGAGTTAAGGCCCTCTCCATGAAAACCCTCCTTGCAAGGTCGTCGCCCACAACGACAACCGGGCTTATACTGACAACGGGCGCCCTAGTTGTCTGCAAGAAACTGCACGCAAACCGTGTAGGACCATTCCTACACGATGGCGGGGACAGGGTTAACGGGGTCACTGGAGGTGGGTACGATACCAGCGCGCCTTGTACCGCGTCGCGAACCGTTCAGCGGAAAAATGCGGTGGCGGGTACCGGCGAGGCTTCGTTATCATTACCCGCAGGGGAGGACGGAACGTGTCGGATAGATTCCAGCCTGTCTCGATGGAGCAACTTGCATCGTGGGTCTTCTCGGAACTGGAGGGGGCAGGCTCCATTTTTGGCATTCCGCGCGAGCTGTTTTTCCGTCCGTTGCCGGATGACCCGATCCGCACCTGCTTGTATGGGCAGGACCTGGAGACGCCGTTTGGCGTAGCGGCTGGTCCACATTCCCAGATGGCCCAGAATATCATCGCGGCTTGGCTATGTGGCGCCCGGTTCATCGAGTTGAAGACCGTCCAGACGTTGGACGAGATCGAGGTCTCCAAGCCCTGCATTGACATGCAGGACGAGGGTTACAACTGCGAGTGGTCGCAGGAACTCAAGGTGGACCAATCGTTTGACGAGTATGTGCGGGCATGGGTGTTGATTCATGCGCTGCATCGCAAGCTGGGGCTTCCCGGCCGGCGGCCCGGCATGATTTTCAACGTCAGTGTGGGTTACAACATGGAGGGCATCCTCAAGCCCAACATGCAGGGTTACCTGCGCCGGATTGCCGATGCGGGCGACCTGCTGAAGCAGCACATCGCCACCGTGGCGAAGTATGTGCCGGGCATCGACGATGGTTCGATTCCCGCCCGGCTGTCGGACAACGTCACGCTTTCGACGATGCACGGATGTCCGCCGGACGAGATTGAAAAGATCTCCGCGTACCTCATTACCGAGTGGGGTTTTCACACGAATGTGAAGCTGAACCCGACGCTGCTGGGGCCGGAGATGCTGCGACGCATTCTCAATGAGGATCTGGGATTTCGCGAGGTGCATGTTCCTGACGAAGCTTTTGGCCACGATCTGAAATACGCGGACGCGGTGCCGATGCTGCGGCGGCTGCAGGATGTCGCGAAGAGGAAAGGCGTGTGCTTCGGCGTCAAGCTCTCCAATACGCTCGAGGTGGAGAACCGGCGCGACGTGTTCCCGAAGAAGGAAAAGATGATGTACATGTCGGGCCGTCCGCTGCACGCGGTGACGGTCAACCTTGCGGCCAAGCTGGCGGAGGAATTTGGCGGCCAGCTTGCGATGTCGTTCTCGGCGGGAGCGGACGCCTTCAACGTGGCGGACCTGCTCGCGTGCGGCATGAAGACCATCACGGTGTGTTCCGACATCCTGAAAACGGGCGGTTATCTGCGCCTGCGCCAGTATGTTGAGCGCGCGCGTGCGGCCGGCATCCCCGCGCCCGACGGGGCTCTCGCACACCTCAAGGCCTATGCCGACGCGGTCAGGAAGAGTTCCCGTTATGCCAACGCCCTGGATGCCCAGCGGACGAAGACCTCGCGGGAGTTGGGACTTTTCGACTGCATCAAGGCGCCCTGTACGGACGAGTGCCCGGTGGACCAGAAGGTGCCGCAGTATATGAATTGTGTGCGCGAGGGACGGTTCGAGGATGCGATCGAAATTACGCGCGGCGATAATCCGCTGCCGACGATTCTGGGGCGGGCCTGCAACCATCTCTGTGAGAAGGTCTGTATCCGCACGCATCTGGATGAGCCCCTGGCGATTCGCGAGATGAAGCGCTTCATCATGTCGCAGGAAAAGAAACTGCACCATCGCGCGAAGGACGTTGCGCGCGGCGTAAAAGTTGCCGTGATCGGCGGCGGCCCGTGTGGGTTATCCGTCGGCTACTTCCTTGCGCAGGCAGGTTACAAGGTGACGGTGTTGGAAGCGCGGGAATATCCCGGCGGCATGGTGGCCGGCACGATTCCCGCCTACCGGGCGTCGCAGGCGGCGATCGATCAGGACATGGCCATCCTCCGTGAGCTCGGTGTCGAGATACTGACCGGCAAGCGGGCCGGACGTGATTTTACGCTCGAGAGTCTCAAAAAGGATGGCTTCAAATACACGGCCATTGCTGCGGGCGCGCAGCAGGGGAAGACGCTCGGCATTGAAGGCGAGCAGAGTATCGGGGTCATCGACGCGCTGGATTTCCTTCGAAGCGTTCGCGAGCACAAGCCCATGCCGCTCGGAGAGCGGATTGGCGTGATTGGCGGCGGCGACGTGGCGATGGACTGTGCGCGTTCTGCGCAGCGCCTGACCGGACGGAAGGCGACCATCATCTATCGGCGCACGATCGACCAGATGCCGGCCGAACTTGAGGAAATAGAGGGCGCGCTGGAGGAGGGGGTCGAAATCCGTGAGCTGCTCAAGCCGCTGCGCGTCATTTCCAGCGGCGGCCGCATGACTGGTCTGGAGTGTCTGCGCATGAAGCTGGGCGATCGGGACAGCTCGGGCCGGAGGAAGCCCGTGGACATCCCCGGCTCTGAAACCGTGGTGCCGGTCGATACGCTCATTGTGGCGATCAGCCAGGAGCCGCTTCTTGATTTCCTGGGCGAAGCGAAACTGGCTCGCGCAAAGAACGGTTTCATCCAGGTCGATCGCGCGACGATGGAGACGTCGATTGCAAACGTGTTTGCCGGCGGAGATATCATGCAGGACGGTCCATCCTCCATCGTGAAGGCGCTGGGTGACGGTCGCAGGATTGCCATGAGCATCCGGCGGAAGGAAGAGGGCCCCGGCACCCTCCCGGCGGACGACGCCGGGACGAAGGGTGCGGATGTCGTGGATCTGAAACGCCGTCGCGCATGGCGTCAGTATCGCGTGGAGGTGCCGGAATTGCCGCCGGAGAAACGTACCCGGTTTGACGAAGTTCTGCTGACGTTGTCGGAAGACGAGGCCCAGCGAGAGGCGGCCCGCTGTCTTGACTGCAACGTGATGTGCAGCCTTTGCGCAAGCGTGTGTCCGAACCTGGCGATTCAGACGTACCGCACACAGGCGTTCGAGGCGACGCTGCCAAAGATCCACATCAAGAGCGGTGCGCTGAGCGCTACCGATGGCGAGAAGTTCCGGGTTGGGCAGTCGTTCCAGGTGGCGGTGCTGACGGATTTCTGCAACGAGTGCGGTAATTGCGTCACGTTCTGTCCGACGGCTGGCCGGCCCTATAAGGACAAACCCCGGCTCTACCTCCAGCGGTCGGAATTTGAGGCAGAGACAGACAACGCGTTCATGCTTTTCCGGCATGCCGGCACGTGGAGCATCGTGGGCCGTTTTGGCGGGGCCACGCATGAGCTCGTGTTGGATGACGAGTTGGTCTACTCAGCGCCGCAGTTCCATGTCCGGCTTGACCCGGTCACGCTGAAAGTCCGCAAGGGGGTTCCGGTGGGTGCGGGCGCGGACGGCAAGGAGTTCAGTTTGCGGCCGTGCGCGGAGATGCTTGTGCTGGCCCGGGGTATCCGCAGTTCGTTGAGCCACCTGCCGACCGGTTGAGTTAAACCACGGGGCGCGCTATTCGTCGGTGATGACGATCGGCGTTACGCCGACGGCCTTGGCGCCGGTGGTCTGGTCCGTGATGGTCACCCGCACCTTGTACTTCCCGGCCTCGACGGAGCGGGGGATGCGCAGGTAGTGGGCGAGATAGAAGTCGCGTTTCCGGCTGCGCGATGTGTCGGTGGACATGACCGGGTGCTGCTTCCAGACCTCGCTGTCATCTGCGGCGTTGAGCAGGGCGAGTTCTTCCGAGAACCGTATCACGTAGCGCGTATCTTCCAGTTGCGGCGTGAAGTGGGTGAGTTCGGAATATACTTGGATGAGCGGCATCGCGCGGCGCGAGAATTGGTTGCTGGTAAATGGATCGTAGATTCCGAAGCCACCGACATCGCGGCACACGACAATCTTGGATATCTCGGGCATCTTTGCGCGTTCGCCGAAGAGGGCGGACAGGCGGCTGTATTCCGCCTCCAGCGCGTCGAGGTCCGTCTTGCGGTTCCCGTCATGTCCGAGGGTGTTTCCAAAATGGTTGAGCATGGCCTGGTAGATCCGCAGCACTTCGGCCTCGGCCGGAGACACGTCCTTCAGGTCGCTCTCGGTCAGCCCGAACAGGGGGTTGTAGAGCCCGAGCCCGGCGATAGAGATATAGGGGCGGAGTCCCATGTCGCCGCGGGCGATGTCGGAGCGGAAATAGCGATCCATCTGTCCCAGCAAATCATCCAGTGTTCCTGAAAGCCCCGCCGCAGTATACTCGGATTCCGTGGGCAGGGGCACGGCGACAGAGGGCTTGAGTTGCACGTCCGGTGGAAGCTGCGTGGCGGATGTCTTTTGTGCGTCGGATGGTTCGCCGAAAAGACGGTTACGGGTGGGCCCGTGAAGGAAGACGGCCGCTGTGGCGACTACGATCAGTGCCAGCAGGACAAGAAACCACGACTTCTTCTTCCCCGGGGCCGCTGCGAGTTGGGGCTCGGCATCCAAGGCGCCGGGCTGCTCCTCCCCGGGCAGGTTATCCGCACGGAATGAAGAAGGGGTCGTTTCCGCGGCCAGAAGGGCATCCGGATGGTCTTCCGGCGGGGGCGCCAGAAGTTCTTCCGGAAGCTGGTCGAAGATCTTCGGGGGCAGCAGCGAGTCGCTTCCGTCCCGCCTCAGATTCTCGTCGTCCTGGTTCTCATCCAACATATCGTGCGCCTTGTCTTTCGCTATCTTCCGGAGGCCGGATCAGCGTGCAGCATGAAGCCTGTCGTTCCTCGCCGTGCGTGGGCCGTGCGGCACGCCCTGATTCCGGGTTGCTCCTCCGAATCCCTTAACCCGCCGGGCGGTTTGCGCCGCTGCGGTTGACGGCCGCGGTGTACGCAGCCTGGAGCTGCTCGAGACGGCTGTTGATCGTTGCCTCGCGTTCGCGCATACGGGCCAGGTCTTCTTCGTTGACCCGGACCTGCTGAGCGAGGCCGCGTTCCTTCTGGCGCCACTCGTTGGCGGCGTCCTGGTACTGCTTCTTGAGCTGCTGCAGTTCCATCTCGCGCTGGCGGCGCTGCTCGCGTTCGCTGTCGTAGAACTTTCTCTGCTGCTCGAGGCGGAGTCCCATGGCCTGATTCTCGCCCTGGAGTTGCAGGACGCGGTGTTCGAGGTCCTCGGCCTTGATCCGGGCTGTCTCGTGTTCGTCCTGCACCAGGTTCCGCTGCTGCTCGAGTTCGAGTGCGGCCTGCGACAGCTGGCTCTCCACCTGCGCGTAATCCTGCCGTGCCTGCGCGAGTTGCTGCTGGAGGTCCTCGAGGCGGAGCCCGAACTGGCGTTCGCGATCTGCGATCGCGGCCTTGCTCTGCTCGACCACGCGGGCGGCTTCCGCAAGCTGCGCCTGGAACCGGCCG
This sequence comes from Verrucomicrobiota bacterium, assembly GCA_036821485.1. Taxonomy (GTDB): domain Bacteria; phylum Verrucomicrobiota; class Kiritimatiellia; order CAIQIC01; family JAGNIJ01; genus DAISJM01. Next base: position 56,747 of record DAISJM010000006.1, on the reverse strand, counting down.
TTCTCGGACTGCAGGCTCTGCACTTCGCGGGCCAGACCCTGCTGCTCGCTGCGCATCCGTTCCTGCATCTCGCGGGCGGCGCGGCGATCCTGCTGCAGTTCGTCCTGCAATTGCTTGACGCCATCCTGCAGGTCGCGCAGCGCATTTTCCTGTTCGAGGATTTGCGCCTCGGCATGCTGGCGGCGGGCGAGTTCTTCGCCGTACGCCTTGCGGGTGGCGGCGAGTTCGTTGTCACGCCGCTGCGCGCGCTGCCATTCCTCTTCCAGCAGTTTCTTGTACTGGTTGAGGTCCGTTTCCTGCTGCTTGAATTTCTGCTGCTCGTCGACGATGGCCTTTTTCTGCTGCTCGAGTTGCAGGCCCAGGTCCTTCACCTCGCGGCGCATATCGGAAACCGAGTCGTCGCTTTCCTTCGCCTTCAGTTCGAGGTGGGCGACCTGCTGGGCGAGATCGTGCTTCTCGCGGTTCAGGCGATCGCGCTCGTCGATCCACTGCGTATCCTTCTGCTTGAGATCCCAGTCGAGCTGGTCGGCCTTCTGTGCGGACAGGCGGGCCTGCTCCTTGATCTCTTCAACGGTCTGGCTGAGCTGCTGCTCGCGGCTGCGGGCCTCGTCCTGCACGCGCGTGAACTCGCTGCGGATGTGGCTGAGTTCCTCGTCGCGCTGCTGGAGAAGATCGCGAACATCCTTTTCGTCCTTGAGCTTCTCTTCGAGCTGGATTTGGGTTTCGGCCAAGCGTTGGGTCAGGCTCTGGGCTTCCGATTCGGCTCGCAGTGCGCGCTGGGTGAGGGTTTCCTCCGCCCGCTTCGTGTGTTCGGAGACGAGACGCAGCTTTTCGAGCTGCTGCTCGATCTGGGCTTCCTTCTCGGAGATGACCCCGGCGGCGGCCTGTGCCTGCTTGGTGAGGGCGTCGGCCTGTTGTCCAAGTTCGAGCTGTCGCTGGGCGGCATCATCAAGCCGGCTCTTGAGCGATTCGATTTCGGCGGTGAGTTCGGCCTCGCGTGCCGCGCGTTCGGCGTTCAACCGTGCGCTGAGTTCCAACTCGCGGCGCCCCGCCTCCGCGTGGGCGGAAGCCTGGGCGGACTCGACCTGGAGCTTGAGCGATTTGACTTCGGCTTCCAGTTCGGCCGTACGGCGGGAACTTTCTTCCTGCAAGATGCGCAGCTTGTCGCGCTGCTGTTCGACGAGTTGTTCCTTCTCGGCCAGTACGCCGGCGGTGACCTGCGCCTGCGCGGTGAGGTTATCCACCTGCTGGCGCATCTCCTTGGTCTGTTTGCCGACATCGCTTCCGGCGAGCTGTTCCTTCAGCGAGTTGATCTGCTCGTTAAGCTCTTGTTCGCGGCGGGCGCCTTCTTCCTGTGCGGCGCGAAGCTGTTCCTGGAGTTGCTGCAACGCCTTTGCGTTGTCTGCGCCCGAGGAACTGGTGGCCTGAAGTTGTTCCTTCAGTGTCTTGACGGTTTCCTCAAGTTCCTTCTCGCGGGGGCTGGGGCCGGTTACGACCGCCTGCTCGACCGCGGCGGGGCGGGCCTTGAGTTCCTCGATCTGCTTGCGGAGTTCGGCGGCTTCTTCAGCATCCGCCTTTGCCTTGCGAAGCTGTTCTTCGAGCTTGCGTGCTCCCTGCGCCTTGGACTCGCCCTCGGCGATCGCGGACTTCAACTGGTCCTTCATCGCCGTGAGTTGTTCGCGGAGTTCCTGTTCGCGCTCGCTCGCGGCGGAGGCCGCAGGTGCGGCAGCAGCTGCAGGAGCGGGAGTAGGGGCGCGCGGGGCGGGTGCCGCAGGGGCTGCGGGCGTCGCGGGCGCGTCGGCCTTTTTCTCGGTCGGTTCGGGGCGCTTCGCGGTCGCCGGAGGCCGGCTCTTCGGGGGCGTGGTCGCCACGGGCTCGATCGGCTTTCCGGTCTTTGCCGCGTACTCGGCCATTGCCTTGGCCCAGACGGCCTTCGCCACCGCGTCATTCTGAATGACGGGGAGAACGACGGCGTGGGCGGTGGATGTTTCGCCGGACGATTTGTGCACCATCTTCGCGACGGGCACTACGGCGCCGGAGCGGACAAAATCGGTGAGTGCCTTCGGATTGATGGGGCCGAATGACTTGCCGTTGGCCAGGTCGACCATCCAGTTCATCTCGAGGGCCGGCAGGCTTTCCACGGGCATCCAGTCGGTCTTGTCCTTGGAAATCTGGTTGCCGGGAGCAATGCGGCAATCTTCGGCCCAGCTGCGCAGCTGGCTAACGCTTAACGGGCCATACACGCTTCCGTCGGAGGTTTTGAGAAACCAGGAAGAGGAGTCCTTTTCTCCCCGCTGACTGTCATAGATTTTCGACATGGTATGACTCTCCCCCTTATTCAAAGGTCCAATACGATCAGCAACTTGTAGGTTTCAGCATGGAATCAGTAAAGCGAAATATAGCACAGGCCTTCAGGCGCAGGCAGCAGTTTTTTCCGCTTTTGGGACAAGCCGCGGAAGGTGTTCCCGTAAGCGGTGTTACCCGGCAGACGGTTTGGCGGGGCTGGCGTCGTCCGCCGGGGCGGCGGGTTCGGGCAGGGCGGGAACGACGATGCGTTCCGGATCGGCGGGGGTGGGCGCCGAGGCGAGCCGCTTTTGAACCTTCTCCACCTCCGGCAGCGCTTCGGGCCGGATGTCGAAAGAGCCTTGCACCACGGCCCCGTCTTCGACAACGAGATGCGCGCCGTGAATCTCTCCCTTGAACTCACTCGTCGAGCGCAGCGTGACGACGCCGGTGGAGTAGAGGTTGGTGTTCAGCGTGCCGGCGAGGTCGACGTTGCGGAAGGCGGATTCCTTCCGCAGGGAGAACCCGGTGCCCGGTTCGATGCGGAGGTCCACCGTCTTGATCTCGTGCCGGACGAAGCTCGCGCCGGGGAACACGGTGAGCAGCCGGAACACGGTGACGTTACACCCGGAGATCTTCCCCTGCAGGTCCATGTCCGTCGCCATGAGCGTTGCGGAGGACACGGACCCGCGCGGGGTGACGCGGATCTTGCCGAGGGTCTTGAGCGTCTCGCGGCATTCGGCATCGATCGTGTAGCCGGCGAGGTCGAGGGTGGTGCGGCACTTGGGGCAGTAGGTGCTATGCTGGCGGCCCGTCAGGTTGAACTCGTAGCCGCACTCGAAGCACCGGATGTGCTGACGCGGGGGCAACGCGGTATGGCCGACCGTGGCAGCGCTTTGCGCTGGTGACGGTGGTTGCCCGGACGCAGCAGGACGGTTCCCCGCGGGCTGTGCCGATGCGGGCACGGGTGCGCCCGGCATGGCGGCAGGCCTCAGCCGGGGCCCATAAGGAGCGCCGGAGAATCCGGAACCTGGTTTTTTCGGTGCGTCTGCCAAAACTTACCCCCTGCCTGCGGAAGAAACCGCGAGCCGGCTGCCGCACACGCGACAGCCTTCAATCAGCAGCGGGATCAGACGGAAGGCGCGTAGGGCAGCTTGCCCTTGCCGAGGAAGCTCGGACGGCCATCGTCATCGGCCTTGGCCGAAACCGGCTGACCGCTCGGGTTCACATCGACCTTGCCGACGAACGTTACGCCGTCCTCGACCGCGAGGCGCTTGGACTTGATGTCGCCGGTGATCTTCGCGGTGGACTTCATTTCGATTTTGTCCTTCGCGTTGATCGTGCCGTTGACCGTGCCTTCGACGGCGACGGAACTGGCGGTGATGTTGCCCTTCATCGTTGCGGTCTTGCCGAGGATCGCGTCGCCCTGGCAGACCAGGTCGCCGTCGAGTTTGCCGTCGAGCCGGACCGAACCGGCGCTCTTGATGACGCCGGTGATCTCGACTTCGGCGGTGATGATGGATTGCTGCTCATTGCCGTTGCTCATGCGTGCTCCTTATGTAAAGGGGAGGTCCTTGCTCCAGCCCACAATGACTTCGTACTATAGATGTGCAGACAAGTGAGACAAGCGGAATCGCAACGCGGGAATGCGGAACGCAGAACGAAGAATGCAGAATGAGGATGCGGCGTTGGTGGACTTGGCACGGAAAAGGCTCTTGTGAATAGACGGACTGCAGAACTAGAATCCGTCTGAGGGCATTTGCGTCCGCAGGCAGGGGAGAGAAGCCTTATGGACATCATGATTGTAGAGATATTCCTCAAGGCCTTCGTGCTTTGCGGGCTTCTCTATCTGGTGGCGCGCAACGAGGCGGATTTCGACTTCGCAAAAGTGGCAATGGTCACCGCCGGTATCAGCATCGGCACCTTCTTCATTGATCTTCTTTTGCAGCCCCATATCGGCGTCCTCACGTTCATCCCGTCCATCGCCTTTGTGATGTTCATGATCATGAAGTTCTGCTGGGCGCCGTTCTGGAAGGCGTTCCTCGTCACGTTCCTGTATCTCCTCTTCAACATTGTCCTCGCCGTAGGAGTTCTGTTGCTTATCGGCAAGGTGAATGAGTCCTCGGGTGAGACGGTGATGTCGAAGCATGACAAGGATTTGATGGAAGCGCGGCAGATGGTTCACGAGATGTACAACATGCCGCCGCCGCCACCTCTGCCGGCGCCCGAGGCTTCGGCCAAACCGCCGTCGCAGGCGGAGGAATTTCTGAAGATGTTCAAGGAATTCTTCTCCAAGCCCAAATCGTGCCAGACAGAGCCCGTGGTTGCCGCGCCCACGCCGATCACCGTGATTCCGGCCGCGACTACGGCCGCACCGGTTGCCCTGGCCGTCTCGCCGCGGCCCGCGACGGCCGCGCCGCCCGCGAGCATCGCGTTGCCGGAAATGCGCGAGGCCGAACCGGCACCCGCGCCCGAACCCGTGCCTGCGGTGGCACCGCCGGCACCCGCGCCGGCAAGCAGCGGCGGATTCAAGGCGTTCCTCCACAACATGTCGGGTCGCGCCGCGGTGACGGAGGCCACAGCGGACGCGCCGGGCTGGGATACGGCGCGCGCGAAGATCGGTGTTTCGGCGGTGATGACGGGCAAGAACGGCAACCGCGTCGCCGTGGTCAATGGCGAGATGATTGAGGAAGGCACATACTTTTCGCTCGAACACGAGCGGCTGATCTATCGCTGGCTGCTTAAAGAGGTAAAGCGCAGCAAGGTGGTCTGGGAGCCCGCCCCGGCCGAGCCGGCCGTGGCGAAGTAGGGGGCCTCGCCCGCCGCATCCCTGCCAACGGCGATTTTTCCAAGGGTTGGAAAATCGGTCCCGGTTTTTTCCAATCATTGGAAAAAGGCGTGCCATTTCTTCCAAACCTTGGAAAAATCAGTCGGTACGGCACGTCGCTGCCATGGAGAGGTGTGTATGAGTTCGCTGCTGATCAAGAACGGCCTGGTGGTCACCCTGAACGATCGGAACGAGATCATCCCGAACGGCTCGGTGTACATCGAGGATGCCAAGATCGTCGAAGTGGGCGTCATCCCCGATTCCAAGTACCGGCCGGCGAAGACGCTGGATGCTGCCGGCTGCGTCGTGATGCCGGGACTCATCAACGCGCATCATCATCTTTACTCCACCTTCGCGCGCGGCTTCGCGCCGCCCGGCCGCCCCGCGGAGAACTTCAAGGAGATCCTCGAACACCTCTGGTGGAAACTCGACCGGGCGCTCGACGCGGAGGATGTCTATTATTCCGCGCTGCTCGTACTGCTGGAGGGTATCAAGGACGGTTGCACGACGGTGATCGATCACCACGCTTCGCCCGCGTGCTGCGACGGCAGTCTCGACACGATCGAGAAGGCGTTTCGCGACGCCGGGCTGAATGGCTGCCTGTGTTACGAAGTTTCAGATCGTAATAAAGAAGGCGAAGGGATCGCGGAGAACGAGCGGTTCATCCGCAAGTGCGCGCAATCGGGCGACGCGCAGATCGCGGCCATGTTCGGGCTGCACGCGTCAATGACGCTTGGGCACGCGACGCTGGAGCGGTGCGCGGCGATCGGCAAGGAAACCGGCGCGGGGTTCCACGTTCACGCGGCGGAAGACGAGATGGACGAGAAGGTCACGCAGGCCGAGTTTCACAAGCGCGTGATGGAGCGGTTCCGTGACGCGGGGATCACGGGGCCGAAATCGATTTTCGTACACGGCGTGCATCTGGATGAGCGCGAGCGGGAGATTTTGAAGGAAACGGGGTCGATGGTGGTGCACAACCCCGAGTCGAACATGAACAACGCGGTGGGCGCGGCGCGGATACTCTGCATGATGTCGCGTGGCGTGCTGGTGGGGCTGGGGACGGACGGGATGGCCTCGCACATGATCGCTTCCGCGCGGGCGGCGTACCTGTTGCAGCGGCACGTGGTGAAGGATCCGCGCGTGGCGTTCGGCGAGGCGTGCGACATGCTGCTGAAGAACAACCGGACGATCTGCGGGCGCCTGTTCCGCGAGCCGCGCGGGATGCTCGAAGCGGGGCAGCTTGGCGACGTGGCGGTGTTCGAATATGTGCCGTTCACGCCGCTCACCGGGGCGAATTTCTATGGACACCTGCTGTTCGGATTGTATGACACCGCGGTGCGGGCGACCGTCTGCCGCGGGCGTGTGCTGATGGAGCACGGCAAGATTCTCGGGCTCGACGAAGCCGCGATCCGCGCGCAATGCGTGGAACGCGCGGGACGGCTGTGGGGGAGAATCGCCTGACAGGCACGCGGGTTTGGCTACACGCCGCGGAGCGGTTTGGTGTATTGATCGGGGATGGCAGCGATTTCGTGCCAGCGGTAAGCCAGGGATGAAGAAGAAATCGAAGAAACCCGTCTCGAAAGTGAGTCGCCCGAAAACGAAGAAGGCGGCGTCTCCCAGCGTTAAACCCGAAGGTTCCGGTCTCTTCAACGCCACGCGCAGGGTCGAGGTCGACGGCACGCGCACATTCACGGAGTACCTCTCGCAGAAGGGCGTCAACGCGTCGATGGGCCTGGAGACGAGCACGACGGACTTGACCGCGGCGCAGATTCTCCGGGTGGAAGGCGGGCAGAAGTATACGTTGGGTCGTCTGCTGGCGCAGGGCGGCATGGGCGCGGTGCATCAGGCGCGCGATCTGAACTGTCGCCGGGTGGTGGCGATGAAGCTGCTGCCGAAGGGGCAGCAGAACCAGGTTGAGGATCTCATCCGCTTCATCGAAGAGGCGCAGATCACTTCCCAGCTCGAGCATCCGAACATTGTCCCGATCCACGAGCTTGGATTGGATGCCGACGGCAACGTGTTCTACACGATGAAGTACGTCAAGGGCGTGACGCTCACGGAGATTCTCGACAGCATCCGCCATGGCGACACGGCGACGATCGAGCAGTATCCGCTGGCGCGCCTGCTCACCATTTTCCAGAAGGTGTGCGATGCCATCGCGTTCGCGCACTCGCGCGGTGTGGTGCACCGCGACCTCAAGCCCGACAACATCATGGTCGGCGGTTTCGGCGAAGTGCAGGTGATGGATTGGGGGCTCGGGAAAGTGTTGCGTGACCGCCGGCTGGGCGTGGAAGAGCCGCGGGTGCCCATCGATGTTCCACCCGTTCGTGTCGAAGGGGAGGCGCAGGGCGGCAAGGAAGAAGGGATCGACTCGATTCGCACCGACGATATTGGCACGGGCCTGAGGACGATGAGCGGGCGCGTCATGGGCACGCCGGGGTTCATGGCGCCCGAGCAGACGCATGCGGCGGGCACGGATGTGGATGTGCGGTCGGACGTCTACTCGCTGGGCGCGATTCTTTACAGCATCCTGACCCTGCGCTCGTCCGTTCGCGGCAAGGAGATCCGCGAGGTGCTGCGCCAGATTATTCACGGCGACATCATTCCGCCGGAAGCTTTCAACGAGTCTACGCCGCCGATGCCGGACATGAAGATGGTCGTGCTGTATCACTGCCCGAGCCGGCGCATTCCGAAGCTGCTTTCGAACATCGCCATGAAGTGCATGCAGGTGAATCCGTCGGACCGCTATCCGTCGGTGACGGACCTGCAGCGTGACTTGGAAGCGTACCAGGACGGCTTGGTCTGGCACCTGGTAGCGGACGATGATTTTTCGGGCGGCGACGTTTCGATGCGCTGGGAGGTCATCGGCGGCCAGTGGGAAATCCGCAACGGCGAACTGCGGCTGCACGGCGGCGAGCCGCAGATGCTGCTGCTGCGGCAGGATGTGACGGGCGACGTGCGCATTGAGTTCGAGTGCCATCTCGAGAGCCTCTACCTGAACGACATCGGTTGCTTCATGAGCGCCGTCCGGTCCGAGAACCGGAAGGAAATCCCGTCGAGCGGCTACGAGCTGAAATACGGCAGCTACGACAATTCGCTGAACGTGCTGTCGCGTTCCAACCAGCGCATCTGGAGCCAGGGGGCGACGCCGATCGAGCGCGGCAAGCGGTACCGCGTGATGGCGGAACGCATCGGCTCGCGGCTGCGCATGCTGGTCAACGGTGACGAGGTGATTCGCTTTGCGGATCCCGATCCGCTTTCGGGTCCCGATCGGACCGCGGTGGGCATTCTTGGTTGGATGGCCGATACGCGCTACAGCTCGATCCGCGTGTACACGCGTGGGACGCCGCTGAAGAGCGACCTGCTGGACGTTGCGGAACGGCATCTTCAGAAAGGTCACTACGGCACGGCGCGTGATCTTTTCCAGGAAGTAATCATGTCGTCCGACGACGCAGAGCACGTGAGTCGCGCGAAGCACGGGTACGCGACGGCAGAGAATCGCGAAGCCATGGCGGTGCAACTCGCGGCGTGGCGCAGGAAGTTGGAGATGGCGTGGCCGGGCGCGGCGTTTGCCCTGCGGATGGACAACGATGGACTGACGTTGGAAGTATCCAACGCGGGCGTGACCGATCTGGAGCCGTTGCGCGGGATGCCGCTGACGTCCATTTACTGCGCGGGCAACCGGATCGCCGATCTTGGTCCACTGAAGGGGCTGCCGTTGCGCACGCTGAATTGCGGCGGCAACCCGATTGAAAGTCTCGAGCCGCTGCGCGGGATGCCGCTGGCGACGCTGCTGTGCGAGTGTTGTCACATCGAAAGCCTGGAGCCGTTGCGCGGGCTGCCGTTGACCATGCTCAACTGCGGCGGAAATTGCATCAGCAGCCTGGATCCGTTGAAAGGCATGCCGCTGACGTGGCTCGGCTGCTGGGGCAATCGCGTCGGCAGTCTCGACCCGGTTGCCGGTACGCGCCTGACCGCGTTGTATTGCGATGCCAACGAGATTCCGTCGCTCAAACCGCTGAAGGGCATGCCGCTGACGACGCTCCACTGCAACGGGAACCGGATCAAGACGCTGACGGACGTTTCCGAGTTGCCGCTGACGACGTTGCACTGCGGCTGTAATGAGCTGCGGGATCTGGAGCCGCTGCGTGGCCTTCGCCTGACGATCTTCAGTTGCCATTGCAATCAGATCAAATCGCTCGCGCCGTTGAAGGGCATGCCGCTCGGCTCGCTCTACTGCGGCGGCAACCAGCTGGTCGGGATCGAATCGTTCATCAAGAACCCGCCGGAAAGCATGATGTTCGACTGCGACACGATTTCCACCGAAGAACTGACCTGGATCCAGCAGACGTGGTCGCGCGATTTCCGGAAGGCTGTGCACGCGCGGAACGTGGAAGTTCTGCTTGCGGCGCGGAAGGGCGACGCGGACCGGTTGCGCTCGCTTGCGCGGGAGTTCAACGGGCACGCGTATCTGTTCATGCCCCGGTTTATGACGTGGGAAGAAGCACGGGCCTACTGCGAATCGCTGCACGGCCACCTGCTGACGGTGTCGAGCCGCGAAGAAAACGACTTTGTGGTGTCCCTGCTGCCGGGCGGTAGCTGGTTCTGGATGGGGCTGCGGACGACGGAGCAGGGGCAGGAATGGGTGACGGGCGAGCCGTTTGGTTTCGCGGCCTTCATCGACGTCCTGCGCGAGCGGTTGCTCGGCCCCAAGGTCTTCTTCAACGGCACATGGTCCTACGACGTCTGTCCCGGCACCCGCAATCCCTTCATGATTGAGTGGGACTAGGGGGGGGATCTTCTTTGCCACAAAGAGGCACAAGAGACGCACAAGAGTTTCAACCACTAATGAACACTGATGGACACTAATGGGCTGGATGGCCTGCCGGCTTCCGACCTCTTCCCTCCATCCTTTGTTTTCTTTGTTACCTTCTATTCAAATCCCTCTGCTGATCTGAGTCGTGAACGCGGAGCCCGGCGCGGGGTATAATCACTGTTCGTCCTGATGAACCGGGGTAGGGTGTCCATGCAGTTGTCGAGGTTGTCCATTTGTTGTTGCCTGGTTGCCTGCATCTTCGCGGTGGTGGGTGTGCCCGTCCTGCGCGCGGGAGAGGTTCTGCTCGAAACCGGCGCCGTGGATGATTACGTGCGTCCGGAGATGCCGCCCTGTCCGGACGGGCAGGAGGCCGTGCTGCTGCGCGCCGCGTTGCCCGCTGCGGAAGAATTGACGCCACCCGCCGTATTGCCGACTTCCGTTCACCAGGCCGAGCAGGAATTCTACGATCAGTTCAAGGCCGTCACGGAGCAGGACTGGGATGAGCTGAAGGCGAAGTTGCAGGAGGAGATCCCGGCGACGGAACCCGGCATCCAGCCATTGAAGTCGTCCGGCACCGGCCCGTTCACCTTGCAGAAAGAAGTCTTCGGCTGGCATCCGTACTGGGAAGGTTCCGGCTACACGAACTACAGCTTCGATTTGCTTTCCACGATTGCCTATTTTTCCTATGAGGCGAATCCGACCACGGGCTACGCGACCACGATGAACAGTTGGTCGAACACGCCGCTCGTTCAATGGGCGCACTCGAACGGGGTCGATGTGGTGCTCTGCGTCACGCTGTTTTCCGGCCACAGCACGTTCTTCGGCAGCGCCGCCGCGCAAAGCAACATGATCAACGAGTTGGTCCGGCTGATTCAGCTTCGCGGTGCCGACGGCGTAAACATCGATTTCGAGGGCATCCCCGGTGGTTACCAGGCTCCGTTGACGGCGTTCATGAGCAACCTGACCGTGCGGATGCACGCGTCGGTGCCGGGCTCGCAGGTTTCGATCTGCCTGCCCGCGGTGGACTGGAGTGGCAATTACGACGTGGCTGCGTTCGAGGGGTTCCTGGATCTGTGCATCATGATGGGCTACGACTATTCGTGGGGCACCGACACGCAGGCCGGGCCGGTCGCGCCGCTGAAGACGAGCACGGCGTTCGGTTCCCTGAGCGTCGGCAAATCGATCAGCAACTATCTCGCGGCAGGATTGTCCCCGGGCAAGCTGTTGCTCGGCGTGCCGTACTACGGGTACGACTGGCCGACGGTGTCGTACGCGCTGCATGCGGACACCACGGGATCGGGCACGTCGCGGACCTATCCCTCGGCGACGTCGTACGCGGCGACCTATGGCTACAACTGGGACACGAATTCGCTGACGCCGTACGTGATGTACGGTAGCTACCGGCAACTTTGGTACGACGACACGAACAGCCTCGCGCTCAAGTACGATTTTGCCAATTCGAAGAACCTGGGGGGCATCGGCATCTGGGCGCTGGGTTACGACGACGCGTTGCCCGATCTCTGGGATTTGCTGGCCGCGAAATTTGCGACGACCGAAAGCCCGCCGCCGGAAGACGAAGGCGCGCTCTCGGTCACTCCGGCACCGGGCGGCGCGCTCTCAAACATCGTGGTCTACTGCAGTGCGGGCCACGGGTTCTGCGCCAACACGAATTCCGGCGGATGGTACGTGGGGCGCACACTGACGAATGCGGTGGTCGAGGACATGGGCAACATCGACCAACTCAACACATTTGTTCAGTACTGCCTGAACGCGGGCGCCGCGGTGGTGCCGTTCCGGCCGGTCGGCTACCAAACCAACCAGGTCATTCTCGACAACGACGATGCGGGCGTGACGTATACCGGAACATGGGCCAACAGCTCGTCGACGATCTTCTACGGCACCGCAGGCGACACACCTTATAGATACGCCTATATCAGTACGAACGGCGCGACGGCGGGCGCGCGCTACGCGCCGAATATTCCCGTGGCGGGCTTCTATCCCGTGTACACGTGGGCGCTTTACTCGGGCAACCGCGTGCGTCAGCTCTACCGCATTCGGCACAGCGGAGGGATCAGCGAAATCCGCGTCAATCATCGGCGCGTCGGCGCGGGCTGGGTCTGGCTCGGCACGTACTACTTCGAGGCCGGCAGCGGTGGTTATGTCGAGATTTCCAATGACGCGCCGGGGAACGATCCGGCGAGTAACGTCGTGATTGCCGACGCGATCCGGTTCGGCAATGGGGCGGGCGACATCGATCGCGGCTGGGGCGTCTCGGGCTACGAGAAGGAACTCGAAGCCTCGCGCTACTGGGTGCAGGACATGACGGGGCAGGGCATGGCCTCGGACCTGTATGATCGCCCGACGCTGATCGACAGCGACGACAATGTGGGTGCACCGACGCGTATGGCCGACTACATGGACAACGAGGCGGACGGCGGGTTCTGGGATCGCGTCTATCTCGGGTTCCACTCCAACGCGGACGGCGGGGCCGGGACCGCGCGTGGGCCGATGGGCCTCTACAGCACCGGCAATTCGGCCGGCTACCAAACCTTGCAGCAGGCCTTTGCCGGCGCGCTTGCGGCGGAGATCACCAACGACTTCGCCTATCTCGACAACGGCGTGGGCTTCAACGATCCATGGGATAACAATTCCGCGAATGTGTATGGCTCCGTGTACGGAGAGATTTCCGAGGGCTACAACAGCAACATGAACGCGACGATCATCGAGGTCGCGTTCCACAACAACGTCGAGGATGCGCGGCTGCTGCGCGATCCGTCCGCCCGGCTCTACTTCGCGCGTTCCTGCTTCAAGGGGCTGATCAAGCATCTTCACGCCAACAGTTCCGCGGTACCGTTGGCGTTCCTGCCTGAGCCGCCGGTTGCTCCGCGCGCGGTCAACACGGCCGGCGGCGTGGCCGTGTCGTGGACGGCGCCGGTGACGAACCGAGCGAGCGGGCAGGCGGCCACCAGCTACCGGGTTTACACATCGACCAACGGTTACGGATTCGGCGCATCGGTTGCTACGACGAACACGAGCGTCACGCTGACGAATCTCGTGACGGGCGCGACGTATTTCTTCCGCATCACCGCGCTGAATGCCGGCGGCGAATCGCTGCCGTCGGAGGTCGTCGGGGCCCGCGTGTCCGCCAACGGCCGTGCGTATCACCTCGTGGTCAACGGCTTCGACCGGTTTGACCGATCGCTCAGTCCGACGCGCTATTTTGGAGCGAACATTGCGGGCAACGTCACGATGGTGCGGCCGCGGCAGATCAACAGCTTCGACTACGTCGTTCAGCACGGGCAGGCGCTGGCGGCGGCGGGCCGCGTGTTCGACTCCTGCGCGCACATGGCCGTGGTTTCCAATTTCGTGCGCATGACTAACTACTATGCCGCGTACTGGATTCTCGGCGAGGAATCCACGACGAACGAAACGTTCAGCACGGCAGAGCAATCACTGGTTCAGGCATTTCTCACGAACGGCGGTTGCCTGTTTGTTTCTGGCTCGGAATTGGGATGGGATCTTGGCGCGCTCGGGAGTGCGGCGGACACGGCGTTCCTTACGAACTACCTGCGCACGGCGTACGCCGCCGACAGTTCGGGGACCAATCGCGCGACGGGCGCCAGCGGAACGGTTTTCGACGGACTCGGCACGTTGCAGTTCGATAACGGCAGCGGCAGTACGTACAAGGTGGATTACCCGGATGTGTTTCGCAGCCAAGCCGGGTCGGTGACCGCGATGGTGTACGGGAGTTCATCGTCGGGCGCGAACGGCGCGGCGATCCAGTTCAGCAATGCGTGGCGCACCGTGGTGCTGGGGTTCCCGTTCGAGACGATCATGGATGCGTCGTACCGCACGAATGTGATGAAGCGGGTCCTCGATTTCTTTGGCGCGCATCCGGGTGAGTCGGCGTCGGCCGTCAGCACGAACCTGCTGGACGAGCCGTTCGATGCCGCGCCGGTTGCGCCCGCGGGCTGGACGTTCAGCGGGGTTTCATCCTACACGACGGCGGCGGCATCAGGCCGCAATCTGCCTTCGGTCAAGTTCGACAGCGACGGCGATTGGATTTCCAGCGCGGGTTTCCTCGGCGGGAGCAATCTGACCTTCTTCCTCAAGGCGTACCCGGCTGTCGGCACCAACAGTGTTGGAACGTTTACCGTCGACCAATATCAAGCCGGTTCGTGGAGTACGCTCGCGGCGTTCACCAATCCGGTCAATGTCGGGGCGACGCAGTCGCTCGCGCTGGCCGGTACGGTCACGCGGTTGCGGTTCACGTGGACCAAGACGTCCGGCAATATCGCGTTCGATGACGTCATCGTGGGCGGTGTGGTTGTCGATCCCGCGCAAGATAGCGATGCCGACGGGATGCCTGATGTCTGGGAGGCGCAGAACTTCACCAACGGGCTGGCGGCAACGTCGGCGGGGGATGCCGATGCTGATGGTGCGAGCAACTGGCAGGAGTGGATGGCGGGCACGCAGCCGACCAACGCCGCGTCCGTGTTTGCGCTGGAGTGGTCGGGGATGCCGACCAACTCGGCAGCTATCGTGCTGGTGTGGCCCAGCGCATCGGATCGTGTCTACGTGCTGAGTCGCACGACGAATCTGTTGGGATCGTTCAGCCTGCTGAGTAACGGCATTACCGCGACGCCGCCGCAGAACACGTACACGGACAACGTGCTGTCGGTCGGGGGAACGTTGTTCTACCGGGTCAGCGTCACGAACCGCTAGGCGCGTGCGGCCAGTACGGCGAGGGCATCATCGCGTGAGGGGACGACGGTGACGACGCTGCTGATGCCGAGACGATCGAACCATTTTGTGACGGTCTGTTTCGGGCTGCACACCACCATGCGGCCGGTACCCAGGCAGGACTGGCGGTGGTACTCGACGAAGAGTCCGAGGCCATAGCTGTTGATGTAGGTCAGCTCCGAGCAATCCACGATGGCCCTGGCCTTCCGCTGGCGGAAGATGGGACCGAGCGTCTTGTCGAACTGCTCGACGGTGCTGCCGTCCACCGCGCCCTTGATGTTGAAAATCAAGACGTCGCCGGCCTTCTCCTCAACGACCTCGAATTGCTGCGCCATGGTACGACCCTCCCTGTCGGAGGTAGTATACGCAGATGGAGGGCCGGAGGTTTAGACGTGCCTCCCTGCCGGCTCGTCCGGCAGGAGGCAGAATTCTGGCTCCCGTGACACGAGGTCACGGGGAGCCAAGAACCTACGGGTAGCCCCAGCGGCGGTTGAGTTGGTATTGCGGTGCGACGGGTTGTGTTTCGTTCCAGCCCCAGGGCGTGGCCCAAAGCAGAATGCTTCCGCCGACTGTCCGGGCATACCACTGCCCTGCGGCGCGGTTGAACACGGCCAAGTCGGCCGCGGGGCCGCCGCCGTAGTCGCCCGCAACCGGTACCGCCCCCGCAAAGCCCCAGTTTGTCGCCCACGCGAGTTGCGCGCCCGCGAGCGTCCGGAGATACCAGTTGCCGCTGCGCGGATCGTACACGCCAAGATCCGTCAGCCCGTCGCTGTTGAAATCGCCCGGAGCGGGTGCCGCCCCAGGGAAACCCCAGTTCGTACCCAGGGCCAGTATACCACCAGTGAGTGTTCGGATGTGCCACAGCCCGCGCGTGGTGTCGTAGACGGCGAGGTCTGTGATGGCGTCGGCGTTATAATCGCCGGGCACGGGAACGCCTGCTGCAAAACCCCAGTTGGCGCCGAAGGCGAGCGTCTGATCGAGCAGCGTGCGGACATACCAGTTGCCGGTGGAGGGGTGGTGCACGGCGAGGTCGGCGACTCCATCGCCATCGTAGTCGCCGACGACCGGCACGGCCTCGTTCCAACCCCATTGAATGGCGCGCGTGGCGCCGTTGCGGCTTTGGAGGATGTACCACATGCCGCCGGCCGCCCAGTAGCTTGCGAGGTCGGTTTTGCCGTCGCCGTCGTAATCGCCCGGCACGGGAATCGTGTCGCCCCAGCCCCAGTTCTGCTGGCGCATCTGCTGGAGTCCGCTTTGAAAAATGTACCAGTTGCCGGCGCTGGGCCAATACACGGCGAGGTCGGCGCGCGCGTCACCATCGTAGTCGCCGGCGGCCACGCGATTGGTGGCGGTGATTTGTACGTACACCGTGGAGGAGGTCGCGCCGGTGCCCGCGTTGTCCATCGCGCGGGCGGTGAGTGTGTGGAGTCCGCGCGGCACATTGGTCCACGTGAACTCGTACGGCGCGGCGGTGAGCGTGGCGAGCAGCGTGGCGTCATTGAACAGCCGCACGGAAGCGATGCCGTCGGCATCGGCCGCGGAGATATCCACGCGGAACGTGGCGGGTGACGCGTAGCGGCTGCGATTGGTGGGCGAGAAGATCTGCACGAAGGGGCGCGAGATGACGGAGCCGTCCCACTCGTACGCGCCGGTGTCCACGCGGCCGTTCAGCACGCGCGCGCGGCGGTCGAGATCGAGCACGTCGGCCGCCGGGGCATAGGCCGGGTTGCCAGCGTCGATCGCGGGCGAGCCGGGCGCGGGGTGGGCGTCGAGGTTGGAGACGGAGCCGCTGAGGAAGGCCGGGTGGGCGAAGACGGACTGCGCATCCTGGCCGGAGCCGGTGCGGTAGGCGGCGAAGCCGGAGTACTCGGTGCCGCGCCACTGGAAGATGGCCGAGCTGGAACCGGCGTCGGCATACCACAGGTTGTAGTTCATCGTGTTGCCGGAGGCGGTGCCCGTGCCTGCGGAGGCGAGCAGGAGGTTCTGCGGCCCGCAGAAGAAGATGTTGTTTTCGACGACGTTGTTCGAAGCGTACTGGATCCAGAGTTCGCCGTTGCCGTCCTGCAGCGTGTCGTTGCGGAAGCATGTGTTGTTGAAAAACTGGCAGTAGCGCGTGCGGCCGACGCCGGCGGCGTAACCGCCGAAGGCGAGGCCGGCCTTGTCGTTGTTGTAGATGAGATTCGAGCGCACGACCACGTTCGACGCTTCGTAGCCGGCATTCTCCGCGCCGATTTCCATGCCGAGGTCACAATCGTGGACGGTGTTGCGCTCGATGACGATATCGCGTCCGCCATCGACGTAGATGCCGGCGGCGTAGCCGCCGCCGTAGCTCGACCGGCAGCGATAGACGTGATTGTCGCGGCACACGCCGCGCCGCGCCACGCCGTAGGGGCTGATGTCCGTCTCGCCGCCGATGAAATCGATGCCGATGTTGTTGATGTCGTGGACGAGGTTGGAGCTGAGCTCGAAGTCGGTGATGTTGCCGTTCAGCGTCAGCGCTTCGCTCGGCGCGGCGTCGCAGTCGTAGAGGTGGTTGGCGCGGATGACGATGTTCGATGCGGGGGCGCTGTTGGTGCCGTAGACGGTGATGCCCATTGCGTTCTGGCCGCGCATCGCGTGGATCGTGTTGCCGATGAGCTCAATGTTGCGGCATGCGCCGAGAAGGCGGATGCCGGAGCCGTCGGTCACGTTCGTGTTATTGCGGAGGTCGAGGCCCTGGATGCGGATCCAGTTCTTCTCATTAAGAAGGATCATGTTTTGGCCGCTGCGGTTGAGGCCGGAGACGATCGGTTGCTCGCCGGGCCATGCGCGGAGGGTGAGCCAGAGATTGTTGCTGCCGCCGCGCGGGAAGGTGAGCTTTTCGTTATAGGTGCCGGCGCGGACGGAGACGGTGTCGCCTGCGCGCGCAGCGTTGAGCGCGGACTGGATGGAGGAGAAGTCGCCGCCGGCCGGGGCGACGATCCATTCGCGTGCGGCGTTGGTGGAATAGAGCAGCGCCGCGCCGGTATGGGCGGGCATTGCGAGCGCGGAAACAGGCGTGTACGACAAGCTGCCTCCGTAGTTTCCAGCGTCGTCCACTTCGCCGCCGCCGGTCGCCGTGGCGAGAAAGAAGGTGCCGCCGAGAGAGGCGATGTTGACGGCGGAGTCGCCGGGATTAACGAGTACAAGTCCGTTGGCAAAGTTGCGCCGGTACACGCCCCATGACGCATCCCAGAGTGTGTCGATGTCGGCGGCGGGGCCGCTGGACGCGGCGCCCAGCGGGAGCGTGTATTCGGGGTAGTACTCGAGGGCGCCGGCGGTGACGAGGCAGAAGTAGGTGCGCGAGCCCTTGATGAGCAGGTGGCTGGCGGCGGCGAACATGCGGTCGCGGTAGTTCGACGTGTCGGTGTAGCTCTGGCAGAGGACGATCTTGTTGCTGCGGACGAGCGCGAGGGCGCGGTCCATCTGGAGCTGCCAGTCGGCGACATCGAAATAGTTGTCGCCGCCCCAGAGCGCGAAGCATTCGATCATGCCGCCGTGGCCCACGGCGTAGTCGGTCGGGTCCCAGCCGGTGACGAGGCCGCCGAGGTTGGGGAGGAAGACATAGCCGCGCCCATCGGCGGCGAAGCGGTTGGTGATGGCGCGGGCGAATTGCATGAGGCTGGGAATCCAGTTCGCCTGGCACTGTGCGATATCGTTGAACCACGGGATCGACGGGTTGCACTGGTCGAAGTAGGCGTCGATGGTGAAGCTGTCGGCGAAGACACCGTCATCCTCGGCTGAGGTGACACGCGCGAGACAGGTGGTGATCCAGTACTCGGGGAAACCGCTGTTTGGCGTGCTGCCGGAATAGGTGACATCCATGACATCCCAATCCCACGCGGTCTGGTGGACGCGCTGGGCGGAGGTGTTGTGGAGAAACCAGTTCTCGCGGCTGTTGACGACGGCCCAGTCGGACACCCACGCATCGCCGTCGATGAACTGATGCGCGCCGCAACCGACCGCGAGCTGGTAATGGAGACAGAGGAAGTTGGTGTTGTAGGCGCGGATGGCCTGGATTTCCGAGCGGCGCATTTTCTGGGTGCCGGCGAGATTTGTGGCCGCGAACTGGCGCTGGGCCTCGGACATGGATTCCTGGAGCTGGTCGGAGAAGACTTGGATACGGCCGGACGAATCGGGCCAGGGTCGTGGACCGGCAGAAACAGGGATTACGCAAATGGCGTAAAGCGACGCCACAACAGCGAAGACTCGAATGACAGCACCCCAACGCATGGCTCTCGGGACAGCAAATCCCCCGGCAGATTATAAGCACTTTTGATGCCAAGCGGGACGAAAAAGGAAGTCAGAAAGGGGCAAAGCACAGAGGGGAAGAGACCAGAGGTCGGAGGCCAGAGATCAGGGACAAAGGCGTAGAGTTAGCGGCGGAGGAGGGCGACGGTTTCTATGTGGAAGGTGTGGGGAAAGAGGTCAAACGGCTGCACGGCTTCGAGGCGGTAGCCACCGTGGATGAGCAGTTTGAGGTCGCGCGCGAGGGTCGCCGGGTTGCAGGAGACGTAGATCAGGGTGGGCGCGGCGACGGCCAGGAGCGTGTTGATCGCGCGCGCATGGAGGCCGGGGCGGGGCGGGTCCACGACCACGAGTTCGGTGCCGGCGGGAAAAGCGGCGAGCGTGGCCGCTTCGACTTCCGTGCAGACCATCTTCACGTTCGAGAGATTGTTCAAGCTGATGTTACGTTCCGCCATGCGGACGGAATCGGCATTGGATTCGATACCGAGCACGTTCGCGGCCACAGCGCCGAGATGAATGGCGATGGGGCCGGTGCCGGCGTAGAGATCGACCGCGTTCTTCACCTTTGCCGCGCCAACCCATTCCATGATCTTTGCAAAGAGTCTTTCCGCCTGCAGCGTGTTGGTCTGGAAAAATGTTGCAGGTCCGATCTCGAAGGTGAACCCGTTGAGCTGTTCGCGGATGAGGCCGGGTCCGGAAAGTACCCGCGTGCTTTCCGCCGGCGCGTTTTCAGGGGCGCCGTGGTGAATGCTGACGAGGACGGTGGTGGCGAGATTGTCGAGCAGCCGCGGAAGATCGTCGAACGCGGGGTGTGGTTCGCCGGCATGCAGATGCACCATGCGTTCGCCGGTCTGCTTGCCCTCGCGCACGACGACGTGGCGGGCGCAGCCGGTATGGTCCCGGTCGTTGTAGATCGAGATGTTGTTCTGGCGGACGAGGTCGAGCGCGCGCTGAACAATCTCGTTGGAGGTCTTGGATTGGAGCAGGCAGGCCTCGGCCGGGACGACGGACCGCCAGTCGCCGCGCCGATGCAGACCGAGCACGGGAAGCCCATCGTGGATGCCGAAAGCGAACCCCATCTTGTTCCTGAAGTAGAAGGGTGAATCGGCGCCGATGATGTCGGCCAGGTTTTCTGCCGCACCGGGAACGCCGTACAGCGACTCGAGAAGCACATCGCGCTTCATCGCGACCTGTGCCGGGTAATCCATCTGCTGGAACGAGCAGCCACCGCACACGCCGAACATGGGGCAGGGCGGGGTGATGCGGTGGGGGGAGGGCTCGACCACTTGGGTGACGCGCGCGAAAGCGTGTTTGCGTTTGCGGCGCGTCATGGTGGCGATGACCTTTTCGCCGGGCAACGCGCCTTCGACAAAGATGACGAAGCGGTTGTGCCGCGCGATCGCCCAGCCCTCGGCCGCCATTTTTTCCGTGGTAAGTTCGAGTTCCTGCAACTTGTACCCCTCTCGTGGTCTGAAAGGAAAACAGAAGAAGAGAGGGAAAGCAAAGACCATCGCCCGGGAGATAATAATACGCATTCTTGACACATATGTCGATTATGCGTAATTATATGTTTCGCTATGAATGCGATGACTGACAGGCAGCATGTGGAGCTCTTTCATCTCCTGTTTCTTGTCCAGCTCGGGCAGAAGCTGGACAAGAAGCGCTTTGCGCTGAAGGGTGGGTGCAATCTGCGATTCTTCCTCCGAAGTCCACGATACTCCGAGGATATGGACTTGGATGTGCGAATGGAACCGGTGGACATGCTGAGGGAGAAGGTGAGTGGTATTCTGAAGTCCACGCCCTTCCGGCAGATTCTGCAAACCAGGGGCATCGAGATTGAGCACTTCACAGAGTCCAAACAGACGGACACCACGCAACGGTGGAAACTGGGGTTGCTGGTTCCTGGCATTGAGCTTCCCTTGCCCACCAAGGTTGAGTTCTCGCGTCGCGGATTCGATGAGTCCGCGCTGTTCGAATCCGTGGATCGCGATCTGGTTCAGCGCTATGCCCTGCCGCCGCTCATGACGAATCACTATCCCGCGACAACCGCCTGTCGACAGAAGATCGAGGCGCTGGTTTCGCGGAGTGTGACACAGGCCCGCGACGTATTCGATCTGCACCTGCTATTGGCGTCCGGGGCAGACATGGCGGCGGTGCATCAGATGGAAGCAGTGATGCGCGAGGATGCGCAGGCGAAGGCGATGTCGATAACCTTCGATCAGTTCAAGGGACAGGTGTTGGCCTACCTGGCCCCGGAGTGGCAGGCGCAATACGGGTCGGCGGAGGTTTGGGATGGTCTCGTGTTGGGCGTGGTCGAGGCGCTGGGGGGTGGTCATGAGACTCGTTGACGTCCATGCCCGGCTCTTGCAGATGGGAACTCCGGTCTTCCGCACGACGGATGCGGCGGCGTGTTTGAAGATTGAGAACGCGCATGCCAGCAAGCTGCTTGAACGGCTTGCCATGGCCGGGCACCTGGTACATCTGGCACGCTCTGTCTGGGGCGTGTCCGGTCAGGTGGACCCCCTGGCTCTGCCGTCGTTGCTCACGGCTCCATTGCCCAGCTATGTTTCGCTTCAGACGGCCCTGTACTATCACGGCATGATCTCCCAGATGTCGGCTGTGATCTACGCCGTGTCCCTCGCGCGAACTCGCCGCTTCAATACCCCGTTGGGCGTGGTTTCCGTGCATCATGTAGATCCGGGGTTCTTCGGTGGATTTGTCCCGATGGGCAAGAGTCGGATTCCCATGGCCACGCCGGAAAAAGCGCTGATTGATCTCCTTTATCTTGGCCCGGCGCGGTCCGGGCTGTTCCGTTCGCTTCCCGAGTTGGAGCTTCCGACTTCCTTCAAGACGGGCAGGGCGCGGGACATGATTCGGCAGATCCGCTCCGACCGGCGTCGAGCGGGGGTCGCAAAACGATTCGAGTCACTGATGGCATTGCAGGAGGAGAGAGTATGAGCGGGTCATTGTTGCCGACAGTCCTTTATGAAGATGATGACCTGATTGCCTTCGACAAGCCGTCGGGGTTGCTGGTTGCGCCCGACCGCTGGGACAAGGAACTCGAGAACCTGATGGGGTTGGTGCACCAGCATCTCTCTCCGGACTGGTTCAACGTGCACCGGCTTGATCGCGAGACGAGCGGCGTCCTGCTGTGCGCGAAGAACAAGGCTGCGCTCGACGCACTGAGCCTCGCGTTTGAGCGGAAGACTGTTCGCAAGGAGTATCTCGCCATCACGCGCGGCCTGCCGCCGCTGCCGCGCGGCTGCATTGATGTGCCCATTGCGCCGAGCCAGGATCATCCCGGCCTCATGCGCATCGCGCGACGCGGCAAGCCCGCGGTGACGGATTACGAGTTGGTCGAGGGCTGGCGTGACTTCGCCGTGGTGAAGCTGTTGCCGCAGACGGGCCGCACGCACCAATTGCGGGTGCATATGGCGCACGCGGGTTGCCCGATTCTCTGCGATCCAATCTACGGCAGTCCGCGCCCTCTTTTTCTCTCCGACCTGAAGCGCAACTACAAGCCCACGCGCGATGAGGAGCGACCGATGATGGGCCGGCTTGCCCTTCACGCCGGCAGCCTGACCGTGGAGCATCCCTCCACGCATCAGCCGCTCACGATGGCTTCGCCGTTGCCGAAGGAATTCGAGATATCCATCAAGTACCTGCGGCGTTTCGCACGCAGAGGTTGAGAAACGTCTTTGCGCGGCGCGGCGATCGGGGTACGTTCATTCCGGAGACGCGCTATGAGCAGCCGGAGACTGATCCTTGTCGTCCTCGCGCTGTGCGGTCTGGTCACCGCACCCGCGCGCGGCACCATCCTGACCAACAACGCGGTTTACGATCTCAATGGCATCAACGCCACCGGTGTTGAAAACGCCACGTCCGGGCAGCTTCTGGTGGTCGCCGGCAACGAGGGCGTTCGCAAGGCAATGTTCCTGTTTTCCTTTGCGAGCTTCAGTGGGTCCAACATCATGGATCAGGTGGTGGAGAGCGCGACATTCTCCGTGTATCCGTCGGACAACCAGAGCCAGGCCTATGGATACCGGCTCTACGGATTCACCGACAGCCGCACGAACGATCACGCGCGCTGGACCGAAAGCACGACCCAGGCGGATGCCAACTGGCCCGACCGTTACAAC
This sequence comes from Verrucomicrobiota bacterium, assembly GCA_036821485.1. Classification (GTDB taxonomy): domain Bacteria; phylum Verrucomicrobiota; class Kiritimatiellia; order CAIQIC01; family JAGNIJ01; genus DAISJM01. The sequence goes on along the minus strand of DAISJM010000006.1, from coordinate 33,673 downwards.
GGCGCGAGCCAGTACCCGGCGGGTGAGGGCGTGGAGCAACTCGATGTGCAGATGGGCGTCGTGTCGAATCTGGCCATGAACTTCACCAGCAACCTTCTCGACTACGTCCGCTGGGGCGTGAACCGTGATGCGGCCTATGGCTACTCCGCGTCGAATGGCAACAGCCAGATCACGTTGCTGCTCTCGCGACAGGATTGGAATGCCAACGTCTGCGGCTTTCACTCGCGGCAAAGCGCGGTTACCACCAACCGGCCGAGACTTGTGCTCGATGTGAGATTTCCGGATGTCGGCGTGAGTATCGGCGAGAGCAATGACATTGCGAACAACGGGAGATTCGATTTCGGCGTCTTCCATGAGCCGGGATGGACGGTGGAGACGAACCTGCTGGTGGACAACGTGGCCGGTGAGAGCCTGAGCAGTCTTCACGTGACGTCGATGGTGATTACCGGTGCGCACGCTTTCGCGTTTGCGCTGGTCGCTCCCGCGGGCACCAACTTCTACCTCGACCAGGGCGCCTCCAACAGTTTCACGCTGGCGTTCAATCCGTCCACGAGTCTGGTCTGGGGTATTTACGATCAGGCTTGGCTGGTGGTGAACGGCAACGATCCGTCGAAGCGTACGGTGCGGGTGAACCTGCGTGGCGAAGTGTATCCCGACCTGCGGCTTGTGGGGTCGGCATCCGTCACGTCGCAGTCGTTCCTCGTGCAGACCTGGGCGAGCCGCACGGGCGAGCAGTACGTCATTCATTTTTCCACGAATCTTCTGCAGGATGTGTGGACTTCGGGCACGACGGTGCGGGCCATCGACCGATTGTGCGCGTGGACGAACGACGATCCGGCGCTGCCCGAGTGCTACTACCGTATCGAGCGGTTGCCGTAGGGCGCCCGTGTACCACAGAAATCCTTTGTCGTGCCGCCCCCGGCATGGCAATCTCCCGCTGTCATGGAGACACGTTTTTCCAGAATCGCCGCGTTCATCCTGCTGGCGGTGTGCATCATGGTTTTTGCAGTGCGGCTTGCGGGGCCGCCGATGCTGGCTGACAACGATCAGGAGCGGCCGGCCTCGTATGCGTTGGACGCGGTGCGCAACGGGCACTGGATTTGCCAGATGGACTGGATGGGCCGGATCGCCTCCAAGCCGCCGATCTACACGTGGCTGGTGGCGCTCTTCACGTTGCTGTTTGGCCGGATCAGCCTGCTCGCGCTTTACCTCCCGACGGCGCTGGCGATTACGGGCGCGGCTTTCCTGGTGCTGCGCTCGGGAGGAATCCGCTTCGGATGGCGCGCGGGATTTCTTGGGGCCATGGTGTTCGTGTTGTCGCCGATGATGATGAAGCTGATCACCCTGGCGCGTACGGACGCGTTGTTTGCCGCCGGCGTGACGTTGGGCGCTTTGATCGCACTGCGTGCGTGGGAAACAGGGAAGGGCTGGACGTGGTTCTGGCTCGTGGCGGCGGTAACCACGCTGACGAAGGGTCCGCTGGGTGTGGTGCTGTCGGCCGGCGGACTGTTCACGGCGTTGTGGGAGAAGAAAAACGGAACGCCGCTTCCCTTGCGTGGCCGCGCGTGGCCGGGATTCATCCTGTTTCTCGTGATCGTGGGCGGATGGTTCTACCTGGCGTATGCGGAGTTTGGGCAGGCGCTGGTGGACAAGATGATCGGCAAGGAGTTGGTCGGGCATGCGGTGCAGAATCATCGCGGCGGGTTGCCGGGCAGCAAGCTGTACATGTCGCCGGGCTATTTCCTCGTCCGCTTCGCGCCGTGGAGCTTTGTCGCGTGCGCGGGATTCTGGCGGGTTATGCGGCGGCCGTCCCCCGAGGAACGTGAGCGCCGTTTCGAGCGTTTCACGTTTTGTTGGTTCTTTACCGGGCTGTTGATTTTTTCCATCGCGCCGCACCAGCGCGGCGATCTTCTTGCGCCGCTGATTCCGGCGGCGGCGCTGCTGGCCGGGCGAGAATTGGATCGCTGGCTCCGGCGGCTTTCCGGATCGCAAGTGCTGGCTGTGGGGGCCGCTTTGACCGGGGTGGTGTTGTGCATTCAGTCCGTCTCGCTGGATTTCAAGCGGAACGAGAAACTGATCCATCGCACGATCGGCATGAAGATACTGGCCGGGCAGATCGAAGCGCGGCTGGGCGAAGACGCGGACATTCTGCATGTCGATACCCCGTACACGCTGCAGTTCTATCTCAACACGATGAAGCCGATCATCACGTCGGAGATGGCGTCGTCGAAACTCGGCGGCCAGGAGCACGTGACGGTGGCCGCGTGCGACTGGGGTCGGATTCGCAAGCACATGAAGAAGCCCCGCGTTCCGCTGTACGAAGTTGCGAAATGGCCCGCATCGGAGACGCCGCAGTTGCGCGTGATGAGCAACCACCCGGTGAAAGACGGGCAGCAGCCGGTCGAGTGGTGAGGGAGAGTGGGACGGGAGCCCTGCCGGTCCGGAAAGGCGGCCGGCTCGGAGAGCCGTCCCTACCAAGGCGGATGATTACAGAGGGTAGGGACGAGCGGCTCGCTCGTCCTCTCCTACAGCAAGGGCGCGAGGTGGTTGCGCAGTTCCTGCGCGAGATCCCGGTTTTCGTAGCGCGCGAGCCGCTCGCGTTGACCGCGGATGACGCTTTCCCGCAGCGCCGTGTCGCGCGCTAGCCGCCCCATCATTTCCGCGACGAGGTCGAACTGCTTTTCACGGAAGAGGATGCCGGCACCGTCGAGTGTGTCGGGTACGGCGGCGGCCGCGTAGGCGAGAATCGGAAGATCGTGGGTCATGCTCTCGAGCAGCGGAATACAGAACCCCTCATGCTCGCTCATGCAGAGGAAGACGTGCGCGGCGCGATAGCAGGCGTTGAGGTCGTCCTGCTTCAATGCGCCGACGAGATCCACATTCTGGAGCTGAAGATTGCGCGCCTGCGTCAGCAGCAGCGCGTGATACTGCTCGGTGCCCGCGTACGAGCCGACGTGGATGAAGCGCGACTGCGGCTCGACATAGCGCTGGAAGTAGTAGAACGCGGAGAGGGCGTCCTCAAGCCGCTTGTTGGGCACGCAGCGGCCGACGAAGAGGATGTTCACAAGGCCGTCGCCGTAGTCCCGCAGCGTGGCCTTGTTCGGCTTCTCGCGAAGGCGCGACAGGTCGAGCACGAGCGGCAGCACCTGGGCATCGCCGTAACCCCATTCGCGCAGCTCCTGCGAGTTGAACGCGCTGTCGGCCATGACGACCTTGGCCTTGCCGGCGAGCTGTTTCGCCTGGTCGCGGCCGCGCGCGAGCAGGTGCGCGATCTGCTCCTGCACGCCGCGAAAATAGTCCGGAGGCGTGATATTGTGGTAGAGGATGGCCCGGCGGCAGGGCAGCGTGGCGAAGACATCGTTGACGTCGGACCCGATGGAAAGATGCAGCAGCACCACGTCGTCGGCTTTTGCCGTGGCGGCGTAGGACTGGACATCGCGCGCCTCGCGGCGGAGCTCGGGCAGGATGCGACGCTGCTCGCAGAAGATTTCAGACTCGAAGCCCCACGAGCGGAAAATGCCGCGCATGACGAGCGCCTCATTGCTGATGGCGTCGCCATGACTGAACCCCGCGACAAACTGATGAAGAGCCTTCATGATGTGGCGTTGCGGTACTGGAGTAATGGAGCGGCGCCGGGTTGGAAAGAAGAAAGTGATTTGCTCATGACGCCGTTCCATCCAGCGCGTCGAACATTCTCTTCCTCACGGCCGTCCATGCGTATTCGCTGCGAACATAGGCCTCGCCGGCCTTGCCGAGGCGCGCGCGGACGTCGGGCTGGTCGAGGAGCAGCGTGAGTTCCTCCTCGAATTCCGGGTAGCCGCGGAACCACAGACCGCCGCCGCTGCGTGCGCACTGCCAGCGCAGGACCTCGCTCTTGGCGTGAACGAGTACGGGCGTCCGCGCGAGCCACGATTCGAGCAGGACGATGCCGAGGCTTTCGAGGACCGAGGGATGAATGAACGCGACGGCGCCGGCCATCGCCTCGTGCTTTTCCCGGTCGCTCACAAATCCGAGATCCATGATGAAGGGTTCCAGCGAGGCTGGCGCCTCGATCGGACCGCTGCCGGTGAAGACGACGCGTACGTCGCGGCCGGTGCGTTCGCGGAATGCGGCCATGTAGTCGCACAGGAGCGGCGTGCCTTTGCCCGTTTCGCGCCGGCCGCAGAAAATGACGTAGGGCGCGGTCAGCTTGTGGCGCTTCGCGAAGGCTGCCGGATCGGCCTCGAACGGGTCCATGCCGAGGCCCACGACCGTGCAGCGCGCGGGGTCGATGTTGAACAGGCGGCGTGCAAAATCGCGTTCCGGTTCGGCATTGAACATGAAGCCGGAGACGGACCGGAACAACTTCTGCATGATGCTCAAGTAGGCGAAGGGCTCGTCGTGCAGGCAGGGCACCATGAGCGTCTTTGAAGGATGGATCAGGCTGGCGAAAAAGGTGACGCCGAAGAGGTAGGGACCGGTGACGATGCGATCGTAACGGTTGCCGTTCTCGCGGAGGTGCTGATACAGCGCCTCGCTGTTCACGCTGTTGCGGATCCAGAGTTCCTCGTCGTGTTCGGTGAAATTTCCGCGGTTGCTGATGGCGGTCTGGACGCGGAAGAACGTCGCGGTGTCGCGACTGTCGACAGGGAAGAAATGAACATTCAGTTTCCCGATGCGGCGCGAGCCCGCGGGGAGCACGTTCTCCCACGTGAAATGACTTTCGGCGCAGGTGGTGAGGAAATCGACTTCGCGGCCCATCTCGGCGGCCTGCTCGGCCAGCGCCTTGAGGAGCGTCTCCGCGCCGCCCACGGTGCCCTTTTCGGAAAAGCGGGGACAGACAAAGGCTATGCGTTGGGCGCGACTCATGCGCTATTTCCGCTTCTCGAGTTCGGCCACGCGCTGTTCCAGCGTCTTGATCTTCTCGGCGTACTTTTCGTCGAGGCCCTCGATGGCGGTGACGATGAGGCCGTTGACCTGGTTCTGCTGCGACCAGAGGCGGTAGGTATAAAACTTCAGCAGCGACCAGATCACCTTCTTGAGCGCGATGAGCAGGGGGCCGAAAAGCGGGCGGCGCTCGCGGATTTCGAAATCGGAAATATCCACGAAAACCGCGTCGTGGAGGCATTTGAGGTAGAAACCGAGAAACTGGTCCTCGTTCCGCAGGTTCACCAGGTTGGTTCGTTCCGCGCGGGCGATACGCGCATCGGCGTAGGCGCCGTCGCGCATCTTCTTCTCCACGGCGGCGCGGATATCGGCGACGAGTTTCTCGACATCGGCGCCGGGCGCGTTGACTTGGAACAGTGCATCATTCATGGCAGTGCCTCTTTGCCGAGGATTATTGCGTCCAACCGCGCGGAGTCAACCCCACCGTTGCGGCATGGGTGGCGTAAATCGAACGGGGGCAGTGCCTTTTGTGTCTTTTACCGGGGCCGGGAGCGGAGTATATTCTCGCATCCGGAGAACGTGAACATGGACGAACCACAAAAGACGGCACGACCGCGCTGGCAACGACTGATTCTGTATGTTGTTGCTGCAGCGTTGGTTATCGTTGGCGCGAAGTACCTGCGGAAGTACGTGGTCCTCGACAATTTCGGCGAAGTCGAGACGGGCAAGATTTACCGCAGCGGCCAATTGCAGCCCTACCAGATGGAGAAATTGATCCGGACACTGGGCATCAAGACGGTGATCAACACCCGTGAGCCCAATGCGAGGCCCGACATAGTTCGTCGCGAGCAGGAAGTCTGCGATCGGAATGGCGTGCGGATGGTGTGGCTGCCGATGCCGGGCGATGGGATGGGGACGTACCAGCAGTATGACGAGGCGATTGCCATTTTGAGCGAGCAGACGAATCTCCCGGTGATCGTGCATTGCGCGCGGGGGAGCTACCGGACGGGAGCGATCATCGCATCCTACCGCGTGCTGGTGGAGGGGTGGTCGGAGGAAGATGCGGTGCGGGAAATGTACCAGTATCGCGCGCACCTCGAGAACCACCGTTTGCTGCCGTATCTATTGGAGTATTTTCGTCAGCGGCGGCCCGATCAGCAGGGGGTTGTGTCCGGCGGCTGACCGGAGCTTCACAAGCAAGGGGGCTTGGCGTAATCTGGTGCGGTGATTGGCAGTCCATAACTAATGTCAAATCCTCAACAGGAAGCCTTGGATTCCCTGCGCCGCACGGCGGTGGGTCTCGAGTCGCGCGTGGCGGAACTGGAGACCTCCCTCAAAAGGGTTCGCGATCAGGATGTGGTCAAAGGCCATGTACTCGACCTGCTCGGGCAGGTGACGGCCCAACATACTGTGGATGACATCTGTCGTGTCACGGTTGAGGGTGTGCGTGCCTTGATGGGGTTCGAGCGGGCGGGGCTTTTCCTGTGGGAGGAAGGCATCAAGACGTTTCGCGGTACGTTCGGCACGGACATGGATCTTCAGACGACGGACGAGCACGGCTACGTCCTTGAGATCCTGCCGGGGTCGCCCGAAGAACGCATCATCGCCGGATCGGTTCTCGAGCGCGGCTGCAAGTTGGGCGCGCCGGCCGCGCGACCGGGCGAGGAAAGTGTAAAGGCTGACCTCATTGGGTTGCGGCTCGACGGGAAGCTTTACGGCATCCTCAGCGTGGATAACCGCCTTTCGCGCCGGCCGATCACCGACCTGCAACTGGAACATCTGATGCTCCTGAGCCGGGTGCTGGGTAATGCCCTTGAAGTGACGCGTGCGCGTCACGCGCTGGTACAGAGCGACGAGCGTTTCCGGCAGGTGACGGAAACGAGCGGCGAATGGATTTGGGAGCTGGACCGCGAAGGGCGCTATACCTACTCCAGTCCGATGGTTCGTATGGCCTTGGGCTATGTTCCGGGCGATGTGGTCGGGCAGCGTCTGCTCGACTGGGTAGTGGAGGACGACAAGTCGCGCGTGGGTGCCGAGCTGAGCCGGGTCATCGTGGAGAAGACGCCGATTCGGCACCTGATCCATAACCAGGTTCACCGCGACGGATACCGGGTGGTCTTGGAGATGACGGGCAGCCCGATCCTGGATGACGGCGGGCGGGTGATCGGTCTGCGTGGCGCGCATCGCGACGTGACGCGCGAGAAGGACCTTGAGGCCCAACTGCGTCACTCGCAGAAGATCGAGGCCATCGGCCGGCTGGCTGGCGGCATCGCGCACGATTTCAACAATATCCTGACGGCGATTCTCGGGTGCAGCAGTCTGTTGCTGGAGGACATGGGCAAAGGCGACCCGCTGCGCGCGGACGTCGAGCGCATCCAGATGGCGGGCGAGCGCGCCGCAGTGCTGACACGGCAACTGCTGGCCTTCAGCCGCCGCCAATCGCTTCGCACGGAGAATGTGGACATCAACGCTTTGGTGCGCGAGATGGAGAAGCTGCTGCACCGGACGATCGGCGAGGACATTGAGCTGGTGATCCGGCTGGACGACCGGTTGAAGCCGGTTGATACCGATCCTGACCAGGTACAGCAGGTGTTGTTGCATTTGGCGGTCAATGCCCGCGACGCGATGCTGGACCCGGCGGTCATTACGGGGGATCCGCGCGCACGGGAGGAGCTGGAACTGCAGATGGCTCAGATGCCTACGCGTGCGAAGAAGCTCTTCATCGAGACCGACGTGCTGGTGTTGGACGAGGCGTTCTGCTCGAAACACGTCAATGTCTCACCCGGCTCCTATGTCCGGTTGACGGTGCGGGATACAGGCATGGGCATGCAGAAGGAGGTGCGGGATCACCTCTTCGAGCCGTTCTTCACCACCAAGGAAGTGGGGCGCGGCTCCGGACTCGGCTTGTCGACGATCTATGGTATTGTTAAACAAATGGGCGGATTCATCGAGGTGGACAGCGCTCCCGGAGCGGGTACCACCTTCAGGATCTATCTACCGCCGGGTGGGACGAAGTCGTCCAAGCAGGCGGAGGCGAAGTCGAACATGGACAACCTTACGGGCAAAGAGACTATTCTTGTTGTGGAAGATGAAGAGGTCGTGCGTCGGTTGACGGTACGCATGCTGCAGACGCTGGGTTACCAGACAATCGAGGCGGCGCATGGCGGCGAGGCCCTCGATATCTGCGCCAAGCGCACGGACCCCCTCCATCTTATTCTCACGGACATGATCATGCCGCACATGAGCGGCAAGCAATTCATCGAGGAACTGAGAAAGACGCGCAAGGATTTCAAGGTGCTGTTTGTTTCCGGCTATAGCGCGGCCGACACGGTCGGCGGACAGGTCATCGGTGTGGATACGCCGTTGATCCAAAAGCCCTTCACGCGCGAGATTCTTGCGCGCAAGGTGCGCGAGGTACTGGACGGGGCCTAGGACGACATGGCGATCACCACCACAGCGAAGCTGGCGGATCTGCTCGAGAAGGTCGGGTTGTTTACACCACCGCAGATTGAGGAAATTCTCGCACGCCAGCAGCAGAGTGGCATGCCGGTGGCCGACGTCGTGGTGGGTCAGGGCTACGCCCGCGAAGATGCATTTCTCGAGAAGCTCGCCGGCATCATGAGCATTCCGTTCATCCGCGTCGGCGAGGTGCCGATTGAGCAGGATATCCTGGCGCGTCTGCCGACCAAGGCGGTGTTCCAGTACAACGTGATTCCCATCGGCATGGAAAACGGCGTACTGCGCGTGGCCGTCCATGATCCGTTCCGTCAGGGGTTGGTGGATGCGCTCCGGCTGGCGTCGGGGTTCCGCATCCGCTTTGCGCTGAGTACGGCGGCCGACCTCGCCAAGGCATCCAAGAAATTCTACGGCGTCGGCGCCGACACGCTCGAGCAGATGATCCAGGACAACCGCATCGAGGTGGCCCCGGACGAGTCGATGCTGAAGAACGATCTGGATGAACTCGATCAGGAAGCCTCGGTCGTCAAATTCGTGAACCAGATCATCTGGGAGGCGTACCAGGATCGCGCGACCGATATTCACCTCGAGCCGATGGAAACCGACCTGCGCATCCGGTACCGGATCGACGGCGTGTTGCATCAGACCCCGGTGCCCGCGCAGCTCAAGCGGTTCCAGGCCGCCATCCTTTCCCGCGTGAAGGTCATGGCGGGCATGGACATTGCCGAAAAGCGCCTGCCGCAGGACGGCCGTATCAGCTTGCGCGTCCGCGGCGAGGAAATCGACGTCCGCGTTTCCACGATGCCGACGGTGTACGGCGAGAGCGTCAGTCTTCGCCTGCTCATGCGCTCCAGCGGCATGCTGGGCATGGACAAGCTCGGTCTCGATCCGCAGGACGAGACGCTGCTGAAGAAACTGATTCACAAGCCGCACGGCATCCTGCTCGTCACCGGGCCGACGGGCTCGGGTAAATCGACTTCGCTCTACGCGTGGCTGCACACGATCAATTCGGTCGACAAGCGCATCATCACGATTGAGGAACCGATCGAGTACGAAATGGCGGGTGTGAATCAGATCCAGGTCCGGCCCGAGATTGGGCTGACATTTGCGGTCGGCCTGCGCCACATCCTGCGACAGGATCCCGATGTCATCATGGTTGGTGAAGTGCGCGACAAGGAAACGGCTGAGATTGCCATTCGCGCCGCATTGACGGGTCACCTGGTCTTCAGCACGCTGCACACGAATGACGCGGCGGGCGCGGTGACGCGACTCATCGACATGGGCATCGAGCCATTCCTTGTAGCCTCATCCGTTGAGGCGTTAATCGCGCAACGCCTGGTGCGTCGGCTGTGCAACAACTGCAAGAAACCGTGGAAGGTGGACAACGCGTTCCTGCAGAGCGCGGGCTTCCCGATTGAGCGGCTGAAAGACGGCACGATCTATGAAGCGGGCAGCTGCGAAGAATGCCGCGGCACCGGGTTCCGGGGCCGGACAGGCATCTACGAAATCCTGGCGATCAGCGAATATATCCGGCCGCTGGTGGTGTCGCGCGCGTCCACAAACGACATCAAGATGACGGCCTTGCGACATGGCATGCGCACGCTACGCGTGGACGGGTGGACCAAAGTGCTTAACGGGGTCACGACCTTGGAGGAAGTGCTCCGCGTGTCGGAAGAAGATGAAGCAATGTCGGGGGGATGAGTTCCAAGTTTCAGGTTCCAAGTTACACAGCTTGGACCTCGGAACGAGACTGCTTTCTCCGGATGGGAACTTGAAACTTGAAACGTGGAACTAACGTCAGATGCCCCAATTCAAATATATAGCCCGATCGCGCACCGGGGAGAAGATCGAGGGGAAGGTCGAGGCGCAGGATCGCCGCGCGGCGCTGCTTCAGATCGAACGCATGGGGCAGGTGCCGGTGAGCGTTTCCGAAGGCGGCGCGCTGGCGCCGGCAGCGGATAAGTCCAAGGAAAAAAAGCGCTTCCGTTTTGAATTGCGGTCCTCGCGGGCCCCGCGCATGAACCTGCGCGAGATCCTGCTGTTGACGCGCGAACTCAGCGACCTCCTTGGTTCCGGCATGACGCTGGGCAACGCGTTGCACACGCTGTCGAAACGAAAGACGAATCCGGCGCAGGACGAGATTGTCACGGCTTTGCGCGATGAGATCGTTCAGGGCACCAGCCTGTCCGATGCGCTGTCCAAATGGTCGGACACCTTTTCCACACTCTACGTCAGTATGGTGCGGGCGGGCGAGGCAAGCGGCCAGTTGGCCGAGGTGCTCGAACGACTTTGCCGTCACTTCGAACGTGTCCAAGAAGCGCGCGACAAGGTGATAACGGCTCTGATTTATCCCGGCATCATCCTTTCCATGGGCGGTCTGACGATGATCTTCTCCATGATCTTCGTTGTACCGCGCTTCTCGGCGATCTTTGCAGAATTGGGCAGCACGTTGCCGTTGCCGACGCTGATCCTGATCCGGTTGAGTTCGATCATGATCAAGTACGGATGGGCCATCGCGATCGGCATGGTGGCGATTGTAGTGCTGATCCGCCGTACGTTGCGGACACCGGCGGGGCAGCGGTGGTGGCATCGCGCGCAGCTTCGGCTCCCGCTGGTCAAGACGATCGTCACGGCCAACGCCTTCGCCCATTTTGCCCGCACGCTTGGCACATTGCTCGCGAATGGAGTGCAAGTGTTGCAGGCCCTCTCGATCGTGGAAGACACGGTCGGCAATGTGGTCATCGCGGAGGCGATACGCGATGCACGGAGTCGCGTGACCGACGGCGCCACGATCTCGCTGCCGCTGGCGCAGGGGAAGATTTTTCCGCCGTTGCTGACGGACATGCTGGCGGTGGGTGAAGAATCGGGCGACATGAGTGGCGCGCTGATGCACATTGCGAAACGGTATGATGACGATCTGGACCGCAGCGTGAAAGTTTTCACAACGGTACTTGAGCCGATTCTGCTTCTGTTCATGGCGGTATTGGTTGGATTTGTCGCCATCAGCATGTTGCTGGCGGTGTTCGACCTGACGAGTGGGTTGAAGGTGTAATAGGAGATGCCCAAGCTCCAATGACCGGTCCGGAAGAGTCCGTCATCATTGAACATTGGGATTTGGTTGTGGGTCATTCATAGGCAGAACTGGAGGCAGAGATATGAAGAACGGCAGAATCATTGAATCCGCGGCGCGGGCGGGCTTCACCCTCATCGAAGTTCTTTTGGTGGTGGTGATCATCGGTATCTTGGTTGGTGTGGCACTCCCGAGGTTGGGTGGCCGTGTGCGGCAGGCGCAGGTTGCCGCTGCGGAGGCGGACATCAGCAATATCGGCATGGCGCTTCGGTTGTACGAGGTCGACAACGGCTCCTATCCGAGCAGCCTGCAGGGGTTGATCACCAGCCCCGGCGGTGCGAAGAACTGGCGCGGTCCGTATTTGGAAAAGGGCATGCCGAAGGACCCGTGGGGCAACGATTACATCTACGCTTCGCCGGGCTCGCGCAATCCGCACAGCTACGATCTGCATTCGCTGGGTCCGGATGGCGTCGAAAGCGGGGATGATCTCGCGAATTGGCAGACGACGGCCCAGTAAGACCGGAGCAATGGAGTGCTGGAGTGGTGGAGTGATGATATGCATGGAAAGAGAAACCCTGCTGCGACGCGGTCTGGTTTCTTTTCCTCACGCCGTTCGGCCTTCACCCTGATCGAGCTTCTCCTCGTGGTCGTCATCATGCTGCTCGGGGCCGCGATGACCGTGCCTTCCTTCGTCCGGTCGTATCGCGGGGCGAAGCTGCGAACTTCCGCGCGCACGATCGTCATGAGCCATCGTTACGCGCGGGGCATGGCCGTACTCAAGCAGACCCGCGTCGCCGCGCTGTACGACGTGGCCAAGAACGAGGTGGAAATCGTTTCCGTCACTGTCTCCTCGCAGGCGGTGGACGACCGCGACCGTTTTCTCGACCGGCGCGCCGACCGTACCGGCGTCGAGGCGGTCGACCAGAAGGATCAGGCCGAGCCCTCCGCGCCCGCGAATGTGGTGTCCGAACTCGTCCGCCCGCTGGCGGAGGGTGTGAAGATGTCTCATTTCGAAAGCGAGAAGGTGGAGCAGGAGAAGGACGGGATCTACTGGGTGAACTATTATCCCAACGGCATGTGTGATCCCTACAGTGTGGAAATCGAGGATGAGTACCACAAGTCTGCCACCATCAAGGTCGACCCGTTGTCGGGCAAGGCTGAGGTGGAGTATGACTGAGAAGTTCCGGGTTCCAGATTCCAAGTTTCAAGAGAAGAAGGAGAAGTCCATCTTCTCCCGGCCTGGAACTTGGAACTTGAAACGTGGAACCCGTCGGGGCTTCACGCTGATCGAGGTGATGATGGCATTGGCCATCCTCGGTATCGGCCTCTCCGTGCTCATTGCGACGGCATCGAAGTGTCTGGCCGTTGTTAAACAATCGAAGAATTATGAGGCCGCGCGCCACCTGCTTGGCATCGTAGAACTGGAGCACCGCAACCAGATTCTGAAGGATGAAGAGGTTGTCGAAGGGACGGGGTCGGCTACCTTCAAGGATGCGCCAGATGGTTTCAAAGGCACGTGGGAGGTGGTCAAGATTGAGGACCCCTCCGCGGAGGATGGGGAGGAGGCCCGATTCTTCCAGGTGACCTATCGCGTCTCGTGGTCGGAGCGAGGGATGACGCCATACGAAGAAGTGGTGACGTACATGTATGTGAAGCCGGAAGGGGGGTCGTTTGAACGCACGCCCCAGTAATGCGCGGTACTATCGCGCGTCGGGCTTTACGCTGCTCGAATTGCTGGTGGCGATGACCATCCTGGTCATCGCCATGGCGGTTATCTGGCAGACCTTCTCCAGCACAATCGGCGCGTGGCGCCGTGGTGGAGAATTGCTGGATGAGTTGCGCCACGGCGACTTCGTGATGGAGCAGCTGGTTTCCGCGCTTCGCTCTGCGGCGTTCTTCGAGTCGGCCCCCGGCAAATATGGCTTCACGCTCAAGAATTCCGACAAGAATTACCCGGCCGACAAGCTGAGCTGGGTCACGGCCAGCTCTGCCTTCATGCAGCCGGACTCGCCGCTGATGAACAGTCTTCACCGGATCGTTTTCAGCATTGAAGATGGCCCGGACGGCGATCTGGCCGTGGCCATCCGCGCCTATCCGCAGCTCGCGGATATGGAGGAAGACGATGTGGATCCGTGGTTTGTCTCGAGCGAGGTCAAGGGCATCAACTGCCGCGTGTATGACCTCGAGGCGGATTCGCCGGATTGGGAGAACGACTGGGAGGACACGAACTCGATCCCGAGCCTGATGGAAATCACCCTCTACATGGACCCGCTGGAGAAATACGGAGACCCGATCACCATTCAGCGCATCGTCGAAATCCCTGTCGCGCGCAAGGTGGACCGGCAGGTGGAGCAGGACACGGGTGATGGAACCGCGGACACCGAGAGCAGCAGAACGGACAGCGGTCGTACCGCCGACCAGACGCAGAAGCCGTCGGTCAGCGTCGGGACAGGCAACAGACAGGGGTTGCCCGAATGAGGCCCACCTCCTCACGCGACACTTCGAAGGAAGGTTCTGCCCTCATTGTCACGCTTTGGGTTCTGATCATCCTTTCGCTCCTCGTCGGTTCCTTTGCGTTCGACATGTATATCGAGTCGGGCATCACGTCCTATTACCGCAAGCGGCTGAAGGCGCAGTACCTTGCGCGGGCGGGCGTGGAGTATGCGAAGAACATGCTGGAGCAGAGCTTCAAGGCTGACGCGAAGGAGACTCCGCCGAGCGGAGGCGAGGACGCATGGGTGCGGTCCGTGAACCTTTCCCGCGGCATGGGCGTATCGCTCGACCACTCGCTGGGCGACGGGAAGTTCCTGCTGGAGATTTTGCCGGAGCAGGGGCGCCGCAACGTCAACACGCTCACCGACGAGGATTGGGAGGAGGTTCTCGACCAAGGCGGCGTACCGCAGGAAATGTGGCCGGAGCTGATCGACTGTTTCCACGACTGGACGGACGACAACGACGAGCACCAGCTCAACGGCGCGGAGTCGGATGATTCGTTCTACGAACAGCGCGGATATGAGTGCAAGAATGCGCCACTGGATACGGTGGATGAACTCCTGTTGATCAAGGGTTTCACCCCGGAAATCGTGTACGGCGGGACCACGAAGGACGGGGAAACCTTCTCGGGCATCGCGGCCCTGCTGACCACGTGGGGCGACGGGAAGGTGAACGTCAATACGGCTTCGCGTGAAGTCTTGCTCACCATTCCAGGCCTTGAAGAGTTCGATGTGGACGATATTATAGAGGGCCGCAAGGGGACGGATCAGACGGAGGGGACGAAAGACGATGGTTTCGAGAGCGTAGACGACGTCATCGGCAAGCTCGGGGTCACGGATGCGTCGGTCAGGGACAAACTAACGGTCACGGAACGTCGTTTTGTGCGGGTCATTTCGAAGGGGGAAGTGCAGAATGTCCGGAGCGGCATCTGGTGTATTCTGCAGGCGGAAGAGAGCGGGGTGACCCCGCTGTTCTGGCGGGAAGAAGATATGCCGTAGGATCTGCGAGGGGCCGGGGCCCTCGTTGTACGTAAATGTCTCAAAAACTGATCACAGCCATAGTCCTCCGTGGCGATGCCGTCCATCTCACGACGCTTCGCCAGGTTAAGGGCAAATCAGAGGTCGCGGAACAGAAGCGTCTCCCTTTTGATCCGCCGCTCACGCCGGAAGAGATGTTGTCTGTCGACGCGGCTCACCGGCTTCGCGCGGCGGCGGGCCACATCAAGGGCGAGCTTTATGCTTCGATTCCCGCGGACAAGGTGTTGATGCGTGTGGTGGATCTTCCCACGGCGGACCCGGTCGAGATGCGCAGCATGGCAGACCTGCAGGTCGACAAGTTTTCGCCGTTCCCCGTCGAGCATATGGCGGTCGCGGTTGAGCTGCTTTCCCAGAAGGAAAGAACCTCGCGGGTGCTGATTGTCGCGGTGCAGCGCATGGTCATTGATGCGCTTGGCGAGTTTTTCGGAGCGGTGGGTGTATTGCCGCGCTGGATCGACGTGGACGTGCTCGGCTGGTGGCGGCTGTTGAAGGATCACGGTTCGGTACCGGTCACGGGACGTCATGTGATCCTGTTGGCAGATCGTAATGCGACGGAGCTGATCATCTGCCAGGACGGGGTGCCCGTGGTGCTGCGCTCGCTGGGCACGGCGCAGGGCATTACCGAAGAGGAGTTTCACGCGGAGCTGGCGGATGAAATTGGCTACAGCCTGACTTCGCTGGAAACCGAGCGTGGCGTGGCAGAGACGTCGAAGCTCAGCATTTGGTGCTGGGGTGATGGCGCGCCGCCCAAGGTTATGGTGAAGGCGGAGCCGACCTCGCACGCGGTGGAGACGCGCTCGGGCGATCTGTGTCCCGAATTGGCCGCGAAGCTTCGCGAAGTATGCGGGTTGGGTGTCGAGACGAAGAGCCTGGCTTCGCTTCCCGAGTTGAGCGAAGGGCTCGCGCGGCGGGCGATGGATGGCGGGCCCGTGATGGTGGACCTGGCGCCGCCGGAGTGGCAGAGCACGGAGACTTCAAGAAAGACCCAGAAGGCCCTGATCATCGCGACGGCGGCCTTCATTGCCGTCTGGCTCGCGGGTATCGCGGCGTTTCTTGCCGGATTCAAAATTGAGCAGAACAAGCTGATGAAACTCAAGGCGGAGGTCGCGACGCTGGAAGGGCCGGCCGACGAAGTCCGTAAGCTCAATGATCGTATCAAGTCCTTCGAGGTCTATTCCGACCGTAGTCACACCGCGTTGGAGAGCCTGCGCGAGGTGAGTGCCATCTTGCCGCCGGGGATCGATCTGACTTCCTTCACCTATAAGAAGGGCAATGAGGTCGTCCTTCGTGGTGAATCGGACGATCCGACCCCGATCTATAACTTTTTCCAAGCCTTGGAACAGTCGGACTTCTTTGACCAGGTCAAGCCGGAGGCGGTGCGACAGAAGACCAGCGGCAACCGCCAGCGCTCGGAGTTTTCTGTCACGGCCAAACTGCCGGGAGGAGAGAAGCCATGAAGATCTCCACCCGCGAACTTGTACTCGGATGGCTCACGATGGTGACGGTGCTCCTGGGCATTACCTATTGGCTTGGCCTGCCGAAGGCGGATGAATGGAAGAACGCCATCAAGGCGGGCGATGCTCTCGAGATGCGGAAGAAGGAAGCGCAGCACCTCATCGGCGGCCGTGAAGATATCAACCAGCGTTTTGACGTATTGCGGCAGTCTCTGCCCAAGCATCCGGCGGGCAAGGACGTGACGGCTGAGCTGTTGATCACGCTCGAGCGGACGGCCCAGCAGCACGGGTTGGTGCTCCTGCGGCGCGAGCCGGAACAGGAGCGCAGCGTGGGCGATTTGTATGAGGTCGCCATCAACTGCACGTGGGAAGGCGAGCTCGATGCGCTGACTCATTTTCTCTATGCTTTGCAGGTACAGGGTGCTATTTTGGATATCCGGCAGTTGTCGGCAACTCCGGGGCCGGGCGGCCCCGGGCGGTTGAAGGGCAATTTCACGGTGGACTGTGCGTACAGCCGTGAATCGAGTGCCCCGCCGCAGGCGTCGGAGAAGTGACCCCGTTCCAGCCGGTGGGATAAAAGTATGTTTACTCGACCGAGGAAAAGGTGGTTCCGGGGCGTGGCCCTGTGGATGGTGATCTCCTTCGTGGGCAGCACGGTCCGGGTGCCCGCCCAGTGGACGGCCCCGACGATGCCGTCGCCTCCGCCTCCGGGGGGAACGCCTCCTCCGGGAATGGCACCCCCTCGGGGTATGCCGTCTCTGCCCCCCGCTTCCGAAGATCTCACGGACATGGAAGGCGAGACCATTGCCCCTGCTGCGCCTGTGGCTGGGGCGGTGCCTGAGCCGCCGAATGAGAAGTTGCTCAACCTCAATTTCCGCGACGCCCCGCTGGATCAGGTCCTTCAGTTCTACGCGGACATCACCGGCCGCACGCTCATCAAGTCGCCCGGCATCAATGCCACGGTCACATTGCGTGGTCAGACCCGGCTGACACAGACGGAAGCGCTGCAGGCGATCGAGAGCGTTCTCTCGATGAACAATGTTACACTTGTGCCGATGGGCACAAAGTTCCTGAAGGTGGTTCAGCCGACTGCGGCCCGCCAGGAAGGCATGGTCATTTCCAAGGATGTTCCGGAGAAGGGCTTCCCCGAGACCGATCACCTGATCAGCCAGATCATTACGCTCAAGTACATCGAACTCGCCGAGGCGCAGGCGATCATCCAGAACTTTCTGCACGGCTACGGCAAGGTGCAGGGTCTGGAGCGTACCAACAGCATGCTGATCACGGATACAGCGGCGAATCTTCAGCGCATCATTGAAATTCTGGAATACGTCGATCAACCGACCGAGGCGCGGGTTGAGACGAGGATTTATGAGTTGTCGTACGCCGAAGCCGGCAAGGTGGCCAGCCGTCTCAACGAACTGATTCAGGATGCGCAGGCCAAGGAAGAAAAGCCCAAGGTGGCCGCCGCGGCCCCGACGGTTCCATCGCCCCCCGGAGTGATTCGCGCGCGAGCTGCGGCGGCCCAGCCGGAGCCGACCAGCGAGGCGGCCATTGAGCAGGCGCTGGCTGAGCGCGGTATCGTGCAGGGCAAGGTCAAGATCGTTGCGGATGATCGCACCAACATCCTGATCGTCATCTCGCGACCGTCCAATTTCACGTTTTTCGACAAGATCGTCGCCATCCTCGACCGGCCCGTCAACCCGGACGTGATCGTGCGCGTGGCGGCGCTTGAGTATGCTGACGCCGAACAGATTGCAGGCATTCTTAACGAGTTTGTCGGCGCGGCCAAGGCCGATACGGCAACGGCTGCGGCGCAGGGCCAGGCATCGGCGGGGCAGCCTGCGGCCGGCGGTGACGCCCGGTCAGCGGCCCTGCAGGAATACGTGGCACGTCAGGCCGAGAGTCGCCTGCGCGAAATCACGACCGAAGAGAAGGCGAGGATCGGCCAGCTGTCGCCCAATACGAAGATACTGGCGGATAAGAGAACAAATTCGCTGCTGCTGATGGGCACAAAGTCCGATATCGCGGCGCTTGAGGAAGTCATCGACAAGCTGGATATCATGCTGGCGCAGGTACTGATCGAGGTGGTGATTCTTGAGGTCAAGCTCTCGAAGGGCGTGCAGTACGGCGTGGATTGGCTGCAGAAGAGCATGACGGCCTACAGCACGCGTAAGGTAGGCGGGCTGAACGTGCGCGAGCCACTGGCATCCTATGGTGGCGGCTGGAGCAGTTCGTCCCGGAAGTTCACCGATGCAAGTCAGATCACCCGGGATACCGAGATCACGCAAGGGTTGACGTACTTTCTCACGCTGTTTGATCTGAACATCGACGCGGTCATTCATATGGCAGCGAATTCATCCGATGCTCGCGTGCTCTCCACGCCGGTGATTCTGACCACGGACAATACTGAGGCGCAGATCAATAGCAGCGAACAGCGGCCGGTGGTGACGCAGACGAGTACCACGGATGCGGGGGCAATCCGGTCGAGCTATGAATATCGCGACATCGGTATCAAGCTGAAGGTGAAGCCCCGGATCAATCCACAGCGGTTCGTGGTGCTGGATGTCACGCAGACAGCCGACACGCCAGGCGATGATGTGCTGATCGATGGCAATAAGGTGCCGAGCATTTTCAAGCGGGAATTGTCCGCGTCGATTGCGGTGCAGGATCGCAGCACGATCGTGCTGGGCGGCTTGGTGCAGTCGGACACCAAACGGTCGCGGACCAAGGTGCCGATCCTGGGTGATATTCCCGTTCTCGGCACACTGTTCCGGTCGGACGATCATGCGAAGAACAGGACCGAATTGTTGGTGTTGATCACGCCGTACGTATTGATGACTCCGGAGGAGGCTATTCACGAGACGCGCCGGTTGCATCACGAGTCGACCGCAGGACGTAAGAATTGGGAGCGCGGCTGGTCGAACAGTGAATTGGCGACTGAAACGCGGAGATCCAAGCGCAGCGCGAAGGAGCTTGCCGCCAAGGAACAGGAGGTCGCGGCGGCCAAGGCGGAGAAGCAGGCCGCTTCGTCGAGGAATGGGATCGACGACGGAGAGACGTCTGGCGTACAGACAACGCCGCGTATCACGGTGGTCCGTCCCTCTGAATTGTCGTCGCTGAACGACGAGGTCAAGGCTGCGGAGCGGGGGCCGGTAGAAGAGTTGCAGGAACCCGAGACGAGTTTGGACGAATCCGTGCAGCCCGGTGCCGAGGAAGATTCGATCGATGCAGTCGAGCCCGAGGAGCCGGTGGTGCTGCCGCGCGTGGCGCCCTATATCGACCCAAAGACCGTGGTAGAGGATGATACGTTGGCGGTGCCGGTGCCCATGGACAAAGAGTGACGGGACCGGGGTCCTGAAGGGTGTTGAACCCGACGTCAGGCTGGGGTAATTTTTCAGCGGGTTGGATGAATGGACGCGGAGGTTAAGGTGGCAGAAGATCTCCAGGATTCAGCGGGAATGATCAGCAGGGACATTGTTTTCGATTGTCCGCTTTGCGGCAAGAGCCTGTCCATCGATGCGCGCGGGGCAGGACTGATGGTGGCCTGTCCGGAGTGCCATCGCGATGTGCAGGTGCCGGGTCTGCCCCCCAACGAACGGCCCGAGCAGGCGGCCGAGGAAGAAACCGTTCAGGATCCTTCCGCCAAGGTTGTCGAACTCACCCAGGTCGTTGAAGCTTCCCAACTCAAGGTTGAGCGTCTCGTTGCCAGCCTCGAAGAAGTGCGCGATCGCCGTCGTTATCTCGAGCAGTTGCGGGCCGACAACATGGCGCGTTTCGAGCTGATCGGGAAGGAACTGGTGATGATCCAGAACTCCCTGGATCGCATTGTCAGTGTGTTGCAGGACGCTTCTGCGGAGAAGTCCGAGCCGCCTGCATGATCAGCGTTTCAGCCGGCCCACAAATCGTTCCAGCCGAACCATCGCTTCCTTGATGTTGTCCAGCGATGTGGCATACGCGCAACGAAGGAATCCCTCGCCGCATTCACCGAACGCGCTGCCGGGCACGGCCGCAACCTTCTCCTCCTCGAGGAGTCGGATGGCGAATTCCTTGGAGGAGAGGCCCAGCGGTTTGATGTAGGGAAATGCGTAGAAAGCGCCGGCGGGTTTCGAACAGGAAAGCCCCATGCCCTCGAAAGACTGGGCGAGGTAGTTGCGGCGCTTGCGGTATTCCGCCACCATCTCCGTCACGTCGATCTCTGGCCGCGTGAGGGCTTCGATCGCGCCCTTCTGGCTCATCGTCGGCGCGCAAAGCATCGTGTACTGATGCACCTTCATCATCGCCTCGGTCAGCTCGGCGGGCGCACAGGCGTAGCCAAGCCGGAACCCCGTCATGGCCCAACCCTTGGAGAAACCGTGCAGGAAGATCGTTCGCTCCTTCATGCCGGGCAGTGAAGCAATGCTGACGTGCTGGCCATCGTAAGTCAGCTCGGCATAGATTTCATCGGTAATGACGAGCAAGTCGTGCTCGACGGCAAAGGCCGCAATGTCCTCGACGTCCTTCCGGGGCAATACCGCGCCCGTTGGATTGTTTGGGAAATTGAGCAGCAGCAGCTTGGTCTTCGGCGTAACCTTCTTTTCCAGCAGCGTGCGCGTCAGGCGGAAGTTGTCTTCATGCCGGGTTTCGACGGCAATCGGTGTGCCGTGAGCGAATATCACATCGGCGCGGTATGACACATAGCACGGTTCGTGGTAGAGCACCTCGTCGCCGGGGTTGAGCAGCGCGCGCAGGGCAATGTCGAGGGCTTCGCTGACACCCACGGTGATCAGGATTTCCGTAGCGGGATCATAGGTCACATGGAAATTCTTGGCCAGATAGCCCGCGATGGCCTGGCGAAGTTCGAGCAGGCCCATGTTCGACGTGTAATGGGTGGCACCGCGTTCCAGCGAGAAGACTGTGGATTCCCGCACGTGCCAGGGCGTATCGAAATCGGGTTCGCCGATGCCGAGACTGATCACGTCCTTCATCGTGCTGACGATGTCGAAGAAATCGCGGATCCCCGAGCGGGGGATGTCCCGGATGTGTCGGGCTATACGGTCATGGTGAGACCGAGAGGCGTTCGTCTGCATGTTCTGACTCCATCAGCACGCCGTGGTGCTTGTAAGTTTTCAGCATGAAATGGGTGGAGGTGGACAGGACGCCCTCGATTGTCGCGAGTTTCTCGCTGACGAACATGGCGACTTGCCGGAGGTCATGACCAGCCACGAACAACAGGAGATCGTAAGTGCCGGACATCAGGAAGACGGACTGGACCTCCTTGAATTTGCTGATGCGGCTTGCGATGCGGTTGAACCCTCCCTCGCGTTCTGGCGTGACCTTGACCTCAATGACGGCGGTCACGCGGTCGAGGTCGAGCTTCTCCTCGTTGAGGATGGCTTGGTAACCGCGGATGATGCCCTGTTGCTCATACTCTTGAATCTTCGCCCGCACCTGTTCGGGCTTGAGATTGAGCATCTTGGCGATGTTTTCCGGTGTCTCCAGCGCGTTCTGTTTCAGAATTTTGAGAAGCTCGTCCATATGCGCCTCCGTACAAAATACATGGCATGTACCTATAGCCGGGGGATGCGGCCGCGTCGAGTCCCGATATTCGAAGGGGTGGATCAGCCGCTTCTTGAGTTTATGGCCGGGAAACTCTACTTTGCGCGGTGACGGAGTGTTGAACATGTCGCTAAAGAACATACGCGTGGTGCTGGTCAGCCCGATCTACAGCGGGAACGTCGGGTCTGTCTGTCGCGCCATGAAAAATATGGGGGTCACGAGCCTGGCCATCGCGGCGCCCCGCGGTTCGCTGGAGACGGAGGACGCCAGAAAGATGTCGCTCCACGCGTACGACGTTCTCCAGAAACGCACGGAACACGCCACCTTGGCAGAAGCCGTGGCGGATTGCGGGCTCGTCGTGGGGACCTCTGCAAGGCAGGGACTTTATCGAAATCACAGCGAAACGCCGCGCGCCTTGGCTCCCCGGCTGGGGGAAGTTGCGAAGAAGACCAAGGTGGCGCTTGTGTTTGGCCCGGAGGACAATGGGCTGAGCAACGACGACCTACAGGTGTGTACCCAGGTGGTCCGCATCCCATCGTCGCCGAAGTACTCCTCGCTGAATCTTGCCCAAGCTGTGATGGTTTGCTGCTACGAACTCTTCACTGCATCCGGCGAGTATGAAGCCCCGGAGGCGTTATCGCCGGAGGCGCCTTCCGCGATGCGGCAGCAAATGTTCAAGCGCTGGCGCGAGTCGCTGCTTGAGATCGGCTTCATGAAGGAAGACAAGGCCGACCACATCATGCTGGGGCTGCAGCGCATTCTGTCGAGGGGCCAACTGACGATCAAGGATGTCCGCATCATGATCGGTATAGCGCGCCAGACGAAGTGGGCGGGGGCCGAAGCGAAGAAGTCCCGGGCGAGGAGGGGCCTATGACCGAGAAGCACTTGCCGGTGCCGATGGAGCGGGTGGAAAACATGATCCTCCTGATCCGAGGGCAAAAGGTCATGCTCGACGCGGACTTGGCGGAACTTTACGGTGTGCCCACCAAGCGTTTGAACGAACAGGTGAAGCGGAATGCGGAGCGATTCCCCGACGATTTCATGTTTGTACTGACCGCCGAGGAGAAGGCGGAGGTGGTCGCAAAATGCGACCACCTGAAGCGGCTCCGTTTCTCGCCAACCAAGCCGTTTGCCTTCACCGAACACGGTGCGCTGATGCTGGCCAGCGTGCTGAATTCGCGCCGCGCCGTGGAAGTGAGTGTCTTTGTTACACGCGCGTTTGTGCGGCTGAGGGAAGTGCTGGCGAATCACCGCGAGCTGGCGCGGAAGGTCACCGAGTTGGAGCGTCGCACGAAGGGGCATGACGAGCAGATACGCTCATTGGTTGAGGCGATCCGGCAGTTGATGGCTCCACCGGAATCCAAAGCCCGCCGCATCGGATTCTCAACGGACGAAAAGTAGGGGTTGGTCCATCGTCTCTCGGCCCCGGATTTCAGGCGAAGGGGGCAATGATTTGAGCCGTCGGGAAGGTGCGTTGCACCGCGTCCGCATCCTTGTCGAGAAAGAGCAGCTTGATGTTCGGGCCGGCGTCCATGGTCAAATATACGGGCACGCCTTTTTCCCGCAGCGCGGCCACGCGCCGTATTTCGATGAGCGATTCCGGGAGCCAGTAGATCACCGGCGGCCACGCCGCGATCATCGTGGCGTGCATTGCCATCGCGTTCGATTCGGCCGTGCGGCCGAGCCGCTCGAAATCCTTTGCGCGAATTGCCGCCTTGAGTTCTGCAAGATCAGCGGCGACCTTGCCGGGCCACGCCGCATACAGAGGTGAGGTCTCCACCGTGCGCTTCATGGCTGCCCGCGATCCAATGGGCTTCTCCGCACCGGAGACCACCAGCAGGCCCAGACGCAACTCCGGCCATGTCTCGGCCAAAGGTTCGGCATAGCTGTCCATGCCGTCAGCAGATGTGCCCGCATGCCACTCGACGAATCCGGTGTAGATGGATCGGCTTGCGCTGCCGCTTCCGAGCCGGGCAAGGATGGATAGCGAACGTTCGTCGAGTTGCCAGCCAAACAGCTTGTTCAGTGCCAGAACGACGACAGCGAAACCGGAGGCTGAGGAGGCGAAGCCGGCAGCGGTTGGAATTGTGTTCTCTGCGTTGACTTGGAAGTGCGCCCCGGGGGCGGGTCGGAAGAGGTCCAGGAAAGCGAAGAGGCGTTGGGCGAAAGGCTGCGTGCTATCGATCACCCGGCCATTGAGCGTTACGGAATCGCGATTGCCGCCGATCGCAAAGCGGGCCTTGGAGCCGAACTTCCCGAGCGAAATGGACAAGCTTGATGTGACGGGCAGGTTCAGTTCTCCATCTCTCTTTCCCCAGTATTTGCAGAGAGCGATATTGGCCGGCGCGTAGGCGGTTGCTTCCGCGGTCAGGTTGGCTTTCCTGCCGCGCAGAACTTGATCCACAATATCTTTTCTGGTCACGGGCATACAAACCTCCCTAACGACTGTGCGAAATCCTGACGCCGTTGAGCGACAGCTTCACCGGTAATTCGGTCTGCGGCCAGCGCCGCCGTTTGGAGCGGCCCAGACCAATCACGCAATCGCCGAGGCCGGAGCCGGAAATCTTGGCGCCGAGAATGCGCGGGTCGTTACACAGAGCGTAGGCCATCATGGAAAGCTTCTCGTTACTCACGCCAATGCCTTCCATGAGGACTTGGTTGATATTCATGATTTCGCCGACGCGTCGCCAGTCGCCGATATGAATCGCATGTGCGGCTTGCAGCGAAGACATGTTCATGAGGTTGTAGATTTTTCGGAAGAGGCCGGGATATCGGCGGCGACTTCGTTCGACGATTCGCACGACCTCGGCGGTTGGCTTCTTGCTGCCGGAGTACAGGACGGTGATGGGATATAGCTTTCCGAGAGGCCGGACATCCAGCGGCCTGGCGCGATAGAGCACGATGCCGCCAAAGACGCTCGCGGCGACGTCGGCGCCGGATCCGAGTCCCTGGACGGCGCATATGACGCCGACCGCATCGCGCAGCAGATTCTTGGGGGCGGTCCTGAGGCCGAGCCATGCGCGGATTGCCGCGGCCGCCGCGACGGTGACAGCAGCGGAGGAGCCGAGGCCGACCTTGTGCGAGAACTGCGAACGGATGCGAAGATCGAATCCGGACGGCAGCCGGCGACGGTAAAGCCGTATTACGGCTGTCACGAAACGGAATTCCTTGCGCGCGGTGAGTTGGTCGAGATCCATCGCGCAGTCGCCGAGGTTGGAGAGCAGGCGGATGGTGCGATCCGGGCGTGGGCAGAGGGTTACTTCGATCCGGCGGTGGAC
Source organism: Verrucomicrobiota bacterium (assembly GCA_036821485.1). Lineage (GTDB taxonomy): Bacteria > Verrucomicrobiota > Kiritimatiellia > CAIQIC01 > JAGNIJ01 > DAISJM01. The sequence continues at coordinate 8,481 of DAISJM010000006.1, read as the reverse complement.
GGCGCAGACAACGGCGTACTTTCCGTGAAGAACAGCATGCTCGCCCAGCAGCATGAGGCTGCCGGGGGCCGAGGCTTTAAACCAGGCGCGCGCCAAGGGGTTCACCCCTTACGGAGACAATGTTGTAGCCGTGTTTCTTGCAGATGTCTGTGGGGGCTTTTTCAGAGCAGACCAGCACCATGCCGCCCTTGTCGCCACCGACAGAACCTGCACCGCAGACCTTGGCCGCCGCTCCCCACTTCTCCACGTCGGACACGAAATCCTGCACGCGTTGGGGCACCACGCCGATATGGGACAGCAGTCGCTGGTTCTCGCGAATCGCGCTCTGAATAGATTCCAGGTCGTTCGCCCGCAGGGCCTGTTCCATCGAGTTGGTCACGGCTTCAAAATCGTTCCAGATGGTGCTGTTCTCGAAGCGCTCGCGCACTCGGGAAACACACTCGCCGGTGGAGGTGTCGGGAACGCCGGTGTGGACGAGATGGATGGGCATGCGCGGCAGGGGGAGCTTTTCGGCCTGCCCCTTCTGGAAGCGGGCGCAGCCGCCGTGCATGGAGATGTAGGTGTCCACGCCGCTCGCGTGACCGTGCTGAAGATTTTCGGCTTCGAGACTGTACGCCTGGTACCACTCCGGACGGAAATCGACGCGGAAGTAGTGGCCGATGGCGCGGATCACGCTCAGCACCGTGGCGGCGGACGAGCCCATCCCGCAACCGATGGGAATGTTCGAGTGGAGCTGAATCTTCACTCCATTGGCGACCTTCAGGTGCAGGGCGTCGAGGATGGTGATGAAGGCAAACTGGAAAAGCTCGATGGGTTTGTACAGCACATCGCGGATGCTGAGCTGGCCTTGAAGGAAGAGGTGGTAATTGCGGCCGACACGTTCGCGCAGGTCGCGCAGGGCACGGAGCGTGAACGATTCCACCTGCTTCAGGTCCTGGAGATCGAAGGACACCACATCGCCGGTGTCACCGGTGACAACCACCGATTCGGCGCAGCGGTCCACGGCCATGACCAGCGCGGGTTTGTCGTAGACCACCGCGTGCTCACCGCTCAGGATCAACTTGCCTGGAGCTATAGCTTTCATCAAAGTGCTTCGTAAATCCTCTTGTGCTGGCTGACGCCAGCCAGCCGGAAGGGTCCCGTGCGATACTGCGCAAAAGTGTGTTCCCCGCCGTCCGTCGGGAAACCAAGCTGGAATATATCCTCGTATTGCTGGTAGGTCAATTCGGTACGTCCCGCGATCAAACGGCTGTGCCGTTCGGTGAAAAGATGCTGCCGGTACTCCGGCTGGACCACGCCGCTGTAGAACTCGCCCATGCACCCCGAACCATAGCTGAACAGGCCAATGCGCTTGCTGCCCAGGTCGTCCGTGCAGTGGTCGAGCAGGGAGGAAAGGCCTTCATAGACGGACGCGGTATACGTGTTGCCGGTGATCCGGTTGTAGCGGAGAGAATCGCCGAGCAGCGCATCCATGAGGGCCGGGGTCGGCGTGAGGCCGACGTCCTTCATGAGTCGCGAATGAGCCTTCTCCGCCATCTTGGTGAAGGGCAGGTGATAGCAGAAACGGGCGTGATCTTCGAAGCGGCGGCCGGACCGTTCCGCGTATTGCTTCCAACTTTCGAGCAGCGCGGAGATGTAGACCAGCATCGAATACTTCCCGTCGACCAGTGCATTATCGCGGTAGTTCGGCCGCCAGAAATCCATGACGTCCTCGGCGTAGAGGCCGTACTCGGCGTCCAGCGCCAGCACGCGCGGTTCGGTGGTGACGAGCATGGCCACTGCGCCCGCGCCCTGCGTCGGTTCGCCCGGGCTGCGCAGGTCGTAGCGCGCGATATCGGTGCCGATCACGAGCGCCTTCTTGTCCGGATGATCCTTGACCCAAGATGCCGCGAGTTGAAGCCCGGCTGTCGCCGCATAGCAGGCTTCCTTCAGTTCCACCGCGCGGCAACGGCGCGGCAGTTCGAGCAGGCTGTGCGCGAACAGGGCCGCGGCCTTGGACTGGTCGATGCCGCTTTCCGTTGCGAGGATCATCAGCTCGACGCTGCTGCGGTCGATCTTCTCCAGGATGGGCTCGGCTGCACTGGCGGCCATAGTCACGATATCCTCATCCGGCGGAGGGATGGCCATTTTCTCCTGACCGATCCCGAGATAGAACTTGTCCTTGTCCACGCCGCGGTGTTCGGCCAACACCTTGAGATCGAGAAAGTAATTCGGCGTGTAGAAACTGATGAGATCGATGCCTGTCTTCATGGTCCGTTCTTCCCCGGCAACGCGACTGCTGCTATTGCAGCAAGCCGTCGTTGCCAATCAAATCCTTCGCGCGCGGCACGCCCAGCAGGAAGAGGGCGGTGGTGAACTCGCGCTTCAACATCCCGATCGCGTCGATCACCGCGGCGGCCGACTCCCTGGCGGGCTCCAGGAACGGCGAGGCCATACCGCAGAGCGAGGCGCCGAGCACCATGGCCTTGGCCATATCGATTCCCGACCGGATCCCACCCGAGGCGATGAGCGTGAGCTTCGGACGGAAGGGCTTCAGCGCCCTCAGCGCGGCCGGCGTCGGAATGCCCCAGTCCTGGAACAGCAGCCCGAGGTCGTGGCGTTGTCTGCCCGTCTGCGCGTGATGCTCGATCCTGCTCCACGAGGTCCCGCCCGCGCCGGCGACATCCACGTATCGGATGCCCGCTTTCATCAGCAGGCGCACATCCGCCGCAGCGACGCCCGCTCCCACTTCCTTTATGACAACGGGGACGCGTAGCTGTTCAACGACATTCGCGATCTTTGACGCCAGCCCGGCGAAGTTCGTATTGCCGCCGGTCTGCACCGCTTCCTGCAGCGGGTTCAGATGAAGATAGAGCGCGTCGGCCCCCGACATTTTGACGGCTTCGCGACACTCGCGAATGCCGAATCCGCAGTTCAACTGCACGGCGCCGAGGTTGGCGAAGAGCAGGATCGACGGCGCAAGCGTGCGGAGTTCAAAACTACTGCGTGCGGCGGCGTGCTTGAACATCACCCGCTGTGAACCGACGCCCATCGCGACACCGGTTGCCTCGGCCGCGGTGGCCAGGTTGCGATTGATCTTCCGCAGTTCGGCGTGATCACCGCCCGTCATCGAAGAGATGAGGAGGGGGAATGAGAGCCGCTTGTTCATGAAACGGATCGATGGATCAATCTTTGCCAGATCGAGTTCCGGCAGAGCCCTGTGGTTCAGCCGCACCTCGTCGAAATAGAACATCCGCCGGTCGGAGTCCGGGTCTTTCCGGATTGCCCGCACATGCCGCAGTTTCCTGGTGTTGTTCGCGTCAGACATGAAGATATGCCCACAGATTACACGGATGCACACAGATGAGGAGAGGGATCCTTGGATTTGTTTCTCAAGCTTCGCTCAAATTGAAGTCCTGGGAAATGGCCGAAATTCACGAGGAGTCCGATGTCGCGGCCGGTCGCGTGCAGGTAGTTCAGTAGCTGTGCGCGGTGCTCATCAGTGATCTGGCTGACCGCCTTGATTTCGACCACGACCTTCTCATAGCAAAGCAAGTCGGGTTGGTAACCTTGGGGCAGTTGGCGGCCCTTGTACTCAAGGCAGAGCGTTGGCTGTGCAGCGAAGGGGATGCCTCGCAACTCCAGTTCGATTTCCATGCAGTGCTGGTAAACAGCCTCAAGGAATCCACAGCCCTTGTTGTTATACACCTCGAAACAGGCCCCTATGATCTCATAGGTCTTTGCTGCATATGGACACGTTTCAGTCATCCGATCATTCCATCTGTGTCTATCTGTGTGATCTGTGGGCTACTTCTTTTTCCTCTCGATGCTGAGGTGTGCCTTCATCAGCTCGCCGGGATTGGTCTGGGCGGCGAGGAGGGAGAGTTCGCCGCAGAGCACGGTGGTGGCGCAGATGACGGCAAGCCGCCGTGCATTCCGGCCGGGTTCGCGTTCTGCCAGGCAGCCGAGCAGTTCCAGGTTTTTCTGAACGAAGGGGAGTTCCTTTCCGTTCCCGATGGTGCCGACGATGATGTTTGGCAGCGTCGCGGAGAAGTAGAGGTCGTCGCCGCGCGTTTCGGCGTGAACGAAGCCCTGCGAGCCTTCGACAATGTTGGCGGCGTCCTGCCCGGTGGCGAGGTAGAAGCCGAGGAGCATGTTGGCGAAGTGCGCGTTGGCGCTGCGCAGGCCTCCGGCGAGCATTGTGCCGATCAGGTTCTTCTTGATGTTGAGTTCGACAATCTTTGCCGCGGTCGTCCGCAGCAGGCGTTTGCAGACAGCGGCGGGGACCACGATCTCGGTTACCACGTTCTTGCCGCGTCCGAGGATGCCGTTCACGGCGGACGCCTTCTTGTCGGTGCAATAATTGCCCGAGACGGAAACGTACTTCAGCTCCGGATACTGACAGAGAATCGCTTGGATCAGAGCGTCGGCTGCGCGGGTGACCATGTTATGCCCGGCGGCATCGCCGGTGGTCAGCTCGAAGCGGATATAGAGGAGGTTGCCGACAATTTGGGTGTGGACATCCAAAAGTTGCGCAAAGCGGCTGGTCTTCGCCACGACGGTCTGGAGCTGATCCTTGTGCGCGACGAGACAGGCGGCGACCATCTGTGCGACATCGGCGTTCGGCGCTTCCAGCAGAATGGATCGGGTCATGCGGTCATCCACGACGACCGCGCGGATACCGCCTGACAGCATGGAGACTTTGGCGCCCCGGTTGACGGAGGGCCAGAGGGGGGACTCAAAAGTGGCCAACGGGACACGGACGTCGTCGTTGACCTCAGAGCCGACGATCTTGATGGGCCCCACGATTTCCATTGGAATCGTGGCAAAGACTGGTTTTTCGCTGTTTTTCATGATTTGTCGTAAGTCCATACACCCTTTCCGGTTACGAAAAAAGGCAAAAAGCCGAGATGGGCGGTGGGGTCGTGTGCGCCTTCTCCTGTGAAGAGGGGTGGGCGCCACAAGGAATGTGGCACCGTCTCGTTGGCTCTGTCTCTGTGTTTCTTCCTGACCGCCCTTGATGGTAAAGCGCTTTACCGGTATGTTGTGGCAGGAGATTCTGGAGTCCCATGATTCGTTCCTTGCGCGTCCGGACTGCTATCGTCATTACGGCCGTATCCCTTGCTGCGGCGGTGTCGTCTCTCGCGCAATCATCCCGGACAGGCTGGGGAGCGACGCCGTATGCGGGCGTCGGCGGTACGGGTGTGACCTTCCGCGTGTGGGCGTCGAACGCGTCCAGCGTTGCCGTCGCGGGAACCTTTAACAGTTGGAGCATGTCGTCACATCAGTTGGTTCGCGAAGGCGTCACGAGCGGAGTCTGGTCGCTCGACGTTTCAACGGCGCGGACCAACCATCAATACAAGTACGTGATCAACGGCAGTCTTTGGCGCAGCGATCCGCGGAGCCGGCAGCTGGTCACCTCCGACAACAACTCGCTGATCCTCAATCCCGCTTCCTTCAACTGGCAGGCCGATTCCTTTGGCATCACCAACGCCCGCGACATCGTGATTTACGAGGCACACGTCGGCACGTTCATGGGGCCGTCCGGCACATTTGCGACGTTTACGAACCGGTTAGATTATCTTCGCGACTTGGGCGTGAGTTCGATTGAGCTGATGCCGGTGAACGAGTTCCCCACCGCCACGAGTTGGGGTTACAATCCGGCGTATCCGTTTGCCATCGAGACCAACTACGGTTCCCCCGATGCACTCAGGGAACTGGTCAGGCACAGTCACCAGAAGAATCTCGCCGTGCTGCTCGACGTGGTGCACAACCACTGCGACGGCGGTTCGTCGCTGTGGCAGTTCGACGGGTGGACGCCCGATCCGGCGTACGGCGGCCAGTACTTCTACAACACGGATCCGTACGCCTTCTCGCCGTGGGGGCCGCGTCCGGATTATAACCGCCCGGAGGTCCGGGACTACATCAACGATTCGTTCCGCATGTGGCTGGCCGAGTTTCGCATGGACGGTTTCCGATGGGACGCCCCGCGCCATATCATCTATACCACCAACGAGGTCTACATCCCCGAGGGGTTGACGATGATCAGCAACGCCCTGGGCACGATGGCCGCCGAGTATCCGGGCACATGGAACGTGGCCGAGGATATCAAGGAAATCAGCGGGTTCGACAGTTACTGGGACTTCACCTTTGTCTATGAAATCCGCAGTGTGTTGACGCAATCGTCGGATGCCAGCCGCGACATGCCGACGGTGGCACGAAATGTCGCCGGTACGTTGCAGCGCGTGATCTACACCGATTCGCACGACACGGCCGGTGACCTCAACGGCGGCACGCGCCTGCCCACGGCGATCTACGCGGCGGACGCGGCGGGCTACTACGCGCGCAAGCGGTCGACATTGGGCGCCGCGCTGGTGTTGACCTCGCCCGGAACGCCGATGATTCTGCAGGGGCAGGAGATGCTGGAAACCAACCAGTTCAGCGACACCCGGTCGGTTGACTGGTCCCGCACGAACAGCTTCTCCGGCATCGTCCGGCTCTACCGCGACCTCATCCGGCTGCGCCGCAATCTCGACGGAGTGTCCGAGGGGTTGCTCGGCGATTCATGCAGCACGTATCACGTAGACAACGTGAACAAGTTGGTCGCGTACAGCCGCTGGAACTCCGGGGTGACGGACCGCTACACGGTGGTTATCGCGAACTTTGCCAACACCACGCGCACGGGTTACAACGTCAACTTCCCGCGCGAGGGAACGTGGTATGTCCACTTCAACAGCGATGCGACCAACTATGCCTCCGACTATGGCAACAACGGCAGCATTGAAGTTGCGGCCGCCGGCTCCCCGCCGTCCGGCATGATCACGATCGGCCCGTACAGTGTGCTGGTGCTCTCGCAGATTCCGCGCACCGGCATGCTGATCAACGAGGCGACGCCTGTCGATCAGCCGTCGGGCAACAATGATGGATTGCTCGATCCCGGCGAATCGATTCGCGAGCGGATCGTTCTCTGGAACAAATCGCAGATGCCGGCGACGAACGTGAGCGCGGTGTTGTCCTCTGCCACGCCCGGCGTTGCGATCGTACAGGGCCTGTCGGCCTATGCGTCGATGGCGGCCGAGGGTCAGGCAACCAACGAGACCACCTTCGAGTATACGCTCGATGCGGGACTGTCGTGCGGCAGCGTCGTGAGTTTTGAGCTGGCCACAGCGTTTAACGGGCAGGTGTTGACGAACGTATTTGACCACGTGATTGGGCAGTCGCTGAACCAGCCGGCGGTCACGAATCTTTTCGAGAGCGGGGATGTGCCCAAGCCGATCGTCGATGCATCAACGACTTATTCCACGCTCACGGTGAACGAGACGGGCAGTAATGTCATCACGGACGTCAATGTGCAGCTTCGGATCAATCACACGTACGACCGGGACCTGATCCTGGCGTTGCAGCATCCGGACGGGTCGGAGGTGCTGCTGGTGAACCGGCGCGGCGGCAGCGGCGACAATTTCGGCACCGGCGCGTGCGGGTCGGCGACGTACACCGTGCTGGACCAGAGCGCCGCGATAGCCATTGGCAGTGGGTCGGCGCCGTTTGCGGGCACCTACCGGCCGGATGGCAATCTGAGCACGTTCAACGGCAAGCCCTTGAACGGCACATGGCAGTTGCGCATGAGGGATTCCTATTCCAGGAATGTCGGCACCAACCTCTGCTGGTCGATCCAGATCAGCTACGAGCAGCGTGGCTACGACTGCCACAGCTTCAGCAACACGCGGCCGATGGCGACGGCGACCAGCCTGGTGCTCGTTGGTTACGGGCCGACCAATATTCAACTCCGGGGTACGGACGGGGAGGGGCAGTCGCTGACGTTTGAGACGGTGAGCACGCCGACGCATGGCTGGCTGGGTGCGCTGGATACGCAGACCTGGCAGACGACGTACTCGGCCGTGTACGGGTTCCGCGGGACGGACACGTTCAACTTTGTGGCGAACGATGGACTGACCGACAGCGTGCCCGCGACGATCCAGATCGTGGTGCCCGCGCCGGCGGACATGGATGCGGACGGCATGCCGGACGCATGGGAGACCGCGTATTTCACAAACGCCACGGCGGGCGATCCGCTGGGCGACGCGGATGGCGACGGCATGTTGAACGTGGAGGAATACCTGGCCAACACCGACCCGCGGGACACGGGTTCGGTGCTCCGGGTGGAGGGTTTACCGCCGACCTCAACCGTATTCGCGGTGCGCTGGCATTCTGTCGGCGGGAGCCGCTACGGTGTCGAATACAGTCCGGGCTTCACGGCGACGCAACAGGATGGCGGCTTCACGCGCATCGTGCGCGGATTTTCGGACGAGGTCGACTGGGCGCCACGGGGCACGCCCTCCACGATGTCCTTTGTTGACGACTACTCGCTCACACCGCCGCTCGGCACCAATACCATGCGCCTCTATCGCATCCGCGTGTTGAATGAGTGATGGGGGGGTGCGATGAAGGGATGGTGGGCGCTATTCAAGAAGCTCGAAGGTGCTTTGTCAATCGTGTAGCGGG
>DAISJM010000005.1:0-116116 GCA_036821485.1 Verrucomicrobiota bacterium | reverse complement strand
GGATCTTGGCGCGAGCAGTAAACTCATTGCCCTCAACGGGTGTGCCAATCGACTGCGCCACCGTCTCGCTGTCGCCGGTGTACATAGCGAACGTCAGCCCGAGACCGCTGTCGCGTATGATGTCTCTCAACCGCATGAGCTGGTCGTTCGCCAACGCGTTCATGGGGTACAGGAGGATCGCCTTGGTTCCACGGATGCCTTGCTCCCTCATTCGCATCACGCCGGAGAGCACGGCCAAGAGAAACGCCTCGGTTTTTCCGCTGCCGGTTCCCGTCTTGATCACGCAGTTCTGATGTTCGATATCGACCAAATGGAGCGCCTTCTCCTGGTGCTTGAAGAGAGGGTTCCCACCAAACGGCCAATGAAGCTTCGCCAAGTCCGGATGACCCGTTCCCACCTTAAGCAGGTCCTGGAGGGTTCTGTCTCTGGCGAAGTCCCGTGCAAGCGTGACGTACGGCCCTTTGACGATGACCTCTGTCTGATCAATATGCCCTTCGAATTGCTTGCGGAGTTTCTCGTCGGCTAGCCGGTAGGTGCTGCGGAGGAATCGCCGGTATTCGTCGATCAGATGTCGTACGCAGCTTACGGCATTGCTGCTCATAGCGTCTCCATCTGGTATTCCGTCCGTCGGTCCTTCAGCCATTTCGTCGAGAAGTGGTTCTGTATCTTCGGGCGCACCCCTGCAGCATCACAGAGCTCCTGCAAAGAGACAAGGCGATCCATGAACCCCAGTTTGGCAGCTACTCGAAGCGCTGCACGATCGGCGGAAGAGATGACGAACAAAGCGTCCTTGAGCGTCAACGCATGCGCCAGCAGTTCCTTTTCGCCCGCGTCGATGTCCGCTGCATCGGGGCACTGTGATAGGAGGTCGTAAATCTCCAGCGGAGTGACGGGCTTGGGGTTGAGTGCTTGACGAAGAGCCTGCGTGTTGACAGGCACGGGGTTATCCGCCCGCTGGTTGCCCGTCTCGCACTCCTCAACACACCGCGAGACGGTATCCATACGATACGCGCCAACAAGCGCGTTCCAGCAACCGGTTCTATGAGCCTCGATGATCACGTTTGTGTCCACGAGGACGTGCGATCCTGGTTTAACCATTTCGACACCCTAGTAGGGCATCGCCATTCCGTACTCAGCCAGCAGGCGCTCGATGTCCTCGACGGTGCAATCAAGCAGCTCTGCCACTTTTCGGCGGCTGACGAGTCCCTTCTCCAATACAATGAAAACGCTCTTAGCAAGTTCATCTGAATACGACTTAGGTTTAGGTCCATTATCTACATCGTCCAGAGGTCGTGTGAGTTGGTCTTCGTGTATATCGACGCGATCACCCTCCGTAATTAGCCCCAGGTTCTGCAGTCGAATCTTCGCGGCTTTCCCAGACACCTGGAACTCTCTTGCGACGGCCATGATGCGAGCGTGGATCTCTAGTTCAGCGTGGCGCTTCCAAGACTTTTCCACGGATTCCCTTGGCATCAGAAGACCGGCTGCGAAGTTGTCAGCCAGCCGCTCTTCGCGTGACCTGCCCGGACCAGCGTCACTGCGGTAGTCGATTCGTTCTGGGGGCATCGTATCCCAAGTCAGAACGTGAAAGAGCTCGTGGGCGAGGTCGAAGTTCCGCCGCCATTCCGGTTCGTTGCGATTGATGAGTACGGTTGTGAATGCGCCAAACCGACACGCCGCGCCCGATACCAGTTCCGGGGAATTCACGAAGAAGACAGGGATCTCCAACTGCTGACGCATACACTCAAAGAGGCGCTTGGCAGGAGTGGGGCCAAGCTTCAATCGGTCTGCCACCATTTCGCCAGCGAGTGCGGCCTCTTCATAGGAGCTCTTCTTGGTCAGCGCGAGTCTGTGAGGAAGTGGGTTGAATGCCTTGCCCGCCAACTCGCAGAAGCGCCGATAGGCGGAGACAAGGCTTCGAGCTTTCGCCTCATAGCGATCGATAGCATCGGAAGCGTGGTCTGCCCGCCACGAGAAGGCGTGTTCTTCCGTTATCAGATAAGGATCCGTGAAGTAGTTGAGATCCTTGCCCAGCAGCTGCATGAAGCGAATCAGCTCATCTGCCGAGACCTTTCTCGTCCCGCTTTCCACGTTGGAGAGAATCTGGCGATCCTTGAATCCCATCTTCTCAGCCACAGCCTCTTGGGTCAGCTTGGCTTCTTTGCGAGCCAGACGTATTCGCTCGCCCACCATGTCGGCGAACCCTTTGTGACCCGGTGTCATTTGGTCCTCCTTGTGGCCTGATTTGGCACGATGCTAAACACTAGCCCCAATTGCATGATCATCCAAGAGGCCACCACCAATTCGAGCAATAGACAAAGCAGTTGTATGCAGTCCAAGTGCGCTTCTCCCACATCGGCCGTCCGTCACTTCCATACTTTGCCGACCTATCCATCGCATTGTATACAGTTTCAGTTATCCATGATGGAGTTCCGGTTGAGCCGAGAGAGCAAAGCTTCGCCGCGTAGTTTGCCGCTCTTCCCACCCACACGAGATCATTCGCGCCCCGTATACCGGTGCGGGCAACCCACAAGTCACCCGTGTCAATGCCCACAGTCTGTCGAACCTTGAAGGTGCTCTCCTTGTACTGATTCTTCAGTTCCGTATTGACTATGTTTTCCACCGCCCAGTTGATCTTCAGCGCCGTTTTCGCAGCTGCGGTGTCCTTGATATCCCCTGTGAATACAGCCATTACACGGTCACCGTCGAATGCGGTGATCTCGCCGCCTTGGTCACGAATGATCCGGCAGGCTGTTGTTAAATATGCCTTGTACACCTCAGCCGCAAAGCCGGGCTTCTTCGTGTTCACCATGGTCGTCGAGTCTGCCAAGTCAGCATAAAGCACTGTTCCCTTGAGCTTCACGGCGACATTCCCGAGCGCGATGTCTTCAGTATCAGGGACGGTCCGCCCATCTCGCGTTTCCCACTGCTCGCGATAGATGTCGCGGACTTCCGCTCGAATATCATCAGCGAGGCTCATGTTGTCGCGTCCCTATCGTGCGCCGTACCTGCCAACACAGCGCATGATCTCCGATGCCGCCGCCCTAACGTCATACGTGCTGCCAGATACGTCGTATTCCAGCGGGGTCAACCCAAACAGATCCGAGGGGACTTTCACTCCCACGCCACGCGGTTTGAGGAAGTACGTCCGGTCTCGACCAAGCGCTCCCACAAACATGCCGAATTCCACCAACACGTTGTCACGCGGCCCCTCGGAAGACACCTGCCGACTGATGATCGTGTCATCCGGGCCGAAGACCAGCACAGCGAAATCAAGCTTCGGCACGATGGACTCCAAGTCCTCAATCGTCGCGTGCGAAGGCCAGAAGATGTCGCCCGTCCAAGGCATGGGGAAAACTCTGGACGGGTCAAGTTGGGGCACCAGGGCATTGACGACGGGCAACGATTCGCGTGAAGAGCCCAAGAAGACCTGCGGCATCACATTGGGTTGCCGAATGAACTGGTTGCGCAGCCGGAGGCGATTGCCCAACTCCATCGCAACGTAGCGCCACATCTTCGGGTGCCGGTCGGCGATTTCGCAGAAGTCCTGCTCCTTTATTTGTGCCGTTACAGTCGGTTCAACGGCGACAACAGTCGCGCTTCTTCGCGCCGATGGGTCAATCGTCGCCATCTCCCCCACGTGGGTTCCGGCAGCCCGAAATCCGATGGTACTCCCGTGTACTTCCACAACAACGCGCCCAGAGAGAATGAAGTACAGATCGTTGTCAGCCGCGTCCTGAGAAATCAGGGCGGCACCCGGAGCATGCTGAGCCAGGGAGACGCGATCCGCCAGAGCCGCAGCTATCGCGGCGTCGTCTCGCACGATGTACTGTGACCTTAACGCCATCAGCAGCGCCGGTCTGCCCGCTGAGCCCTGGAATCTCGTGATCATCCCCGCTCCGTCGTCGGTGCATCCTCTCGATGTATCGTCTTCATCATTCCACTGATTACTATACGCAAAGCATGCCAGTTTGTGCAATGAAATATTGCATTGTGTAATACGCAATATACGTGCATATGCTCACTTTCCTCGTATAGCGTTGAGAATGTGAGCGTTACGTACTTGGATTGGTTTCAGACGAAGGATACTCTGATTCGCCTTCGGTTGGCTCTGGCACCTTTCCCAAGACGAAACCGGAGGCTTTCTTGACTTGGTATGATGCCGCGATCAGGAGCTGCCTGTCCCCCGTCAAGGGGCGAAGTAGCGGGCGAAGTTGTCGAGTATCCTTGGCGCGTGGGCTGCGGCGGCGACTGCTTCCCCTCAAACCCCTCGGTTGTTCATGACGAAGGCCAGCATGCTTCTTGTGAGCGGGAAACCGAATACCCAGATGTCAGAATTCAGATCTGAACCTTCTTCTCGATCTCCAAATCCTCGTCCTTCGAATGCGATGCCCAGTAGTTCGTACTGGTTGTCCTCCATCTCCTTGAAGATGGGCCCACCGCTCATGCCCCCAAACGTTATGTCCCGCGATTTACCAGGCAGATCGTTTTGAAGAACGATCTGTCGATCTGAATAGCCTTGGCATGTTGCGCAAACGTGATACAGGGGATGCTCCATCACCCCGACCTGTCGCACTCTTCTCTCTCTCCCAGGGAATCCCACAGCGAAGGCCAGATCACCAGCAGACAGCCCGGAATGATCGCATCGGAAATCATAGAAACACTTCCCGCCATGCTCGACAGTTCGTTTGTCTAGCTCGAAGACTGCGATGTCGTAGGGGAAGTCCTGATTACCTCTGTCCGACTTGAAGATCAGCTGCCCAGGCAAAGGCGTATGCTTCTTCAGCGCAAGGCTAAAGAGCTTCTCAGGGCACGGGCCGCTGTAGTCTTTGCCAACCACATGCTCATTCGTGATTCCCAGATAATACGTCTCATACCTAACAAAAGTAAGGGTACCCTGAGCCTTTATGCTTTCCGCGCGACAGCCGAACGCAACGTCCTCAGCCGTATTGTAGAATAGTGCGGCACAATAACGAGCTGTCAGCCGGAATATCATGCGCAATCACTCATCCCTATCGGCTTGGTCATCTGCCGGTTCAGCCCGCACGTCACTGCTGCCCCTCGACCTTCCACTCCTTCACCCGCCCCTGGAGATACGCGAAGAAAGCGGGGCGCTTGCGGGTAACGCCCGGAAAGGTCGAGATGATATGTTCGAACTCCGCAGCGCCCAACCCGTACGTCTCAGCCACAGCCCTGTTGACGCTCCACAGATTCGACCAAAGGCTCTTCTGGTCCGTTATGTGCTGGCATCCTTCTCTGAAAGCGGTAGCGATTGTCAGAGCAGGAGGCACAGATGACGGCAAGCATCTGACAACGTGCTGGTCCACATGGGTCATCCCGCCCCTCATCCTGAGCGCATAGTCCAACGCGAACGAATTGAACATTGTGCAGAGGGAATCGGCTGCCAGGCTCTCGGATTCCGCTGCGACTAACGTGTCACTTATGAAGCTGTTCTCAGGGATGACCGCAGAGATGAATGTGTGCTCGTTAGTGTTCGCACCTATTCGCCGAAATGCAGTTCTGCGCCGAGTTGCTGAGCGCGGCGGTTGGCTGCCCAATGCGTCCAGCCTCACCCATCGCTCAATCGGTCGTAAACCGAGAAGGAACTGTTCGATGTGTTTGCCTTCGTACAGCGGCCAGAATCCTTTGGATGCCATCGCTGCGAGGACTTCAGCAAAAGGGATGGTCGAGTCCAAAGGCCAATCCAAACCGCAGATCTCTTTTGGCGTCCAGAGCTTCCCGTCAACCCGCGTCCAGAGGTTACGGCTGCCCCCCATATCCAGCTCCCGGTAGAGCTTTGTTTTCCACGTAGCTTCCCCCTGATCTCCAACCAGCGGGCGTGGCGTCATGCCGGGGAGGATCCCGTACATCTTTGTGATGATCTTGCGGTCGAGTTCTGACCGGTACTCCAGGAAGGCTAATGTGCCGGGGGAGAGTTTCTCTAGTTCGCTACGTTTGACCAAGACCTGAACACCAGCAGGCGGCCCCACTTCGAGTTCCTCGAGATCGTGCCGCATGAAAGCCGCGACAAACTCGCCAATCCTCGGCTTCTGTTGTGCCTCGTCAGTCGAGCCCGCGCTCTTCTCAACGGCAAGACAGACGAACTTGTACCGGGAATCTATGGGGAAGAGCTTATGCCGATTCTCGAATCCATAGAAAGCGAGGACTCTCGATTCGTCAAGCAGCAGGTGCCGGAGTCCGGTAGCCCCTTCGCCGCTGTAGATCGCGCCAGGAACCAAGAACCCAAGCCGCCCACTGACACGCAAGATCTGATGACCACGTTCCACAAAGAATCTGAACAGGTCGGGGTCACCCCCGGTGGACTTGCCCTCTATCTCCCAGTCACAGAACTTGTAATCGCCGCCTTTCTTGAGACAGGCGGCAGTTGTCTTGACGTTATCGGCATAAGCATCGAACTCCCCTTCGAGTTCGGGTCTTGAAGTGTGAAGTTCCCGGATACGCACATCCAGTTCGCCCCCCGTGTAGGCACGGATGAGAACGTCAACCCTCCCGTAGAACTCCTTCCGGTCAGGCTTCACTTTGTCCCACGGCGGGTTGCCAAGAACGCAATCGAAGCCCTTCTTCTCGCCCCTGAATACCTCTGGAAACTCCAGCTCCCAGTGAAAGAACTTCTGGGCGGCACACACACGCTCAAAGTCACTCCACCAAGGCTGTTTCTCAGCGTACTTGCGCAGGTCGGGAGTGCGAAGAAGTGTCCACCACACCTTCTTGACCGCAGGCAGGAAGGCCGCAGCGTTTCTCAAACAGAAAAACAACTTTGCCTGCGCCACATCGCCCTCGGCCTTCTGCAGGCGATCGGACTTGTACTCGTATTCCTGAGGTGTGTCTTTGCGCACGTCTGGCGGCAATTCAGCATCGATCAACAGGCGTTCATCCAGCGCGGCGGCAATCTGCTGGTCGATGTCGTGGGCGAACATCTCCAATTGATTATCCTGTTCGCCGTCCTCATCAGCGAAAAGCGGCTTGCGCAGCCGATCCAGCCAAGTGCCCAACAACGAGTTCCCGCACCGAATGTGGTGGGCAAAGAAACTCAAGGGGCGGTCCCCGGCCAGGGATTCAATCCAGAGGGCAACTTGAGCGAGCTGGACGGCGGTGGGATTCAGGTCAACACCGAACAAGCACCGCTCCACAATGCGCCGCTTACACCACGCCTCGCCCTCCTTCTCCCACTCCTCGTGTACTTTCGGAGTCAGGTCACGATTAGGGTAGAACTCGGTAGGAGGTTCGTTCTTCAGTTCACGGCGATAGGCGTCGAGAAGCCTCTTCCCAAGATAGCGAGCCGCACCAACGAGGAAGTGTCCCGAACCGCAGGCAGGATCTATGATACGCAGGCCAAGGATATCGGCGGCCGACTTGCCTTCAACGAGATCGTGCAGAGCGTTGCTAACCAGATACTGAACAATCTCCTCCCGCGTGTAGTAGGAGCCGCTGGATTTGCGAGAAGAACCCAGCACGAAGTAGAAATCGCCCTTTTCGAGCCTGCGGATCAGGCGAGCTGCCGCGCCCTTCTTGACACCTTCATCTTCGCCTTCCTCCGCTGCTTCACCTTCGTCTGCTTCCTCTTCCTGATCGGCAGCTGTTTCATCTTCTTCGTCATTTTCCGCCAGTTCAGGATGCAGACGAGACGCGTCCGTGCCCTCGACAATCTCCGGTGCACCTTTGACTAGAAGCGACTTCTGATCGCACAGTCTGCAGAGCTCAGCGGGAGAGAGAACGTACTCCTTTCCCTGAACGCACACCTCAATCATCGTCCCGTCCGCCACACGGGGCTCGTACTCCAGCAAGCCTTCGTACACAGCACCCAACTGCTGAATCTCAAGCTCTCGGAATGAAACCCGCTCACGCCCCACTCCGCGTCGGGGCAGCGTTGTGGCGAGAGTGATGAGCAGCTTAGCCGTCAGGTCGTCCGGCAACCTGACTTTGCGGAGCAGCTTTCCGTCCTTTGTCTGTTCGCTGAACAGAGTGCCACCGCGAGGAGGGATGTTTTGAAGACCAGGGATGTTCCCGCAGTTGAGACCCTCATTGTAGATTCGGAAGAGGACGGCGAGTTGCTCCCAGTAGGTGTAGCGGTTTCCGGGCACTGCCGCCAGATCAGTCAGAAGTAGTCGATCAACAAGACGCTCCAGCGAATAACTCTCCAAGTACAGCTTGTGGGTCTGGAGCCGTTCGTCGCGACTTTCGGCATACAGGATGAACAGAAGGCGATACAGCATGAGCAGCGCGGCATCGCGAAGTTCTGTGAGAGGCGGCTGGGGCGTAAGAACGTCCGGGCGCTGGCGCACGTCATCCAGAAGCCCTCGGATCAACAACTCGGCAGAGGTGAAGACCGCTTGTTTCAGGTCGTCGGACACCTTGGCGCTGTGCTTCCTCGACTCCTGTTCAAGCAGTTCGATGGGCGCGTGCCCGTCGCCGTTGGGAGTGAAGCTGCCTGCATTGAGAATGCGATGAGCGACAATCAGGGAGTCGACATCTTCTGATTCCGTGGCCGTGGCTATAGAAAAGTCGAGATATGCGTTCTTGTTCCCGTCGCCGGGCCGTCGCACAAGTCGCAGGATGCTGGGCGTCAGGATGAAGCCGTACGGCAGGTTCTTTTCCAGCAACGCCTTGTCCAGCTTACCCCGCACAGCCCGCGTATCCGCTTCGTCATGGTCAGGCTCCAGGAGGAGCGCAAGCAAGCGCTCAGAACTCGCCGGACTGGCAGAGGGTTCCGATGGTTCTTTGGTAAGGTATCGAAGCCTCGGGTCTTCCGCGTCCTCGGCTATCTTGAAACCGAGTATCTCGCCGAGCAAAGGGCGGGCGTATTTCTCCCGGAACTCCGTCAGCTCAAGCGGCTCTGTGGTATCCACTCTCTGACGCAACTGCAACAACCGGCTCATGAGTCTTCGCCCTTGTGCGGGCGTAAGGCGTGTCCCTTCGCCCTTCCTTCGGGCACTGAGCACGGAACCCAGCCAGTAGTCGGAGAAGAATCCCCTGCCGTTGTGGATGGAGTTAAGAGGCATGTCCATCCTCCGGAGGGAACACAAAGAGAACACCCAACGGCTGAGGAAGCGGCGGCTCGCGCACGGCTTCGTATTGCGCGATTTCTTCCACGCGCCTGCGGTGGAACGTGTCTACCGCCGCCCGGCGCGCTTTGAAGCCAGATACGGACTTGATGTCCAGAAGCAGCTGGCGGTTCTCCGCCTCTTTGAGGGATGCCTCTTTCTCTTCCTTCTCGATCTCAGCTTGGCGGTCCACGCGGTATCGTTCGGCGTCTTCGCGTAGAACGAGTGCGATCTTCTTGCGCCTCTCTTCCTGCTGTCGCTCGTCCGTTTTCAGGCGCTCGACGGCTGCTTCTTGAGCCTTCTTCTGGATCGCAGAGAACGAACCGGTAAACGCTTTCGAAATCGCACCCCACGCCGGATCACCCACGGAACTCCTTCCGTCCATGGCGAGCGGGCCTTGTCCATCCTGAAGCACATTCCCGGCCGGATCCAAGGCGATGGAGAATACCCCAGAAGGACTCCTCGCCTGTGTGGTGCAGAATGTGAAAACAGCGTAAGGCTCCCGCGCCGCTGGATGGGTTCTTGCCGCGACTCTTCGAGAAGGTGTCGAGGGGGAATGCTGCGCCGTAAGGTGACGAAGGGCATTGTCCACCATGGCGAGGAAGAGCGGATGAAGCCGCGTGACAAACTCTACTTCAGATGAAGGATACTGAGCGGCAACGGACCGACGCATGGTGACACAAGGATAGCGATCAAGGACACCTGCGCCCTTCAGGTCACGCGGCGTGACGACGGAATAAGTGTGCTCGATGTCGCCTTTCTGCACCGCTTTGCCCAGCCACGCCAGCACAAGCGACTCGAATTCCAAGTCGTCGCCGACCATGGGGTCAGCCGACAGGCTGTTGGGATCTACCTTGCCGCCATAGGACAGTTCCTCGTGCGCCAGGAGCGGAGCGACTTCTTTGACGAACAGGGCGCGTTGCTCTTCGATCACCTTAAAGAGGGTGCGGGAGGCGTCAGCCTTCTTGTCCTCAGCGTCCAGGCGAGTCAGAGCTTCCTCAATGCGGGCACTGGAGAGGAAGCCAAGAATGTCCGGTGTGGATACGCGGTCGTTCTGAATCTCCACGATGCGGGCAATCAGGCGGTTGAGCAGGTCGTCTTCCGGCGAGTCCGGATAAAACAGATACCGGATGATAGGGTTGCGCATCTGGCCGTGCCGGTCGATACGACCATTGCGCTGTTCCATTCGATTGGGGTTCCATGGCAGTTCGCAGTGGTATAGGCGACGGCAGTGGAACTGTAGGTTAAGCCCCTCGCTCGCCGCGTCGGTGGCGATCATTAGCCGGATGTCGGGTTTTGTGAACTCCGCCATCCGCGCCTTTCGCTTCTTGGAGGAAAGCCCTCCTGTCAGCTCCACATAATGACCCTTGAGGTCGGGATCTGCATCAAGCGCTTCGCGAATTGCACCCAGCGTATCGCGGTATTCAGTGAAGATGATTGCCTTCTCGCCCGGCGCAGGCACGACATCTCGCTTGAGATCAGCCAGAAGAGCCTGAATCTTGGGGTCAGGAATTTCCTGAACCTTCTCGAGCAGCTTTTGGATTTCCGTGAGCTGCTTCTTCTCCTTGGCGCGTAGTTTGGCCTCCTTGGGGACAGAGGATTTGACCAGCCGCTGGGCGATCCTCTCGTGCGTCGCCTCACCCAAGGGAAGATCCCCCTGAAGCTCGCGGATCTCGCTTCGGGACGGAGGTTCTTCTTCGATCTTCTTGCTGGCAAGTGCGCTCAGTCGATGTTCGACCGTCTGGGCAAGCGCCTTACGGCTGGAAAGCATGCGCTTCTTTATGATCTGCATGGCGAAGCTGATGAGTTCGCTGTCGTCGGTGTCTGCCGCCGCCGCTGCGGTCTTGGCACAGTATGAAGAAACCTTGCGGAATATCTCCTTCTCGTCCGGCGAGAGATTCGTGACCGGAATTTGAGCGACCGGCTCGCGGGGCATGAACGCGGGAATCTTCTTCCCGTCCTTTGTCTTGTACACCTGCGGCTTGAGGCGACGAATCATGCTTCGAGCAACACGACGGCGGATAATCTCCTTCTCGCCCTGGAACGTGGCGTCCGTGGGCTCAACAATTTCGATGAGAGACCGGAAGCTGTGCCCATAGCCGTTGTGCGGCGTGGCAGTCAGCAGGATGAGCGAGTTGCAGGCGCTTCTCAGTTGTTGCCCCAACCTTGCTCGTGCTGTCGTGTAGGGGTTCTTCGGTGTGCCCGATTCCGCGAGGTAATGGGCCTCATCCACAACTATGGCATCCCAACGGGGGCCAAGGGCGTTCTGGATAACGTCCTTCTTCTTGATGTACTCGGTGGACGTGATGATACGGTTCAAGAACACCCAGGGCTTGATGCCCTCCGCGAGGCTGGTCTGTGCCCGCTCAAGGGATGAGGCATTCTCAATCGAGGTGAAGTACAGGCCGAACTTCTCCAGCATTTCTTCCTGCCACTGAGATATCAGTCCGGGAGGGACGATCAGCAGGATTCGCTTACCTCGACCTCGGGCAATCAGTTCGAGTAGGCAGATGCCCGCCTCGATGGTCTTGCCCAAGCCAACGTCGTCCGCAATCAGCAACCGTGGCTGGGGCAGTTGCAGCAGCTTGTTGACGGGTGCGAACTGGTATGGTTCGGGCGAGATTCTTCCGGAATAGAGCGCAGCGAAATCGTCGGCACGAGCGGGTGCCGCCAGCTTCACGGCTTGGTGCGAAAGAAACCAGGGCGTCCAAGGACACAGCGCATCTTTGGAGAGAACGGGTGCCTCATCAGGCAGCACCTCACAGCGCTCAGGCGGGCTCAGAACCTGCAACGTGTCCCCACCGTTTGGATCAAGAAGGGATAGCAGCCGCTGTCCGGACGACGTTTCGGTGTCGGCTTGGACTCGCCATATTCTGTCGCGGACAAGGACTCTTTGTTGTGCTCCCGCCATATCGGGGAAGTGCTAGCACAAACAGCGTCGCGTGGCGACATTTACCGAAGTGCGAGCCGCAGGTTGATGGAACCCCATTTGGGATTTCACAGGGACGCGAGTCCAGTGCTACAGTCATCACGATTTCCGATTGGGTGCGATTGATGGCGCCCTGGTTCAAGCATTGGAGGAGGTGTCCGTGGCTGTTGACTTGAATCTCTTCATACATCTGCATCCCGAAGGGCAGAGACTGATTAGAGGGTGGTTCGAGCGGGCTCAGCAAGAACGTGATTGCCCTGACCGCGGAAGCTTTGAGCCCTTCATCTTTGCATGGATTGCATTCAACGCGTGGGGCTGCTGTGTGACCGGCGAGGACTATGACAGGCAGATGATCAACGCCCTGAAGGAAGACGAGCACCTGAACCGCCTCTTTGCGGAGCATCTTGAGAACGAGGATGCTGGCTTGTCTCAGGCGGCACGAGATTTTCAGTCATACTGGCCCATCTTCAAGGTTCAAGATCTAAGACACAGGGGCATCTGGCAACGACACAACGGGAATCGAGCGGACATCGTGCGGGAGTACTTGGATGGGGGCGCAGATACATACGATCCGCAGGTAGAAGGACATCCCGGAGCGATGGGAGACCAGATCCCGCTCAGCTGGACCAACACTCTGCCAGCGATCTACCGCGTACGCTGTAACCTGTTCCACGGCGAGAAGAGCATCCGTTCGGAAATGGATCAGAGAATCGTGGGCAGTGCGTTCCGCGTTCTCGTCCCCTTCTTTGAGCTCGTTCTCGGCTTTGAGGAGGAAGAGCCGGAGGTGTGATCGCATTTCCGTCAGCCGCCTGGCTATCTTGAAGAACAGCGTCGCCAAAGCATGAAGACAGAGGGAATGAACTGAAACGGGGAGGATGCCCATGGCTAAGAAAACCGATCTGCCAGTAAAAGACCTGGTCGGGATGATCGAACGCAGCGAACTGCAGCTGCCGGAAATGCAGCGCCGGTACGTGTGGCGGGCACCCCGTGTGCGCGACCTGTTGGATTCCCTGTATCGTGGCTATCCCAGTGGCTCGATTCTCGTCTGGGAGACAGACCAGCCCCAGCCGACACAGGAATTTGCCGTTGAACAGCAGCAGAATCCTTTTAGCGGCCGGAAGCTTCTTCTGGACGGGCAGCAACGCTTGACCTCCTTGTTCGCACTGCTGCGGGGACGCCCCGTCAAAGTGCGAGGACGGAAACGGGAGATCGAAATACTCTTCAACCTGGAGCATCCCGAGACGCTTGCGGAATTCACCGAGGTCGTAGGAGACGAGGAATCCCCCTTGGTTGACGAGGATGAGGCGGACGAGCGGGTGGATGAAGAGGAGGAGATGACGCTCCAAGAGCGCCTGAAGAACATGACGTTCGTTGTGGCCAGCAAGGCTCTCGAACAGCAGAAGACATGGGTTTCGGTGAGCAAGGTCTTCAGGTCGCAGAACGACTTGGAGATCCTGGAACCTCTTGGGATTGAGTCATTGAGGGATCCGCGCTACGTGAAGTACTCCGAACGGCTCAAGAAACTGAGGAACATCGCTGATTACCCGTATGCGATGTACGTCTTGTCCCGCGATCTCAGCTACGAAGAAGTTGCCGAGATATTCGTCCGCGTCAACTCACTCGGCGTGAAACTGCGCGGTTCCGATCTGGCGCTCGCTCAAATCACGGCGCGATGGCGGAACTCTCTGAAGGAGCTGGAAAAGTTCCAGGAGGAATGTGAGGAGGTCTGGATGACGTTGGACTTGGGCCTCCTTGTGCGAGCCATGGTCGTTTTCGCCACGGGACAAGCTCGGTTTGGCAAGGTGGCATCGTTATCTGTGCCCAAGCTGAAGGATGGCTGGGAGAAGGCCAAGAACGGGCTCAAGTACGCCATTAACTTTCTGCGTACGAACGCCGACATCGAAGACGAGACCCTGCTGTCGTCGCCTCTGTTCTTCATAACGATCGCCTATTACAGTCAAATCCATGGCGATGAGATGGCTGCAGAGGATGAGAAGACACTGCTGTATTGGCTCTACGTCGCCAACGCACGAGGCAGGTATTCGCGTGGTTCCAGCGAGACCATCCTGGATCAGGATCTGAGCGTGATTCGAAACGGGGGTTCACCAGAAGACTTGCTTGGATTGGTGAAGCAGCAGTTTGGCAGGCTTGCGGTTGAGCCCACGGACTTGGCAGGTCGTGGCGCGGGCAGCCCGCTGTTCTCTCTCGTCTTTCTTGCCTTGAAGGCGGGTGGTGCGAAGGATTGGAAGACCGGGCTTGAACTGTCGCTTTCTCACCAAGGACGGCAACACTACATTCAGTACCACCACATCTTCCCGAAATCCTTGCTCAAGGAGAAGTACGACAAGCAAGAGATCAACGAGATCGCAAACATGGCGTTCATCTCCGGCAAGACAAACAGACGCATCAGCAACCAGTCGCCAAGCGAATACCTCCCCGGCGTGATTGCAGAACGAGGTGAAGAAGCGCTGACCAAGCAAGGCATACCTCTTGACCCAACGCTCTTTGAGATCGACAACTACAGGAAGTTCCTCGAAACCCGACGCCAGATACTCGCGGACATCGTCAATCGATTCATTGAAGCGGCGCGCACCTAGCAGGCGCGACAGGTCCATCGACATCACGGCAACCGAGCGCATTCAGGTGGTCTAGCCTCCCGAAGCCAGGAGTTCGTTGCCGATGCTCCAGAAGTACATATCCAGCACTTTCATGATTGGATATCTAAGGGCAGGACTCGACACACGAGTTTGGGCCTTCTTGAACTCCTCAGCATTTGCCCGATAGAAGGTCAGTAGACTGGAGATGTGTGTGCTGCTGAGGCCGGAGTAAGCCACCCCTTTGTGGCGCATTCCCGCAACAACGTAACGATCATAGGCGGGAAGGCAGCCGACAGTGCCCATGATGACTTTCGTGACCAGAGTATCTGATGCTCTGACCGATTTCGTCTCGCAGTTCACCGAATCGATTCTTTCGTAGGCTTCTCGAATGCGTTCGACGAGCTTGAGCATTAGAGGGACTGTCCATCTGTCATCACTAGGGTCGTCGTGATTGATGCGGAACAATGGGGCGTGCTTGTCGTCGCAGAGGATCTTCACGATTGGTTTGTGGATCAAATAGTCCTTCCACAGAAGAAAACTGGAACCTCGGTACATCCCCCAACTTGCCAGGTAGAAGGCTAGATGCAGGCAAAGGGTGTTGATATCCGCGTCGCTCCGACTCCGAAAGACGCGATAGCAGTGTTCCCACGAGCGGTACCGATGATTCGGATCTGCGACCAGCGGGTTGTGAAACGCATTGATCTGCCTCTGGATATCCCGTTCCATTCCGCTCCTCTTTGCGGCTACCGCCATTCCGCTGCTATGGTGAGCATCACTCTTGGTTCGGCGCGACTCGCCATTGATCACGAGCGGGATTGAGTAGGTGCCCCTCCTGCTTGAGTGTCGATATTGCCCAATCTATCTCCGCGAGTCCCTTTGACTTCGCATCGGCAGACTCCGAGTCCTCGTCATCTGCCGGGGTCCAGAGCTGGAAGTGTTTCACAAACTGTTCTACCGCCAGCATGAGAGCGCGGCGACCGAACGTATTGGAGCCGAACTGCTCTTCGGCCACCTCAAGAACAACGTCCTTCAACTGGTCTCGATTGATCTTCATCGCCTTCTCATGAGATGCAGCCTGAATCTAGCACGGCACAGGATGTGCGCCAAAGGACTATTCGCCGTTGCGAGGATGACCGAGCAAACCAGAAGGAGATGAACAAAGAGGCAGGAGTCTAGGATCACGCTTGTGTGACCGCGGTCCGCAAGGGGAGCGCGTTCACAAACACGGGTTGGCGGCGGTGCTCCACGAGGTGAGCGAGACGCTTCTCCATTGTGAACCAGAACTCAGGGCTCCCTTCTCTCTGGCCGGACAGGATCATTGATATGAACGCCTGAGACACCCCGGCGATGCGGGCAACCTCTGATGCTCGAATTCCAATCAGTTGGGAAATGAGCCTCAACTTCTCGACGTTGTTCAGACAGCCTGGATGCTCCACAGGGCTCTTGGCGTTCCCTCCCCGCCCAGACCTCGCTCCAATCATCTGTGAAGCCACGTGAAGCATCCCGGGTTCGTTGTCGGGCATATTGGAATTGTTCATAGACTAGAAATCCCGCCGACGCCCACGGATCTCAAGATCCAAGTGGGATTTCTGCCCTGGTTCGTGAACCGGGCAGGCGAAACGATTCCACTGTTGAAATGCCCTCCCAAGACCGGTCTGCGGATCTCATGGGAAACCGAGAGCTTTCGCCTTTTGTCAGCACGCACAAGTTACGCCCGATTGTGTTTCGAAAGTCGGAGATTTCCCGTAACGAGCGGCCCGACATCTGTATAAGTGTGATCAACAATGGGTGCATTTGATCACCGAACAATAGAGGAGAAGACAGCACTCTTTGAGAATACGTAACACACAGGAAAAGGACCAACTCACATGCAGGAGGTGCAGATGAAGAGAAAAACAGAAGACAAATTGCTCAACAACTTTGTGACGGTGCGATTTCGCGGCGAAGATTTCAGAAGGCTCTGGGGCGTCGCCTGTCGGGATGACCGGAGCGTGGCGTCACTTTGCCGGAAAGCGATCTTGGCAGAGTTGCCCGTGCGCGAGGAGGAGATCAGCAGAAAGGAGGTGGTGAAAGCCGAAGAACAAACCCACAACACAAACAGCGGAAGCTAATCAAGCGAAAGGCACAGGCTCTGGAAAACCTGTGCCCAAGTAGAACAGAACAACGGGAAGAGTTCGTCTGTGATGATTATACAACAACACCAGCCGAGCGACCTTCCCCTATAAGAAGAAAGTATTTCGCGTCAACAGTCGCACCCCATCGAACACAGGAGGCGGAATCGAGAGAGGAAGAGATGAGAGATTATTCATGTGCGTCGCCGGTAGATAAAATCATAAACGCCCTTCAAGGGAAGTACGTCGTCGTTCAAGGAAACGGGACCACTTACGATTATCAGTCTCAGTGTCCCGCCCATGAAGACAACAATCCGAGCCTTACCATCACGGAGGCGGATGATGGGCGAGTGCTTCTGCACTGCCATGCGGGTTGCAGCACCGAATCCATAGTTGAAGCTCTTGGGCTAGAAATGGAAGACCTGTTCCCCAAGAAGCCCGATGCGCTCACAACGTATTGCGCAAATCACAACCATCAGGATAAGCCGTTCTGGTTCGACACAGCCAAGTATTCCATTGAAGCCGTGTACGATTACGTGGATGAGTCGGGAAAGATTCTGTTCCAGACAGTCCGCCTGAAGGATCACAATGGTGGCAAGACCTACCGCCAGCGAAGACCAGATGGAACAGGTGGGTGGATTGGAAGTCTGACCGGCGTTCGGCGGGTTCTGTACAAGCTGCCATCAGTGATCGAAGCCATTAGGAACAAAACACCGATCTACTTGGTCGAGGGGGAGAAATGCGCTGATCGGCTCATCCAAGAAGGGGTTGTTGCGACCACAAATCCATTGGGAGCTGAAAAATGGGACGGCGCCTATACCGACACCCTAAAGAATGCCGAGGTCTATTTCATTCCTGATTTCGACAAGTCAGGAGCAAGGCATCGTGATTTGGTCATGGGCCATCTCGACGGCGTCGTGAAATCGTTGAAGGTGCTGAATCACATCCCCGGTATAGAGAAGCTGGGTGACAAGGCAGATATCTACGAATGGTTGGAGGCAGGACATACGCGGACAGAACTGGAGGCGTTGCTCAATCAGTCGGAGCCCGGTACTTCGAAGGTCGAGAAACCATCCTCGATCCTCTCTAGAGGTATGCCCGCGTCAGATTTGGCAGTGATGGAATTTCCGCCTGTTGAATGGTTGGCTGACGGCTTCCTTCCTCATGGTCTGATTATCCTGGCAGGCAAGGGCAAGGTCGGTAAGAGCTGGATGGCTCTTGATCTGGCTCTGAACGTCACGTCCGGAGATCTGGTTCTAGGGCGGTTCAACTCATTGGATTGTGATGTTCTGTACCTGGCCTTGGAGGACGGTGAGCGAAGACTAAACCAGCGCATCCGGAAACTCCTGGGGAACAAACCTGCACCCAGCAATCTGATTCTCTTCCCAGCAACTGTCGGATGGAAACGATTGGATCAGGGAGGGCTTGAAGAATTGAAGAAGTGTTTAGATGAACGCCCCGACATCAGACTCGTCGTCATCGACACATTCCAGAAGGTCAAACCCGTTCCAAGACGAAGCAACAACGCATATGAGAATGACTACGCCGCCATGCACGAAGTCCACAAGCTGGCGACCACGCGTGGGATCTCCATTCTGCTGATTCATCATACTCGCAAAGCCGCCTGCCCTGAAGATGTGTTCGACGAGGTAAGCGGATCCGTAGGCACTACCGCTTCAGCAGATACGGTTATGGTGCTGAAGAAAGAGCGTGTAAGTAACCACGCGACCCTCACTCTGACTTCAAGAGATACCGGCGAGAAGAAACTTGATCTCCTCTACGACCCCGATACCTGCAAATGGAGCGTCGCGGCGAACTCGATACCCTTCCTGAAGTCGAGGGAAAGAGAGCACATTTACGAAGCAGTGGCGGCAAGTGATCGACCGTTGGACGCACAAGAAATCAACGAAGCCCTGAAACGTAAAGGCATCGAAAAGCACACGAGCACTCTTCGCTACCTGCTCGCGGAAATGTTCAAGTCCGGCGAACTTGAAAGACCCGAACCCGGTAAATACACCGTCCCACACAACCCAACAAACAAACAGATCAACGTAAAGGAAGAAGAAAGTCTGCTCTTCGAAGAAGCCAAACACACCCAACAGCCCAAACAAACAAACAACCCCAACACCCAAACAGCTTCTTCTTCCAGCGTTGATTCAGATGATCCGTTTGGCTGGGATCCCGTCAGAGAGAACTACTTTTCTTCATCTTCAAGTAGCGATGTGTTTGTTTGTTTGCCTTGTGTGGACACTTCAGGTGACTGAGGCGTGAGGGTTCGGACAACGCGTTGGTCGGGTTTGGTTGCGACAGGCACTTTCATTGAATCCAACTGGGCGTCGGCAGAGATGCGTCACCAAAGATCCTTATATGCGCCGTCGTACAGTTCTTTGCTGGCCTCTATCGCGAGCCGGATTCGCTTGCGCAGGGAGGGGTCTCTGGCGGCCGTCTTGGCATCCACGGTTGAGTGCTTCCGGGGGCGAGACGAAACGAGGACGCCAGATCTCTCAGCCTGACGTTTGGCTCTTGTCGTAGCTTCCTCAAGCGGAGAGTCGCCCTTCATCGCGTAGTTGATCAGCATCTCCTTTGAGAAGGATTCCGGGAATTCCTTTGCACCAAAGCCGGAAGGAAGAGCCTCGACCAATCGTTTCAGTTTGTGTCGTGACATCTTCTCGAGCTCATGGACCGGCACACCGCTTTGCTCTGAAACCCCCGTCAGAGCAATACTCCTTCCTAGGGAGACTCTTCCCCACCGAAGGGCTTCATCCAGGAAGAGATCGTTTCGTTTATTCCCGGGCAGAGGGGCTTCGTACCCATAATCACGGTCGTACTCCCATAGAATGTAATGGACCAGTGTGTCAATGAGGCTACGTCTGACGGGAAGGACGCCCAGGGTCAGAGGGTCTCCTCGCCGGTTAGGCTCCTGATCAATCCATACGGGCAAGAGCGTACCTGGGCGAATCCCTACTTCCTGGATAAGGAAGTCCTGCAATTCACACAGCTGGTAGCAGTACTCCCGAAGGTCGTCTCCTAACTCGTCCGCCTTTGGAAAGAACGGCGCTTGAACGCGATTCCACAGCACTGACTCGTGATGGCAAAGGGGGGCGCGTGAGGTCTCAACCCACTCACGAAGAACACGCCTGGCGAGATCGCGCCGTTTCCCGGCGACGCGGAGTCCGTGCTTCAGATCATCAAGATACTTAGGCTTCCCCGAAGGCAGTAGGAAGCTTGGGCGATCAAGAAGCCTTCTGAAGAGACGGACAACTTCAGGCAGATTCTCTTTGCCAAAACGGAATCCCCGTTCCGGGGGACTGTAGTCATCCAGCGTCGCTGCCCTCGCAAACTCGAAGCGATAGTACATCACGTCCACGAATCTCGTCAGACGTGATGCCATCTGTTTGCTGAGGATTCCCTTTGGTCTCCGTCTCATCGTGACCTCGCCGAGTAATGATCTTCTTACCGAAGGCTAGAAGACAACTAGAAAACGCCTCTGCTGATTTATGGTCGGCGCAGAAAAAAAGGAAAGGAGTCGCCATGAAGAAAACAAAATGCGCCGCAAGTCCGAATGTCAGCAACACACAGGTGGACCTAGATCAAGTAACCAACACCTTCGTGCCGAGATTGAACAAGGCTGCTGGGCACATGGTGGAAGCTTGGGTAGAGATAGGGAGGCTGGTTCGAGACTACATCTACGCCATCCACCCGAAAGGCCAGCCACGGCAGGATCCCTATAGACTACTAGCTGCGCATCCCGACTGCGTGTTCCAGGACTCTCAACTCCGCTACTACCACGCTTGTTATGAGCTGTGGCTGGAAATGGGCGGGAAGGAGGGAGCCCCAAAGGTGTCCATGACCCATTTCATCATGGTCTTGGGACGGCACATTAACCCAATGGACAAGGAGGAATTGCTCAGAACCGCCCAGAAGGAGCACCTGTCGGTCTCGCAATTCAGGCAGTTGGTCCGGCAGAGGTTCCCCAAGGGCCAGCCAATTCAGGATCCTCCCACGTCTCCAATCGATTGGGACAAGTCCTGCAAGGTGCTGAAGACACAGACCAATCGGTTGATTGATCAACTGGTGTCTCTGTTTCAACTACAGGCTCACCCCAGTTTGCCTTCGGATCTCAGAGACCGTCTGAGCGTTCTCGTCACATTCCTGCTGTTCCACCACCTCGTCGAGCTGAACTCAACCGGCAGCGCACCCGCTGCCGACAACAACGAGGCATCCTGATGAATGCCGATGTCAAAGCGGTCATCTCTGAGCTCCTGTCCTCGTTCCCGCTAAAGATCTACGGCCACAAGGCGAAACTCCTGCCGCAGATCCTCGAACACATCCCACCCGGCACTCGATCCTTTGCCGATGTATTCGCCGGGACGTGCGTGGTTGGGTACGCGGTCAAGCGTTTAGGCATGAGGGTCGTCTCCAACGACATCATGAATCTCCCGGCGCTCAAAGCTAGAGTCCTCATTGCCAATAACTCCGTAATGCTGACGGAAGAAGACCTGGTCGTTCTCTGTCGGCCGAATCCTAACGGCCAGCAATTCGTTCAGCGGTATTACGGAAAGATACTTGGAGACTCCAATTGCGCCTTTCTCGACCGCTGGGCCAGCAACATTCAGCTGCTCGCCGATCCCCAAAAGAGAGAGCTGGCCGCCTTCGTGGCAGCAAACCAGGTACTGAAGCATGGGAAATTCTGTGTCGCGACCTTCACTTGCCTAAAGACCCTGACGGGCTACAGGAATTTCTGGGACATTGATCTCAAGGAAGAGACTCTCGCCTTCGCCTGCGACGGTCTGTCGCGTCTGATCTTCGACAACGGACAAGTGAACGATGCGCATCAATCTGATGCCGTCGAATTCATCTCAACGGTTTCCGCTGATGTAGCATACGTGGACAGTCCGTACTGTTGTGGCGGCGGAGAGTATGAGCGCTCGCTCTCCTTCTACGACGACCTTGCCGTGATTCTTTCCGGACAGGGCAACCGCGTGGTTAATCCGTACGACTACAACGCTGATCTGCCGCCCTACACTCATTTCGAGCAGAGGCCAAGTGCTATCGAAGGATTCGGGAGGCTTTTCAACAACTCCAGGCACATTCCTCGCCTCATCGTCAGCTACAACACCACGAGTGCCATCAAACCGCCCGAGTTGATTGCACTAGCCGAAGCTGCTGGCTGGCAAGTCACTAGCCAAGAGCACGATTCCCGCCGCCCGACGACCAAACCAGGCGGAGACTCCCACACGAAGGAAGTCCTGTTGGTGTGTGATCGGAGGGGGTCATGACATCATCATCAACAGGCTTGATGAGTCTGACTACGGTCCCCTCGTCCATTGGCCCTTCCGTCCATGGTGTTGAGCCCCGGCCGCTATTCCCTTGGGCGGGGAGCAAGCGAGGGCTCATCCCGATCCTCCAGCCATACTTCCCGCCCATCGACCAGATTCGGGCGTACCACGAGCCTTGTATTGGAGCGGGTCATATCTTCTTTGCGCTGCGAAGAATGGGCTTCAACGGGAGTTCATATCTATCTGATTTGAACGAAAAGCTGATTCGTTGTTATCAGGGCATCCGGCAATCCCCCGATGAAGTCATCGCCCTCTACCATCAACATGCAGCTTGCCATTCGAAGCCTTACTTCAAGCAAACCCGTCAGCAGTACCGGCGTTCTTGGAGTGATACGACGGTCGCCGGATGGTTCTTGTACATTGCCAAAGCCTGTTCGAGGGGCGTCTACCGGGAAAACCGATTGGGCGTCTGCAATTCGCTCTGCCGGGGCCCAGATCTGGGGGCTCTGGATGAAGCAGCTGTCTTCGCGGACAGCCTCTGCCTGCAAAACGCCTCGTTATCCTCCGCCGATTTCGCTTCGGTACTTATGACGGCCAAACAAGGGGACTTCGTAGTCCTCGACCCGCCTTACCCCAACGGATTTGTTGGCTACACGTCCATCGGATTTGATGAATCAGACCACCACCGCCTCCATCGAGTCTGCCGTGAACTTCATCGTCGGGGCTGCCTCTTTCTGGAAACCAACTCCGACTGCAAATTTGTCCGCAGGCTGTACAGAGACTTTCACATCGAGCAAATCGCCGCCCCCCGGCTGATCGCCAACGGGAGGAATGCTCCGACGACAGCAAAGGAAGTGGTGATCATGAATTACTGATCGATTTCCCGTCGAGTGGTTCGGCGGGGCAACAAAAAGGAAGAACGAACATGAAGGCCAAAAGGGAAAGGCAGAAGGGACCGAATCGGGATGAGTCGAAGCCGTGTCTGCCGCAGACGCAGAAGAAGCAGGGGCAACCATTGACAGAAACTGAGGTGATGGAACTGCACGGACTAGCCAGAAAGGGGCCTGAGTCGTGGCAACCAGAAGAGGCAGACAGGTTTGACGACCTCTTGAACAAGACGGGCGCAGTGTTCGGGCCGGTGGTTGTGCCTATCTGCGGGCGGACGGCATCGAGATCCGGCAAGAAACTCGCCGGGGCGCGAACTCACGAAGCAGCCGAAAATGAAGAGCCGGAAATTACCGCCAGATCAATGGCGTCTGACATTGAGGCTATCGGCAGGACTCTGTTTGGGCGGCGCACGAAAGCAAAGGAAACCACATACAACCGTCTTGCCAGCCGTCTCGCAGAGGCTCGCGTCAAATGTCCCGCCCTGTTCGAGGCATGTTTGGGGGAGTGCGGCCAACCTGTCCGCAAGGCGATATTGGGCATCCTGAATCCGCAAGAAGCCCTGAACAACGAGGAAGGTGAAACCCATGCATGAAGTAGATGAACAGAAACACGGCGGCAATAGCGCAGGCGAACCTGAAAGCCAGCTGCACTGCTCTGGGAGCAATCCAGATGCAGCGCGTGAAAACATCGTGGCGCACCTGACTCAGATCACGGAAATGATCAGACAGAAAGCAACAGGCCAGTCTAGCGATCCGTATCTGTCCTTCGAGGAGTTCGTCCTGCGCAACGGTCGCCATTTCGATCCGGTGCCTTTTCCCGCCAGACTCGGATATCGGGGTTATCAAGCACTCCTCAAGAGCTGTTTTCGAAACGCCTACCTGCTGGCCAGGCACCATCCCAACAAACTTCGCTACGCAGAGGGTTTCGCAATTCCCGGTGGCAGGTTCGACTGTCCATTCATGCATGCCTGGTGCGTCGATCTTCAGGACAGAGCGATCGATCCTACTTGGCATGACGGAGTCGCGTACTACGGCGTGATCTTCGACATGGGCTATGCGGCTGAGGTCGTGAAAGTAAAGCGGGAATATGGCGTCCTCGATAACTGGAAGCAGAGATTTCCCCTCCTAACGGGGGAACATGCCGCGTGGAAGCCAAGTGGACACGATGACCGAGAACCACAGCCCGAAGGCGAAAGGAAGCAGCAATGACACCAAAGTCGATAGCAGCCATAAACGGGAGAGGTGTTATCCGTGATGCAAAGCACGGCGATCCCCGGCCCCTACCAGGAAGGAACGAATACCATGAGATGCCTCCTAGCACCTGACGCACTAGACATGGGTAACTGGCGGACCACAAAGGTTACAAAACAGGAATTAGCGAACGTGCTGATAACCTTCGATGCTCGGGCGATCATGGTATGGACCGATATATCAGCCAAAGAGATGAAAGCTGTGCCCGCTCCAGACCGGACACCAGGGAATCCAGACCGTGATCTCAGGTACCTGGACGAAGTCATTGGGGAACCTGTTCTGGAAGAGTCTGACGGGCATATGACAGCACGACTAATCTTGCTGGATGCAGGCGCGAGAACGAAATGCTCGATCGTCCACTGCAAAGATCGCGACCTGGAATGGTGCAGTGTGTCGGTTAGGTCAACCTGGCGAGCTGCAAAAGCAGACGCCGTGATATTCCTGAAAGACTTACTCAGGGAAATCGAGCAGACACGGCACAACAGGGCGCAGAAGAAGATCCCATGAACGTACGCATGCAAGCTCCCATCCTCTCAATGGATGTTCAATCGCTGCAGGAATTCCAGCAACGGGTGACGGAGTCAGGGCTAGAATACGGCGAGATTGCCCTAAGGATACGCGCTGAGATCGGCGTTGAGCCAAAGTCCTTGCTCGATTGCGGGATGTGTCGTGCGGGTATCCTGGGCGTTGATGTCGGGACCCCAACCAAACACATCCTGGTCTTTGTTGGAATTGATGGGTCACCTTGTGTCGCCGTAGTCGCAACGGGCTGTACGTGGCGTGAAGCTTTTCTGTCTATCCCGAGAACTATCCGGGTGCAGGCGGCCTTCCAGGGCACTGAGCGGAGGGGTGATTGAACCGCGACTTCCAGCTTCCAGGACTAGCACACGAGCGGGAAGAATCTGCTCCGGCAGAACCCGCATCGCCGTACATGCCAACGATTGAGGCGGCTGCGTACTTGCGGCGGAGCGTTGCTTGGTTGTTAAGGCAGAAGGACATCCCTTATCTGCCAGGGCGGCCAAACCGATACGTGAAGGCGGATCTCGACGAGTGGTTTGAACGGAACAAACACAACCCGCTGATCTAGATGACTGTCTACAGGAGAGACTATGCGCGGGAATGGGGCTCCGGGCCAAAGGCGGAGTCAGCCTGGGCGTACACCTTTTCCTACCAGAAGGTTCGTTATCGGAAATCCGGCTTCCTGAGCAAGCGAGAAGCTGAGATGGCGGAGCAGCGGGCGCGGAAAGAGGTCATCTTCGACGGCAAGCGATTGGTTCCCCTGAGATACGCCACCCTTCTAGGAATCAGGGACGAGTACGTGGATTACCGTCGCATCGAACGCGCCGAAAAGACCTGTCGAACGGAAAAAGGGCACAGCACTCGGTTATTCCAGGCGCTGGGCAGCAAACGCCTCGATCTGATCACGAAGGCGCACGTCATGGAGTACATCAGGGCGAGGAACAAAGAAGGGGTTTCGAATAGGACGATCAACATCGAACTAACGGTCCTGCGGCAGATGCTGAAGTACGCCGTTGATCAGGGCTACGCAATCTCAAATCCCGCACAAGAGATTCGGAATCTCAAGGAGTTGAAGCACGAGGTGCAGATCTTCACGGACGAGCAGTTCTGGTCGCTTGTTCGTGCCGCCGACGAAACCAGAACGGGTAGAGAACTGGCTACGTGGTTCTATGTCCGGGCGCTCGCCGGGCTGCGCGAGAACGAGTCATTCTTCTTGCGCTGGTCGGATGTCGATTTCGAACGCAACCGCCTTCGGATCTGCCCTCAGCTTGGCAACCAACTCAAGAATGAGTCGTCCAACCGCTATGTCGATATGCATCCTGACCTTCGAGCCAAACTACTTGAATGGAAGAAGGATTGGGATGTCTTGTTTGATCTGCGAGGGCGAACACACGACTGGGTTTTCTACAATCCGAACGACCCATCCCAACGAACCAACGGGTTGAGAACCGCTTTCAGGAATGCCAAGAAGAAGGCGGGGTTGCCCTGGGTCAACAGCCGGACTTTCCGTCACTATTTCATCTCGAAAGCGGTCATGGCAGGGGTGGACTTGTTGACCGTGGCTCGCTGGGTCGGCCACTCATCGACCGACATGATCAACAAAATTTACGGGCACCTGCAGCCTGAACACACTGCGGAGCAGATGGGGAGAATCAAATTCGCTGTCGCTGTATAGAATTGGTATCCCGGGCGGGACTTGAACCCGCGACCTCCGGATTCGGGTTTGTGCCGGTTTCCCGACTCCCTAGACTGTACCTTCACCATATCCGTTGCCGGACGAAGGTGGCGGCCGTCCAGTCGTTACACCTTCCTGCTTTCGCAGGCTTGGCTCGGGATTGCCCTCGACTTGACGTTAGGGTTTCCCCGACTTTGACCGCATTCACACGGCGGGTTTCCCAGCCGGTGCCCACTTGCTGTAGGAATCCAGCGCTCTGTCCAACTGAGCTACCGGGACACCATAAGAAAGAACCGACGAACTTCTATTCTTCTACGCCTCTACTCGCAAGCCTCGACCGATCCCGTTGCCACGTGTGTGCCACGGGCAACAGTGCTCATTCCATTACCGCTTGCTCCGTAACCCGTTGTGCAGACGCTGCGACGGATTAGGAATCCAGCGCTCTGTCCAACTGAGCTACCGGGACACTTGCTTCTGAGACTTTTGATTGTCGAGTTTCGATCGGGGAAAGCAATGAAAAACAACATTCCAAAGCAAGGGCCTCTCACTTTCTTCTCTATGCCTTTGTGTTCTCTGTGGTTTACTCCGGCTTGATTGGGCAGATCCATGAATCGACGCAATATCATCTTTCTCCAGTTGCCGCAGCTCGACACCTGCGCACACGGACATCGCGAAAATCTACAACTCGCAGCCACCTATCTCCGGCACGCGATGGAGCAATCCCCTGAGGGTCCGTTCCACCGGGTCGTCACCATCCCGAATGCCGACGAACTCGATGATCGACATCTGCTCGCTGCCATCGCGCGCGCGAAACCGGCCGTCATCGCCGCCACCCTTTACCTCTGGAACATCGAGCGCACACTCGACCTGCTGAAGAAGGCCAAACGCGTCCTGCCGAAGCTCAAGGTAGTCGCCGGTGGACCGGAAGTCGCAGACGATCATCCCTTCCTCTTCCGCAGCCGCGCCGTGGACGTCACCGTTCCAGGTGAAGGCGAAAAGGTCTTCCCATCCATCTTGAAGGCGTTCCGCACCGGCCGCCGCTACGTTCGCCCCGCGCAGGCACCCGCATTCCATCTGCAGCATGACCTGCCGCCGCCCGAGTATCCGGACAACAAGCCCGACGCGAACGGCATGGCCTACATCGAATCCACGCGCGGCTGCCCATTTCGCTGCTCCTACTGCTGCTACGGCCACCGCCGCAGCGCCGTGTCGTTCCTCCACGCGGAGGAGGTCCTGGCACGCGTCCGCGTCCTCCGCCAGCGTGGCGCAAAAGAAATCCGGTTCATCGATCCGATGTTCAACGCGAACCCCGAGTTCCGTCGCATCATCGTTGAGCTGGCCAAATTGAACCGGTCCGCGCGCCTTCAGTTCTTTGCCGAGCTACAGGCGGACAGAATCACCGCCGAGGATGCCAAGCTGCTCGCGCTCGCAGGGTTCCGCGAGATCGAGGTGGGCGTGCAGAGTCGCAACCCGGAAACACTGCGACAAATCCATCGGCCGGACCGGCTGGAGCCGCTGGATCAAGGCATTCAGCATATGATGAAGGCCGGCATTCTGCTGACCGTGGACCTGATGTACGGACTGCCCGGCCAGAACCTCCGAGATATCCAGCACATGCTGAACTGGGCCGCGCGACTACGCCGCGCGCGGGTTCAGTGCATGCAGACCTTGCTCCTGCCCGGTACCGAATTGCGCAGGTATCGACACAAATATGGATTCGTGTCGAGCAACCGTCCGCCGTACCAGGTGAAGTCCTCGGCCACGCTGACCGCGGCCGAACTCCGGCAGGCCGACATGACTTCGCAACGGCTCCTCGGTGTGCTGGCGGACGCCCCCACGGCCCGTTTCGTCGGACGAAAGCTGCCCGGCCTTTTCACGGAACACGTGGAGGCGGGTGCTCCGGGACGTTGCTCGCATCGGGCGATGTTCTTCCGCGGCGACGATCTCTATGGCCGGCGGCGTACCATCCGCGCTGCCGTCCGCCGCGCCGTGGCCGAGGAGCCGCACA
The DNA here is from genome assembly GCA_036821485.1 of Verrucomicrobiota bacterium. Taxonomy (GTDB): domain Bacteria; phylum Verrucomicrobiota; class Kiritimatiellia; order CAIQIC01; family JAGNIJ01; genus DAISJM01. The sequence goes on along the minus strand of DAISJM010000005.1, from coordinate 87,798 downwards.
TACTCTGGCAGTTTGTCCTCGTGCCGGAACACGAGGAGCCGCTGGACCTGCTGGAGGAGCTGGCGGATGAACTCGAACGTTTTCCACCTCTTGTCGGCGATGCGCTGATCGAGCTTCACTCGCCGGGGCGGCGAGCATCACGCCGCATCTTCGTACAACTTCGCAGCGACCGCCGATACGATCGCACATGGCAGCAAGCCGCGGAGGAGTTGTTGAGGGGAAGGTGCTTCTGAAAAACACAGCATGCAGGACGCGGAAGTCGGCATCCTGACTTCTGTGTTCCGGGTTCTGAATTCTCCCTTCTACCCTACACCGCCACCTTCATGACGATCTTGTGCAGGTGACCGTGACCGGCAAGCGGCGCATGGGCGTCTTCAGGGAAAAAGATGGCAAACAAGCCGGGATGAACCGGTACCCAGACATCGGCCGGCGCGCTGAAAAACTCAATATCGCGATCGGCGTCATAGCCCTGCCCGGTTTCCATGCACTCGCCGAGATGGCGCCAGCCGATGACCTCGTGGCCCGAGACGACATATTGGATATCGATATACTTTCTGTGCGCCTCCAGCCGCGCGCCATCGCGCCCCCTGCCCTCATCCTTCCCGACGGACGCGTAGACGCGAACACCGTCCACCTCGTGGCGACCCGGCTCAAGCCCGCCGCCTTCGTGATGTTTCCGAAGATACTCGAACGCAACCCGAAACCCGGGGTACATCGCCTCGTAGCGCGCAGCATTTTCCAGCCGGTCCAGAATCATGACTAACCTCCAAGTCCTCGCATAAAGTAGCCGACCGCGTAGGCGACAATCGCCGCGAGGCTGCCCACGACAAGAGTTTCGAGCCCGCTGCGAATTCCGCTGCGCGACGTGACGAGATGCTTCGCCGAACCCAGGCCAAACAGCGCGACGGCGGTCAGCACGGCGGCCACGGGAAACGCGATGGAGCGAATCGCGGGAGCGGCGAATCCAACGAAGTACACCAGCAGCGGCACGGAACCAAAGACGATGAAGGAGATGAACGTGGCGATCGCGCTGGAAAGCGGCGGCCGGTCGTCCGGAAGCATGCCCAGCTCGTGCACCATCATCACATCGACGAACCGTTTCGGATCACGGCTCTGGATCTCGACAAGGCGTTCCGCTTCTTCGGCGGAATAGCCCTGGGTCTTGTAGAGCTGCGTCATTTCCTGCTTCTCGCCGTCCGGGTAGTGCGCCACCTCCCATTCCTCGCGGCTGCGTTCGCGATCGTAGTATTCCTGTTCACTGCGCGCGGAAAGATAGGCGCCCGTAGCCATCGAAAAGCCATCCCCAAGCAGATTGGCCATGCCCATGATCAGGACGATGCCGACGCTCAGGTCGGCCCCGGCTACGCCGCTGACCACGGCGAAGGTGGTGACAATGCCATCGAGCCCGCCGTAGACCACGTCGCCGATATACTGGTGGCCCTTGCGATGGGTCTCCGCGGCCTGCACGACCACGCCTGCATTGTGGGCGCGTTTCGAGGCCTCCACATCGCGGCGCGCGAACGCGCCCCGCGCCTCATCCAGCCGTTTCATCAAGCTCATGGCGGCATCCTACCCGCCCACCTCCCACGCTGCCGAGATTTTTTGTTTTTTGATGTATTGACATATCATTATATCATGATATTTATATGCATCATGAAAGACATTCGTTCCAGGTGCATGTCGGGTTTGCCGGTGGAGTTGCTGGGCAGGATGGCGCAGGTGCTGCGGCTGCTCGCCCACCCCGATCGGCTCCGGATCATCGAGATCCTGGAAGCCGGGGCGGCGCCGGTACACGATGTCGTGGACGCGTTGGGCCTGCCGCAGGCAGCCACCTCGCAGCACCTGAACCAGATGAAGCGGGTGGGCCTGGTCGCGGCGGAGCGGCGGGGCAAGGAAGTCTGGTACGCGATCGCCGATCCGCGTTCAATTTCGATCCTGAACTGCATTCGAGGAAAAGGAGGCAAGCGATGAGGAAGTGGCTGGCAATATGGAGTCTTCTGGTGACATTCGCCGTCGTTGCATCGGCGGCCCCGGCGGCGTCTTCCCCCGCCGTTTCGCTGGACGAGTGCGTGATCGCGGCGCTGGAGAACAGCCCCGACGTGCAGTCGGCCGCCCGCCGTGTCGAGTCGGCCCAGGCGATGCTGAAACAGGCGTGGTCAGCATATTACCCGTGGGTCAACGTCTCCGCCAACTATGCCCGCAGCGACAATCCGCCGCAGGCGTTCATGATGACCCTGAATCAGCGCTCGCTGAACATGATGGATCCCGCCTTCGATCCCAACAATCCGGATGACACGGAGAATCTGCGCGGCAGCGTCGGCCTGCAGTGGCGGCTGTTCGACAGCGGCCAGCGCGGGGCAACGAAGAATATGGCGCGATTCGGCGCCGACGCGTCAGCCCAGGCTCTCGCCGCCGCCCGCAACCAGCTCATCCACGAGGTCACCCGCGGCTTCTACGGCGTACTCCAGGCCAAAGCCTTCCTCGATGTGCAGTCGGAATCGGTAAGCAGCATCGAAGAGAGCCTCCGCGTCGCACAGGAGCGGTTCAACGCCGGCAGCGCGGTCAAGACCGATGTCCTCAATCTCGAAACCCAGCTCGCACAGGCCCGCGAAGACCAGATCCGCGTCCGCAACGGCCTGCAGTTGGCCGTCGCCGCGCTGAACACCGCTATCGGCGACTCCCTTGCCACGGCCGACAATCTCCGCGCGCCGGACGTCTCGCTCGACGCACCGCCACCGGAATGCAAAGACCCGAACGCTTTCGAGAATCGCCCGGAGCTGAAGGCCGCGCGGCTGATGAAGAAGGTCAAGGAGCAGGACCTGAAGAAGGCGCAGCGCAGCTACGGCCCGACCATCAATGCCTTTGCCTCATCGGATTGGGACAGCAATGTCTCCAGCGATTTCCAGCAGAGCTACATGGTCGGCGTGATGGCGGATGTGAATGTATTCGACGGCTTCCGCACACGCGGCGCGATCCGCCAAGCCCGGGCTGAATACGAAGCGGCAAAGGCGGACGAGCAGAAGGCGATCAACAATCTGAAGCTCGATCTGACGCAGGCGTTCCTGGGCGTTCGTGATGCGTGGGAGCGACTGGATGTCACGCGCAAGAGCGTCGAAAGCGCCGAGGAAGCGCTGCGCATCACGCAGGAGCAGTACCAACAGGGCGCTGCGGACATCACTATCCTGCTGACCGCGCAGGTCGGCCGTACCGCGATGCGCACGCGCAACGTCGCCGCGCAGTACGATTATCTCATTGCGCTGGGCAACTTGGACCGCGCTCGCGGCGCGCTTGTACAGCGTTACGTCAACGATTCAAAGAAGCAGAACTGAGCAAGGAGGAGAAGACATGAGCAAGCTGAACATCCTGAACATAATCAAGAGTTACTGGCGGGGTATTGTCGGCATCGTCGGTCTTGCCGTCATCGTAGCGTGGTCTGGCGGCGCATGCAGCCGCAAAGTCGCCCCGGGCGTCGTCGCTGCCTCGGCGGGCATCGCCATGCCGGCGGGCGCAGAGACGGTCAAGGTAGCCCGCGAATCCATCCCCGCGCGGCTCTTTGTGGTCGGCACCGTCGACTCGGAGGAGAAGATTCACCTCAGCGCGCGCATCCCGGCTTACATCAATGAAGTCCTCGTCTCGTCCGGCGATGAAGTGAAGAAGGGTCAGGTACTCGTCACGCTGGATGATCGCGAATTCCGCGAGCAGCTCGCCGCGGGCGAAGCGCAACTCAAGCAGGCAGAAACCGAGTTTCAGCGCACCAAGCAGCTCTTCGAGAAGAATGCAACGACCGACCAGGCGCTGACCGCCGCCGAGTCGATGTACAACTCGGCACGCGCACAGGTCGACCGGATCAAGGTCATGCTGACCTATGCGCAAATCACCTCCCCCATCGACGGCCTCGTCACCGAGCGCCGGATCGAAGCCGGTGACCTTGCCAACCCCGGCCAAGTGCTGTTGACGGTCTACGACCCGAAGCGCATGCGCCTGGAAGCGGCTGTGCCCGTGCGCCTGCTGGATCGCCTGACGCTGAACCAGGACGTTGAGGTCTCGCTGGAACGGCCCGCCGAAACCATCCAAGGGCGGATCACCGAAATCGTCAGCGAAGTAGACCCCGGCAGCCGCACCCAGACCGTCAAGGTTCGGCTCGAGAGCGAAGGCAAGAACCTGCTGCCCGGCACCTTCGGCCGGATTTGGGTCGATGGCGAACCGCATGACGGATTCCGTGTGCCGGCGACATCGGTTTATCACGTCGGCCAAGTCGAGCTTGTCCAGGTGGTACGCGATGGCCGCGTCATGCGCCGGGCAGTGAAGACAGGTTCGTTGTTCGGTGACCGGATCGAGATTCTCTCGGGCTTGAGTGATGGCGACGAGATCCTCGCGCAGCCTGTGAAGGAGGGTTAGCCATGGAAGGTAAACACAGTTTTGTTTCGTCACTGATCCAGGGGTTTCTGCGGGGCAATCTCGCGATCCTCCTCGTGATCATCAGCCTCGCGGCGGGTGCCGCGGCGCTGTTCATGACGCCGCGCGAAGAAGAACCGCAGATCGTTGTGCCGCTGGCCGACGTCATGGTCATGTATCCGGGCGGCAGCGCAGAAGAGGTCGAGAAGATGGTCTCTTCGCGCCTCGAACGCCTGCTGTACCAGATCGACGGAGTGGAATACGTCTACTCCATGTCGCGCCCCGGCATGGCGGTCGTCACCGTCCGTTTCTATGTCGGCGAGGATCGCGAGAGCAGCCTGATCAAGCTCTACAACAAGATCTTCCAGAATATCGACAAGACCACGCCCGGCATCGCGGGCTGGGTGATCAAACCGATCGAGATCGACGATGTCCCGATTGTGAACATCGCGCTCTACAGCAAGACCGCCGACACGCACGCGCTCTACCGCGTGGCCGAAGAAGTGGCGGGCAGATTGCAGCATGTGAAGGATACGTCGAGAATCACGCTGCATGGCGGCGAGAAGCGTGTCATCCACGTCTACCTCGATCATGAGCGGCTTGCGGCCTACTCCCTCTCGCCGATGGAGATCGCCGGCGCGCTGAAGATCTCCAACGCGCAAGCCGGCAGCGGCAGCTTCGACGCGGGCAACACTTCATTTGAAGTTGAGGCTGGTCCATTCATCCAGAACGTCGACGAAGTCCGCAACCTGATGGTCGGCGCGCACCAGGGCCGGCCCGTGTATCTGCGCGACGTGGCCACCGTGGAAGATGGCGCCGCCGAAACGGCCACCTATACCCGCCTGGGTTTTGGGCCGGCCGCGAACGAGAAAGGCAGCTTCCCCGCCGTGACGATTGCCGTGGCCAAGAAGAAGGGCAGCAATGCCGTGCAGGTCGCGCGCGACCTCGAGCAGGCCATGGAGCAATGGGGCAAGTCGGCCATCCCCGATGACATACAATACCGCGTGACGCGCAACTACGGTGCCACCGCCAACGAGAAGGTCAACGACCTCGTCATGAACCTCGTGATGGGCATCCTGACCGTGGTTGGCATGATCGCGTTGAGCATGAGTTGGCGCGAAGGCGCCATCGTGGGACTCGCCATTCCCATCACCTACTCGCTGACCCTGCTGTTCAATTACATGCTCGGTTATACGATCAACCGGGTAACCTTGTTTGCGCTGATCCTCGCGCTGGGGCTCCTCGTGGACAACCCGATCGTGAGCGTGGAAAACATCTCGCGCTATCTCTCCATGCGAAAGTACCCGCGGATGCAGGCTGTAACATTGGCGATGGATGAGGTGATGCCCCCCATCATGCTGGCCACCCTCTCCATCATCGTGTCGTTCATACCGATGTTCTTCATCTCCGGCATGATGGGCCCCTACATGGCCCCGATGGCGCTGAACGTACCGCTGACGATGATCTGCTCAATGCTCGTGGCCTTCGCCATCACGCCGTGGATCTCGAGCAAGCTCCTCAAGGAAAGCAGCGCCGACGCGCCTGCGTACGACGTGACGGCAACGACGGTATACCGGATCTATCACCGCATCATGGACCCGCTTGTCCGGTCGCGCGGCAAGAGCCTGACCATGCTGGCCGTGATGGGGGCACTGTTTGCCATCTCCATCGTGCTGGCCCTCACCGGGCTGGTACCGCTCAAGATGCTGCCGTTCGACAACAAGAACGAGTTCCAGGTGGTGGTCGACATGCCCGCAGGCACCACGCTGGAACAAACCGACGCTGTCGTCGGCGAAATAGAGCAGTATCTGCGAACCGTGCCGGAAGTGGTGAACTTCACTTCCACCGTGGGCACCGGCTCGCCCATGGACTTCAACGGCCTCGTGCGGCATTACTACCTGCGGCAGGGCGCGAATGTTGCCGACGTCCGCGTGAACCTGCTGCCGCGCCAGCAGCGCAAGATGGATAGCCACGCGATCACGCTGCGACTCCGCAACGACCTCGAAGCTCTCGCAGCGCGAAACGGGGCCAACCTCAAGATCGTGGAAGTCCCGCCCGGCCCGCCGGTCCTGTCGACCGTCGTCGCAGAAATCTATGGCCAGCCGCACCAGAGTTACAGTCAACTGATTGCCGCAGCAGACATCGTGAAGAAGCGCCTGCACGAGGAAGCCGGCGTGGTAGACATCGACGACACCGTGGAAGCCAACCAACAGAAGTGGTTCTTCCGCGTCGACCGCGAGAAGGCCGCGCTGAACGGCATCTCGACCGAGGATATCGTCCAAACGCTGCAAATCGCGCTGAGCGGGATGCCGGCCGGAACCGTGCACGTACCCGCGGAACTGAATGAACTGCCCATCGTGCTCCGCCTCCCCCGCGAAAAACGGTCCAACGTCGAACTCCTGAAGACCCTCGAGGTCAAAGGCCGCATGGGCGGCAGCGTGCAGTTGGGCGAGCTGGGAAGCTTCGAGGAAAACGTTGTGGACAAGACGATCTTCCACAAGAACCAGGAACGCGTAGTCTACGTCACGGCCGAGATGGCCGGGCGTGGCCCCGCCTACGCGGTGCTCGCGCTGCAGAAGTGGTTCAAGCAGCACCCTCTGCCCGAAGGCCTGCGAGCCGACTGGGGCGGCGAGGGTGAATGGAAGATCACCGTGGATGTGTTCCGCGACTTGGGCATCGCGTTCTCCGCAGCGCTGATGGCCATCTACGTGCTGTTGGTTTACGAGACGGGTTCGTACCTGCTGCCGCTGGTCATCATGATGTCCATCCCGCTGACGATGATCGGCATCATGCCCGGCTTCTGGCTGATCAACCTGATCAGCAACCACCCGGTCGGCGGATTCAGCAATCCCGTGTTCTTCACCGCGACGGCGATGATCGGCATGATCGCCCTGGGCGGTATCGTCCAGCGAAACGCGATCATCCTGATCGACTTCATCCGAAGCGCGACGGCGCGAGGTCAGTCACTGCGCGAGGCGATCATCGAAGCGGGCGCGGTGCGCCTGCGCCCGATCTTCCTGACAGCGGGGACGACCATGCTCGGCGCGTGGCCGATCACGTTTGATCCCATCTTCAGCGGGCTGGCGTGGTCGATCATCTTCGGCTTGTTTGTATCGACCGTCTTTACGCTGGTGGTCATACCGGTGGTCTATGCGCTGATCTATGGGAAGACTGCGCCCAATACGGCGGAAGCCTGAGAAAGGAGACATCCATGAACATGGTCATGATTATCTGTCCGGAAGCGCGGCAGGAGGAAGTGCGCACGTTGATCGACCGGCACAAGGTGCACGCGTACACGGAACTGCCGCAGGTCCTTGGCGCGGGCGCCACGGGCCGCCACATGGGAACCCATACATGGCCGGGTGCGTCCACGCTGATCTTTACCGTGGTGGAGAAGAACAAGACAGCGGAACTGATGGCCGCCCTGAAGGAGTTCCAGTCGAAGCTATATCCCAGCGAAGGCTTGAAGGCCTTCGTCATGCCGGTCGAGTCGTCCATTTGAAGAACCTGACGGCCGGAGTATGTTGAGAGAGGTGTAAAATGAGCATGCTGTTGAGATCAATTATCGGCGGTGTGGCAGGCGCGGGGGTCGGCCTGCTGATGTACCGCTTTGTCGGCTGCCGGACGGGCGCGTGCCCGTTGACCGGCAATCCCTATATCGCCATGGTGATCTGGGGCCTGATGGGCTTCCTCATCGCCTCGGGCAAGTAAGCTGATGCAATGGAGGTGGATCATGACCGTAGATAATGGTGTGCGCGTAGTGGCCGGGGTCTTCGTGCTGGCAAGTTTGGCGCTGGGTGTGTGGGTGAACCCCTACTGGCTCCTGTTCACAGCCTTTGTGGGTTTCAACCTGATCCAATCGGCGTTTACGGGGTTCTGCCCCGCAGCGATGCTGCTGAAGAAGCTCGGACTGAAATCCACCGAAGGGTGCTGCGGCGGAAAATCGAACTAGGGATTTTGTGCCATGCCGATTTACGAATACCAGTGCAAGAAATGTGGGCACGCCTTCGAGAAGCTCGTCCTGAAAGCCTCGGACGGCGCAAAGAAATGTCCGAAGTGCGGCGCAGGGGCGCCGGTGAAACAGTTCTCATCGTTTGCAGCGGGGACCGCTCCCGTTGCGGGGACATCGCCGTGCGCATCGGGATCCTGCGGGACAGCGGCGTGTCCCTCCGGGACCTGTCCGTGGAATAACTGACGAAGACCGGCAGTTTAACACGCAGGAACCCCGGGTGTAGGTTAGGCGTTATTCCTCAAGAAGTATCGGTTGTTCAAGATGTATCGACCGGGGTTGAGAACTTCATGGAGAGGATGGACGACGTTGGTCTGTCTTCTCCTTTCTGCTGCAGGCGCGCAGGGCCTGGATATCGGTGGCTATGTCGTCCGCCAGACCAACTCGGTCCGAACCTACACCATCCCCGCCAGCACCATCGTGAACCCCGGCGGTTATGTCGTCATCGGACGCAATGCGACAAAGGCTTCGTTTGAATCCGCCTGGGGCGTGACACTGAGCACCAACGTCGTCTACCTCAACGCCGCGAACACGTTCCCGAAGATCGACGGCGCCGAGCGTTTCTCGCTGCACGATGCGGGCGGCACGAATATCGACGCCATGACACCGTCCACGATCGATCCGGTCAATCGTTCCGTGCAACGGAAGAAGGCCACCTACCCCGCCGGCTCAAGCACAAGCTGGTACGTCACCGCAAGTTCAGCAGGCGCGCCCGGCTCCGGTGGCGCGGGCGACGGCACGGGAGGGTTGGTCATCAACGAGTACTCCGACAGCAGCAGTTTCTCCTACGAATTTGTCGAGTTGTATTATGATTCGATCGGCGCGGCCTCGAATGTGCCCCCCGTGCTTCTGGCCATCCCCAATCAATCAGTGACCGTCAGCAATAGCCTTCAGTTCAGCGTGTCCGCCACCCCCACAGACGGCGATGCCATCACCCTGTCGGTCAGCAACGCGCCGGCTGGCTCGACCTTCAGTTCCACGAACGGCAGCGGAACGTTTGCATGGACCAACGCCATGCCCATCGGCGTCTATACCAGCCTCGTCTATGCCGCCGACAAGGATGGCGCGTCATGGCAGGCGGTCGTCATCAGCGTTCTTGACCCGCCCCAGATTCGCTTCCTGCTGTCCGAACTGACTTTCGGCGAAGACGTCATCACGCAAGCCGTATCCGTCGTCATCTCGCGCGCGGCGAGCGCCACGGTCGAGGTCACCGCGGCCGGCACGGCCACGTGGGGCACCAACGGCGACTACACGGTGTCACCCACGACACTCGTTTTCACCGCCACCGGGCCTACACAACTCATCGCCACCATCCATGTCGTCAACGACAGCCTGACCGAACCGATCGAATCCGTCATCCTTACACTCACGAATTTCGTCGCCGCGAAAGCCGGCTCGCCCTCGCAGTTCACCGGCTATCTCCGCGACAACGATGCGATTACAATCATGTCGGCCAACCTGGTGACGGGCGCCGACTCGAAGTACTACGACCCCGGGACCCGGATCATGCGCGGCCTGAAGCCGGACATCGTCGGCATCCAGGAATGGAACATCACGAACGTGAGTTTCCGCAATTTCGTGGACGTCAATTTCGGCACCAACTTCTCGTACTACATCGAACCGCAGGCCACGAACTACTTCCCGATCCCCAACGGCATTATCAGCCGGTGGCCGATCAAGGCCTCGGGCGAATGGGCAGACCCCATCGTTTCGACGCGGGATTTTGCCTGGGCGACCATTGACATCCCCGGCGACCGCGACCTGCACGTGGTCTGCGTCCATCTTTACGCCAGCGGTACCGATGCCGACCGCGCTGAGGAAGCATCCTATATCACCAACTACGTCGCCGCGGCGGGCTGGCCCTCCAACGATTACGTCGTCATCTGCGGCGACCTCAACGTGAATACACGGACCGATCCAGCCGTTCTGGTCCTCACCAACATTGTTTCCGACAGCCGCAAGCCGGCGGATCAATATGGCGACACGGACTCCAATTCCACCCGCACCAAGCCGTTCGATTATGTCTTGCCAGGCCCTTCGCTGAACTCGAACCACACCACGGTCGTGGTGGGCGGCAGCAACTTCGTGAACGGCATCGTTTTCGACAGCCGCCTCTGGACCAACCCGCCTGCGCCCATCCTGACCAACGACTCCGCCGCCGTGAACGCCGACCATATGGCCATCATGAAGGCCTTCAGCCTCGGAAAGACCCCGCCGGCGCTCCAGCACATCGGCACCCGGAATGTCTTCGACCACAACACGCTGCAATTCGATGTCTTTGCCACACCGACAGACGGCGATACGGTGACGTTGACCGCCAGCAACCTGCCTGCGGGCGCCACGTTCAACTCGACCAACGAATACGGCTCTTTTGTTTGGACCAACGCCAGCCCCGTCGGCGTCTTCACCACCAGTTTCTATGCCGCTGATACCGATGGCATCGAGAGCGAAACCATGCTCATCCGCGTGCTGGTCGACGGTCAGATATGGATCAACGAAATCCACTACGACAACGCCAGCACCGACACCAACGAGGGCGTCGAAATCGCGGGCGCCGCCGGTGTCGACCTCAGCCTCTACTCCATCTACGCCTACAACGGAGGCGACGGAACGGTCTACATCAGCAACTCGCTTTCGGGCACGATCGATGACGAAGGCTGCGGATTCGGCGCGGTCTGGTTCCCTATCGAGGGACTTCAAAACGGACCGGATGCGATTGCCCTCGTCCAGGATCCAACCGGTGTTGTGCAGTTCCTGAGTTATGAAGGCCCCGTCGTGGCCATCGACGGCCCTGCGATCGAACTCTCGTCCACGGACATCGGCGTTGCCGAGGCCGGCACCGAAGTGGATCGCTCCCTGCAACTGACGGGCGTCGGCACCAACTACACGCAGTTCGCATGGGGCGGCCCGACCAATGCCCCATCACGCGGTTCTATGAATAGCCGCCAAGTCGTCTTCCCGTGCGGCGAGGGCTCCAACCAGCCGCCCGTGTTGTCGGCCATCGGCGACAAATCCGTGGTGCAAAGCAATCTGCTCAGCTTCTCGGTCGCGGCATGGGACGTCGACAGCGACGCCATCACGCTCAGTATCAGCAACGCACCCGCAGGCTCCACATTCGGCACTACCAACGGCACCGGCACATTCACTTGGACCACCCCCACCCCCGTCGGCGTCTACACCTGTACCGTCTACGCGGCAGACAAGGACGGCACGGATTGGGAAATCATCCGCATCAGCGTCCTGACGGGGACCGAACCGCCTGTGCTCCAGACGATCGGCAACAAGTCCGTGATCGAATCTCATCTGCTGACTTTCGACGTCACGGCGACCGATGCAGAGGGCGATCCGATCACCCTCACGATCAGCAATGCACCCGCCGGATCAACCTTCACCTCCACCAACGGCAACGGCACGTTCACCTGGGCCAATCCGACGCCTGTCGGGGTCTACACGTCCCGCTTCTACGCCTCCGACATACACGGTGTGGATTCCGAAATAGTCCGCTTCTACGTCATGGCGCCAACCAACCTGCCTGTGATGGCGCCCTTTGGCACCGCGTACGTGAAAGCCGGCGGCACGCTGACGTTCCCCGTGACCGCCACCGATGCCGATGGCGATGCCATCACGCTCAGCATGAGCAATGCTCCAGCCGGTGCCTCGTTCAACTCGTCCGGGGCCAGCGGCACGTTCACATGGACCAACGCTACGCCTGTCGGCGTCTATACCGCACGCTTCTACGCGGTGGACAATGATGGCGCGGTGTCCCAGCCCGCCATCCTCCGCGTGTTGCTCAACGGCTCCATCTGGATCAACGAACTCCACTACGACAACACCAGCACCGACACCAACGAAGGCGTCGAAGTCGCGGGTACCGCCGGCACGGACCTCAGCCTCTTCTCGTTGATCGCCTACAACGGCGCCGACGGTCTGCAATACATGAGTAATGCACTCGCCGGCACGATCGACGACGAGGGATGCGGCTATGGCGCAGTGTGGGTACCCATGACCGGCCTCCAAAACGGGCCGGACGGCGTCGCCCTGGTTGAACTGGGCAGCAATCTCGTTCAGTTTGTCAGCTATGGCGCGACCGTCATCGCATCCAACGGCCCTGCTGCAGGCGTAACGGCGGAGAAACTGAACGTCGCGGAAACCACCACGACGCCCGTCGGCAACTCGCTGCAACTGTCCGGCGTCGGCACCAGCTACGTGCAGTTTGTCTGGAGCGCCGCCACGAATGTTGCATCGCGCGACACGCTGAACGCATCGCAGTGGATTTATCCCTGCGGCGGAACCACCGACCAGCCGCCGTTCCTATTCCTCATTGGCAACCGCGACGTGGCCCTGAGCAATCTCCTGACCTTCACGGTGACCGCCACCGAACACGACGGCGATACGGTGACCCTGACCGCCAGCAATCTGCCCGCGGGTGCACAGTTCTCCGCCACCGGCACCAATGGCACGTTCACCTGGTCCAACGCCGCCCCCGTCGGCATTTACACCTCCCTGTTCTACGCGGCGGATAAGGACGGCGCGGACAGCGAGGCCGTCGTCCTCCGCGTCCTCGACACAGCCACGAATCCGCCGGTCCTACAAGCCATCGGCAACCGCTCCGTCATCCTGAACAACACGCTGCAGTTCTCGGTCACCGCCACGGATATCGACGGCGAACCCATCACCCTTTCCGTCAGCAACGCCCCGGCCGGCTCCACGTTCGGCACCACCAACGGCGCCGGAACGTTCACGTGGGCCAACGCCTCGCCCCTCGGCGCCTATACCAGCCTCTTCTGGGCCGTCGGCGATGACGGCGTCGATTGGGAAGAGATCGTGATCACCGTGAATTCCGCCGTCACATCATCGGTCTGGATTAACGAGATCCACTACGACAATGCCAGCACCGACTCCAACGAAGGTGTCGAAGTCGCCGGCCCCGCAGGAACCGACTTGGGCGCCTACTACCTCCTCGCCTACAACGGCGGTAACGGGGCCTACTACGCCAGCAATGCCATCTCCGGCACCATCGACGACGAGGGATGCGGCTACGGCGCCCTCTGGTTTGCGATGGCTGGTCTCCAGAACGGGCCGTCCGATGCCGTCGCGCTCGTGCACAGCGGACAGGTCGTCCAGTTCCTCAGTTATGAGGGCGTGATGACCGCGACCAATGGCCCCGCCGCAGGCATGACCGCCGTCGACCTCGGCGTAATGGAAACCGGCAACGAAACAAACAAGTCGCTTCAACTGCGTGGCACGGGCTCATCGTATGCCCAGTTTGTCTGGGCCGGACCCACCAACGATATGTCCATGGGCGCCCTCAACGCCGGGCAGTTCATCACCGCCTGCAGTGGCGATTTGGACGGCGACGGGTTGCCGGACACGTGGGAATCGGCCTACTTCAGCGGAGCCACGAATGCCACATCCGACGCCGATCCGGACAACGACGGCTTCAACAACTACGCCGAATACGTCGCCGGCACCATACCGACCAACGGTCTGTCCTTCTTTGCCATCGAGGCCGGCCGCTCCAATACCGCGGCCGTGCTCCAGTTCGGCTCGGTCTCCAACCGTCTCTACAACATCTATTGGCGGACCAACATCAGCCTGGGCGACTGGACCCTCTTCCGCACCAACCTGGCGGGCGACAACTCCGTCATCACCATCTCCGTCAGCAACCAGCCCGCATCGTCCTACTACCGTTCACGCGTCACTTTCCCCTAAGGTTTGGATTCTCGCCGTCCGACATTCGGCCACCGCCCATTGAAAAACGCGTTTGTTGAGGCATCTTCAGGGGAGTATTCTGGCGGGGTCTTGCCACATCGGCGGGGCATCATTTTACCAAGGATGGTTACATGAAGATCGTGGTCATTGGCGGAGTGGCAGGCGGCGCATCGGCAGCGGCAAGGGCGCGGCGGTTGGACGAACGCGCGGAGATCATCATGCTCGAGAAGAGCAACTACGTCTCCTTTGCCAACTGTGGCCTGCCCTACCATATCGGCGGCGACATCAAGAACCGCGAGCAGCTTCTCCTCCAGACACCGGAAAGCCTCAAGGCCTCGCTGAATCTCGATGTCCGTACCGGTCACGAGGTGCTCTCCATCGACCGCAAGGCCCAACGCGTGCGCATTCGCGAACTCGCTTCCGGCCGCGAGTATGATGAGACATACGACAAGCTTGTGTTCTGTCCGGGTGCCATCCCGTTGAAGCCCGACCTGCCCGGCATCAACCATCCCCGCGTATGTGTCCTGCGCAATATCGAAGACATGGACCAAATCAAAGCCATGGTCGATGGCAGCGCCAAGAGTGCGGTCGTGATCGGCGGTGGCTACATCGGGGTTGAGATGGCAGAGAGCCTGAGGGAGCGGGGCCTGACCGTCGACCTCGTCGAGATGCTCGACCAGATCATGCCCCCGCTGGACCGCGAGATGGTCCGCGACCTTCAGACCCACATGGAACAGCACGGCATACGGTTTCATCTCGGGACCGCCGCCGCTGCGTTTCGCGATGCAACGGGCGGGAAAGTCGCCGTGGAGTTGAAGAACCTTGAGGTGGTCACGGCCGACTTTGTGATCCTTGCTGCAGGCGTCCGCCCGGAAACCACCCTCGCCCGCGCAGCAGGCCTGGAACTTGGACCACGTGGCGGCGTCCGCGTGGACGAACATATGCGGACCTCGGACCCGCACATCTACGCCGCAGGTGACGTGGTCGAAGTCTCGCACGAAGTCCTGCCGGACTCATGGGTCATCCCGTTGGCCGGTCCGGCCAACCGTCAAGGACGCATCGCGGCGGAAAACATCTGCGGACGTAAGACCACCTACTCGTCCACGCAGGGCACGGCCATCGTGAAAGTCTTCACGATGACGGCGGGCGGCACCGGCGCGTCAGAAAAGCAACTGCTGAAGCTGAAGATACCTTATCACAAGGTCTACCTGCATCCGTCCGGCCATGCCGGCTACTACCCCGGCACGGCACCACTGCACATCAAGGTCCTCTTCGCCCCCGACACAGGCCGTCTGCTCGGAGCCCAGGTCGTCGGCTTCGACGGCGTGGACAAGCGCCTGGATGTATTCGCCACGGCTCTTCGCGCGAAGCTGACCGTATACGATCTGGAAAATCTTGAACTCGCCTATGCACCGCCCTACGGCTCGGCCAAGGATCCGGTCAACATGTCCGGCTTCATCGCCGCTAATCTTCTGCGCGGCGATATCCGCTTCTGGTACGCCGAGGATTACCCCGCCAAGACGGAGGGGGGCGTGCTGATCGACGTCCGCGGCAAAGTGGAATTCGACATCTGGCACATTCCAGGCGCCATCAACATTCCGCTGGGTGAGCTGCGCCAGCGCGTCGCGGAACTGCCCAAGGATCGTCCCCTCTTCGTCTACTGCAAAGTCGGGTTCCGCAGCTACCTCGCCTACCGACTGCTTCTCCAGCGTGGGTTTGGACAAGTCCTCACCCTCGCGGGCGGCTCCTCCACGTTCTGCTCGTATCACGGCGGCGCCGTCTGCAGCCAGACCCAGAGCCCGCCGTTCCTCGCTTACGCCGAGGAGAAGATGGCCGAGACCGCCGCGCCAACCGGCCGCACCGTGGAACTCGATTGCTGCGGCCTGCAATGCCCCGGCCCCATCATGCGCCTGAAGGAAGCCGTCCAGGGCATGAACGTGGGCGACGAACTCTCCGTGTGCGCCAGCGATCCCGGCTTCCTGACCGATGCGCCGGCATGGTGTCTCAGCAACGGCCACACGCTCATCGACATTCGCCAAAACGGCTCGCGCGTTGAGGCGCACATCCGCAAGGGCAGCCCATGCCCGACCGGCGCCTCAACTGCCTCCACCGGCCCGACCAAGAAGTCCATGGTCGTGTTCTCCGGCGACCTCGATAAGGTTCTTGCCGCATTCGTTATCGCCAATGGCGCCGCCGCCATGGGCAGCGCAGTCACCATGTTCTTCACCTTCTGGGGCTTGAACGCTTTGCGCAAGAGCAACCCCTCGCCAACGAACAAACCGCTGCTCGATCGCATGTTCGGCATGATGATGCCGCGCGGAGCGGCCGCCCTGAAACTTTCCAAGATGAACATGCTCGGACTCGGCACGATGATGATGAAGCACGTGATGAAACAGAAGCAGGTCGACAGCCTGCCGTCGCTCATCGAATCCGCGCGCAAGGCAGGCGTGAAACTCGTCGCCTGCACGATGTCCATGGATGTGATGGGCCTCCACCGGGAAGAGCTCATCGACGGCATCGATCTGGGCGGTGTGGCTTCGTTTCTTTCCGAGGCCGATCAGTCGGGAACAACGCTTTTCATCTGACGGGCCCGGCGACAAGCAAGGGGGAGTTGGCATGCCAAGACAGGACAAGCTGTACGAGGCCATACTTGTTGGAGACCGCAGCGCCACGGAGGCCGCCGCGCACGACGCCCTGGCGACCGGCGCCGACCCCAAGCTTCTGCTGAACGAGACCATGATTCCTGCCATGTATGAACTGGGCTCCCGGTTTTCCCGGAAAGAACTCGGTGTGCCCGACCTGCTTGTCGGCGCGCGGGCCATGCAGGCCGGACTGGCGATTCTCGAACCCTCGATGACCACCCCTCACAGCCGCTCCAGGCCCCGCGTGTGCATCGGCACCGTCCGCGGCGAGCATCACACCATCGGCAAGAACATCGTCGCCCTCGTGCTCCGCGCCGCGGGTTACGACGTGCAGGACCTCGGCGACGATTGCACCATCGAGCAATATGAAGAGGCCGTCCGCGGCGGCTGCCGGGCCGTACTGTGCAGCGCGTTGATGACCAATGGGATGAAGAACCTGCGCGAGCTGGTGTACCACTTCGCCGGCCGCCCCGAACTTATCGTCCTCGTCGGCGGAGCGGCCGTCACGGCCGATTTTGCGCGCAGCTCCGGTGCAACCTACGGCGCCGACGCATTCGAGGCGGTGCGCCTGCTTGACACACTGATGCCGTCCGTGAACGATAAGGCATGAGGAACCCCCATGAGGCTTAAGGTCATCAGTTGCGAAGTCCTGACCCGCGAGATGCAGGCCGCCGCAGCCCGCTCGCACAACCAAATCGATCTCGAGTTTCTGCCCATGAGCCTCCACGACGAGGAACGTTCGGTCCTGCGCGGCAAGATTCAGAACATCATCGATGGGGCGGATGCATCCAGGCATGACAGCGTCGTGCTCGGCTACGGCCTGTGCGGTAACAGCGTCGCCGGACTTCAGGCGCGTGAAATACCGCTGGTCGTTCCCCGCGCACACGACTGCATCTCGATCTTCTTCGGCAACGCCGCTGGCTGCCAGGATTTCTACGACGCGCACCGTGGCGCCATCTACCGGACGAGTGGCTGGCTCGAGCACCGGCCGGCCGCGGGGAAAGAAACCGCCGCCATGAGACTCGGTTTCGACCGCCGTTATGAAGAACTCGCAGCGCGTTACGGCGCAGACAACGCCCGGCAGATTCTTGACCTGCTCGGGCCGGCCGCGCATCGCTGCTCCAGCCTGGTCTACATCGAAACCGGCGCGGAGCCTGACGATCGCTTTGAGCGCATGGCCACCCAGGAGGCCGACGAGCACCACTGGCCGTTCCAGAAGATCCGTGGCGATATGGGGCTCATCCAACGGCTCATCGACGGACCCTGGAGCGATTCCGAGTTTCTCGTGGTCCAACCCGGCCAGGGCGTGTTTGCCACGTACGACGAACGCGTCATCAGCTCCAATCCTGCCCGCTAGATTTCCTTCCGTCGCCCCCTTGCAAAACACCGGGGATGGTGTCTATTGAACGCATGGCGGCGTTCGGCTGCCGCCACAAGGAGGAGATAAAATGGATACGGTACAAACACCATCAACGCGCATTCCCCTGATCGGCGAGGACGCCCCGTCGTTCACTGCGGAAACCACGCAGGGCATCATCAACTTTCCTGCCGATTACAAAGGCAAGTGGGTGATTCTCTTCAGCCACCCGGCGGACTTCACGCCTGTCTGTACGACAGAGTTCATGACATTCGCCAAGCTCATGCCGGAGTTCGAGGCGCTGAACTGCAAACTTGTCGGTCTCTCCATCGACAGTACCTACAGCCATATCGCCTGGCTCCGCACGATCAAGGAGAAGATCACGTACAAGGGCATGTCGAACATGGAGGTGACCTTCCCCGTCATCGCGGATCTCAAGATGGACGTCGCCCGCGCATACGGCATGCTCCAACCCGCGGCAGCCGATACCAAGGCCGTGCGCGCCGTCTTCTTCATCGATCCGAAGAGCAAGATTCGGGCGCTCGTCTACTACCCGCTGTCCAATGGTCGTAATTTCCACGAAGTGCTCCGGCTGCTCATTGCCATGCAGACCTCGGATGCGCAGCAATGCGCCACGCCGGCCGACTGGGAACCCGGTGACCCGGTCATCATCCCTCCGCCCGGCTCCTGCGGCACCGCCAAGGATCGTGTCGACAACGCGGGCAAGGACTACGAGTGTCTCGACTGGTTCATGTGCCTGCGCAAGCTGCCCGTGGAACAGATCAACGTGCCGAAGGGCTATCCCGGTCGGAAGGCGTAGGGAAAGAGGGGCTTCAGTCCGGCAGGAGGCTCGGCATCAGCCGGCGAACTTTGACCTTGATGGCAGGGTCCAGCTTGACCGCCTGTTCCGCGTACTGGGCGGCCGCACGGAAGGCCGTCGTCTCGTAGCAGAAGACGGCCATGGAGAGATTCTCGTCTGCCCGGTCCGCATCCGACAACGACGTGTCGGTGACATAATAACCGAACAGTTGCGCCAGCAAGCGGGGGCTGATTTCCGGCCACGGCAGAACCATCTCGCCATGCGAGCCCAGCGCCACGCGAATGCCATTTAAGTCGGCGCCGACGGCGTCACCACCCAACTCCGTCCTTGCCCCGCCGCGATAGGGAGACGCTGAAATCCGCGTGATCAGAAAACGCTTCAATCCATCCATCCGGTCGTACATCTCCCGAAGGCCCATGTAGGTCTGCTGACCCTCGCTGGTCTTCAGTTCAGACAACACCTTGGACAGCGCCGCGCTGGCTTTCCGGAAATCTTTCTGCGCCACAAACGGGAGGTTTGCGGTGCGAACCTCCTCGATGCGATCCAAGTCCACCTGCACCAATTCGCGGTGGGCAATCCGATCCGCCCGGCGCTGCTCTTCCAATTCCTTCGACTCGGCGGCCTTGACGCGCGTAAGCGCCAATTCCGCCAAGGGGAACATCAGCGCGCTCGATTTGAACCGGAACTCCTCGAGCAACGCGCGGGCCTTCGCGGCCTGCTTGTTGGCAATGAGTTGGGCTGCCTTGTCCTGGACCTGTGCGAACTCATCAATCTGTTCCACACACATTTTTGCAATGGGCTGGAAGCTGTAGGGCCATGTCGGATCCTTGCCCTGCTTGGAGAGATAGGAGCTGAAGAAATCCTTGGCCCGTTTCACGTTGCCCTCGCGCAGGAAATCCAGCCCAAGGTAGAACTCGGCGAAATCCCCATACCAAGGCGGTCGGCGCGCCGCCTCGAAGGATACGGCCCCCTCATCCACCTGCTTGAGCATCAGCTTGGCCAGCGTCTGCGGCATGTTGCCGGGATGCGGCCGCGACGGATCCGGCGACTCGAACAACGCGTTGCGCACCTCCTGAAGATAGATCACGGCATCCTGATCGCGCTGCCCCGCCCAGCACGCCACCGCCTGGAAAAGACGGATCCAGAACCGCCCCATACCGATCGCTGACGATTTGTCGTACAAATCCTGCAATTGATCGCGCATCGCCGTGGGATTTCCGCGGACCAACTGCGCCACGGCTTCGTTGAGCGCCTGCTCATGCGCCGGCGTGAAGGGCTGAACAATGGCCGCCACCTTCTGGGCCTGGGCCTGCACGTTTTCCTGCTCGCCCGTGGTCACCTGGGCTGCTTCCTGTGCGTTGGTCACGGCGGGCGCAACCGTCTCGCCAGCCTTTTCCTTCGCCTTTTCCTTCCGCCCGCTGGTCCACTGCAGACTGCCGATGACAATCGCCAGTGCCGCCAGCAGCATCAGCACGATGGCCACCACTGGACCCGTCGGCGATTTCTTCACCTTCGTGTGGACAGAGCGCTGCTCCTGCTTCGCCACGCGAAGCGCTTCGCGAAGATCCGCCAGCAGTGATGAGTACGTCGGATAGCGCATGAAGGGATCTGATTCCAACGTGCGCGCGATCACATCGGCCGTCTCCGGCTGAAGCGAGGGACGAATCACGCGGAGACCGATGGCCGGATTCTTCAAACGCGCCAGCACCACATCCGTCGCGGTCTTGCCGTCAAACGGCGGCTTCGCGCCGAGAGCGTGATACAGCGTCGCCCCGAGGCTGTAGATATCGGACCGATGATCGACCTTCTGGCCGCGCGCCTTTTCCGGCGCGATGTAATACGGCGTGCCCCATACCTCCCCGCGGTCCTGCTGCCATGCGACGAACCGCGCCAGGCCAAAGTCTGCCACCTTCGCAATGCCGTTCTTGTCGAAAAGAATGTTGGCCGGCTTCACGTCGCCGTGGATCAGCCCCACGTCATTGGCCGCCTTCAGACCTTCCGTCACATCGATGCCGATTTCCAGGGCGCGCACTTCCTCGATCGGATTGCCCTGGGCAATCATCTCGTCAAGCCGGCCACCGGAAACGAGTTCCATCACGATGTACGGCTGACCCTTTTCCTGCCCGCAGGAATAGATCTGCACCACGTTGCGATGATTCAATGCCGCCGCTGCGCGCGCTTCGCGCATGAAATTCTCGACGAACGCCGGATCCTCGCCCATCGCGCGCCGCATCACCTTGATGGCCACATAGCGGCCCAGCGATTGATCGAGTGCCTGGTACACAGCGCCCATGCCGCCCGCGCCGAGCACTTCAAGAAGCAGAAATTGGCCGAGACGCGCGGGAACGGTTTGCTGGGTTTTGCAGTCGGGACACTCGACCTTGGAGAACATCGGCAGCTTGGAGACGTCGAGGTGACGACCGCACTTGCGACAGGCGATTTTCTCTACCTGATCGGCTATGACGTCGATGGCCTCGTGCTCTGCCACGGTAATCCCCTTATAACCACCGAGAGCGTAGCAACGCAGAAGCCATTGTTCAACGCCGAATCACGGCGCACAGCAATCCATCACCCGCGCGGTTGTCCATCCCCACCCCTGTCTGGTATAAGTCCCCCCCATGGACCCCGTATGTTTCTACATCGGCAGCCGACCCATTTATTGGTACGGCGTTTTCGTGGCCCTCGGCTTTCTCGCCGCCGTCACGCACTGGACCTTCATCGCCCGCCGAGAGAAACGCCCTGAGGGCTTTGGTTCCGAACTGGGCTTCTGGGTCATGCTGTCCGGCATTCTCGGCGCCCGCGTGGCCTATATTCTGGCCAATCTCGACTATTTCCGCGATGCCCCGCTGGAAATCCTCCGTATCGACCGCGGCGGCCTGATCTATTACGGCGGATTCATCGGCGCCGCGCTGGGCATCATCCTTTTCGCCCGCCTGCGCAAGCTCCCCCTCCTCTCCATCGCCGACCTCGCCGTCAGCGCCCTGCCCCTCGGCCATGCGCTCGGTCGACTCGGCTGCTTCATGAACGGCTGCTGCTACGGCCTCGCCACCACTTGCCGGTGGGCCATCTTCAACGCCGATGACTACCGCTACCCCGTGCAACTGATCGAGGCCGCCCTCAACATCGGCGTCTACCTGCTCCTGCTCCGCATCTACCGTCGCCGCAAGACCAACGGCATGGTGCTCGCCACCTATCTCATGACGTATCCCGTCGGCCGATTCCTGCTCGAGTATCTTCGCGGCGATCAGCGCATGCGCTGGTCCGGCCTCGATATCGCACAGGAAGTCAGCGTCGTGCTTTTCATCACTGGCGTGATCCTCTGGCTTGTGCTGCGACGGAGAAAAGCACCCAACCCGTAACGGAGCAACAACCCGATGGAATCAGGCGGTACCCACCAATCCCTCCGCATGCCGGGTCCGCCCTCGCGTCTGGACGCATGGCTCAGCAGCCAGTTTCCCGAACATTCCCGCGCCCGCTGGCAGGAACTGATCAAGGCCGGCCTCGTCACCGTCAACGCGCAGGTCCGCAAACCCAGCCAGGAAATCCGCGAGGGTGACGTCATCGACATCCACATCCCCCCGCCCGTCTCCGTGGAAGTCGCGCCCGAAGCCATCCCGCTGAACATCCTCTACGAGGACGCCGACCTCATCGTCATCAACAAACCGCCCGGCCTCGTCGTGCATCCCGCGCCCGGCCACGACTCGGGCACTCTCGTCAACGCCCTGCTCCACCACTGCACCGACCTGAAGGGCATCGGCGGCGAACTTCGGCCCGGCATCGTTCACCGGCTCGACCTTGATACGAGCGGCACGCTCGTCGTCGCGAAGAATGAACAGGCGATGATGAATCTCGCCGCACAGTTCAAAGGCCGCAGCGTGCGGAAGGAATACGTCGCTCTCGTCTGGGGCCGGCCGCGCCCACCCACGGGCCGGATTGAAACGCTCGTCGGCCGCAACCCTCACAACCGCAAAAAAATGAGCGCCAGCCCGCACTCTGGCAAACCGGCGGTGACCAACTACGAAACTGTCGCCACATTTGCCGATGTTTCCTTTCTTCGCGTGCGCATCGAGACGGGACGTACCCATCAGATTCGCGTCCATCTCGCCCACATCGGCCACCCCGTCGTCGGCGATCGCCAGTACGGCCGCGCGCGCCAAACCAAACTTCCGGCCCCCGCCGAGCGCCAGATGCTCCACGCCGAACGCCTCGCGTTCCAGCACCCGCGTACCGGCAAAGACCTGGAATTCGTCTCGCCAATGCCGGACGATATGAAAAACCTGCTGGCCGCACTGAAGACATCCATGCAAAATGGCCGTGATGACGACTGAAGCCTCCAGCAATACACCGCGCGAACAACTTGGCCGCGTGATCGGTCAACTCGGTGACTACCTTCAACACCTCAAGGACGAAGGCGTGACACAGGTCGAGGTGTCCGCCACGAACCTCAAGGAGCTGGGCATGGTTCCGCCGCGCTCGCAGGCGCAGCCACAGGAATCGCTCTTTGCTCAACCCGCTTCCGCGCCCGCTCCTGCACCCGCAGAGGACACCCCCCGGCTGCCCGCGAGCGATGTCACCGCCGGTCTGAAGAAGATCGCCGGCCGCGTCGCCGCGTGCGAGAAATGCCGCCTGCACAAGACCCGGACGAACACCGTGCCGGGCCAGGGCACACCCACGCCCGAGATCATGTTCATCGGCGAAGGCCCGGGAGCAGATGAAGATGCGCAGGGCCTGGCCTTTGTCGGCCGCGCAGGCCAGCTCCTGACGAAAATCATCGAAGCCATGGGCCTCACGCGCGAGCAGGTCTTCATCGGCAACATCGTGAAATGCCGCCCGCCGGAAAACCGGACGCCCACGCCGGATGAAATGCAGGCGTGCATGCCCTATCTCACGGAACAGATTGCGCTGCTTCAGCCGAAGGTTATTGTCGCGCTCGGGGCAACCGCAGTACGCGGCCTGCTGAACGTCGAGACGGGCATCACGCGGCTGCGCGGCCAGTGGATGACCCATCAGGGCATCGACGTAATGCCGACCTATCACCCGGCCTACCTGTTGAGAAATTCGGCGGGCAAGAAGTTCGTCTGGGAAGACATGAAAGCCGTCCTTGCCAAACTCGGCCGCCAACCGCCACCGATAAAGAAGAAGTAGGTAGGGCGAACCCTCCGCGGTGATCCGTTTCGCTTTCCGGCTCGGCAGGGACGCCTCGCCCTACCAAAACGTCAGTGCCCGCCCATGATTTCTTTGGGCGGAATCGTGTCGCCCGAAAGCACGAAGTCCTTCTCGGTCAGCTCCAACTGATCCTCCGGCATCGGCACATATTTGCCCGTGGCCGTAAGGCGTTCCGCACCGTCGGGGCCGATGATGCGGCCTTCCGTCATGATCAATCTGGACGTTACCCGGGTCGTCCACCCTTCGACGCGAAGTTGTTCCGGTACGCGGATCGGCTGCTTGAGGCGGGCGCCGAGCTCCGCGGCGACACAGACGCGGCCCGTGGCGGAGATCGCGGCCCAGGTCATCACCTCGTCCAGCAACGTCACGGCGATGCCGCCGTGCATGATGTGGCGATAGCCGCGGTCCGACTCGCGGGTCGTGTAATCCAGCATCACGCGGCCGTCCTCAATACGCGACCGGGAGTGGAGGCCGTGCGGATTGCTCTCGCCGCAGACGAAGCAGGAGCGGGTCCAGGGAAGTTTACCGGTAAGTTTTCGCGTTGCGTGTGTCATGATCGGGACCTCTCAACAACTTTTCCAATCCTTGGAAAAACCGGGGGCAAAATTTCCAAGGGTTGGAAAAAATGGCGACACTTTTTCCAATGCTTGGAAAAACAGGTGTCGAACCGCCCGATCAGCTCTCCGTGTCCTGAATCTGGACGCGGACGGTGGTCTTCTTGAGCGTTTCCTGGTCGAGCTTCTCGGCCCCCGGCACGATGGTGCCGCTGAGGTAGGCCAGAAGGCTCGCGAGGGCGCCGCGGCAGGTGGCCGGCTTGCCGCGCACGACGGTCAGCGCGGGCACGGCGTCGGGCAGCATGAGCTGAGACTTGAGATGGCCGGCCTGCGACGGAAGCTTGAAGGCCTTCTTGCAGTTCGGGCAACGGCCGCGTTTGCCGATGTCCGTATCGCGCACCCACAGCTTCTGGCCGCACGCGGGGCAGCTCATCTTGAAATCGATTTCCCCTTCCTCGCGGAAGAGGACGACAGACATCGGGGAAGTCCGCTCGCTGGGGAGCCGGCGGTAAATGGCGCGGATCTTGTCGAGCGAGATGACATCGAGAAAGCGGACGAGGAGCGCAATCGCATCGGCTTTCTTCAGGCTCTCGTCCCAGGTGGGCGTGAGGCGGGGGTCGCCCGCGAGCACTTCCATCTGGATCGGGCGGTTTTCGACCACCGTTTCGCCACTGGTCCCAGACGCGCCGGTGCACACGCTCTGCAAAAAGGCCTCACCCAACTCGGGATGAATGCACAAAACCAGGATGTTGATTTTTCGGGGGCCGCTGGAAGTAGGATAAGCAATGTCCGCGCTCATGACCCTATGTCTATCCCTCACCGCCCCCCCGCGCAAGAAGAAAGTGCATCTGCGGCGTTTTGACGCCACAGACAGCCGTCAGTAACCGCGGAACACGCGGATGATCAGCGAACTTTCTTCTCGAGGCGGCGCTTTTCGACAATCGTCGTCGCGAGAGCATCCGGCACGGCTTCGTAGTGTTCGAAGTGCATGCTGAAGTTGGCGCGGCCCTGCGTCAGGGTCCGGAGCGCGTTGGAGTAGCCGAACATTTCCGCCAGCGGCACCATGCCGTGGATGATCTGCAGCTCGCCCTTGCGCTCCATCGATTCGATGCGACCGCGGCGCTGACAGATCGAGCTGGTGGCCGGACCCATGAACTCCTCGGGCGTGACCACTTCGATCGACATGATGGGCTCGATCAATTCCGGCTGGCCCTTGAGGAACAGATTCTTGAACGCGATACGCGCCGCTTCCTGGAAGGCGATGTCGCTCGAATCGACGTCGTGGTACGAACCGTCGAACAGCGTGACGCGCAGGTCCACCACGGGGTACCCCGCGAACGGGCCGTGGGCCATGGCCTTGACGACGCCCTTCTGGACGGCCGGAATGAAGTTCTGCGGGATGCTGCCGCCGACGATATCGTCGACGAACTCGTAGCCGCCACCGGCATCCAATGGTTCAAGCCGCAGCCAAACGTCGCCGTATTGGCCGTGACCGCCGGACTGCTTGACGTACTTGCCCTGACCTTCGGTCGCCACGGTGGTGGTTTCGCGGTACGCAACTTCCGGCCGGCCCACCTTGGCGGAGACGTTGAACTCGCGCTTGAGCCGGTCCACGATGATTTCCAGGTGGAGTTCGCCCATGCCGGAGATGATCGTCTCGTTGGTTTCCTTGTCGAAAGAAACCGTGAACGTCGGATCCTCGTCGGCCAGCCGGTGCAGGGCCTCGCCCAGCCGCTCGTTGTCGGCGGTGCTCTCCGGCGAGATGCTGATGGACACAACAGGTGCCGGGAACTCGATGGCTTCCAGGTGGATCGGATGATCTTCGTGGCAAATCGTGTCACCGGTCTTGGTGTCGCTCAGGCCAACGATGGCGACAATGTCGCCGCAGAACGCCTTCTCGATCGGCTCCTGTCGATTCGCATGCATGCGGAGGATGCGGCCAATGCGCTGGGTCTTGTCGCGCGTGCTGTTGTAGACGGTGTCGCCCTGCGAGAGGGTGCCGGAGTAGATGCGGCAGTACGTCAACTTGCCCATGTGCTTGTCGGCCATGATCTTGAACGCCACGGCGGAGAACGGCGAGTCATCGGTCGGCTCGCGGATGTTGGCTTCCTGCTCCTTGGCGCAAATGATGGGCGGAATCTCGTTGGGCGCCGGCAGGCAACGGAGCACGCCGTCGAGCAGGCGCTGGATACCCTTGTTCTTGAACGCGGAACCGCAATAAACGGGAACCACGCGGCGCGCCATGGTCGCCTTGCGCAGGATGCCGATGATCTCCTCCTGGGTTAGATCGCCCGTTTCGAGAAACTTCTCGATCAACGAATCGTCCTGTTCGGCGCACTTTTCCACGAGGTTGGCACGCCACTTCCGCGCCTTTTCCATCTTGTCCGCGGGGATTTCTTCCTCGCGGAAACGGGTGCCCTGGGAGTCTTCATCGTAGAACACGGCTTTCATCATAACGAGGTCGATGATGCCGCAGAAATTCTCTTCCTTGCCGATGGGAACAACGACGGGCACGGCGTTGGCGCCCAGTTCATTCTGAATCTCCCCCAGCACGCCGAAGAAGTCGGCGCCGGTACGGTCCATCTTGTTGATAAAGGCGATCTTGGGCACATTGTACTTCTCGCTCTGGTGCCAGACCTTCTCGGACTGGGGTTCGACGCCGCCGACCGCGCAGAAGAGTGCGATGGCGCCATCGAGCACGCGCAGACTGCGTTCGACTTCGACCGTGAAGTCCACGTGCCCTGGGGTGTCGATCAGCGTAATCTGGTGATCCTTCCAGGTGGTGGTCGTGGCGGCCGACGTAATGGTGATACCGCGCTCGCGCTCCTGGGGCATCCAGTCGAGCTGCGTGGCGCCCTCATGGACCTCGCCCAGCTTGTGCGTTTTCCCCGTGTAAAAGAGGATGCGCTCGCTGACCGTGGTCTTGCCGGCATCGATATGCGCCATGATGCCGATGTTCCTGATCCTCGAAATAGGTATCTGTCTAGCCATGATCCACCTCACCCGATAACGAACGGCACCTGAAGCCGTTCAAAAGGGGCGGGAATATCGCCCCCAGCGCGTGAAAGGTCAATAGCAAAGTTGGCCGGCGTCCGAAAAGGCTGGAAACAGGGGGCGTCCGATGCCCCGGCTTTTCTTCGCTCCGAAGCGCCGCCACATCAAGTGCTTGGAGAGAATGGCCCGGCTGCGCGCGGACTTGGGGTTGCTTTGACGTCGAGATGCGGTATAACTCGACATCAGAGCGTACAATGGTTTCAGGGACCCGGCTCCGGATTTATTCGTGAAAAACGTACCGTTCGTACATCTTCATTTCCATACGGAATACAGCCTGCTCGATGGCGCCTGCCAGATCGATCGCGTGATGGAGACGGCGCACGAACTGGGCATGAATTCCGTGGCCATCACCGACCACGGCACGCTCTATGGCGTAGTCGATTTCTACAAGAAGGCCAAGAGCAGCGGCATCAAGCCCGTGCTGGGCTGCGAAACCTACGTCACGGCCGGCAGCATGCTGGAACGGAAATCCGCCACGGGCCGGACCCCCATGCACCACCTCGTGCTGCTCGCGGAAAACGATGCGGGCTATAGCAATCTCATCCGCCTCATCTCCCTCGCATCCCTCGAAGGATTCTATTATAAGCCTCGTGTTGACAAGGAGTTGCTACGCAAGCATTCCAAGGGACTGATCGCCCTGTCGAGCTGTTTGAAGGGCGAAGTGGCCAGCCTCTGTCTGGCCAACGATTTGGACGGCGCGGTGCGCGTGGCCAACGAGTACAGCGAGATTTTCGGTAAGAACAACTTCTTCCTCGAGGTGCAGGACCACGGCATTCCCGAGCAGCGGATCGTGAATCGCGGCGTGCTCGAAGTGGCCAAGCGGACCGGCCTGCCCCTCATCGCCACCAACGACGTGCATTACCTTAAGAAGGAGCACGCCGAGGCGCATGAGGTCCTCCTCTGCCTCCAGACGCAGACCGTGATGACCGATCCAAACCGCATGAAGTATTCCTCCGACCAGTTCTATATGAAGAGCGGCGCGGAGATGCAGGAACTGTTCGGCGACTACCCCGGGGCCATCGAGAACACCGTGGCCATCGCCGCGCGCTGCAATGTCGACCTGCGGCTGGACAAGGATTTGCACTTCCCGAAATTCGACATCCCGGGCAATCTTCATGAAAAGCAGTACCTGACCCAGTTGGCCATCGACGGGCTGAAGCAACGCTACGGCGTGACCAACATCGAGAAGCCCGCCAACGACGAGGAACGGCGTATCCGCGACCGCTTCCTCTTCGAAATGGACGTCATCGAGAAGACCGGGTTCATCAACTATTTCCTGGTGGTCTGGGATTTCATCCGCTTCGCCCATGAACAGA
Organism: Verrucomicrobiota bacterium; assembly: GCA_036821485.1. Taxonomy (GTDB): domain Bacteria; phylum Verrucomicrobiota; class Kiritimatiellia; order CAIQIC01; family JAGNIJ01; genus DAISJM01. The sequence goes on along the minus strand of DAISJM010000005.1, from coordinate 58,773 downwards.
ACATTCCGGTCGGCCCCGGGCGCGGTTCCGGCGCCGGCAGCATCGTCGCCTACGCCCTCGGCATCACCGGCATCGACCCGCTCCGCTACAACCTCATCTTTGAGCGATTCCTGAATCCCGAGCGCGTATCCCCGCCGGATTTCGATATCGATTTCTGCCAGGTCCGGCGCGGCGAGGTGATCGAATATGTCCGGCAGAAGTATGGCCGCGACAACGTGGCCCAGATCATCACCTTCGGCACGCTCGGCGCCAAGACCGTGATCCGCGACATCGGGCGGGCCCTCGAAATTCCGCTCAGCGAGTGCGACCGCCTCGCCAAGATGATCCCGGAAGACCCGAACATGACGCTGGAGAAGGCGCTCAAGGCAAATCCCGAGTTCAGCGAAGCCGTGGAGAAAGATCCGAACGCGCGGCGGATCATGAAATATGCGACGGTGCTCGAGGGCCTGCCGCGCAACCAGGGCACCCATGCCGCCGGCGTCGTGATCGGCGAACGGCCGCTGATCGATATCGTCCCGCTCACGCGCGATAAAGACGGCCAGACCATCACCCAACTTGAGATGAAGCCTCTCGGCCTCATCGGCCTGCTCAAGATGGACTTCCTCGGCCTGAAAACGCTCACGGTCATCCAGGAAGCCGTCGAACACATCGCCCGCTGTAAGAACGTCAAATTGGACATGGCGGCCCTGCCGATGGACGACGCCGCGACATTCGAGCTGCTCAACCGCGGCGATACCGTCGGCGTGTTCCAGGTGGAAAGTAAGGGCATGAGGGACCTCCTCCGCCGCATCGGTTTGACGCGGTTCGAGGACCTGATCGCCATGATCGCGCTCTTCCGGCCGGGCCCGATGAAGATGCTCGACGATTACGTCAACCGCAAGCACGGCAAGGTCAAACTCGCGTACGATCACCCGCTCCTCGAACCCATCCTCAAGGAAACGCACGGCGTCATGCTCTACCAGGAGCAGGTCCAGCAGGCGGCCAACGTGCTCGCGGGATTCAGCCTCGGTCAGGGCGATGTTCTCCGCCGCGCGATGGGCAAAAAGGACCCGAAGGAAATGGCGTCGATGCGCGACAAGTTCGTGCAGGGCTGCGCCAAGACCAACAAGATTCCGGCGCGCATCGCCGAAAAGATTTTCGACAACATCGAGAAGTTTGCGGGCTATGGCTTCAACAAGTCGCACAGCGCCGCCTACGCGGTCGTGTCGTGGCAGACCGCCTATCTCAAGGCCCACTACCCCGTCGAGTTCGTGTCCGCCCTGCTCTCCAGCGAAATCGGCAACACGGACAAGCTCCCCGTGCTCGTGGCCGAAGCGCAGGAGATGGGCATCGAGGTACTGCCGCCCAACGTCAACGACAGCGATGTTCGTTTCAAACCCGTCGGCAACGGCATCCGCTACGGCATGGCCGGCATCAAGAACGTGGGCGTCGGCGCCGTGGAGGCTATCATCCGCGAACGTGAGGCCCGCGGACCTTTCCTGGGTCTTGTGGATTTTTGCCTGCGCATCGATTCCCAACTCGTGAATCGCAAGACGCTGGAAAGCCTGATCAAGTGCGGGGCCTTTGACTTTACCGGCATGTCACGCGGCCGCCTCTCTGCCGGGCTCGACTTCGCCATCAACCGCGCGGCCGAACAGCATCGCGATCAACAGTCCGGACAGACTTCTCTCTTCGATATGCTGGGCACCACCGCCGGTTCGGCATCCCCCGACGAGTTGCCGCCGGGTGACCCGTGGCCCGAGAGCGATATGCTGGCGGCCGAGCGCGAACTGCTCGGCTTCTACATCTCCGGCCACCCGCTGACGGCGCACGAATGGGCGCTGACGAAATTCAGCCTGGTCGAGGCAAAGCATCTGGAGACACTTGAGCCCGGCACGGTGACGCGCGTCGGTGGACTTGCCACGCAACTCCAGAAGCGGTTCACCAAGGCCAAGCAGGAGCCCTTCGGCGTGTTCAGACTGGAACATCTCAACGGCTCCGTCGAAGTCGTGGCCTTTCCCGACACCTACCGCGAGTTCGGCGTCTACCTGCAGGAGGCCGCGCCGGTCATGGTCTGCGGCGAAGTCTCGAAGGAGGAACAGGGCGTCCGCATCAAGGCTTACGAGGTTTACCCCCTCAAGGAAGTACACCGCTATTTCACCGAGCGCATCAGCGTCCATCTGCCCGCCGCGGGCCTCGACGACGGCAAGCTGCTGAAGGTGAAGGAGATTCTCGGCCGCCATCCGGGCGAGACGGCCGTGCATATCTGCCTGGAATTTCCAACCGGCGAGAAAGTCTTCGTCGAAACCAACCGCCAGTACAAGGCCGCGGCCACCGAGAAGTTTGTGCGCGAGATCGAACACGCCATCGGTGAGGACAGCGTCTACATCGGTGTCTGCAAGCGCCCTTGCCGCAAACCCAACAGCGGCCGCAACGGAAAACAATGGGCCGCGCGCCGAACCCAGTCGGGCTGACAGTTGAGCCTACGATCTGTCATTCCGAGAAGCCCCGATGCCGCATCGGGGTGACGAGGAATCTCCGCAGCCATCCACCCCATCGCCATTTCTGCTCGTGCGATGTCCGGGCTCAGTGCGTATCGAGCCAGCCCTTGACGGTCGGCGCGGAGGGATCCGTCGGCGCCAGTTTGAGGAATTCCTGGTAGTGTCGCTTCGCTTGCGCGAGCGTTCCCGTATCCTCGGCATACATCATGCCCAGCGCGTAGTGTGCAGGCGCGTAGTCGGGCTTCAGTTTCAGCAGGGCATTGAATTGCTCCATCGCACCGGCACGATCCTTCCGCTCACGCAACACCAGGGCGAGATTGTATCGCGCCGAGACCATGTCCGGCCGGAGTTCCACCGCATGCGCATACGCATCGCGTGCCAGGTCCAACTCGCCGCGGCTCCAGTAGACGGCCCCGAGGTTGAAGAACGCTGTCGCGAACGTATCGTCGTTTTCCACCGCACGTGTGTAGTAGTAGATCGCTCGGTCCCAATCCTGCTGCTGTTGATAAATCACGCCGCGATTGTAAGCCTGGACCGCCGCATGCGTATTGCGGAAGAGCGGCTTGCGGATGGTCAGCGTCCGGCCTGATGCGGGCGCTGCAGCGCGCGCCGGCACGGCCAGAGGCGTCACCGGCGGAATCGGCGCAGGCGCCGCGGCACGGGGAGTCGGCGCAGCACGCGGCGGAGTGACAACCGGTGCAGGCGCCAGCGGCGGTTCCAGGGTCTTGATCCGTTCACCCGCCTTCAGCACGCGCGCGTCGCCCGGAAAGCGCTTTTCGAAATCGCGGTAAGCCTGCACGGCTTTCTCGGAAAGTTTGAACTGATCGTAGAGGGCGGCCTGCGTCCACCAGACATCCGGATTGTTCGGCTCAAGCTGCGTGGCCTGCTTGATCGCCGCAAGCGCCGTGTCCAATTCGCCCGTCTTCACGGCCGCCTCGGCCAGGCCGCTATAGGCCATGGCGAACTTTGGATCGAGCACCAAGGCCTGTTTGTAGGCTTTCGCGGCCCCTTCCGCATCGTTCTGCCCAAGAAGAAACCGACCGAGCGCGTAATGCGCGCGCGTTTGGTCGAAGCACAAACGCACGGCCTCGCGAAGCGCCTTCTCCTGCAGCGCCGTGTCCTTTGATCGCTCTGCGCGAGCCGCAGCTTCAAAACACAGGTTCAACGCCGACTGCGCTTTCCCTTTCGACGCTTCGTCTGCCGCTTCCTTCAAGATGGTTTCCGCGGTGCGCGTAGCGGGCTCGGCAGCAGGCGGGGGAACGGGTGCCGCAACCGGCTGCGGGACAGCCGCTGGCGCGGGCGGCGGCGTCACCACCGGCTGAGCGACAGGCGGTGCAACAACCGGCTCCGGAGCGGGCGGCGGCTTGGGCTGACCGGCGCCAAGCTCTTCGAGTCCCTGCATCGCCTGCTCGACATGCGCGGCATCGATGCCGGGCGATTCGAGAAAGCGACGATAGTAGGCGATCGCCTGTTCGTTATCCTTCAGTTCCCGCTGATAGAGAACCGCCAGGTTGAAAATCGCGGGCGCGTAGCTCGGCTTCTTCTCCAACGCCTGCATGAGATAGAAGATCGCCTTGTCCGCGCCGCCGGTTCTGCTTTCGATGACGCCGAGCGCGGTCAGCACGCGGGGCGATTGCGGGCTGCGCGCGTACGCACCGAAGAGCACGCGACGCGCCTCCTGCCACTCGCCCTTGTCCATGTGAATCTTCCCGAGAAGTTCCAGCGCGCGCGGGTCCTGCGTATCAAGCACAGCCGCCTCTTCCAACAGCGTCGCCGCGCGGGCGAGGTCGCCGCCCTCGAACAGCAGCGAGGCCAGATTGTAGGTGGGTTCGAACAATGTCGGACTCAGCCGGCGGCTGTACTCAAACGCTTCAGTCGCGCGCTGAACCTGGCCCAACTTCCAACAGGCGACGCCGAGAAGATTGTAGGCAATGGCGTTGTCGTCGCTGCCGGGCCGCTTGGTGATGGATTTTTCGAGCAGCGTGATACCGCGGACATAGTTGCCGCGATCGATCTCCTTGACGCCATTACGAAAGTCGCGCTCGCCGGGGCGGCCGCCGCAACCGAACGGAAGTCCGATCACCAACGCAGCCAACACCAACGCAGCCCAAAAACTTCTGTGCATGAATACCTCGGGACCCAAATCAGTTGTCGCATGTTACTGCAGCACACACCCCATCGCAAGCCAATGAGGCGGGCGGTCAGGAGATCCAGACCTGGCGCTGGCGGGGACCGTCGAACTCGCAAAAGTAGATGCCCTGCCAGGTGCCGAGCTGGAGCGCGCCGTCCTCGACGAGCACCCGGACCGAGGAACCCATAAGACTGGCCTTCACGTGGGCCGCCGCGTTCCCCTCGCCGTGCGCGTATCCCGCCTCCCACGGCACCATGCGTTCCAGTGCGGCGATCATATCGGAAACGACATCGGGGTCCGCATTCTCGTTGATGGTGACTCCCGCCGTGGTGTGCGGCACGAACACGGTGACGGCCCCGTCCTTCAGACCCAGGGCCACGGCAGCCTCCCGCACCTGGGCCGTGATATTGACGAATTCCGTGTGCTGACGCGTCCGGATAGAAATAGGCTTCATGGGCTGCGTATTATATAGTTTACTGGTACTCACTCAAGTTTGAGACGGTTTTCCATCGAGAACGGGGTTTGACGGTGTACGTATTGGCGCTTTTCGCAGTTCTGGTCGTATTGCTGGTGTGCTCGGCGTTCTGCTCGAGCGCCGAAACGGCCTTCTTTTCGCTTAATCCGCTCCAAATTCGCCGCATCGGTCAGACCAAACCCGCCGCCGGCACTCATATCCACGCCATCCTGTCCAACCCGACGCGCCTGCTGTCCTCCATCCTAATCGGTAACACCATCGTCAACGTGGCCGCCTCCTCGGTCGGGTATCGCATCGCCGAGTACTACTTCCAGTCGCACGGCGAATCGATCGCCATCCCGGCCATGACCATCCTCATCATCATCTTCGGCGAGATCGGCCCCAAACGCATCGGTATGTTTCTCGCCTGCAATCTTGCCGCACACTACTACCGCGCCGTGGAGATCCTCACTGTGGCCGTCACCCCACTGCGCATCGTACTCGATAGGATCACCCGCCAGTTCGAACACTATTTCCGGCCGCACGGCCGCACCCTGAGCGCAGAGGAATTCGAGACGGTCGTCGATATCAGCGCCGAAGAGGGCATTCTCAACGGCGACGAGCTGGCGATGATCAAGTCCATCATCCGCCTCGACGATCTCCGCGCGAGCGACGTGATGACGCCCCGCGTGGACCTCGTCGGCATCGATCTCTCATCCGACCCGGCGACATGGGTCGACATCGCGCGCAAGTCGCAGGTGAATTACCTCCTTCTCTACCGCAATCAACTCGACGAAGTGGAAGGGTTCGTGGACGTCCGCAAGTTCCTGCTCGATCCCCAACACCGGCTCGAGGTGGCGAAGATGCCCCCTTACTTCGTCCCGGAAACGGTCGATCTCGGGCGCCTGCTGCCGCAACTGCAGGCCGAGCGCCGACGTATCGCCGTGGTCGTGGATGAATACGGCGGTATCGCCGGCGTCATGACCCGCGGCGATATTCTCGAGGAGATCAGCGGCGAGATTTACAACGAGCTGAGCAAGCCCCGCGCACTGTTCCAGGCCGCCGGGCCAAATCGCTGGCTGGTCGACGCGGAAATCAGCCTCGCCGACCTGAACCGCAAACTGGGGCTCAATCTCGAGTCGGAAGATGTCGACCGGCTCGCCGGCTGGATCGCGGCGCAGATCGGGCATCTGCCCGAACGCGACGATGTGGTCGAAGCGCAGGGTTGCCGCGCCACGGTTATGCAGATGCTCAAGCGGCGCGTGACGCTGGTGATGATAGAGAAACTCGAGGAGGAACCGGCATGAGCTTCTTCCTGGGTCTCTTCATCCTCACCTTCTGCATGGCCGGCTGTGTCTTTTTCGCCGGCATGGAGACCGGCGTGATTTCGGTCAACCGGCTGCGCCTGCGCCACCTCGTGCGTCACAACGTTCGCGGTGCGAAAATCGTCGAGATGTTCCTGCTCAAGCCCGACCTGCTCCTCGGCACAACGCTGGTGGGCAACAATCTCTGTGCCATCTCGTCGTCCATTGTGGCCGCGAGCATGGGCTATCGGCTCGGTGGTGCGGCTGGCACCACCATCGCCGCCATACTATTCACCGTGGTTCTGCTGATCGTCGGCGAATACCTGCCCAAGGCCTGGTTCCAGGCGTTTCCCGCGCGGCGAACCCTGCCGCTGGCCCCGCTCCTCCTCGCCGTCTCGCGCGTACTCTATCCGCTCAGCACCGCATTCATCGCCGTGTCCAAGGTCGTCGTCCCCACCCCGGCACAGGAGAAGGGCAAGACCCAGCCGTTCGTCACGCGCGAGGAACTGGTTCACCTCGCCGAGGAAGGCGAGCGCTCGGGCGTACTGACCCTCGACGAACGGCGCATGATCAACAACGTCATGGAACTGAAGACCACGACGTGCGGCGAGATCATGGTACCGCGCGCCAACATCACATCCGTGTTCGCGGACCAGCCCGCATCCGAGGTTCTCGATCTCGCCCGCGCGAAGGAATTCAACCGGTTCCCCGTATTCGACCGCGGCACCGGCAAGATCGCGGGCATCATCTATATCTTCAGCATTCTGTCCGACCCCGACCACGAGACCAAGAAGGCCAGCGACTACATGCGGCCGCCGCAGCTCGTCTCCATCGAAACGCCGGTGGACCACGTGCTCCCGCGGATGCGTGTGACGCGGCAGCCGATGGTGTTGGTGGCCGACGGCAAGACAGAGGTCGTCGGCCTGGTCACGTTGGAAGATGTGCTCGACGAAGTGGTCGGCCGGATCTGATCACCAGAACGCGTACGCGCCCACCGCCAGCACGTAGAGTCCCAGCAACAGGTTCGTCACCACGTGGGCCAAGCACGCCGCCCAGATGTCGCGGGTACGAAGATATATCCATCCGTAAACCGCGCCGGCCAGCGCGCCCGCCAGCCAACGGTCGTGCTCAAACCCGAAACAGAGCATCGTGGCCAGGAACGCGCCCGCATGAAAGACGCCGGGATCCACCGCGAGGAAATCACGCGCCGTCAGCCGCCGGTAGATCAACCCCCGCCAGAAGAACTCCTCGATCACCGCAATCACGAACGCCGAGCCGGCCAGCCGGACGAGCGCCAACGGCCAGCCGCACACTTCAGGCGCATACGGCGGCGGGGTCGGCACGGCAGGAATACGCCCGAACGGAAGCACCGCGTACTTGAGGTAGAAGTCGCTCAGCGCCGCCCAAGGTCCCGCGCCGCCCATCTCCGGAACCACCCATATGGCAAAAACCGCCACGCCGGCCACCAGCGCCAGCGGGAGATTCTTGATGCGCGGCGGCGTATAATCGCGGAACGGCCTCAGCACCAGCAAGGCCCCCAAGGCCACCACAACCCGCACGGCATACTTCCAGCCGGCGGGCGCACCGAGACCCGCCATCAGCAGGAGCCAGACGGCGAACGGAATGACGTGGCGCATGAACGCTTCGTGCGCCGGGTCCCTTATTGGCTTGATCTCGGAGTGCATGCGGCCGTTAGATTACCCGAAATGTCCTCCTTGCCACAACTTGATCTCGACGGGTTTGCAGACTGGGCGCGGAAGAACCGTCAGCCCTACCAGCAACACTACCTCGCCATGTATTCGAGCGTCTTCGGAGCGGTTGTCACCGATCCCGCACTGATGCTGGTGCCGGTGGATGATCACATGGTCCATCGCGGCGACGCTGTATTCGAAACCGCCAAATGCGTCGCAGGCAACATCTACAATCTCCGCGCCCATCTCGACCGGCTCTGCTCCTCGGCCAAGGGCCTGCACATTGCGATGCCCGCCACGATGCAAGAGATGACAAACGTCATCGTCGAAACCACGCGCGCCGCCGGCCAGCCCGACGCGCTAATTCGCATCCTGCTCTCACGCGGCCCCGGCAGCCTCGGCGTGAGCCCGTACGAATGCCCGAAGCCCGCCTTCTACGTTGTGGTTTCCGGATACAAGAAGCCATTCATGGAGGCACATCCGGAAGGCGCGCGCGTCCGGGCCAGCGCCCTGCCGGTGAAGGCCGCCCCATTCGCCCGGATCAAGAGCGTCAACTATCTCTTCAATGTCCTCATGAAGAAAGAGGCCGTCGACGCCGGCGTCGATTTCGTGGTGTCCTTTGATGAGAACGGCCATCTCGCCGAGGGCCCCACCGAGAACGCCGGCATCGTGACGCGCGACGGCGCGCTGCTTGTTCCAAAGCTGGAACGTATTCTCGCCGGCACCACCATGATACGCGTGCTTGATCTTGCACGCGCCCTGCCGCCCGGCGGCCTCATTCGTCGCGTCGCGCACGAGGATATCCCGCGGGCCGCCGTGGATGCCGCCGCCGAGGTTCTCATCTTCGGCACCACGCCGGACGTTACTGCCGTGATCGAATTCGACGGCCGCTCCGTCGGCAGCGGCAAGCCCGGCCCCGCGTTCCGTGAACTCAGCCGCCTGCTCCGCGAGGACATCCTCGGGAACCGCTCGCTGCACACCCCCATGGCCTGACCGTCCCCGCACGACCAACGGCTAAAACCCTTGTTGCAGCCCCGGCTGGATCGTAGTAATTTCAAGGCCACGTCAGGCATCGATTTCATAAAAGGAGATTCTGATGAAGAAGCTGCTGGTCATCGCCCTTGTTGCCCTCTGCGCCGCCGGTTCCTATGCCTCCATGCTCCCCGCGGACACCGCCGAAGTGTTCGTCACGGGCATGCTGGACCTTGAGACCGCCAATGACACGCTCATCGACCTCAACTTCGGCTACGGCTACTTCTTTGTCGATTACCTGGAAACCGGCTGGCGCGTTGGTCTGGAGGATGACGATGCCCACACAGCCTACTCGTTGGGCGGTTTCGCGGAATACAACTTCGACCTCGGCATCGAACTGATGCCCTTCGTCGGCGCATCGCTCGACCTGGTCAGCATTGATTTCCACAATACGGCAGAGGACAACGACGAAACCGCCGGCGTACTTGGCATTCAGGGCGGCGCGAAGTACTTCATCACCGAATCGCTGGCTGTTTCGACCGCACTGGTGGTCGAGCGCGCGACCAAGGACATCTATCCGGAAGACGACGCCAACACGAGCAAGACGAACATCAAGCTCGAAGTCGGCATGCGGTATTTCTACTAAGCCGCATCACCTTGTTCTGTAGCCGGGGGCGATGACCCCGGTCCTACAGATTCGGCCCGGTCGATTTCTTGAGCAGCTCGTTGAGCGCTTCCACGCTCAGGATTTGTTTCTCAAGCACAAGCTGCCGCAGTGTCTTCTTCGTGGCCAGCGATTCCTTGACCAACTCCGCGACACGGTCATAGCCGAGCTTCGGGTTCAGCACGGTCGCGAGTCCCGCGCTGGTCTCGAAGTACTTCGTGCACGTCTCGCGATGGGCCACGATTCCGGCGACACATTTCTCAGCCAGCATGTCGCACGCCCGCGCCATGATCTGCATCGCCTTCACCAGGTTGTAGCCGATCAGCGGCATGTGCGTGTTGAGTTCCAACTGCCCTGCGCCGCAGGCCAACACCAATGCGTGGTCATACCCCATCACCGCCATGCAGGCCATATTGGCCGCTTCGCAGATGCTCGGGTTGATCTTGCCCGGCATGATCGATGAACCCGGCTCAACCGCGGGCAGATCGATTTCCCGCAGACCCGTGTTCGGCCCCGACGCCAGCAGCCGCAGATCGTTGCATATCTTCTGCAAGTCCAGCGCCAGCAGTTTCACCGCGCTCGACATCTCGGCCACATCCGTGAGGAACTGCGTGATCTCGATCCCGTTCTCCGCGCCCTCGTAGGTCTCGTTGGTGATCAGACTCAGCTCGCGGATGATGACAGGGCGGAACTCCTTCTTCGTGTTGACGCCCGTGCCAATCGCATTGCCGCCCGCGCCCAGTTCATGCAGTTTGAGCTTGGCGGCCTCGACCCGCTTGATGTCTTTTTCGATCGCGCGCGCATAGGCCCCAAATTCCTGTCCCAGCGTGATCGGCACTGCATCCTGCAGGTGCGTCCGGCCGCTCTTGATGACGTCGGCGAACTCACCTTCCTTCTTGCGAAGCTCCGCGCGCAGCTTGCGCGCCGCGGCCAGCAATTTGCCGCTCAGTTCCACCCCGGCAATCTTGATCGCGGAGGGAAATACATTGTTCGTCGACTGCCCCATGTTCACGTCGTCGTTCGGATGGATCGCCTTCCGGTCACCGCGTGCTGCGCCCAGTTCCTCGCACGCGACATTGGCAACGACTTCGTTGACGTTCATGTTGGACGACGTACCCGAACCGGCCTGGAAGACGTCGATCGCGAATTGTGATTCAAACCCGCCGGCAAGAATTCGACGACAGGCCTTGGAGATGGCTTCGGCTTTCTCGGGGGACAGGAGGCCCAGCGTCCGGTTGGTCTTGGCGCAAGCCCACTTCAGCTTGACCATGCCGTAGACGATTTCCAGCGGCACACGCTCGCCCATGACATGAAAATTCTCCAGCGAGCGGACGGTATGAACGCCGTACCAAGCCTCGTCGGGGACCTCTTTTTCACCCAGCGAATCGCGCTCTTTTCTCATGACAACGCTCCACCTTTTTCCGGCGCACGTCTCTGCCGTATGGCCGTTGGATGTTACGTCACCCGGCGCGCCGAGGACAGCATTTTCCGGCGAGCCCGCGCCGCAAAACCCTTGCGCTTGCCCCGGCCTCACGCCACACTTGCGGCCCAGGTTCCCGATATGGAAACAGCACTACCAGATGGCCCCGGACGCACCAGCAGGCTTCTCCTCCTGCTGATCCTGACCGTGGCCGCCGTGTTGCTGATCACCGGATTGCGAAAGGATCTCCCGTTCGCGGCAGAAGTGGACGAGGCGGAATTTGCCTGCAAGGCCATTCGCATGGCACAGACGGGGTCCCTCAACCCTCACTGGTTCGGCCACCCCGGCTCGACCATCATCTATCCGCTCGCCGGGCTGTACGCCGTCATGCACAAGGTCGCTCCATCCTGGGGCGTCCTCGAAGCCCCGCCCCGCGGCCGCAGCACGTTCGAGCGCAAGGCGTGGCCCTTCTATCTCGCCGGCCGGGTCGTAAACATCATCTACATGCTCGGCTGCATCCTCATGCTCTGGCTGGTCGGCCGCCGCGCCTTCGACAACGCCACCGCCCTCATCGGCGCGTGGTTATTCGCCACCACCCCCTTCGTCTACGCCTACGCTTCCATCATCCGCACCGATTTGGCCGCGACGTTCTTCGGCCTGCTCTGCCTGTGGTTTTGTCTTCGCCATATCGAGAAGCCGTCGATGCAGAACCGCATCCTCGCGGGCCTTGCCGCCGGCCTCGCCCTGTCGTCGCGGTATTTCATGGCGGCAATGTTGCCCGTCCTGCCACTGGCCGAAATGGCCGCAGCGCGAAACTACCCCGCCTCGTCACGCCGCGTACTCCGCTGGATCGGTTGGTCTGCCGCGCTCGGATTGATCGCGTTCATCGGATTCGCCCTCACCAGCCCCTACGCCATCATCCGCTACGACGTCACGCTGAAGAACCTCGCACGCGAGTCGCGGCACACACACCTCGGGGCCGACGGCCTGACCCCGGCGGGCAACCTGCTCTGGTATTTCGGCACGCTCCTGCCGCATCACATTTCCTGGGCCGCCATCCTGCTCATGGCGCCCGGCCTGCTCTTCGTCCTTCGTCAACGGCAGCCCGGCAGCCTGATCCTCGCCGCAAACGCCGGCCTCTTCATGGTCGCCATCTGCCTGCCGCACCTGCATTGGGATCGATGGATCATTCCCGCACTCCCCCTTCTCTTCCTCTTCGCCGCATGGGCCATGGTCGTCATCGTCCGCTGGTGCCGCGAGCGTTGGCCAAACCTGCTGCCCCATCCTGCACTGGCGCTCACGCTGCTGGCGCTTCTCGTATCCACCCACGGCTTCGCCCGCACCCTCCGCGAAAGCATCCAGTACGCACACCCGGGCACGCGCACGGCTGCGCTCGAATGGGTGCTCCGCAACGTTCCACCCGGCTCGCGATTCTTTCAGGAAGGTGAGTCCGTCACCTTCCAGGACGAACCTTACGTGGCGGACGGCTACTATGCCCTCGCGCCGCAATGGCTCGAGCAGCCCGCGCAATACCTCAACTACGACTACATCATCGCCAACGAACGGATGTTTATCCGCTATTTCGCCGAACCTGAACGGTACCCCAGGGAAGTCGCCGTCTACCAGTGGCTGTTCAGCCACGCTCCACTTGCCGCTGAATTCACGGCAACGCCATTGCGCGCCGGCCCCGCCATCCGCATCTATCGCGTGCCGCACAGCGAGTCGAAGGAGACCACTCCATGAGCCGTGCGAAGGAACAACTCGGCCTCGCGCTGCGGCGCATCGGCCTCGGCCCGATCCTGGATCGCGCCCTGCTGACGTTTGAAGTTCTCCGCCATGCGCGCGCCAACCGGGATTTTCTCGCCGCGCATCCGGACTTCACGCCGCCGCCGGCCGAACTCGCCTACGACGCCTACCACCACGTGAACTGGCCCCTCTACTTCGACACCGGCATCGCACACGCACGCTACTTCGGCGCCCTCATCCGTAAGCATGCGGATGTTCCGTCGCTTCGTTTCTGCGAGTGGGGCTGCGGACCCGCCCGCATTCTCCGCCACCTGCGCGACCACCTGCCCGGCTACGGCAAGGTCGAACTCTACGGAACCGACTACAACCCGGAAACCATCGACTGGTGCCGGCAACACCTCCACGGCATCTTCTTCATGCGCAACGAACTCGAACCGCCGCTGCCGTTCGAGGATAACTTCTTCGATGCAATGCTCGTGCGCTCGGTCTTCACCCATCTCTCCGCCGCGATGCACGACGCGTGGATCGCCGAACTCCTCCGCGTCCTGAAACCCGGCGGCCTGCTCATCGTCACCACGCACGGCGATCACTTCCGGTCGATGCTCACCACCGACGAGGCCGCGGCCTACGACCGCGGCGATCTTGCCACGCGCGCGGCCGGCCGTGAGGGCCGCAAAACCTTCACCGCCTTCCACCCGCCCGCCTACGTCCGCGGTCACCTGCTCAGCCGGTTCGACGTGGTCGAGCATCTGCCCGGCGGCGTGGGCCGCGATATGCTGCAGGACACGTGGATCGCGCGGAAGAGAAGCTGAAACAGCGGAGGACGCCATGCAGAAGAAATCGACCACCGAACAAGCCCTGTCCCGCAAATATCCCGAGCAGGTCGTACTCGTCACCACGCACGCCCCCGACGGACGGCTCAACGTCATGGCCGTCGGCTGGGTCACCCGCGCGTCGCTCGATCCGGCGATGTTCGTCCTCGGCATCGATGACGAAGCGTTGACCTATGCGAACATCCGCAAAACGGAAGAGTTCGTAATCGCATTCCCGCACGAAGGAATGGCACGGCAGGTGCTGCACGCTGGCACGCATCACGGACACAAGACGGACAAGATTGCCGCGACAGGACTCGCCCTGCAAAAGGCATCGAAGGTGAAAGCACCGCTCCTCGCCGACGCCGTCGCGAATTTCGAATGCAAACTCGTGACGATCACTCAACCCGGCGACTGCCCGCTGATCGTCGGCCGCGTGGTCGCCGCGCACCAGAACAAGAATCTAAAACTGAAACGCCTCTACCTCGTCGGGAAGAACTACAAGATGGCAGGCGTGCGGGCGAAATAGCCCGTCACGTGGATGGCGGCGGTTCTCCGAAGAGGTTCAACTGGCCGGGATCTTCTTTCCGCTTCTTCGGTTCGTGCTTCGCGATCTTCGGCTGGCCGCCTTCAAATTCACCTTCTTCAAGGTTGCCGAGAATCTCCTTCGCGCGGTCGATGACTTCCGCGGGCAGCCCCGCGAGCCGCGCCACCTGGATGCCGTAACTCTTGTCGGCCGCACCCGGCACAATCTTGCGGAGGAAGGCAATCTTGTCGTTCTTTTCCCGCACGAGCACGTTGTAGTTCTTCACGCCGGGCAGCGCGAGCGCGAGGTCCGTCAATTCGTGATAGTGCGTGGCAAACAGCGTCTTCGCCTTCACACGCGGTTGGTTGTGCAGATATTCCGCGACCGCCCACGCGATGCTGATGCCGTCGAAGGTGCTCGTGCCGCGCCCGATTTCATCCAGCACGATCAGGCTCTTCGATGTCGCGTTGTTCAGGATGTTCGCCGTCTCCTGCATTTCCACCATGAACGTGCTCCGGCCGCGCGCCAGATCGTCGCTCGCGCCCACCCGCGTGAACACGCGGTCCACGACGCCAATCTCCGCCTCGGCCGCGGGCACGAAAGAACCCATCTGCGCCATGATCACGATCAGTGCGACCTGCCGGATATAGGTGGACTTACCCGCCATGTTCGGACCGGTGATGATGACCACCTGGCAGTCGAGATTGTCCAGAATCGTGTCGTTGGGAACGAACCGCTCGGCATCGGTCATCTGCTCGATGACCGGATGGCGGCCATCGCGGATGCGGATCAAACCAGCATCGGTCATGCGCGGCCGCACATAGCTCAGCGCAAGGGCGCGATCGGCCAGCGCGCCGAGCGCGTCCAGCGCGGCGATCGCCGCTGCCGATTGCTGAATGCGTGCCGTCTCGGCCACGGCCGCCGTGCGGACCTCCTGGAAAAGTTCCAACTCGAGCTGTAACGATCGCTCCTGCGCGCCAAGAATCTTGTTCTCGTATTCCTTCAACTCGGGCGTGATGAACCGCTCCGCGTTCACCAACGTCTGCTTGCGAATGTAGTCGGCCGGCGCATCGGCCAGATTGGCCTTGGTGATTTCGATGTAGTAGCCGAAGACCTTGTTGTGCCGGACCTTCAGCGATTTGATGCCGGTGCGTTCCTGTTCGCGCGCCTGGAAATCGGCCAGCCACTGGCGGCCTTCCGTCGCCGCCGCCTTCAGTTCGTCCAACTCGGCATGATAACCCTTGCGGATCATCCCGCCGTCCTTCACGGCAATCGGCGGCTCATCGACAATCGCCCGATCAATCAGCGCCACGAGATCGGGTAGCGGCTCGATCTTTGTCACGAGGGACGACAACGTGGCAACCGGGTGCGAGGCAAACTGTTCCTTGAGCCCGGGCAGTTCGGCCAGCGAGAGATCCAGCGCGCGCAGATCTCGCGCGTTGCCCGTGCCCGCGCCCAGCCGCGCGATCAACCGCTCGAGATCCTTCACCTGCAGCAGCCGGTCGCGCAGGTCGCCCAGCAAACGGCGATCCTCGCCCAGCGCCTGCACGGCATCGTGCCGGTGGTTAATCTCGTCGAGCTTCATCAACGGCCGCACCATCCAGTCGCGCAGCAGGCGGCTGCCCATCGCGGTCTTCGTCGCGTCGAGCACACCGAGCAGCGTGGTTGGACTGCCGGTTCTTGATGTCCCGCGCGAGGCCACCAGGTCGAGATTGGAAATCGTCGCATCGTCCAGAAGCATGTAATCAGCCGGGTGCCGCACGCTGAGCTGGCGCACGTGCGCGACCTGGCGACGCAGCTCGTGGGAAACATAGTGCAGAATTGCGCCGGCCGCGCCCACACCCGCGCGATGCCCGTCGCATCCAAACCCGGAAAGCGAATGCACGCTGAAGTGCCGCTTCAGCAGGTCTTCCGCCGTGTCGTATTCAAACGTCCAGCCTTCGTACGCAGTCAGCAAACTCGAACCCGCGCCCTGCAGCAACGCGCGAAGGGCCGGATCCTCCTCGTGCTCCTCCGGCACGATGCATTCCGCGGGCGCATAGCGCGCGAGGTTGTCCGCCACCTGCGTCGGGTCGCGGCTCTCTTCGATCCAGAACGCGCCGGTGGAAACGTCGAGCATGGCCAAACCAAACACGTCGCCTGCGAGAAACAATCCCGCGAGGTAGTTGTTACGGCCCGAGTCGAGCACATGATCTTCGAGGACTGTGCCCGGCGTAACCACCCGCGTGATTTCGCGCCGGACAATCCCGCGCGCCACGGAAGGATCTTCGACCTGGTCGCAAATGGCCACCTTGCGGCCCGCGCGGATGAGCTTGGCGAGGTAGGACTCCGCCGCATGAAACGGCACGCCGCACATCGGCACGCCCTGCCGCTTGGTGAGCGTGATGTCGAGAATCTGGGACGCTTCCTTCGCGTCCTCGAAGAACATTTCGTAGAAATCGCCGAGCCGGAAAAAGAGAATGGTGTCGGCGGAAACCTCGCCCTTGATGCGCCGATACTGCCCCATCATCGGTGTCGTCTGGTCGGACATGCTTCGCAGAACCTCCGCGACTGCGCGAGTGATAAAGGATAGCGGAAGGGGCGTCCGTTGTCACGGCCCCACAAACAAACGGGCCGCGGCTGTGCCGCGGCCCGTCTCCGTAAAGTCTATCCGGACAATTTAGTAACGCCGGTCGTCCCCGTCATCCATCATCCCGCCACCCGGAAGGTCCTCCCTGGCGTCTTCCTTGTCTTCCTTTTCGTCCTTCTCATCCTCTTCGTCGTCGAAATCTTCTTCCTCGTCCTCATCCTCGTCCTCATCCGATTCGGCGCAATCAGGACAAACAGAGGTCTTCGGGAAACACTTGCGGCAGAATTCCGTGCCGCACATGCTGCACTCCCTCATGTGCTCATCGCCATGTACGGAGCAGCCCTGCCCCATCGCATACACACCAGCTTCATCGTCCACTGCCATCGGTCGCCTCCATATCTTACTTAATGCCTGCACCACGGTGGCGGCCCGTCGCCCACCACGAGGCCCGGCCGATTTATTCGCGCGACTCTATAGACCCGCCCCTTCCCTCTCAACCAAAAAAAGAGGCCTCCTGTCAACATGGTTTCGGGGTGGAAAAGACGAGGGACACCAAGGGCGGCTCAGTCGTCGCCGAGTTCCACGTTCCAGTAAGCCAAATCCAAGAAGTGCCGCCAGCTGTGATCCGTCGTCTTCAGGAACTGGATTTCAACGAACGGACGCCACCGGGGTTTCTTGGGCTTGCGGATCAGGTGCATGCCCGCGGCCTCCGGGGAGCGGCTGCCCTTGCGGCGGTTGCAGTCGACGCAACTGCAGACCACGTTGGTCCACGTCGTCAGCCCGCCACGCAGACGCGGCACCACGTGGTCGATGTTGAGATCCTTGCGGTCGAACTTGTGGCCGCAGTATTGGCACGTGTTCTTGTCGCGCTCGAACACGTTGTGCCGGGTGAACTTGACCTCCTTGTTCGGTATACGGTCGAAGAACAACAGGAGGATGATGCGGGGCACCCGGATCCGGAGCGAAATCGTGCTGACGGCGGCCTGGTCGTTATAGGACTCGGAGAAGTCGCACCACTCGCGGAAGGAGAAGGTGTTGAATCCGGTCTCGCCCTCGTAGACAACTTGCGCGTGGCCGGTGTAGAGCAAAGCGAGTGCCCGCTCCGCCGTACAGACATTGACGGCCTGCCACAGGCGGTTCAGCACAAGCACCAGTTGCTGACCAGCAGACTCCGACATCTCACACCCTCAAACATCAATATACAGGCGCGGAACATAGCATACGCCGCCCCCGAATGTCAAAGATCGGAACGCGGTCCGAACCCGCACAGCCGGATTTTTGATTTGCGCTTTTCACATGATGTAACAATATGCAGTCGAGCTTGAGGCTGCCTTGTTTTCATGAAGACCGCTTTCCTCGATAAATTGATCGATCGGCTGGACAAGCTGGATCCCGGAAGCCTGCAAACGCACTTCCTCCGGCTCGCCCGCGAGAAGGGTCTGCTCGAGACCATTTTCAACGCGGTGCGCGAGGGGTTGATCGTGCTCGATGGAGCGGCCCGCGTGGTCTATGCCAACCGCGCCGCCGCCACCATGCTCGGACTGCCGCGCGAGGGCGTGGAGGGGCAGCCCATCCGTCGCTACCTGCGCGACATGGACTGGGAGAGTATCCTCCAGCTCGACGAAGAGGAATGGGCACACCTCGTCAGCCGCGAAATCGAGATTTCCTACCCCGAACACCGTTTCGTGGATTTCTACGTCGTCCCGCTGGCCGCCGCCGAACAGGATGGCCGCGGCGCCGTCGTCATCCTCCGCGACATCACCAGCGAACGCGAGAAGGAGGCCCAGACGATCGAGTCCGAAAAGCTCAACGCCTTGACGCTTCTTGCCGCGGGCGTCGCCCACGAGATCGGCAATCCGCTCAATTCGCTGAACATCCATCTGCAGCTCATCGAACGCGATATCGCCCATCTCGCGGAGGGCGACCGCCAGAACCTGGGCGAACTGGTGGAGGTCGCCAAGAAGGAAGTGTCGCGACTCGACCGCATCATCTCGCAATTCCTGCGCGCGATCCGCCCGACTCAACCCCATTTCGAAAAGGCACACGTGGGCCAGGTCCTCCGGGATACGCTCGAATTTCTGAAACACGAGATCCACGACCGCGACGTGCTCGTCGAAGTGGAGCCGGCCGACGATGTGCCGGCCGTCCAGATGGACATCGCCCAGATCAAGCAGGCCTTCTTCAACATCATCCGCAACGCGATCCAGGCCATGCCCAAGGGCGGGCTGCTCCGCATCCAGACGGGCTCCACGGACCGGTTTGTCGCCGTGTCGTTCAAGGACACCGGCCCGGGGATTCCCCCGGAGGACCTGAGCCACATCTTCGAACCCTACAACTCAAGCAAGGCCGAGGGGTCCGGCCTCGGATTGATGATCGTCCAACGTATCGTGCGGGACCATGGCGGCCAGATCGAAGTGCAAAGCGAGCCGCGTATCGGCACAACGTTCACCCTGTACCTGCCCCGCGATGAGCGGCGCATCCGCCTGCTCAAGGCACATCGCCCATCGGGACAGACTGCGCCCGGAGTCTCCACATGAACCGCAAACCTCTCATCCTCATTGTCGACGACGAGAAGAACACACGCGAGGGCCTCGCCCGCGCACTCCGCCGCAACTACGACATCCTCCTCGCCGAGAGCGGAACAAGCGCGATGGCTCTGCTCGGCGAGCACAACGTGGACGTCATGCTGAGCGATGTCCGCATGCCCGGCATGGACGGGCTGACCCTGATGCAGCGGGCGCTCGCCCGCACCCCCGCCCCTGTCTGCATCCTGCTCACCGCCTACGGCAACATCGAGACTGCCGTCGAGGCGATGAAGCGGGGCGCCTACGATTTTCTCACCAAGCCGGTCCACCTCGATCGCCTCGAGCTCCTGCTCCAGCGCGCGCTCCGCGGACGCGAGATGGAGACCGAAAATCGCCGGCTGCATGAACAGCTCGATGCCAAGTTCGGCATGGAAAGCATGATCGGCCAGTCGCCGGCCATGAGAGAAGTGTTCGACACGATCCGCCAGGTTGCGCCCTCGCGCGCGACCGTACTGATCCAGGGCGAGAGCGGCACCGGCAAGGAACTGGTGGCCCAGGCGATCCACCGCATGAGCGCCCAGGCGCGGGGCCCCTTCGTGCCCGTCCATTGCGCCGCGCTTGCACACAACCTTCTCGAGAGCGAACTGTTCGGACACGAGAAGGGCGCCTTCACCGGCGCCGCGGAGCGCCGGCGCGGACGGTTTGAACTCGCCGACGGCGGCACCCTCTTCCTCGATGAAATCGGCGAGATCGATCCGAACACCCAGGTCAAAATCCTGCGCGTGCTCGAGGAACGGAAATTCGAACGTGTCGGCGGGCAAGACACGGTCGATGTCGACGTCCGCCTCATCGCGGCCACCAACCGCGACCTCAAGAAGCTCGTGGAGGAAGGCCGTTTCCGCGAAGACCTCTTTTACCGTCTTTATGTCATGGTCATCCATCTGCCGCCGCTCCGCGAGCGGCCGGGCGATGTCCCCTTGCTCGTGCAGCAGTTCCTGACCACGCTCGCGAGGGAGAACAACAAGGCTATTTCCGGCATCACGCCCGAGGCCATGGAACTGCTGGCCGCCTATCCGTGGCCCGGCAACGTCCGCGAACTCCGCAACGCGATGGAGCGCATGGTCGTGCTCTGCCGGGGCGACAAGCTCAGCGTCCGTGATATTCCAGCCCAGCTTAAGGCGGCGCTACCCCACCGCCCCGCGGCCACCGCCGGCGCGGAGTTGTCCCTGCAGGACGCCGAGAAACGCATGATCGCCGACGCACTCAAACACCACGCAGGCAACCGCACAAAGGCGGCCGCCCAACTCGGCATCAGCCGCCGCACCCTGCACCGCAAGCTGAACGAATATGGCCTGCGCGAGAAGGATGCGGACAACACACCGCCCGGAGATTAGGCTTTTTCGATCCCGCCCGGTCGAGTTACTATGCGCGCTTGGCCCGGATCATTGAGGAGACGCTATGGCCGCAAAACCGTTTGAGAACAGGATTCAGAACCTAGTCTACAACGTGGACGTGGGCATCGGCTTGCGCCTCATCAAGGGCGGTCTCTATATCCTCTTCATCCTGATCGTCATGCTCCTCTACACCGCGACGCAGTTCCGCGGATTGAAGGATCCCGAGGCGATGGACAACGCCCAACTGGGCCGCAACCTGATGACGCACGGCCGATTCATCACCCAGTGTGTCCGCCCGGCCAGCATGTGGTACCTGGTCAAGAACTCGAGTCAGCACAAGGCACAGATTGATGCGCATCCCGACATTCTGCACGCACCGCTCTGGCCCGCCGTGCTGGCCGCCGGCTTCAAACTCTCAGGCACCTCGTTCGTGAGCGACAAGGTCTCCGCCATGTTCGCCCCCGAGCAATGGGTGGTCATCCCCATGTGCCATCTCTTCACGCTGCTCACCGGCATCATCCTCTTCCTGATGACACGTCGCCTCTTCGACCGGCGCATGGCGTTGCTCGCGGTAACCATGTTTTTCCTGAGCGACACCGTCTGGAGCGACAGCATCTCCGGCCTCAGTGTTTCCTTTGTCACCTTCCTGGCCACCGCCGCCCTCTACGCCACGACACTGGCCGTTCTCCTGCGCGAGGAAGACGCGCCGGCCATGAAGTGGATGATGGCGCTCGCCGCATCGGTTGTGCTGTGCGCGATGGCGTTCTGGACCCGTTATGCTGCGGCGACGCTCGTGCCCGGCATCGCGCTGATGATCGGCCTGCTCTTTCCGCGCAACGGATGGAAATGGGCAACCGGATTCGTGGTCGTCTTCCTGGTCCTGGCCTCGCCGTGGCTTGTGCGTAACGTCATGGTCAGCGGCAGCCCCTTCGGCCTCGCCCCCTACACCACGCTCGATGCCTCCGTGACTCCCGGCAACTCGACCTTCGAGAGGGACCTCTCCCCGGCCATCACGCCCGGCAAGCTGCTCGGCGAGGTCAAGGGCCGCGCCATGGAGAATATCGCGAAGTTCTACCAGGGCTCGATCCGCTCGCTCGGCGACGGATTATTCATCTGCTTCTTCCTCACCGCGTTCTTCTACCGTTTCATGAGAACCGCGGTACACGTGCTCCGCTGGGGCATGGCCCTTTCCATGGCACTGCTCACCATCGTGGCCAGCGCTTTCGGTGAATCCACCATCCGCCTGCTTCACATGTTCTGGCCCCTGATCATTGTCTACGGCCTTGCATTCTTCTTCATCCTGCTCGACCGCCTGCAACTGCGCGTCCGTCTATATAACCTGGCGCTGACCGCCCTCTTCATGTTGCTGGGCGCCATGCCACTCATCCTGACCATGTTGCCGCCGCGCGCGCCCATGCCTTACCCACCCTACTTCCCGCCGTTCATCATGCACGTGAGCAAGATGCTGACGCCGGAGGAGATGATCTGCACGGATATGCCATGGGCCACGGCCTGGTACGGCAACCGGAATTCGCTGCTCCTGCCGGATACGGTGGATGATTTCTACGAGATCAACGATTTCCACAAGAAGGTCAGCGGCCTCTATTTCACCACGATCACGAGGGACAAACCCTTTGTTCGCGGGCTCCTCATGGGCCCCGAGAAGACATGGTTCCCCATCCAGGAAGGCCGAATCCCGAGCGATTTCCCCCTGACGCAGGGGTTCCCCCTCGGCAACATGGACCAGTTGTTCCTGACCGATCGGGTCAGATGGAATCAGTAGCCGCGCCGCACCGAGATCTACTTCACGGTGTGTTGAGAATCTGCTGAAGGGCGGGATCCGCCGACATACCCAGCTCGATCGCCTTGGCGTAATGTTCCCGGGCCTTCAAGCGATCGGCCTGGGGCCCCACCGCCAGCACCTGCGCGAGGTTGAGCTGGGCGTCGCCCAAGCCGGGATCGAGCGAAACCGCCTTCTCCAACGTTACACGCGCCGCCTGCAAATCCCCAAGCCCCATATAGGCCGCGCCCATCGCGTTCTGCGTCCGGGCGTTCGATGGATCGGTCTGCAGCACCGGCCGCAAGACTTCCGCAGCGTCGCTGAA
Source organism: Verrucomicrobiota bacterium (assembly GCA_036821485.1). Taxonomy (GTDB): domain Bacteria; phylum Verrucomicrobiota; class Kiritimatiellia; order CAIQIC01; family JAGNIJ01; genus DAISJM01. The sequence continues at coordinate 35,980 of DAISJM010000005.1, read as the reverse complement.
CAGCCCAGCCTTGCATGATGCAATACCCATCAGCAGGCGCGCCCGGTTGTCGCCGGGATTTCGGGCGAGGACGCCCTGCAACACGCCCATCGCCTCGCTGACACGATCCTGCTGGAGCAGACATCGCGCTTTCGCCCGGGCCGCTTCTGCATGCGCCGGACGCAGCGCCACCGCACGCTCGTAGATATGGAGCGCTGCCGGGAAATTGCCCTGCCGCTCCTGCGCCAGTGCTGCACGCATAAGGTTGGGGAATTCATCGGTGGCATCGGGCATCAAGGCCACCGGAGCAGCCCCGCCCGTGGACACGGCGTCATGCAACGCCTTCTTCAATTCAACATTCTCGCGACGCACCGCATCCATCTGTCCCTTCAGGGATTCCATGACCGGATTGGTTGCCGACGCACCCTCTGCGCTTGCTTCAAGTTCACGCACGCGCGACTTCAACCCCGCGTTCTCCTTCAATACCTCGGCCAGTTCCTGCTCCACAGGCACATCCTGAACCCCATCTGCAATCACCTCGGCATTGGTTTGCGCCGGCAGCTCTGCGTCCCCACCGCCCTCATCCGCCGCGCCCTGCAATTCGGCCATGCGCTGGCGCAGGTACTGATTCTCTTCGAGCATCGCCAGGTAGCGCTCGCGATATGAATCGCCGGCAGGCGCCTTGGTCGCGGCGGTGGCCGCTGCCGCGACCGGGGCGGCTGTCACCTCTGTTGTCGCGGGCATCGGATTGGAAACCCCCGTCTTCTGGCCGATCACCTCGATCTGGTTCATGCAATAGGCCACGCGATACTGAACGATGTCGGGCTCCCATGTTGGATATTGCTTGTTCAACTTGGTGTAACGCTGGGTGGCCTCGCGGTACCCCTGCGCCGCCGCCTTCCAATCGCTGCGATCCCGTGCCTGGTCGGCCTGCACCAGCGCAACATAGGCATCCGATGCCTCCTGCAAAGGCGGCACGGCGCCTTCCTCCGCCCATGCCCCGGACATCGCCGATAGCCACAACGCGGCGGCCAGCACCCACGAGCACAGGTTCATCGGGTTTTGATTACTGGTACAGAATCTTTTCAAGTCTCTCATCACGCGTACTCCCCAGTTGCAGAGCGGTCTGGTAGTGGTGCTTGGCCTCGGTCAATTTCGGCGGCTTCTCCGACACCAGGAGAATGGCGAGGTTGAACCGCGCCTCCGCCAGGTTCGGATCAAGAGCTACGGCCTTTCGCAATTCCCTCAGCGCTGCTTTCTTCTTCCTCATGCCATCATAGACAATGGCCAGATTCGTATGCAGCCGCGCATCTTTCGGGCTCCGCTTCACCGCATGCTCAAAGCGGTCCCTCGCCGTACGCAAATCGTTTTGCTTGAGGGCGATGATCCCGGCCAATCCCAGCGCGGGACCGTGCCTCTTATTCCTCTTCAGCAATTCATCGAGCGCCTTCTTTGCACCCGCCACATCTCCCGTGGCATAGCGGCACGAGGCAAAACCAAATCGCGCATCATCCAGCTTGGGGTTGAGCGCCAGCGCACGCGTGAAGCAATCTTCTGCCGCGGCCAGTTTGCCTTCCTTCACCAGTTGCTGTCCATCGGTCACCAACCGGGCAGCGACAACGCGCGGCGGTACGGCGGTCGACACCACCGCCGGCGGAACCGGCGTGGGTTTCGGCGTCACTGCGAGCGCGGGCGCATTGGTAACCACGGACGGCGGCTCCGCCACCGGCGTCTTCTGCTTCAACTGCTCGTCGCGAGCGGAAATCGCCTCTCGCAGATCGCGTATTTCCCGCTCCTTCTGTTCCAGCAGGATCTCCTGCGTGCTGACCTTCCGCTGTTCTTCTGCGATCGTCTTCTTCAGCGCTGCTTCGCGACCAGCGGCCCCTTCCGGCAAGCCGGAATTGTCCTTGAGCTTCTGAAGGGCTGTCTCGTTCCTCGCCAAGCGCACGTCCGAGTCGAGCGTACCGCCCTGCAACCGCTGCAATTCCTCCTGCGCCTGCTGAATCTGCTGCTGAACAGCCCGAATCTTGGCGTTGAGCTTCTCCTGGGTCTCGCGCTGGCCGGCCACCGTTTTCTCCAGCCGACGGACCTCGTCGCGATACTGTTCCGCCTCGCGCTCCGCCTGGCGCCGGGCGGCCTTGGGTGAAGGCTGTGTCACCGCGGCCGGGGTATTCGTGGTGACGGCAGGCAATGGCTGAACCACGGCAGCAGGCTGCACCGCAGGCTTTTTCAACGTGGTGGTTTTGCACCCCGCCATCAGCGCCAACGCCGGCAACACAAGATAGGCAATGCGTGACATGGTCATTTCTTTCGCGCCGCATTGTGTTCCAAAGCCTTCCGGAGTTCAAGCGCAGGCTCCGTGACGTCATACAGGGCCTCCATTTTTTGTGGCGCGGCCGGGAGGCTTCCGACATAGTAAGGCCCCATGACGCAGCACCGAGACAGAGAACGCCGGCAGAGACAGGGCCACGCTTACCATGCCCGGCGACGTTTCTTTAAGAAGGTGTCGCTGCTGTCCCTCGTCGTGGGCATCCTGTCGCTGATCTGCAGCGTCATCATCTTCGCGCTGAGTTTCCTCCGCGTGTTCACGGCCAATCATCACCGCATGGCGGCGTTCAGCCTCGGCTACCTTGTCGTCGGGGTCCTCCTCATTGTGCTCCGGCTGATCCTGGAGCGATTCCGCGGCACAGGCACCAGCCAGCACCGTCCGCAACCCTATCTCAATACGAAGTTCGGCGAGGCAACTCCCGCGACGGTTGAAGCGGATCCGGCAACCCCTTCCGATGAAAGTGGCGCGGTATTGATCCTCGTGCTGATCATGTTGGGACTTGTCGCCGGACTCGTCCTGCAGGCGCAGACCGCCGCACGCGCCGCGTTGCGGCAGCGGCAGGCTTCGGTGCTGACCGCACAGCTTCAGCATGCGGCCACGGACGCCGCACACGCCGCCCTCCAACGGCTCGCCGATGACGAGGACCTCGTCGTGGACCACACCAATGAGGCGTGGGCCATCACGCGCGAAGTCAAGGATCCCTCCGGCATCACCACCCGCGTGCGCATCCTCGACGAGAGCCGCTGTTTCGACGTCAACAATCTCGCCGTAACCACCACCGGCAACTCCACCCGCACGGCGGACGACATCGTGATGGACATCATGACGCTCTGCGGCGACTTCTCCCCCGTTGAGCGCGTCGAAGCCCTCAAGGACTGGATCGACGGGGACGATGACGGCACGGGCGAATCCGCCTACTACAAAACGCTGACGCCGCCCTACCGTCCTGCCAACCGTATCCTTTACTCGTGGGGTGAGTGGGCGCAGGTGCGGGGATTCTCACGCGCCTTTTTTGAACGGCATCCGCGTCACAGCGCGCTCGAAGTCTTCAACGCCGACTTCGTGGACTGCCTTACCGTCGTGCCGCTGCCGCGCGCGCGGCCGCTGCCGGTCAACGTGAATACCGCCAGCAAGGAGGTCCTTCTTGGCGTTCTCGGGCTCGATCGCGAAGATCTCGTGGCGGCCATTCTTTTCCAGCGCGCCCTCGGCCCCATCCGCTCCGTGGAAACCTCCGCGATTTCCGCGGACCCGCAGTTCCTGCGCACTGCAGGCAGGTATCTTGATGTGAAGAGTTCCGCATTCGTGGTCGACGTGCAAGCGTATGCCGAGGGCCGAACCGAGCACCTTCGCGTGCTGGCCCGGCGCGATGCGCAAGGCGATGTGGACGCGATCCAGTGGGTCTTCTGACACAGCGCGAGATGGATATGTTTGAAGCCCGGCAATGCAGCATCAGCTATGGCGTCGACGCCGCGCGCAACCGCTTGGTTGTCGTTCGCTCCGAGCGGACACGACGCGGGCTGAAGGAAGAAGCGGTGCTCGATCACGCGGGTCCGCCCGATGCGTCGACCACCGCCATCCTCGCCCGCGTGCGGGCCGAGGCGGAAGCCGGCCACGCGCTGGTCTCGGCCTGCATGCCTGTCCACGAGAGCCTTACCCGCTGGATACAAACACCCCTGTCCTCCGTGACCAAGGCGCGCAAGGTGCTGCCGTCCATGCTGGATATCCAGTTGCCTTTCCCCATCGAGGCGTGCCGGTGCGAGTTCGTAGGCGTAGGTCGCAACAGCGCCGGGTCCGTGGACGCCCTCGGCGTAGCCGCGCGCACGGAAGATGTCGAGCAACGTCTCGCCGCCCTTGAGGACATGGGCGTGTCGCCGGACCGGCTGGACCACGAAGGTCTCGCGCTGTGGAGCCAAAGCACAGAGGAGATTCCTCCCGAGCGGGACACCGTGCGCATCGTGGCCTGCCTCGGCACGGAACATGCAGCACTGGTCACCGGGCGCGGTCTGGATTACGCCAGTTCCCATGCCATCCGAATGGGATGGGCCGAGTTGGAAGCCGACCCGGACCGAATCCGCCAATTTGCCCAGCGCGCGCGACAGGTATTGCTCTCGCAACCCGCCGCCAACAGTCAACCGGTCCTGTGGCTATGGACGGGCCCCGGCGCCACATCCACCGCGATCGCCGCGCTGCAGACGGCGCTAGGCGGAACCGGCAGCATTCGCTTTGCGACACACGATCGCCCATCTCTCTTCCTCGCCCGGGCCCTTGCCGCCCGGAGCCTGCGGAGTACACCCCTCTCCTGCAACTTCCGGTCGGGCGCCCTCGCGCATCCGCGGGCGGCGTTGTGGCAGGAACGCCAAGTCTCGCTGGCCGCCACAACCTGCCTTGTCGCAGGCTTGCTCCTCTGCGGTATGGGACTGACCTGGCGCGCTTTCCTGGAGCAGCGTCGGGGCCTCCTGCAGGAATCCATCAGCAGCCTGGCCTCAAAACTCGCGCGCACGTCGCGAATTCCGAAAGGTCAGGAGATCCTGACCGTACAGCGAGCGATCGAACAACGCGCGCCAACCCTGACGCCTTTTCTCCAGAATGTTGAACCACCCCTCACCAGCCTGCTGTCCGACATCCTGAAAATCGCGCGCGACACGGGTATGGACATCGAGGCGCTGTCGCTGATCGACGACGTAGCCACGCTGCGCGGAAGCTCCCCCGACTGGGACCGCTGCGCCGGACTCGCCGCGCCGCTGCGCAACGCGGGGTTCATCGTCAGTATCGAACGGCAGGATGCGCTCGAGGACGAACGCGTGCATTTCACCATCAAGGGCGCGCGATCCGCAGGAGGGCCGTCATCGTGACGCGGCGCTCCATGTTTCTTATGGCGTCGGCGGCGATGTTCGCCGCCGGAATCCTCATCACCGTGCAGGCGCTGCGCCTTACACCGGAATCCGCGCGCCAGATCCGCAGCCGGATCGACACGTTGGAAAAACTGCGCGTCCTGCAGGCCGGCTGCGACCGGGAAACTGCCGCAATCGAGCTATATGAAAAGCTGCCGCAGCACACACCCGCGCCGCTGGACAACCTTCTCCGCAGCGCCTTCCCCGGCATCGAGACCCAGCAACGGCTCCGCGAGTCGCGTCCCCTAGCCGAAGGCTGGACCCTGCGCAGCGTGGAAGTAACCATCGATCGTATCCGCCTGGCCGATCTTTCCCGATTGCTTGATCGCGTCTCGGAGTCCGGCAACAGGCCGCCGTGGCGGCTGGCCGAGCTCAACATCAGCGCGCAGGACCAGGTGCCGGGCTTCGGCCGGGCCACGTTGGTGCTCGAAGCGCTGGAAAAGAAGTCCGGATCGCGGTAGAAAGGAAAGCGCGCGCAGCACCCCGTGGGTCGCGCCAAGGTTTCAATGAGTTTTCTTCGCACATTGTCCGGGCGACGCGAGCTGCTGGCGAATCTCGTCTCCCGCGAGTTGAAGAGCCGCTACAAGGGCTCCCTCCTTGGTTTTCTCTGGAGCATTCTGACCCCGCTCCTGATGGCCATCATCTATGTCTTCTTTCTCCGCCTGCTCGCCGGGCGCGGCGTTCCGACCGAGGAAATCATCATCGGCGTCTTTGCGTGGCAGTTCACAGCGCTCTCCGTCAGCGGCGGCCTGACCAGCATCACCGGCAACTCGAACCTGGTGAAGAAGGTCTTCTTCCCCCGCATCATCCTGCCCACCGCGAACACACTGGCAAACCTCGTGAATTTTCTTCTCTCGCTCCTCGTCCAGTTTGTCATCGTTGCCGTGCTGCTGCACGTGCGTGGCGCATCGATGAGCGGGTGGCTGCTCCTTCTCCCCGTGGTCGTGCTCTATCACACGATCTTCAACCTCGCCATCGCCCTGCTGCTCTCCAGCTCCAACGTCTACTTTCGCGACACGCAACACCTCGTCGGCGTACTTCTCAGCGCATGGTTCTTCGTCAGCCCGGTGATGTATAATCTTTCCTTTGTCGAACGCTTCGCGGGCAAGGCCCCGTGGGTCATGGATCTGTATTTGCTGAACCCGATGGCCGTCATCATCACCGCCTACCGCGCGATCACGCTGCCGGGCGCTGTTTTTCCGTGGACCGTCTCCAGCATCATCGGCCTGGCCATCCCGCTGGTTCTGTTTGCGGTGGCCTGCGCAGTATTCGAACGCGCCCAGAGATTTTTTGCGGATATGCTCTGATGAACGCTATTGAAGCCAGAAACGTGAGCAAGTGCTACCGGAAGCAGGGCGTCGCGCCGCCCACGCTGTTCGGTTCCATTTTGAACTCACTTCGCGGCGCACGGACAGAGCCGTTCTGGGCCCTGCACGACGTCGATTTCACCATTCCCAAGGGCCGCACCGTCGGCGTTATCGGCCCCAACGGTTCGGGCAAAAGCTCCCTGCTGGGCCTCGTGGCCGGCACCATCACGCCCACGCAGGGCTCCATCACCACCGACGGGCGCATCTCTTCGCTACTGGAACTGGGCGCGGGGTTCCACCCCGACCTCACCGGTCGCGAAAACGTCTTTCTCAATGCGGCCATCCTCGGCATCGCGCGCGAGGACGTGCGCCGCCGTTTCGACCACATCGTCGATTTCGCCGGACTGAAGGACTTCATCGATATGCCGGTGAAGCATTACTCCAGCGGCATGTATGTCCGACTCGGCTTTGCCGTCGCCGTCGAAATGAACCCGGACATCCTGCTGATCGACGAGGTGCTCGCCGTCGGCGACATCGCCTTCCAGCTCAGGTGTCTTGATCGCATCCGTGAATTTCAGCGCAAGGGCAAGACGCTGCTCTTCGTGTCCCACGCGCTGCAAACCGTCGAGGAATTCTGCGACGAGGCATTTCTGATCCACCACGGCCGGCTCGTGGAACGCGGCAACCCGTCCGACGTGATCCTGAAGTATATCAAGGCCTACATGGGCGAAGGCGGCTATCTCTACACGCAGGAGTATGGCACCCGCGACGTGGAGATCACCGACGTCAAACTCCTCGACGCAGCGGGCCATGAGGCCGCGACCTTCACCACGGGACAGCCGCTCGTCGCAGAGATTTTCTACCGCGCCGGCAAGAAAATCGACAATCCCGTTTTCGGGTTCTCCATCAAGACCGGCAATGGGTTCTACGTCTTCGGCTCCAACACCCAGATTGCCAACTACCGCATCCCCTCCATTGAGGGTGAGGGTTCGGTCCGCCTCCGCATCGATCCACTGACCCTCATGCAGGGCAATTTCTTCCTCTCGCTTTCCGTCCACTCATGGGACCACGCCGTGCAATTCCACCGCCGGGAAGACTGGTACCCCTTCGCCGTAAAGAATCCGACGCAGGCCATCGGCATTTTCCAGCTCAGCGCCGCATGGGATCACCATGCGGCACACTGAAAGGCTGCGTTGACCCCGCGCTCCGGCCTTGTATCCACGGTCTGTTTCGTTGTATCCTGCGGATGGAGGCCATTTGGTTCCCCACGGGTCGGGAGAGGGGTTGATGCGGAAAATTCGTAAACGCCATGTGACGCCTCACCGCCACAAATCGGTGATGCCGTTCAACTTCGTTTCCGGCTTGGTCTACGCCTCAGCCGTTATCGTCTCCATTGCCCTCGGCGGCCTGTTCTACAAGGGCGTCCGCAATGCACAGCTGAAATCGCGCGAGGGAGCCAAGAGCGAGGCCGAGTTCTACCCCAACCTGCCCCCGGGTGCCAAGGTGGTCAGGCGGACCGAGCGGGTAGAAACCCCTGCGGCTGTTCAATCCCCTTCCCCGGCACCCAAGGTCGCCACCCCTGTTTCCACCACATCAGCCCCGACGGCTGCACCGGCTCCCGCATCGCCGGCGCCCGACACATCAACCGTACCGGACATCAAACCGCCACGGCCCACGGTCTGGTCGCCCGGCTATATTGAGCGCGCCCACCTCAAACAGGCGCGCCTGACGCCGGTCGCAGACACATCCGTCTCGCGAAACGAAGATCACAATGTCGGCGCCGCCACGGAACTGCTCCTGCAGGGCAACGATTCCATGGTGCTGGCCCAATTTGACATCAGCCGAATCCGCGGATGGACCATCAACCGCGCAACGTGGAACGCCAAAGTGAAATCCGGGCGGGGCCGTGCCCTCGGCTTCAGCACACTTCCCACGCCATGGGACGAAGGCAAGGGCACAACGCAGGACATGACCACCGCCGGCGCTACCTTCCGCTGGGCGAACTATGGCAACCGGCCCTGGCGACAAGACGGCGCGTCATTGCCTCACGTCATCCGCGGAAATGGCGGCTCCATCACCGCGTTCGGCGAACTCGGTTCGACATCCACCAACGCTGACGGTTGGATATCCATCTCGCTCGACCCCATCGTGATCCAAGCTCTTGTCGCCGATGCCGCCTACGGCGTGGCCATCACGGACGCCAAGGGGCAGCTCGACGCACCCCTCTCCGTGGCCAGCCGCGAGGATGCGGAAAACAGCCACTATCTGGAAGTCGAGGGTGCCCTCATCGATATGGCGCCACCCGGTGATGTGTCGGACCTCTGCGCCTATGCGCATCCGTCCCTCCGTCGGCGAGACCGCGTGGGCATTCTCCTCACATGGACCGCGCCGGGCGACGACGGCAAGGAGGGACAAGCTTTCCGTTACGACGTGCGCTGGGCCCTGGCCCCGAACACCGCCGATCGCGCACAGGACATGCCGCGCAACCTGATCCCGTTCCCGCAACCCGGCGGCCAGAAGGATCAGATGATCGTCGATGAGCTTGAGCCCGACATGTCCTACATCTTCTTCGTTCGCGCCGTCGACGAAGCAGGTCAGGCCGGCCCATTCAATGAAGTAACCGTGCGCACGCCCCAGTTGCTCTCCCTGCCCGAGACCGCCAAGCTCGACACGTATGACGCGGCACCGATCGATGTGGCCGCCAACGCCCTCGGTCTCCAGGTCATCGACGAGACCGCCGCTGTGGACCCAATCAACGGCGCCTACGCCGACGCAACGCGTGCCCGCGCACCGCTGACCTCGTCTCATATATGGGACCGCACCTCCCGCACCATTCGGCTTCGCGCTGCGCGAAATGAGACCGTCAGTTTCATCATTTCCCTGGTGAAGAAAGGAGCCGATTTCCCCACGCTCAAATTCTCCGCGCAGCCGCTCCAAGCGGGGAAGAGCGGCATGCCGGGTGTCGGCTTCCGTTTCTACCGGGCGTGGTATACGCACACCACCACACCGGCGGATGGCGGCATTTGGACGGCCGACCTTCTGCTTCCACTCTCCGGAAGTATGACCCTCTCCGCGCTGCCCAATCGGCTGCCGAATCAAACGTGCCAATCCGTGCTGGCTGAATTGTACATACCCGCGTCCACCGCACCGGGCGTCTATCGCGGCCCCATCCAGATCACCCGCGATGACGGAACCTCCAGCGAACTGAATGTGAATCTCGAAGTCCTGCCCATCACGCTGCCGAGACCGGAATTCACCGCGGAACTTCTTGCACCACCGTCGCTCGCGCTCCTCTACAAGAAGGATGCGATGAACAGGGATGACGCCCTGCCCGTTGAACAGGCCTACTACCGCATGGCTCGCGAGCACCTCTGCACCATGGCCGTGCTGCCCTATCAGAGGAATGGTGAGGTAACGGAACCTTTCGCCCCGCGCGTCGCAGGAAAGGGCGTCGACCTCACCATCCCCTCGTGGCAGGCGTGGGACGATCGATACGCAGGGGTGATCGACGGCTCCGTATTCAGCGGCCTGGACCAAGGCAGCGAACCCGCCTCGCATTTTATTCTTCCGCTCTTCGAGAATTGGCCGGCCTCACTGCTCGACGGATTTCTCTGCACGGATCAGGAAGTCATCACCCCCTCGGGATGCAAGGTGTTCAGCGGACCTGCCGAGGGCATCTATAGCTGCCTCGACAACAACTACTGGCGGGCTTTCCGTTCGTCGCTCCAGAAGTTTCGCGAGCATCTGAGATCCCGCGGTTGGTCCACCACCGCAGCGCATCTCTGGCTGAACAACGTCCCGACCACCGCGTACAAGGGCAAGGCACCGCCATGGTTTCTTGGTGAGCCTCTGTTCCGTGACGACTTCATGGCCTTGGAATCCTATGCCTTGGTCGCCGCATCGGATGCCTCGGCATGGCCCAAGAACAAGTTTGTCTTCCGCGTCACGGTCCCCGACGGGAGTCTGATCGGCAACTACGGCATCGGCGTTTTCTCCCTGCTGACGGTGAGCGATACCGATCCCCTGTCGTGGCAGCGCCTGCGTGAACGGCAGAAATTATCCGACGAAACGCTGTGGCTGATGACGGAAGGCGCACCGCTGGGCCGGACCCCGCTGGATGTCGAAGCCACGGCTCTCGCCGGCTTCTGCGAAGGCGCGGACGGATGGAGCATCCGCGAGACCATCGGTCTTCCCGAACATTGGCTCCGCGGGAGTCCGCAGTCGCTGTTCTACTGCGGCATGCCCGCGAACCAGGACAAACCCTATGCATCGCTCCGGCTGAAGACCCTGCGTCGCGCCCTGCAGGATATCGAATACCTGCGCCTGCTGCAGGAGAAGAAGGGCTGGACCCGCGAACAGTTGGCCGATTTCGTCTATGCCGCCGTCCCCAGCCTGGCCAAGTCGGGCGAGCTCACCAGCGATGATGCCGTCCGCCTGCGCTATACCGCCCAGCAGGAACTTCAGAAGAATTGAGCCAACACTCAGCGCTTCACGCCATCCAGCATCTCGCGCGCATGCTTGAGTGTGACGCTGGTCAAATCCCGGCCGCCCAACATTCGCGCCAGTTCTTCCACGCGGCCGCGTTCGTCGAGCTGTTTCACTTCGGTCATCGTCCGGCTGTCTTTGACGGACTTGGTCACTGCGAGATGCGAGACACCGTGGACCGCCACCTGCGGAAGATGCGTAATGCAAATCACCTGGTGCTGGCGCGCCACTTCTGCAAGCTTCCGCCCCACCGCACTGCCCATTTCGCCGCCGACGTTGGCATCGATTTCGTCGAACACCATAACCGGGATTCGATCATGGCCTGCCAGCACCGCTTTGGACGCCAACATGACACGCGAGATTTCTCCGCTCGAGGCAATGGCGCGCAACGGTCGCATCGGTTCGCCTACGTTGGGCGCAAATCCAAATTCGATGTCATCCAAGCCCGAGAGATGTGGCTCCGCATCGCGCAGTTCAACCGAGAATGATCCATGCGCGAATCCCAGCGCCCGAAGTTCCTGCGTCACCGCCAACGCTAACCGATTGGCTGCCCCGCTGCGCTTCGCGCGCAGCGCCCCGCCTTGTGTACGCAAGGTCCGCAACAGGGCTTCCTTCTCCTTTTCAATCTCCGCCAACTGCTCGCCCCGTGTCTCCAGATTGCGAAGTCGATCCTTCGATTCCTGTAGAATCTTCAGCACGCCCTCGACCGTCGGCGCATACTTCCGCTTCAGCCTCTGATAGGTCGCCAGCCGCTGATCCAACCAATCCAGACGGGACGGATCGGCTTCCACGCGATCCAGCGCACCGTGCAGGGTGGCAGACACTTCCTGCAAACGGGACGCACACGAATGGATTTCCGTCTTCCACTCCTCCGCTTCCGGCATCAGCCGCGCCAGCTCATCGAGCGATCGTTGTGCAAGGGCCATCGAATCAAAGGCCGATCCCTCACCCTCGGCGAGAGCCTGCAGAGCGGCCTGCCCCAGCTCTAACACGCGCTGCGCGTTACCCACGAGCAGCTGCTCCTGCTCAACCTTCTCCTCCTCGCCCTCCACCGGCGCCGCTTCTTCGATGTCTTTCACGCGGTAGCTCAAGAGGTCGATCTGTTCCGCCACATTCTCACCGGCGCCTTCCAACGCGGCGCGCCGCTCTTCCAAGGCCTGGATTTTTCGGAACGTCTCCTCGTAAGCTGCGCGCTCATCCCACGAGTGACCAAACGCGTCGAGCAGATCCATCTGAAACTCGGGACTCAACAGTGACTGATGATCGTGCGGCCCATGCATGTCGACCAGCAACTGGCCGATCTCCTTGAGCGCCTGCAGCGTGATCGGGCTGTCGTTGACGAGACTCTGGGAAGAACCTGACGCCTTGATGATGCGGCGGATGATCAGTTGCCCGTCCTGACACGGATCGATCCCGTATTTTTCGAGGACCTCATCCACCGCGGCGGAGTCTTTGAGCTGAAAAGCTGCTTCCGCACCACACGCATCCTCGCCCGCGCGAATCATGCCGCGATCGGCCCGGTCGCCCAGCAGCAGGCTCAGCGCTCCGATCAGGATGGACTTGCCCGCACCGGTCTCGCCGGTAATGACATTCAGGCCCGGCCCGAATTCCACCCGGATACTTTCCACCAGCGCGAGGTTCTTTACGCGGAGATTTGTCAGCATCGTTACATCCTTGTCAGGCACCCAAATACCAATTCCTGCGGGCCCACACAAGCGGGTATCACCCCGTGCGGCGCGTGTTGACAAAAGCCGCCCTCTTCCCTAGTTTCTCCACGGCACAACATGGCTGGATAGCTCAGTTGGCAGAGCAAGGGACTCATAAGCCCTGGGTCGTCGGTTCGATTCCGACTCCAGCCACCATCCTTCGCTCCGCGCTTCGCTTGAGCTTCGGATGGCAAGCCCCTGTCACGCCGTAGTCAGTCGAGCCTTGGCGAGACTGCAAAGGCGGCCCCCTCTCTATTCACTTTCTTCCTCGCCCCCGTCCCCACCCAGTCGTAGATTCCACGTCATGCCAGCAGGCACATCCATGAATCGGAATGGCACACTCGCAGCCGTACTGTCTCTCGCCACGGCGATCTTTTTCTGGTCCAGCGTCCCGCTGCTGCTCAAGTTCTTCTCTCACCGGCTCGATGCGTGGACGGTCAACGGCCTGCGTTACACCTTTGCCGCGCTCTTTTGGCTTCCTTACGTGCTGCGTCACGTCCACGAAGTACCACCGGGACGCAACATCTGGAAGGATGCCCTGCCGCCCGCCATCATCCATCTTGTCGGCCAGATGCTCTTCGGCCTCACCCCCTATTTCAACGACGCCACCGTCATCAATTTTGTGAGCCGAAGTTCGTTCCTTTTCACAACGCTGCTCGGATTCTCGCTCCTGCGCGAGGAACGACCTCTCGCACGTCGGCCGTTGTTCTGGGTCGGCTTCGGCGGGACCGCGGCCGGCCTCATCGCCCTCTACATCGGCGGCCTCGGGACCACATCCACATCGGCAGCGGGCATGATCCTCCTCATCGTCACGGCGTCGTGCTGGGGGTTCTACTCCGTCCTCGTCCGGAAGTTTATGCATGGCTACTCCCCGCGCGTGAGCTTCGGGGTTATCAGCCTCTACGCCGCGCCCGGCCTCATCGCGCTGATGTTCGGCGTGGGCGACTGGCACCCCGTGCTCAGCCTGTCACTGCGCATATGGGTGTTGATCTGGATCTCGGCCATCGCCGGCATTGCGCTCGGTCATGTGCTGTTTTATCGCGCGATCCACACACTCGGACCCATCGCGTCGGAAGGCTCGCTGCTCTTCATTCCGTTCGCCACGGCAATCCTTGCGTACGGAGCGCTCGGCGAACGGATGGGAAGCCTGCAGTGGATCGGCGGACTCATACTCGTCGCCAGTTGCCTGTTCCTTGTCGTCGCCAAAGCCCAGACCCACAGGGCACACCGCGAGGAAACGCTTGTCACTTCGACGGCGGATTAGCGCCGGTCGTCTCCTTGCCCAGCACCCAGCGATTGTTGAACCAGAAGTACTGCTCCGGGTGCTCGCGCACCGCGCGATCGAGACAATCCATGACGTACTGCGTCATCCGCCGCCCGTCCTCGTCCCGGTCGAGCGAGGTATCCGGCCAGACCGGGTCAAACCCACGCAGCACGTATCGGCCCCAGCCCTCGCGGTAAGTAAACGCCGGAATGATCGGTACGCCCGCCTCGCGTGCGAACCGCGCCATGCCCGACGGGATATCCGTCTCCGCGCCAAGATACCGGCAGCGATACGCCCCGCCCTTCCCGCGCAGGTCCGGAAGAATCGCCAGCGACTTGCCCTCGCGCAAACCACGCAGGATGCCGACAAAGGCCGCCGATCTGCTCTCGTAGCACTCAAGTCCGGCTTGTTCACGCATCCGCTCAAGATACGCATCCGTCAACGGGTTCCGCTGGGAACGGGCAATCGTCATCAATCGAACGCCCATCCGAGTGCACGCCACGCCCGCCAACTCCCAGTTGCCCAGATGCGGCACCGCCACAATCACGCCGCGCCCATCCTTCATGTTGTCGGCAATCATGTGGAGGTCACGGAGGTCCACCATCTTCCGGATCCAATCGGCGGTCATCCGCGACGTCCGCATGCCCTCGATCGCCACCCAGCACAACTGGAGCCATGCACGCCGCACCATCCGTTCGATCTCGCGGTCGCTCGGTTCCGGCCCCAGCACCGATCGGATGCGGGTCGCGGTCCTCTTCATCTTCTTGCGGAGGAACGGACGGCTGATCGACGCGATGACCCAGCCGAGTCCCAACGCAACGCGATACGGCACCACCGTCACCAGGCCGATGACGCTGCGCAACACTGCGTATTCGAAAATATGTTTCAGTCTGTACCGCATGAATCAACAACCCGCCTCAGCCATCACCCTGCGCCGCAGCGGCCTCCGCCACGATGCGGAACCCGACGTCCGCACCGCGATAATCTTGCGGAAACGTCACGCGCCGGAACACATGCAGCGACGCCTCATCCCTCTCCGCCCAACTGCCGCCGCGCACGACCGCCTCGCCATTCGACGTAGCGCACCATTCGAACACATTACCGGCCACATCATACAGCCCAAAACCATTGGGCTCAAACCCGCCCACCCGCGCCACGCGCCGCGCACGAAAAGACGCCTTCCCCTCCGGCGCACCCCACCCCCACGGATAACGCGCACCCACCACGCCGCCTCGCGCAGCCCACTCCCACTCGTCCTCCGTCGGCAGCCGCACCGTCACACCGGACTTCGCCGACAGCCAGCGGCAGTACTCCACCGCCTCGTCCCGGCTTACGTGCGCCACCGGCCTCCGCCCCTGCCCACGCCTCGGCACGATCCGGCCGCGCCGGACCTCAAACTGCGGTGCAAGGCAATCCCTCCTGCCCTGCTCAGTCAAAAACATCGCATATTCGTCGGCTGTTACTTCGTAAACACCTATACGATAAGGTGTTAAGCATGCCCGATGCGCTGGGAACCCTTCCTCTGTCCGGCTGCCCACCAAAACGGTGCCCGCCGTGATCGGAACTGTGCTTTTTTCCAAGGATTGGAAAAAGGTACCCCCTGTTTTTCCAACCCTTGGAAAAACTGCCGCCGCGCCCGCCAGCAGCAGCCCCACTGCGGCTATGGCAGCGCCCTGCATGTATTTGGGAGGAAAATGGTGTCTCATCCGGCTCACACTTGCCCGTGGGTCTTCCTGTTTCGCGCAGTTTAGCCACAGCCCTTAACTTTGACAATCCCGAGGGGTTTACCTAGAATGAGCAATCGAACGTATTGAGCTGAGGGAGTCCCTTTATGACGACCAAGACTGATCGCCCCGCACCCCTGTTTCACCCCGGCCCCAACTTCATCCATGTCCTCGTCATCGGCATCATGTTGGGGTGCGTCATGGTGGGCAACGTCCTCGACGCTGACCCGCGGGCTTTGATCATCGGCATCTGCCTCGGCCTCGCCTGGGCTTACCTTTTCCTCGAATGGGTAGCCATGATCGGCGAATCGATGGCCTTGGCCGCCAACCCTATTCCCGATTCGCTCGACGTGGCGGATCGCGCTGCGGTCCGCGAGCGCATGGACTCAATCAAGCGCGGCAACCTGGTGGCCGAGCGTGTCCACCAACTTATGGCTTCCTGGTGCAACGGCGGCGACGCTTCCACGACCGCCGAGCTGGCCGCCATGCAGAGTGCAGCCGCCAAAGCCCCGATCCGCATCGGCGTCGCCTTCATTATTCTCTTACTCATCCCGGCCATGGGCTTGTACGAGGATGTACTGCTCACCTGGTCCGTGCTGATTGTGTTGGCGTTGACCGTACTCGCACGGCAAGTGCTCCTCGATCGGATCGACGCGTATCTCATGGGCCGGCTCCTGAGCCGGTTGCCCGCCAACATCTCCCAAACCGCCATGACGGCGTCTGACTTGGCCGGGGCCTTGGGCGGTGCAATTAACAAGGCCTTCAAAGATCACGTGCCCCAGCCGGAACAGACAGCCAATGCGATGAAGAGCGCCGTCGAGGGCATCGTCAAGGATGTCGCACTTCAGGTTGAGAAAATGGAGACGACGCTCGCCAAGAGCCAGTCGGAACTGGTCGGCAAATGGATGGACGCCGCTACCACGACCACCACGGATCTCAAGAGCGCAGAGAAGGCCCTCTCCGCCGTTGTGAACGACCTGACCGGCGGTCTCAGCTCGAACATGGACAAGATGAGGACCGCTTTCCAAGCCCATACGCACGATCTCGACAAGGCCATGGGCACCCTCGCCGGCCGCGTGAAGGAAATGCAATCCCTCGAACTGACGAAGCTGAAGGAAGCGCTCGAAGGCAGCGTCACGCAGATCGGCAAGGCGGGCGAAAACTGGGGCACCCAGTTGCAGACCGTGCTCAGCGAGAGCATCAACCGCATGACCACCGCATCCCAGAATCTCGCCGATCAGCTCGGCAAGATCGCCGCGCTGGAAGCGGACATCGAGAAGGTGCTGCACGTGCAGGGCGCCGTGGAACAGACCATGAAGGCCGTCGCCTCGACCGAGGAGTTCAAGCAGACGATGGACGCCATCCGCTCACACCTCGGGGAATCCGACAAGATGCTCCGCGAGCTGGCCAAGCCCCGCACAATCCGGCTCGTCGAAACCGATGTCGACGCGGAAGGATCCTGACCGGAAGTGCCGTAGCGTCGCTCAGAGTCGACCAAGGTATCCTTATCCGTCTGCTTACGAAACCTGTCCGCCCACATCCTGCGGCGGTGGCATCGTGCCCGGCGGCGGATTCACTCGGTTGACGCGCAACGGGAATCGAATCTTCAGATCGCCGTCCAGCAGCACTTCAATCCAGTGTGTACCCTCTTCTTTGAAGGCCACATTTAGAAATGCTTCCACATTGGTTGCCGTCGACTCCGTGCCCGGCAGATGAACCGGGATATCCTTCCCCTCAACCAGCACGGTCTTCTGATCCGGCCGCAGGATGCGCGTCCGCTGCTTGAATACGCCTTCGCCGCTGCACCAGCGCGTAACCATGAATAGTCGCGGATACACCAGAGGGAAGTTGGGACTGCCGATGACGTCGAACAAGCCGATCAGGATGAACTTGCCGTTGCGCTCCTGCCGCACGTCGTCACACAAGATGCTGGATTGAAGATCAGGAATCATCGGTTGCCCTTTCGCAAGAACCACACCCCATAGTGGACAGACCCGGCGTCAAAGTGAAGCATGAACGACTTGTTACCGAAACGGAGATGCTTCGCTTTGCTCAGCATGACACAAGCGGCCCAAGATGTGTCATTCCGATGCCGCTCTCGCGGCAGAGGAACCTCTTCTTCGGCTTTCGACGACCTGCCTCACAACCGGACCGGCACGCCCCGGGCCGCGAGGTACTCCTTGACCTGGCGCACCGTGAACATGCCGAAGTGAAAGACCGACGCGGCCAGCACGGCCTTGGCATGACCTTCGGCCACGGCCTGGTGAAAATGCTCCAACGTGCCCGCGCCACCGCTGGCAATGACCGGCCGCTTTGTCGCGTCCGCAATCTGACGCGTCAACTGCAGGTCAAAGCCGGCCTTGGTGCCATCGGCCGCTTTGCTCGTCGGCAGAATCTGTCCCGCGCCCACATCGATCATGCGGCGCGCAAACTCAACAGCATCTTCACCTGTGGGCGTCCGTCCGCCGTCGATATATACCTCGCGCTGGGACGGCATGGATTCGTTCACATCCGCGTCGATGGCGATGATGATATGCTCGGAGCCAAATCGCTTGGCGGCTTCCTCAATCATTTCCGGATTCCGGTAGGCCGCGCTGGAAATGGTGACCGCGCTCGCGCCCGCAGCCATCGCCTCTTCGATGTCGAGGCTGCAGGTGATGCCGCCCCCGGCAATCAGCGGAACCTTTATGGCCGCGGCAACACGCTTGATCACGTCGAACTTCGTGCGCCGGTTTTCGATCGTCGCCGTGATGTCGAGAAAGGCAATCTCGTCTGCTCCGCCCGCCGAGTAGGCCTGCGCGGCCTCCACGGGATCGGCCGCATCCTTGAGTTCGACGAAATGAACACCCTTGACCACGCGGCCGTCCTTGATATCGAGGCACGGTATAACCCTTACTGTATCCATGATCCCCTCCTCGCTACGGCTGCGCGATCCCAGCCGCTTCGCGACCGAGCTCGAACGCCTTCAGATTCTGTTCCACGATCTCGGCACCCTTGCGGGCAAAGAACTTCTCGATCTGCCCGCGGATTTCCCGTGGTGTCAGCACAAGGAAACCCGATGACGCGCCCAACAGCACAATATTCACCGTCTTGACGGAACCTGCCTTCTTGGCCAACCCCTCGCCATCCACGATGACGTGATGTTCCCGGCTGCGGATGCGCGCCAGAATCGTTTCAAGCTCCGGATAGGCCACGATGTTCTTCACCGGGTTGCGGTTCGTTACGATGGCCGCATCCTTGCGGGCATACGGAAAGTAACGAAGAATCTCCATCGGCTCCATCGAGAGCAGGATATGCGCGCCGCCGACCGGAATCAGGTCAGACGCCACAGGGTCGGAACCCAGCCGCAGATGGGACACCACCGCCCCACCCCGTTGTGCCATGCCGTGAACTTCCGACTGCTTCACGTGGAGGCCGGCATCCAGCGCGGCCATGCCGATCAGGCCGGCAATGGTCAGAATCCCCTGCCCGCCGACGCCCGCAATAATGATGTCCTGTTGTTTCGACACGAGACAATCCTCACACGCTGGTTTTCAACACGCGAATGCACGCCCGCCGGGAGATGATGACCGATGGACCCTTGTACTCCAGTTCGCGCCGAAGCACTTCCACGTTGCTCTTGTGCTTGCCGGGAAGCGGGTCGAAAATATGAAGGTGATCCTTTTCCACCCCGATGCCGAGCACGATCTCTTCCAGGCGATTGCAGGCCGGGCTTCGCTGTCCGCCCGTCATGCCGGTGGTGAGATTGTCGGAGATGATGATCGTCACCGGCGTGCGATCCTCCACGGCGTCCAACAGACCGGTCATGCCCGAGTGTGTGAACGTTGAATCGCCGATCACGGCAATCGCCGGATGCACCCCCGCTTCGGCAGCGCCCTTGGCCATGGTGATGGAGGCTCCCATATCCACGCAAGAGCTGATCGCCTCGTACGGCGGCAGCGCGCCCAGCGTGTAGCAGCCGATGTCGGAGAACACCTTCGCCTTGGGGTATGGCTGAATGGCTTCCTGGAGAAACTGATACATGTTTGCGTGCGGACACCCCGCGCACAAGGTCGGTGGCCGGGCCACGGCTTCCGGCGGCACCCTTGCGCCGACCTCAAACGGCCGGCCCAGCGCACGACCCACCACGTTCGGATCCAGCTCGCCAGCGCGCGGTACCGTGCCGTCCAAACGGCCATGAACCACCGGGCCCTCCAGATGCACACCACGCAGGAGGTCCTCGACCAGCGGATAGCCATCCTCCAACACCAGGATGCTCTTGCAGGTCTTGAGCAGCTTCGCGAGCAGACCTCGCGGCAGGGGATACTGGCCGATCTTCAGCACCGGGTGCGGGCACGACTCGCCGCGAAACACCTCGCGAAGATAGTTGTTCGCGAGGCCGCAGGCGACAACACCGAGACTATGGTCGGGGCCATCTTCCAGCACGTTATACGGTGAACGCTCGGATTCTTCCTCGAACGTCTTCGTCTTCACCAACAGCTCGGAGTAGTTGCGCCGGGCGATGGCGGGAAGCAGAACGTAGCGACGCGGGTCTGCCGGAAACTTCAGCGGGTTCTGCGCGCGCGGCGGATCGACGCGGCGAAGCACGCCCGCGCGCGAGTGCGCCAGCCGTGTGGTCAAGCGGACGAGGACCGGCACACCATGCCGTTCCGAGACATCAAAGGCTTCCCGCACAATGTCGTACGCTTCCTGCTGATTCGCCGGCTCAAAGAATGGAATCTGTGCAAACGAACCGAAGAACCGGCTGTCCTGCTCGTTCTGGCTCGAATGCATGGATGGGTCATCGGCGGCAATGACCACCAGCCCGCCGTTGGCTCCCGTAATCGCCGCATTCACAAAGGGGTCCGCCGCAACGTTCAGTCCAACGTGTTTCATGCACACCATGGCCCGCCGTCCCGCGAACGACATGCCCAAGGCTTCTTCCATCGCCGTCTTCTCGTTGCAACTCCAGGTCGAGCGGATACCGAGGTCGCGGGCCTCCGCGGAATGCTGGATGTACTCGGTGATCTCGGTCGAGGGCGTGCCGGGATAGGCAAAGACGCCGGAGAGGCCTGCGTCAATCGCGGCCTGGGCTATTGCCTCATCGCCTAGCCATAGGTACTTCTTCATCGCCAAATCCCTTTCCTGCAGAGTGCCCGTAAAGTATGCAACCGTTCCGTTGCTGTAAACGGGAAACGCTCCGGATTCCTGGGGTCATTCCTTCGGGCGGAGGTCCATCACGCGCTTGGCTTTGCCCTCGGAACGCTCAATGGTCTTGGGTTCCACCAGCCTGATGTCCGCGCGCAATCCCAGGAGGTTCTCCAGCTTGTGCTCGAGCATTTTCTCCATCTCGTGTAGCCGCTTCATCTCGTCGGAGAAATACTGCTCGGAAACTTCCACGCGCACTTCGAGACGATCCAGCACTCCCTCGCGTTTGACGACCAACTGGTAGTGCGGCAGGGTCCCCTTGACTTCCAACAATACTTCCTCAACCTGCGAGGGGAAGACGTTCACACCCCGGATGATCAGCATGTCGTCCGACCGGCCGCTGACCTTGGACATGCGCACGCTCGTGCGACCACAGGGGCACGGGTCTCTCGTCAGCGTGCAGATGTCGCGCGTGCGATAGCGGATGAGCGGGATCGCCTCCTTCGTCAGCGTCGTGAGCACCAGCTCGCCGCCCTTTGCCGGATCAACCGGTTCGCACGTCTTGGCATCGATCAGTTCCGGATAGAAATGATCCTCCCAGATGTGCATGCCGTTCTGCTCGAGACACTCACCCGATACCCCCGGACCGATGATCTCGCTGAGCCCATAGTTGTCCGTGGCCACCACGCCAAGCTTGCCTTCGATTTCCCGGCGGATGTGCTCCGACCAGAACTCGCCACCAAAAAAGCCGAGGCGCAACGACAGGGCATCAGGCGCAATGCCCATATTCTGCAGCACCTCGCCGATGTAGACGGCGTACGAGGGCGTACACACCAGCGCCGTCGATCCGAAATCCTTCATGATGTTGATCTGGCGCTCGGTGCGGCCCGACGAGACCGGGATGACCGCCGCGCCGACCCGCTCCGCCCCGTAATGCAGGCCGAAGCCGCCCGTGAACAATCCGTAGGAGAAGGCAATGTGGACCACGTCTTTCGAGGTCAATCCGCCGGCCACAAGAAAGCGCGCGCAGAGATTCGTCCACGTCTCCATGTCCTTGCGGGTATAGCCCACCACCGTGGGCTTGCCGGTGGTGCCGGACGACGCATGAATGCGGACGCATTTCTCCAACGGCACGGCAAAGGCTTCGTAGGGATAGCACAACCGAAGGTCTTCCTTGGTCGTGAAGGGCAGCTTGCGGATGTCTTCCAATGTCCGGATATCGGTCGGCGTGACACCGACCACCTTCATCTTCTGACGATAATAGGGAACGTTCTTCCACAGCTTGCGGACAATCTTTTTCAGCCGCTCAAGCTGAAGGTCTCGCAGCACCGACCCGTGCAGGCACTCGTGCTCGGCATCCCAGATGGCAGGCTGTGGGCGTTCCTTGATCATGAAAGAGTCTCCTGCTTCCTGCGCCGTCCGGCTGCAGCGGCAGATTAGAGTTTCGACACCATCTCCGAAGGCAGGACGGAGATACCCGCCTTGCTCAAAACTTTCAGGGCTGCATCCGCGTTTTCAAACCGGAAGATGACCACGGCCTTGTCCGTCACCTTTTCCACGAACGCGTACATGTATTCCACGTTCACGCCCGCACCCCGCAGAGGATCCAACACGCTGGCCAAGCCGCCCGGAGTGTCCGGAACTTCCACGGTAACCACATCGGTCAGCGAAACCGTGTGTCCGGCATCGCGCAGCACCTTGACGGCCTTCTCCACGTCGTTCACGATGAGGCGAAGAATGCCGAAATCCGAGGTGTCGGCCAGCGAGAGCGCACGGATATTGACCTTGGCCTCCCCCAGCAGACGCACCACCTCGGCCAGCCGCCCCGCACGATTCTCCATGAAAATAGACAGTTGTTTGACCTTCATCGGAATTCCTCCTACTTGACCTCACGCTTGTCGATAACTCGTTTCGCCTTGCCGAGACTGCGCTCAATCGTCTTCGGTTCCACGAGGGTGATCTTGGCGGACAGGCTGAGCATGCTCCGCATCTCCTCGTGAATCTTCCGCTGGAGATGTTCCAGCTTCTTGATCTCGTCGGAGAAGATCGCCTCCGAGACCTCCACCTTGATTTCGAGCTCATCCATCACGCCCGTCTTGTCCACAACGATGACATAGTGCGGCTCGACACCCTCGACCTTCATGAGCACTTCCTCGATCTGCGAGGGGAAGACGTTCACGCCGCGGATGATGAGCATGTCGTCCGTCCGACCCGTGATCCGCGCCATGCGGCGGATCGTACGACCGCAGGGACATTGCGCCTCGTTCAGGCGGGAGAGATCGCGCGTGCGATACCGGATCAACGGGATCGCCCGCTTGGTCAGACAGGTGAACACCAGTTCGCCCGGCTGCCCAGCCTCAACCGGTTCACCGGTCACAGGGTCGATGATTTCGGGATAGTAGTGATCTTCGAAAACATGGAGGCCGTCCTGCTCAAGACACTCGCTGGCGACGCCGGGACCCATGACCTCGCTGAGACCGTAGATATCGATCGCCTTCAGCGGAAGCCGCTGCTCGATCTGCTGTCGCATGGCCTCGGTCCACGGCTCCGCGCCAAAGAAACCGGCCTTCAGCTTAAGCTTGCTCAGATCGATGCCATCCTGCGCCGCCTCTTCTGCAATTTGGAGAGAGTATGACGGCGTGCAGGCCAGCAATGTTGTTCCGAAATCCTGCATCAACATGAGCTGCTTCTTGGTGTTGCCGCCGGACATGGGGATGACCGTGGCGCCCAGTTTCTCGCCGCCGTAGTGGACGCCCAACCCGCCGGTGAAAAGGCCATAGCCGTAGGCGACCTGCAGGATGTCGTCGGCCGTGCCGCCGCCACAACCCAAGGTGCGCGCACAGGTTTCAGCCCAGACGTCGATGTCTTCCCGGGTGTAGCCCACCACGGTCGGCTTGCCCGTGGTGCCCGACGACGCGTGAATGCGAATGACATCCTTGAGTGGAACGGCAAAAAGGCCAAAGGGATACGTTGAGCGGAAATCGTCTTTCGTGGTGAACGGCAGCTTGCTGATGTCCTTGATGGACTGGATGTCCTTCGGCTTGACGCCATGCTCGTCGAATTTCTTGCGGTAGAAGGGTACGTTTTCATAAGCCCGCGTCACCGCGTCCCTCAGCCGTTCGCCCTGCAGCCGTTGCAGGTCGGCACGGGACATGCACTCGTTCTTCTCGTTGAAAATCATGCTTCGGCCCTCCAACACTGACAGCACCGCGAAACCGATCTGAGCTTTCACGAACTGCGCTGAATCGTCAATCCTCTTCTGTTCCGGGACGTGCGCCACCAGCCCCTAAAACAGCCGGGGCGTTTCCCCGTTTTCAACGAAGGAAACGCCCCGCCCTACATCCTGGTCCAGAGACCTAGAATTCGTAGTTCAACTGCCAACGCGCGAAGATCGCCGTGTCGTTGACGTTGTAGTAGTTGCCGGGTTCCAGCCAATCCACCTGCAGGTGGCCGGTCAACTTGTCCGTTTTCGTCAGCATGCCTTCCTTGAGGGTAAACTCACTCTTGAGCGAGCTCAGCAGGCCACGATCGCTCCCGCCACCCGGACCATTCTTCTCCGGTGCATACAGGTACGCGATGCCGGCGGAACCCTTCATCCACTTGCACAGTTGAGCCGAGATGACCGCGCGAGGCATGGCCAGATTGTTCCAGCGGGCCGCGCCCTCAGCGTCGTAGGCATAGACATACAACTCGCTATACTGGGGATACCGCGCCCACAGCGGATTCCAACCTTCGTCCGCAGCCGTATCGGGATCGTCGCCCGACAGGTAGTACACGCCCACGTCCATCGCCGGCTTGATGCTGTCGGCAAACGGAAGCTTATAGGTCACGCACGCATCGCCCATGTAACCACTCACGTCCTGGTCGCCACGCTCACCGATCTGATACGCAAGTTCGAGGTTGCCGCTGAGCCGGTCACTGAACTTGGGCATCAGGCGTGTGCCAAACGTATTGAGATCGAGGGTCGGATGATCGACCACCGCGTCGCCGGTCCCCGTCTCGTAGTCGCTCTCGTTCTTATAGATCGCATAGAGCTCGAAGGGGAGCGTAGCGCTCGAGTTGTCCTTGAGATACAGCCCGCCGCCGCTCTCGGTCATCTTGTCGTAGCCCGAGGTATAACCAGAGAGCTCGCGATCGACGTCGTTGATCGCCAGCGTGTCCTCCGGCGGCATGTAGATGCCGAAGATATCCAGCGACGTGTCCTTGCTGAAACGCCAGGTCGCGCGCGCGGCATTGAAATAGATCGTGCGGGAACCGTCTTTCGGCGTGCCTTCCAAGATCACCTTGCCGGTGCCGTAGATCAGGTCCTGACGGCCGATCCGCAGATCAAGTTTGTCATTGGCCAGGTTGCGAATGTCGATATACAGGTTGTCGAACACCCACTCATCCGGCCACTCGGACTTCGAGCGATCGGGCCGGCCGGACATATCCGGATCCTGCCACTCGCGGCACTCGTTCACGACGCGGGCCTTGAACGTCACGTTGTCCATCGGGTCCACTTCCGCCCAGAGGCGCGTGCGGAACCGGAAGTAGTTGTTCTTGCCGCCGCGGGTCACGCCCGGGGGATCGGCGATGATCGGAATTTCGTCGAGGAATTCCTGGCGAATGCGCTCGTCGCCACCGTAGCGGAACATGGCTTTCTCCGCGACCTTGGCCGGCTCCTTGGCCACTTTCTTCTCGGGGGCGGCCTTTTGTTCCACGGCGGCTTTCTTGTCCGCCTTCTTCTCGTCCTTCTTCTCCGCAGCGCGCCCCGTCACAGGGCAAACCAGCGCCACGAACACCAACACACCCACCGCAGCCAGTATCTTCCTCATACCGCTTGCCTCCTTTGCTTATCGCACCACCGCGCTCTTGCCAAAGCACAACTCCAAGTGGTCTTCCGGCAGTCTCTTCGTCGCCATCGATACCACCACGGTCAACAGAACCGCTATCGGGAATCCGATGATCATGGGGTCGACAAACGACCAAATCACCGGTCCGGCTCTGCGGAAAGTCTCCACGCCGTCCACCAGCCGGATCCCAAGGGACCGCACGCCGAACAGTTTGTTACAAAGAAGCAACGCCGTCGACGCTTTTTCATGCACAAACAGCATCCAGAACAGGCTCGAGCAGGCACCGCCCAACATCCCCGCAATCGCGCCGGCCTTGGTGATCGATCGCGACCAAAGCGAGCCGATATACATCGGCAGGAATGAGCAGGCACACACCCCAAAGAAGATTGCCGTCCCACGCGCCACGATCTCCGTGCCCGTCCGGCCGAACTTCTTTTCCAGTGCATAGGCAAGGAAGACGCTCAGGATGATGCCGACCACCACCCCAAGGCGGGTCGCTAACACCGTCCGAGCTTTCCGCCCACCCCCCAGCCCCTGCTCCATCACGTCGCGCCCAAGCGCTGTGCCCATCGCGTGGAATTGCCCGCTCAGCGTGCTCATTGCGGCCGCCAACACCGTGAGCATGAACAGCACGGCAAACCATTCCGGCAAGGCGTCCTTGATGTACATCGGGATGATCTTCTCGACATCGCCACCCGCTGCCGCAATCGCCACTTTTCCAATCTTCCGGAAGAACCATACGTTCGTCAGCGGGCCCACGATGTAGGCGATGCCGACGGTGAGCATGATGAACAGGCCGCCCGTCGGCACGGCACGATTGATCTCCTTATTGCTCCGGACGGTCATATAGCGCACAGCCAGTTGCGGCTGGGCCAGCACGCCGATGCCTACGCCCGCCATGATCGTACTGACCAGCGTCCACCAGAGCGGTGAGCCGAATTTCGGCATCGAGGTCCAACCCTGGTGCCCGGCCTTCAAGAGCTTCTCCGGCACCTGCGCGGCCATCCCGGTCAATTCCCGGTGAACACTCGTGAAGCCTCCGAGCATGCGGTACGTCATCACCAGCAGGACCGACATGCCCACCACCATGATGGTCGCCTGCAGCGCGTCGGTATACATGACCCCCTTGATCCCGCCCATGACCACGTAGACCGCGACCACGGCGGAGAACATCAGCAGCGCCGCCTCGTAGGAGATACCGAGTTGCTCCGCGACGTATTTCGCCGTCGCGAGCAACACGGCCGCCGTGTAGAGGGGCATCACGATAAAGATCAACGCGCCCGCGAATCCCTGTGTGAAACGCGACTGGAATCGGCGGCCGAGAAACTCCGGAAACGTGTGGGCATCCAGCCGATGGCCCATGTGGCGCGTGCGCGAGCCGAACAGAACGAAGGCCAGAAGAATGCCCACGAAGATGTTCAGAAAAGCGAGCCACAACAGGCCAAAGCCGTATACCGCCGCGACGCCGCCAAAGCCGACAATGGCCGACGTGCTGATGAAGGTGGAACCGTAAGACATCGCCATGACGTAGGGATGGGTGCCACGGCCGGCGATCAGAAAATCCGTGGCGCTGACCGTGCCCTTATAGCCACGATAACCGAGATACCCCACGGCAATCAGATACGCCAACACGGCACATATCATCCACCACGATGTCATGGACTCTGCCTCCGTTTATGCTGATCGCGCTCAACCGGCGCGTTACTTGGCCTTCGGCGCGGCCCCGCCAAAGACCCAGTCGAGGTGCTCCTTCTCCATCGGCTTGGTCAGCAGGGCCACGAGCACGGCGGCCAGGATCGAAAGAGGAAGCGCCACAATCAATGGATCCACGACGGTCCATGTCACGCTCCACGTGGGCGGAACAATGTGGTCCTTGCCGAAAATGAATTTGCAGAGGCCGAGTCCGGCCGCCGTCTTGCCGTTCACAAACGCCAGCCAGAACGTGCTGGTGCAGAAACCCACCAGCATCGACGTGGTCGCCGCTGCCTTGTTCATGCGCCTCCAGAAGAGCCCGCCTACAAACGTGGGCAGGAAGGACGCCGCACACAGCCCGAAGAAGATGGCCGTCGCCAGCGCAATGATGTTCCCACGAATAACCTTGCCGGCCACGACCGCCACGATCAGGCCCACGCAGATACCCAGCCGTGTCACCGTCACCGACTTGTCCGTATGGCGCTTCTGCGTCACTTCCTCGAACACGTCGCGTCCGAGCGCCGTGCCGATGGTGTGAAACTGGCTCGACAGGGTGCTCATCGCAGCCGAAAGAAGCGTGAGCAGAAACACCACACTGAACCAGTGAGGCATGGCGCTGTTCACGAAGCGCGGAATAATCGTGTCCGTATTGCCCTGCATCGTGGTGCCCAGCGTCACGGTACGCATCACGGCGACAAGGTGCGGCTCGACGATGTCGGCCGATCCCTCGCCGCGCGTGACCACCATGGCCGGCGTGCGCAGGACATAGCGGGTCGGCGCATCTTCACCCTCGCTCGGCAGCCGGTAGCTCACAAAAGTCTTCGCGCGCTGCACGACTTCCGGGGCGGCATCCTCCGGCACGAGGGTCAGCTTGCCCTTGCCGTCGACGCCGGGGTCCATCAGGACGTTTTCATTGATGATCTGGCAGGCGATCTTTTCCTTCTGCGCGAAATACACGTTGGACAACGAGCCCACGATGAACGCGACGCCCGTCATGAAGAAGATGAAGATACCGCCCATGACCATCGCACGGTTCAGCGCCTGGCGCGATTTGACGGTCATGAACCGGACGATGAGCTGGGGCTGCGCCAACACGCCGATACCGACACCCATGACGATCGTCGAGACCATGATCCACCACAGGTGGTATCCCACGGCCTGCGGCATCGGTGTGCCCGGCGCGGACCAGCCAAAGGGCGGCATTTCCGTCCATCCGCGATGACCGATCACCTGCACGAACTTCGGAACCTGATCCTTCATCGCCGTCAGCGCCTCGTGCGCCGGCACCATCCCGCCCAGCATGCCGTAAGTGACAAACAGCAGGACAATCATGCCGACCAGCATGATCGCGCCCTGCAGGGCGTCGGTCAGCATCACGCCCTTCAGCCCGCCGGCAATGACGTAGGCCGCCACGATGAGCGCAAAGATATAGAGGCCTGTATCGTAGGAAACCCGGAAGATCGGCCCGATGAACTCTGCGCCACCGATGATCACTGCCGTGGCGTACAACGGCATGAAGAAGAAGATGATCAGGGCGGAAAATACATGCAGGAATTTGCTGTCATAGCGCTTGCCGAGCAGTTCCGGGAAGGTATGCGCGTCGATGTGATGCCCCATCCTTCGTGTCGGGTTCCCCAGGAACGTGAACGCAAGGAAGATGCCCACGAAAATGTTCAGGAATGTCAGCCACAGCAACCCCATACCGAAGTTCGCGGCGACGCCGCCGAACCCCACGATGGCCGACGTGCTGATGAAGGTAGCCCCGTAGGACAGCGCCATGACGACCGGATGCGCGCTGCGACCCGCCACAAGATAATCCGATGCGGTCTTGGTTTGGCGATAGCCCTGGTAACCCAGGTAGCCGGTGGCGAGCAAGTAGACCAGAACGATGATGATACTGAAAAGATCCATGAACCCTCTCCCCTTCTTGATGGATTGCCGTCGGGAACCGACGCGTTACATGGTCTCTTCGACCTCTTCCTTCTCTTCCTTGGCCCACTGGACATCTTCGGGCTTAACAGCTTCGTCGCCCTTGTTCCAGTTGATCAGGCCGTAGACCACGCAGAGTAGCGTGCTGAGAATACACAACAGGTAAGCAGACCAGACCCATGGATCCTGAATGCCGAATAGCATAGACCCCTCCTTTGTAGCGTGACCCCTTGAGTTCCCGAACCCCTCGCAGGGCAAAAGGAACTCCCTCGTGGCCCCAGATAATGGCCATGCTCCACTGCTTTGGCAAAAGGAAAATCGGGGTTTTATCGGAGTTTGGCCGGGACTGAGATCTCGGCAATCAGCAGAAAGGGGTGTATGTTTGAGCGAGATGAATTGGAGCAGTAAGATGTTCAAAACTTGCCAGATGTGCGGAAAGACTTGGAGAGACCGGCTGGAGTTTCTGTCCGACCCGGAGTTGAGCCTCGTGGGCTACCAAGCAAACCTTCCCGATCTTTCCGCCGGCATTTTCCTGTTCAACCATACCTGCCAGACCACGATGGGTATCCACGCGGGGGAGTTCCTCGATCTTCACGACGGGCCCATGTTCAAAGCGCACATGACCGAAACCGATGATTGCCCCAGGTACTGCCTCGGCGAGCGCGAACTGCGTCCCTGCCCGGCCAAATGCGAATGCGCCTATGTCCGCGATGTCCTCCAGGTCGTGAAGGATTGGCCCAAGAAGAGCGCCTGACCCAGCCGCGATTTTCCTCCCGCACTGTCTCTTGGTAAGGTATAGAGTCGTTCCCGGAGAATACGTATGAACCAGCGCCAACTCGGCCGGACCCACCTCAAGATTTCACCGCTCTGCCTCGGCACGATGACGTTCGGCCGCGAGGCCGACCGTCCCACATCGGCCGCCTTGTTTCACCGCTGTCGCGAGGCAGGCATCAATTTCTTCGACTGCGCCGACCTCTACGCGCAGGGCGAATCCGAGCGCATCCTGGGCGAACTCATCAGGGACTGCCGCGACGAGGTTGTCATCACCAGCAAGGCATTCTACGCGCTGGAAAAGACACTCCGTCCCGTCGGCCTGTCCCGCAGCTATCTCCTTTCAGCCGTCGACGCCAGCCTCGCACGACTCAAGACCGACCGCATCGATGTCTACTTCGTCCACCATTTCGACGAGCACACGCCGCTTGAGGAAACCTTGCAGGCGCTCGATCAAATCGTTCGCGCCGGCAAGGTCCGATTCCTCGGGGCCAGCAACTTCGCCGCATGGCAGATCGAAAAGGCGCTCGGCATCTCCGCACTCAAGGGCTGGGCCCCGTTCGATTGCATTCAGCCGATGTATTGCCTCGTGAAACGCCAGGCGGAGGTGGAGATTCTCCCCATGGCGCAGGCTGAACGGCTCGGCGTCATCACCTACAGCCCGCTCGGCGGCGGCCTCCTGACCGGCAAGTTCAAGGCCGGCTTCTCCTCGGCCTCAGGCCGCCTCGCCACCGATGCCACCTATCAGAAACGATACGCCGGCGATCAGGTGCAGCAGGCCGCTCAGGCCTTCTGCCATCTCGCCCGCGAGCGCGGGCTCGACCCCGTCACCCTCGCCATCGCGTGGGTAGCCCATCATCCGGCCGTCAGCGCGCCCATCATCGGCGCCCGCAACCTTCAACAGCTCGAACCCGCGCTGAAAGCCGCCGATTTGAAACTGACCGACGAACTTTATGCCTCCGTCTGCGCGCTTATCCCAGCGCCGCCCCCGGCGACCGATCGCACCGAGGAGGCCGGCGGCTGAACCACACCTCCAATGAGCGCGCCACACCCACACACTCCCGAACTGATGGCCCCCGCCGGCAGCCCCGACGCCGGTTATGCTGCGCTTCACTATGGCGCCGATGCGATCTACCTCGGTTTGAAACAGTTTTCCGCCCGCGCTGAGGCGGAGAATTTTTCAATCGATGATGTCAGCGAGCTGACCGCCTACGCCCACTCGCTCACACCGCGTCGCAGGGTTTTCGCCACAGTTAACACGCTCGTTCTCCAGAACGAGATTCCCGAACTGGTGAACCTGCTCGGCACGCTGTCGGACATGGAAATCGACGCGGCAATCGTGCAGGACCTCGGTGTGGCACGGACCATCCGCCGCCATCTGCCCGAACTGCGCCTGCACGCCAGCACGCAGCTCGCCTGTCATCATCGCTTCGGCGTCGAGACGCTGCGCGATATGGGCTTCGCCCGCGTAACGCTTGCCCGCGAACTGACCATCGACGAGATTCGCGCCCTGTCCGCCATCCCCGGCGTGGAAACCGAAATCTTCGTCCACGGCGCGTTGTGCTATTCCTACAGCGGACTCTGTCTCTTCTCGTCGCTGACGCTCGGCCGCAGCGGCAACCGCGGCCGCTGCGCTTATCTCTGCCGCGACCATTTTCAGGGCGGAAAGACGCACGATGGGTTCCTCTTCTCCATGAAGGATCTCGCCCTCGCCGGCCGGCTTCCCGCGCTCGCGGAAACCGGTGTTGCTTCGTTCAAGATCGAGGGCCGCATGAAAGCCCCGCTCTACGTCGCCGCCACAACCAACTACTATCGCCGGCTGCTCGACCGCTCGCTCACGCCGCAGGAGAAGGCCGCGTGCGAGGCCGACATCCAGGCGATCTTCAGCCGCCCGTGGACCGACCTCCACGTCGCCGGCCCGCGCGCAAAGGACGCCGTCGACCCCGATTTCATCGGTCACCGCGGCACACCTGCCGGAAGCGTCCTCGACGTGCCGCGTCGCGCCGGACGCGACGCCCTGCGCTTCCGCACCACGCGGCCCATCGAACTTCATGATGGATTGCAGGTCGATGTCCCCGGCCGAGGCAAGCCGTTCGGATTCGCCATCGATCGCATTGAGATTGTCGAATTGCCGCGCGGCGCGAAACGGCCGGAGTTCTTTGAAGCACCCGCCGGTGCCGTCGTCGAAATTGAACTGCCACCGGAGCATCCCATGCTCCCCGTGGGCGCCACCGTCTACTGCTCTTCTTCGCAGGATGTGAAACGCCGGTACCGGTTCGACAAACCCAAGCCCGGCGAATTCCGCATCCGCCGCGCCATGAACACCGCCGTGGAACTCTCCGCCAAACGCGCCGTCGCCCGCGTCGCGGTTTCCCCGCGTCACGGGCAGGATGCCGTTGCCTCGGCCGAAGCATCTTTACCCGGCCCGTTCAGCCCGGCCCGTAATCCGGCGCAAATGGAATCCGCCGTGCGCGGCGCGTTCGAAAAGCTTGGCGACACCCCTTTCGCCGTCGGCACGATCGAGCTTCGAAACCCCGAATCGATTTTCATTCCCGTCTCGCAGCTCAATGCGCTGCGACGTGACGCCACGGCTTCGCTGGAAACCGCGCTGACCGCCGCGCGCCATCGCCGGCGCGATGCCATGCTTGCCGACAGCCTCGCTCCACTTCCCGTTTCCGCAACCGGGGCTACGGCCGGGTGGGCAATCAAGGTCGATCGCGCCGGTTACCTGGACCGCTTCGAGGCGCAGGATTGGAGCGATGTTGAGGAAGTCGTCGTCGATGTCGTGTGCGATCCCTCGGACCACATCGTCAAGGCGCTGAACCAACTGGCCGGGCAAATCGGGCACGAACGCGTCCGGCTGGCGTTTCCGATCATCACGCGCTCGTGGGAAGAGCGCGATTTGCTCGACAGAATCCGCCTGCTGCACGAAGCAGGCTGGACCCGCTGGGAAGTCGCCAACATCTCCGGCTGGGGCTTCCTCAAAGAAGCCGTCGGCGGACACGGTGACCTCGCCACCGACTGGTCGATCTACATCACCAACGCGCTGGCCGCACGGCAGGTCATGGAGCTGGGCGCCACGCGGTTCACCCTCTCGCCGGAAGACGGACTGAACAACATGCGGCTGCTGCTGGCCGAGTTCGCCCGGCAGGCGACGGTGATCGTTCACCAGGACCCGCCCCTCTTCATCTCCGAGACCTGCGTACGATCCAACGCCATGGAAGCCTGTCCGGGGCGTGATCGCTGCACGTTTGAGAAGGAAGAAATGATCTCGTCGCACGGCGACCGCGTACTCGCGGTGAACCGGAATTGCCGGACGATTCTGCTCGGGCTGAAGCCGTTCTCCCTTGCGGAGCGACTGGAAGTTTTGCGCGCTGCAGGCGCGTTGCATCTGCGCGCGGACTTCATCTATCGCCCGTACAGCTCCGAACAAGTCCGCGATACCTGGCGTACGCTGCGCCACGGCCAGAGCCTGATGTCCAGCCACGTCGGCAACTTCGACCGCGGGTTGACCTGACCGGCCAGTTCACGGGTTGTGCTTTCTGTGCCCTTTTTGTGGCTCGCTCCCGTTGACGACTG
The DNA here is from genome assembly GCA_036821485.1 of Verrucomicrobiota bacterium. GTDB lineage: Bacteria > Verrucomicrobiota > Kiritimatiellia > CAIQIC01 > JAGNIJ01 > DAISJM01. The sequence continues at coordinate 2,365 of DAISJM010000005.1, read as the reverse complement.
TGGTTAAATAGGGCGGTCCTCATGACCTTATGCTCCACCATAGCGGTCGTACCCGCGTGGGCGCCCACGGCGAAGCTGGTCGTCGAGTTGGGTCCCCTGCTGCACATCCTTCTTGCGCTGCTCGTCACCATCCACTGTCTGCGCCACCGCCGGGATCCCACCTCCGCTGTATTCTGGATTCTGCTGGCGTGGACCTTCCCGGGTGTCGGCGTCCTTCTGTTCGCCTCCTTCGGCATCAACAAGGTGCCGGTCAAAGGCTGGCACAAGCAGAAGGCCGACCAGGCATTTCTCTCTGAACGCAGGACGCGCGAAGACGCCGCCATGCCCCTGGCCTACTGGCGGGCCGTACACGACTCGCTGGCCGCCGAACCCGAGACCCCGTTCGCGCGCGAACTGAACAGCGCGATGAATGCCACCCTCCCCGACTATCCCCTCTTGCGGGGCAACCACATTGAACCGCTGGTGACGGGAGACGAGGCCTATCCCCGCATGCTTGAATCGATTCGCAGCGCGAAGCACCACGTGCATCTTCAGACGTTCATCATCGGCAACGACGCCGTGGGCCGCGAGTTCATGGAAGCACTCAGGGAGCGGGCCAACGCCGGCGTCACCGTCCGCTTTCTGTTCGACAAGTTCGGCTCCACGGGCGCGTGGATGACCGGCTTGTTTGCGAAGTATCGGAACATTCCCAACCTGCACATGGCCGGCTGGACACAGGCCAACCCCATCAAGCGGCAGTTCCAGATCAACCTGCGGAATCACCGCAAGTTGCTTGTCGTCGACGGCCGCGTGGCCTATGCCGGCGGTATCAACCTCCGCGACGAAAACGTGACGCGCGCCGGGCAGCCGCCCATCCGCGATTATCACTTCGCCATCCAAGGCCCGATCGTGCAGGAACTGCAATACCTCTTCCTGCGCGACTGGTATTTCATGACCGACGAGAAGGCTGAGGTCCTTCTTCGCGCCGAGCATTTTCCCCATCTCGAGCCTGCGGGCACCGCGCTCGCGCGGGTCGTGAACGGAGGACCCACTGCCGAGACAGAGGTCCTGACCGACGTCTTCTTCAGCGCAATCGTAGCCGCCCGCAAGCAACTGCTGGCCGTGACGCCCTATCTCGTACCGACGGAGGATATCCTGCGCGCACTTCGTTCCGCCGCGTTACGCGGTGTCGAGGTCCGCCTCGTGGTGCCGCGCAAGAACAACCACGTGTACGCCGGGCTTGCAGCCCGCGCGCTCTACGAGGATCTGCTGACCGCCGGGGTACGCATCTTCGAGCGTGAGCCGCCCTTCATGCATGCCAAGGCGCTGATCGTGGACGATACGCTGGCCATTGTGGGAACGGCCAACCTGGATGTGCGCAGCCTCAGGCTGAACTATGAAACCAATCTGGCGGTCTACGGCAACGACTTCATCAACGCGCTGAAACGGGTGGTGCTGGAGGAGATCACGCTCAGCGGCGAAGCGGACCTGTCCACCTGGCGTAACCGCCCGGTCACCCAGAAAGTCCTGGAGAACTTCAGCAGCCTGCTGACCCCCGTGCTGTAGGTGATGGATTCGATCACCGGGGTCAACGCCCCCGGCTACAGAAGACTCAAGAAGCAACGTCCCCGGGCAACCCCGGGGACGGTTCGGACCAATAACCAATAACTAATACCAAGCCTCGACTTCCCCTACCTCGTCGCGCTCCATGTGCCGGAGCCGCCGGCGGAGGTCGTGTAGGTGCCGTTCATCGTGCCGCCACCGGCCGAGAAGCTGCCGCTGAAATCCACCTCTATCGCGGCCCCGCCCGTCTTGGACGCGAGGTTGGCTTCAAACGAGATGGTCTGGCCGCTGACGTCGCCATCGAAGTTGCCACTGTAGTTGGCGCTGTCGTATGTGCCGTAGACCAGCCACTTGTTCTGATCCACATCCAGCGTGAAGTTCTCGTTCAGCGATCCGCTCAGGGAACCGTGATACGTGCCATCCACCTGATCACTTTCCCACGTGCCGTCGTCGGTCGGGGGCGGTGTCGTATCGTTATCATCACCACCGGAATCTTCGCAACTGCAGAGCCAGACAGGAACCGTCAGGCAAAGCGACAGGATGAACAAAGGCAGCAACCACTTTCTCATAGCGGGACCCTCCTTGCCCCCGAGCATGACCCGCCCTCCCGCCTCTGTCAACAGCGCAGGGACAGCGCATCGGCAGCGGGGTATCGGATTGCATTCAAAGGCCGCGTACGCTAGCGTTGCACTGAGCTGTGGGCCCATAGCTCAGTTGGTCAGAGCAGGGGACTCATAATCCTCTGGTCGTAGGTTCGAGTCCTACTGGGCCCACCATCCAAGACAGCGCGGCGTTGAGGCTACGATGTTCCACGGCGACGGCA